>QHXX01000138.1 GCA_003223135.1 Acidobacteriota bacterium | reverse complement strand
GGCGATGACGATCTCCATGAGGTCCATCGGGTAATCCTGATCGAGCAGCGCTCCCAGGCTGCGACGGATGAAAGCGACCTCGTTGCGGATCGGCATGACGACCGTGACCGAAACAAGCATCCCCGAGGGCTTGCATCCGGGCCCTGCGGAGTCCGTGGACTGTGAAGCCGGCCGCGTCCGGTCGTCCGTGCAGAGCGTGTGTCTCATTCCCGATTATCTCGCCTCAACGAAGTTGGCAGACAGGCGGCGTCCGCGCGCCCTTGACCGCGCGCTCGAAAGGAGGTGGAGGAACACTTCTTGGACTCGGAATACCAGCCGTTCAACGGAGTGGGCCGTCGCGATCTTTTCCCTTGCGAGTCGCCCCATTGCCGCGCGGGCCTCGGGATCAGCGGCCATTTCCATGATGCGCGCCAGGAGCGCCTGCTCATCGTCGGGGGGGACCAGGTATCCGGTCACGCCGTCCTCCACCAGCTCCCGGCATCCCCCGACATCGGTGCAGATGCACGGCAGACCGGCGGCCATCGCCTCCATCACGGTGTTCGGCAACCCTTCGATGTGCGACGTGAGAACGAAGAGGTCGAATCCCGGGAGGAGAGTCCACGCATCCTCTTTCGGCCCCAGCAGCGTGATGCACTTCTCAAGTCCCCGCTCGCGGATGGTGTCCCGCAGGGACTTCTCGTCCGGTCCCCCGCCCACGATGTAGAAGCGGACGGGCGCGCGGGCGGTGCGGCACAGGCCCGCGGCACGCACCAGCATGCCGAGGTTCTTCTTGGCGGCGATCCTGGTAATCGTGCCGACCACGACCTCGTCCACACCGGCCCCGATCGAGCGCCGCGCAGCCTCCTTTTCCTCCGGTCCGAAGGCGGGCGGGACGACGACCGCGTTGGGGATCGTGATCACCTTGTTCCCTGCCAGCCCGACGCGGTCAATCAGGTCGCGCCTGATGGCTTCGGCATTACAGATCACGCACTCCGTGAAAGGAAGAAGCAGTCGCTCCAACAGGGCCATGAACCGGGACATGTAGATGTCGCGCTCGCCGGTGATGAGGATCGGGACTCCGGCCAGAAGGCCCGCGAGCCTCGCGTATGCATTGCCCGCATAGTTGAAGGAATAGACCAGGTCGGGCCGGAGCTCCCGGAAGACCTGCCGCAGGGCCGCGAAGCGCCGCCAGTCGAAATGGCCGTGACGATTCAACTCCAGGACCCGCACGCCCGACCGCGTCAGGGCCCCGGCCCAGACCCCTCCTCCGGACAGCGAAACGACGGTCACCTCGAAAAGCCTGGGGTCGAGACCGGTCGCGAGGAGGTAGACCTGCTTCTCCAGGCCACCGATTTCGAGCTGGCCGACGACCAGGCAAACGCCGTGGCGGGCCATCGGCTCCCTTACTCGTGGTGCCGCGCCAGGGCCCATGGCGTCGGGCTCCCTGCGGATGCGATGGGCATCCTGTCCGCCGCGGCCGGACGTTCCTGCGCGACGAGACGCTCGGCCATCTGTCCCGCCGCCACGGCGAGACCGAAGAACATCCACACGCATTTCAGGCCCTCGGAATCTCCCGACAACCCCCCGATCAGGAAGACCAGAAGACTGACCTCGGCGGCGACCCCCAGAGTCTCGAGGTCCGAACGGGCAGTCGCCCGTCCCGCCGACACTGCGCGGTGGGCCCTCATCAGGGAGAAGGCGATGATCAGGACAAACAAGGTTCCTCCGACCAGCCCGGTCTCCGCGGACACCCCGACGTAGGTGTTGTGCGGGGGCAGATTCTGCAACCGCTGATCGCCGCCCCGGGCATAGCGTGGGTATGCCGCGACGAAGTTTCCCGGCCCGACTCCCACGACAGGGCGATCTTCGATCATCCTCAAGGCCACCCGCCACAAACGCACCCGGGTGCCGAACGTGTCCTGTTGTCTCTGGATGGCGGGCACGATGCTCTCGGCCCGCTTCCAGAAAGCGTTGGGAAGTACGTAGGCGAGCACGCAGATCATGCTGATCGAACCGATCAGCAGGAGGAAACCCCTCTGCCTCGCGACGTTGTACATAATGGCGACGTCGATGAGACTGGCCAGGCCGTTCGTGTTCCCGACCAGTCCGACGGCTTTACGGGTCAATCCGAGGTAGTACATGCCCATGGCGACAAGCGTGTTCAGGGTCGTCCAGACCACGAAGCTCCAGTACACGCTTCGGGCGCGTTCCGGGGTATTAACGACGGAGCTGAACATCAGCGCCGCAAGGGCCAGCTGCAAATAGCTGAAGGTCTGGTTCACGGCGATACTCGTGTCGACGGCGTACAGCAGCGATACCCCGCACCAGACCAGGAACAGACCGACGACGAGAACAAAACGGTCGAACCTGATGCCTGTTCGTCTCGCCAGGGCGACGTTGAGGAGCCAGCTCGCCAGGACGACCGCCCCGATGATTTTCATCGGGCTGACCCCACGCACGCCGACGCCGAGGACGTTCTCCAGGAACAGCGTCATGATGAAGACGTGGATGCCCAGGAAGGGCCGAAGCGACAGGACCACGAGGCCGATCCCCCCGATCGTCAAGGCCAGAACTGTCTCGGGCGGCACATGCCACCACACCAGCTGGATGAACAGCACGGCGAAATAGGTCATGCCGCCCAGGACCAGGAGAGGCTTGCTCAGAGACCGGCCGAACGCGCTCAATGGACCTCCAGACCGAGCGAGGCGCATTGTTCCTGGTAGAGGGTCACGCCGGGATCCATGGCCCTCAGGCGGGTGCAGACCTCGGGGAAAGGACGCAGGTCCCGGTGACGTGTATAGAAGGCGAGCACCGCCGCCCAGGCCTCCGTGCTCTCGGGGTTGACGTTGGCGGCCGCGACGTACTGCCGTTCGGCTTCGCCGACCTGGCCGGCCTTCTCCAGGGCATCGCCCAGAGTGTGAAAAAGCCCCACGTCGCGAGGCTCCTTTTCCCGGGCCGTCCGGAACTGATCGATGGCAGCCGGGAGGTCGCCCTTGGCCATGTAGACGAACCCCATGTACGCGTGCGGTCCCGGAGCCTCGGGCAGGCGGCGGCTGGCCTCCCGCAGGTGACGCAGGGCCTCGTCGTATCGTGCCAGCGTGTAGTTCGCCATTCCGAGGTCGAAACGCGCGTCGAATAAGTCCGGAGCGCGCTCCAGCGCCTGATTCAGGAACTCGATTGCTCGTTCCGTCTGGCCATTCTGTCTCAGGAATTCTCCTTCGTCGGCATCCACCACCGCTCGCGGGATCATCGATACGACCCGCCGCGAATCGTCGAACCCCTGGATCGCGGCCTCGAAGAGTTCGGGATCGAGATTCGGCCGCAGCAGATACGGGTGGTCCCCCACGACGGGATTCGCAGCGACGGACCGCCTGCAGTAGATCGCCGCCCTCGAGACACTCCCGAGCTCCAGGAACTTCTCCACCAGAAGGTCATGGTAGATGTAATTGTTGGGCTCCAGGCGTGACGCGGTCTGGAGCGCCGCCAGGCCGAGCCTCTCTTCCGGGAGGAGGATGTCCAGCGGATTGTCCGTGAGCGACGACAAGTCCAGCGGCATTTCCCGGCGATGCAGACGGGCGGCGTGGAAGTAGACGTCGGAAACCAGTGCCCAGTCGTATGCCCTGTACGGCGTCTCCGAGATCCGGCGCGCCAGGAGCTGAAAAGCGACGCGCACGGCCTCCTGCGGCGGCAGGGCAGGGCGCACGCGGGCTCCCGTCGAGCTCTGATCCAGGCCGAAGAGAAGCAGCTCCGCCTGATCGGTTTCCAGCCTGTCCCGGTCTCCTCCCAGAGCCAGCGAGCGCCGATAGCCGTCCCAGGACTTCTCGTGGTCGTTCCTGAAGAATGCGCGCTCCCCGCGCAGGCGGAAAAGGCCCGCCGCGGTACGCCGGGCGAAATAGACGCTCTCCGACCCGAGGAGGATGGCACAGCACAGCAGGAGACCAAACTTTCGCACCATCGGAATCACGCCTTCGTCATAAGTGTCGGAGCCCTCAATATACGACGCCCTGCGGGGACCCGCAATCTCATTCGCTCCAGGGCCCCTCGACGGTCCGCGCCCGCCGACCGTCGCCGGCCATGTCGGCGCGCCTCCCGTGGAGCGCCACGAGCAGGCCCGCCAGGAGGGCACACAGGAATCCATTGGCCCCTATCTGGAGGCAGAAATCCACCAGCGAATGGAGGGCAATGCTCATGAGCGATACCGCGATGCCGACGCGGAAGAGATCCAGCGGTTGGCGGAAGCTGCGAAGGGCGGGCCACCAATATCGCACACCAAAAATCAAAGCGCCCGACAGAAACAACACCCCGCCCGCGAGGCCGGTCTCCCAAAGAAGCTGCAGGTAATCGTTGTGCGCCCTGTCCCAGCGATTCGCCGGGCCGGCCGGGGTGTGGGGCGCAAAGCTGTCCTCGAAGGTCCCCAACCCGCTGCCCACCCAGAGGTAGTTCGGCAGCTCACGGACGACGCGATTCCAGATGATCGCTCGCAGGCGAAAGGAGGCTTCACCCGTGAGGTTGCCGTAGGTCCCCATCTGCTTCTTGACCGCCTCCGCGCCGATCCAGGAGATCAGCAGGACGACGACGGCCAGCAGCACCAGCGCGATCGACCAGCGCAAGACTCTGGACGCAACGCGGCGAAGCAGCAGGATGGCGAGAACCGACCCGCTGATAATGGTGGCCAGGATGCCGCCCCGCGAGAGCGAGAAGAACAGGGCCACGATCAGGATGACGGCCGCAAAGAGCGTCAGAATCCCCTTACTCAGGCGCCGGCTCACGTCCCCCGGCCCATCCCGCAGGGTCGTGTCGCGACCATCGTCTCGTTCGGGGAACTCGCCGAAAGCACCGGAGCGCCGCCTGCGGTCCATGAGCCAGAAGGCGAAGCTGAGGGCGGTCGGGATCGCCATCTCGACATAGCCGGCGAAATGATCGTGATTGACGAACGGGCCGAATGCGCTTGGCCCAGTCCCGGACAGGCTGGGCACCCTCCGCACCCAGTAGATCTTCCCGTTCCAGGTCAGGAGCTGCACCAGTCCGAACATCGAGACCAGGAAGGCGACCACGGTCACCGAGCGCACGATCGACACGACCTTCTCCTCGTCCGCCCACCGGGAGACGAGGAAGAACACCGCCACCAGGGTCGCCAGCAGCAGGGTCCGCTCGCGGGTCCGGGCGGGGCTCACGCTGACGGGGTGCCGCTCTTTGGTCTGCACCTGGAGCAGCGGATCCTGCCGGGCCTGTCGCGCCTCCGCCGCCTTCGCCTCGACGCTCTCCCAGGTCTTGAAGTCCACGCTCTCGTACATCCGGGCCGAGCCGGGTGACACGAGCCGCAGCCAGCGCATCGGGAGGGGCATGGTTTGTAGCATACAGAGCACCAGGAAGAGCCCGATCGGAAGGATCAGGCCCAGGATCGCGCGCCGTTCCCCCGTCGATTTCGTGACCATACGACCGGGCGACGGCCAGAGGCGTGACAGGAGGAAGAACAGGAACAGCGTCGTGATGCCCCACTCCATGAGGGCGATCGACCACGGTTCCACGGTGCCGAAGGCGAGAGGTGTGAAGACGATCAGGGCGGCGAGACCCCAGCGAATCACCCCATCGCATGCCTGCGGAACGGTCATCATCTTCCTTCGCTATCTGTAGGCCGACAGGGGGCCCTGTAGGCGGCGCACGACCTCACGCACCTGCTGCGCCGCGATCCGGCGACAGACGAGGACGACATCGCCCGAGCGAACCGCCACGACCCCTTCGAGTCCGACGAAGACGGTCAGTCCCCCGTCGTTCACTCCCAGGCAGCGTCGCGAGTCCATCGCGATGACGCGACCGATCCCGGCGTTGCCTCCGGGCCGCCCGCGGAACAGCATACCGAAGGCCTCCCAGTTTCCCACGTCCGACCACACGAACGTCGCTCGCAGGACCACGACGTCCGGCGAGCGTTCAAGGACGGCCCTGTCGATCGACGCGCGCGGGACCCGGCGGAGCACGGCGGCCGGCACCTTCCAGGACCCCCGTGGACGGCGGCGCGCCCACTCCTCCAGCGGGGCCGCCACGGCCGGGCGGTGGCGCGCCAGCGCCTCGAGGATTGCGGTGGCGCTCCACACGAAAATGCCGGTGTTCCACAGCCAGCCCGAGCGGATCATCCGGGCGGCCCGCGCGGCCGGCGGTTTCTCCACGAACGCCCGCGCCTTAAAGACTCCCGGCAGAAGCTCGCGCCCTGCGGGCCGGATGTAACCGAACCCTGGGTCGGGCGAGCGGGGGGGAACCCCCAGCGTCACCAGACGCCGCGCTTCGCGAGCCGCATGGATCGCGCGCCGGATGGCCGAGCGGAATGCCGCCGCGGGTCGGATGGCATGATCGGCCGGCAGAACCACCATGATCGCATCGCCATGCCGGGACCGCAGCCAGTGGGCAGCCAGGCCGATCGCGGCCGCCGTGTCCCGGCCCACCTCCTCCGTCAGGATGTTCTGCCGCGGGATCTCCGGTGCCTGCCGGCGCACCCAGATCAGGTCCGGCGCGCCGGTCACGACCAGGACCCGGGACCGACCCACCAGCGGCACGATCCTCTCGTAGGTGTGGCGAAAGAGGCTCACACCCCGGTCCAGTCGCAGGAACGGCTTGGGCGAGCC
>QHXX01000007.1 GCA_003223135.1 Acidobacteriota bacterium | reverse complement strand
GCTCTCCAGCAGGTTGTCCGGAATGGCGGCGCAGTTGATCGGAAAGAACGAGTGGGTCTTGCGTCCGCTGAGGTGGTGTACGGCGCGCGCGAACAGCTCCTTCCCCGTGCCGCTTTCGCCCAGGAGAAGAACGGTGGCGTCGGTGGCCGCGACCCTGCGCACCTGGTCGAGAGCGCTCTTCAGCGCCGCGCTCTCCCCGAGGATTTCGGGGACGTCGAGCTCCTGAGAGAAGCGTTCCTTGAGGAGGACGTTCTCGTGCAGCAGGCTTCGATGGTCGAGCGCCCGGCGGACGAGAGCCAGGAGATGGTCGGCATCGACCGGTTTCTCCAGGTAGTCGTAGGCGCCCGCCTTCATGGCGCTGACGGCGTCGCGTATCGTCCCGTAGGCGGTCATCAAGATCACCGGCATCTCGGGGTCGGCGCTCTGCGCCGCTGTCAGGACCTCGTGACCGGAGGCCCCCGGCAGGCGCAGGTCGGTGAGGACCATGGCGTAGCGGTCGCGCCGGATCTTGTCCACGGCGGCCCGTCCGTCCGGCGCCTCCTCGACGCCGAACCCTTCGGCCTCGAGGGTCTTCTTCAGGACGGCGCGCAGGCTCTCCTTGTCCTCCACCAGGAGGATCCGGTCGGTGGCCTTCACCGGGACGGCGATTCCTGCGCGAAACGGGTCTCGACGGAGGCGAGCTCGCTCCTGGCGGTGTCGATCTCCTCCTCCACGCTCTTGATCTCCTTCTCGACCTGGTCGAGGAGGTCCTTCACCTTAAGCTTCTTGTCGTTCTCCTTGTCCTCGTCGGTCTGAGGGGGCGGGATGGGAGGGAAGAAGCCTCCGATCGCGACCTTGCCGGGACCCTTGACCGGGTTGGGAGGCGGCGGCGGTCCGCCGGGCGTGGACGGTTCACCCTGGAGCCCGCTCCGGCCCGCCAGGAGCGGCGCGGGGTTCAGAAGCGCGTCCCGCTTGGCCTTGAGATAGTCCAAACGCTCCTGGAGCTTCGCGATGCGCTCACGCCCCGTCGTGATCTGCATCTGGCGGAACTTCTCCTTCGCCTCGCGATCCTTGAACGACTTCAGCGGGTCCGGCCCGATCTCTTCGGCGGCCGGCCTCGTGAGACCCTTCGTCCGGGGACCTGGTGCCGTCTTGCCGCTCGCGGTCGGTCCTCCGGCGGCAGAGGGCGTGCCGGCCTCCTCGACCTCCTCGTCGTCCTGCTCCTGGGGAACGGGCCGGTGGTATTTCTCCAGGTCGAAATCGTCGAACCTCAGGACCGATTCGGGCGTCGGGGCCGCCGCGGGCTTCGCGACCGCCGCCTCCGGCTTCGCGGGGGTCGCCGAGGCCCTGGGTGTCTGTCGGGCCCTCGGTGTGGGCGTCGCTTTCGGTTGTGACGAAGACTTGGCCCCTCCTGGAGACTCCTGCGCCGGCTGGCTCACCTGTTCGCTCTGCTTCTCCTGCTGCCCCTGCCCTTCGGCCTGGACGGCCTGGTCGGATGAGGAGCGCGGCTTGTCGTCCTCGGCCAGAAGCCGGGACGCGGACGGCGGAGCGAGCAGCCACAGACAGCCGAGAAATGCCCCTGTGAGGGTGGCGCGGCACACGCGGGTCCTGTCGAGGTCTTTGGACGGAATCGCGGTCGGGGTCATCGGATCCCTCACCTCTCTCCGGTGACGGAAATGTAGTGTCCGGGTGAACGAGGATCAAGCCCGCGGCCGGCGGCGATCGCGATCCGCAAGGCCCGCCTGCGGGGTCCTGACGCCCCTGGACGGCCCCGGACTAGAGACCGGTCTGCCAGGAGGTAATGATGACCCGCGGCATGTTCATGCCCTTGCGCGGCCAGTTTCCCTTGACCAGGCTCTCGTCGAAGTAGAACGTCGGGTTGCCGCCGCCGTCGATGACGCCCTGCTGCGTCACGAACGAGCCGAAATAGATGGCGTTTCCGCTTGAGGTGAAGGCGCCGCTGGTGTACATGACGCCGTCCAGGACGTCGGTCGCCTGGAACGGCAGACCGATGTCGTCGCGCTTGGGGCCGGTGGTCGATGGGAGAAATGTGCTCGTCGTGCAGGTATCTGCGTCCACGCAGTACCGGGTATTGGTCACAGGGTCGAGGAACGACGCGCCGGCCGCCGAGGTCGCCCGGACGATGTAGTTGTTCGATAAGTCCCCGGGGTACTGCAGGTTGACGAATCCGCTCGCGTCGAACGGCTCGCCCGGGGGGAAGATGGTCCGCGTCGAGCCGATGGAGCCGGAGCCCGTCGTGTAGAACATGGCCGAGTTGAGATAGGCAAAACCCTGCAGCCCGTCCCAGTTGTCCGAGCTCGTGATGTGAATGTTGGGGGTGAGGTTCGTCGTCGGCCACGAGTCGGTGTAAAGACCGCGCGGCGGCTGGGCGTCCCGGCTGTCGAAAAAGAAAATGCCCCCCTTCCCGGAGGTGGCGATGGAGAATTGCGTCGAGGGGCCGTTGCCGTCCTGCTTGAAGTAGTCATCGTGGTCCCAGGTGTAGTAATAGTTCCCGCGGTTCCCGCCCTGGGCGATCGATTTCCACAGGTTGTAGTCGAACGACGGACAGTTGATCACGGTGTTCTGGAAAAGGTTCGTGTGATAGTTGGAGCCGTCCCCGGGGTACGGGTAGGTCCCTCCCGGGTAGGTCATAGGATACGGCTGCGGATTCGTTGTCCCCGAGCCGTTCAAGGTACCTCCAGCGATGAACTTGAACCACGGATCCTCGATCGAGGTCCCATTGATCGCCGGATCGGCCGCCCAGGTCGCCAGGTTGTGCGGCGTGGCGTCAGTGTAGTAGGTGTATGGATCGTTCAGGGCGTAGGGCACGCTGGTGTACAACTTGCTGTTGAGGGACGACAGCTGCAAGGTGGCCCCCGCCAGTGCCGCGCCGGTCCCCCAGTGGACCTCGAAGCTGCCGCCGTACGACAGGTCGGCGCACGACTGCAGCGGTCCGACGGGACCGGGGACCGGGATTTCGTTCACCACGGCCTTCACGACGCGCGTGGCGATCTGACGCTCGTCGACGGTGCCCGGATACATGAAAACACCGGCGGTCACCTTGATCGTGGCGATGCCGAGCCGGGTCAGGACGCCGCCGATGGTCGCCGACGGCGGCGCGTAGACCTCGATACGCGAGATGCGGGCCCGCAGGTCCGCCTTCGGGAAGTTCGGGAAAAGAGTGTTGTTGATCGTCTGCAAATGCGCGGCGCCGACAACCAGGTCCGGCCCGGCGCTGGGGAAGGCGGCGTCGGCCCCGGTCTCGACACCCAGCAAGGTGTTCGCGTGGTCCGCCCGGAACGGCCGGTCGAAGATCGGGCTGGTCGTCAGGGCGGTGTCCTTGTAGATTGGCCTGGTCAGGTCCGCGGCCACCGCCTGGACGCGCGCCGTGCCCGGGTTGTCGTCGTGATCGTAGACGCGCAGCGTCCGGTCGACGTTCCCGACCGTCGGCACCAGATAACCGGTCGAGGTGGGGTCGTTGAACCAATTGACCACTAGCCGGGTCCCGGCTTCCGCCACGTACATGGCCGTGGCGGCGTTGCGCTCGTTCTCGGCGATGGTGCTCTCCGTCTGAGCCATCATGAGGTAGGAGAGCCCGAGCAGGGCCAGGATCACCGTCACGAGGGTGGCGATGATCAGGGCCGACCCCTGCTCTCCCCCGTCTCTCGGCAGCTTACCTTCGTTCATCGGTCTCCCTCTCGTGATCATCGGCGCGCTCCTACGGGCACGAACCGCTGCTCGACACCGTGATCGCCTGGCTCGGGCTGACGCAGAAAGTGCAGGTCCCCGGCAGGCTCGTGCTGTCGGTGAAATCGTATTGGAGGGTGATCGTCTCGCCCGCGACCGAAGCGTCCCAGACGTTCAGCGTCCCGTTCGTGGCACCGGGGTTGATTCTCGGAGCCAGGAAGAGCGGCGTGCAGACCGCCGGGCTGAGCTTGTTGGCGCCGGGACCGCAATAACTCGTCCCGGTCGGAAGCTGGATCTCTCCGATGTGGCGTGTGCCCGGGTTGGTCCAGCTGACCGTGATCTTGTTGATGTCGAGCCCCTTCGAGTAGGTGTTCGTCAGGTTGAGAGACAGCCGGTTGGTCTTCGGGGTGCCCGACGAGGGAGCGAGCACGGCGGCCGAGGCGGTCAGCTTGCACGGCAGGCTGTTCGACCGGGTGTAGCTGGTCGTGGCGGACGCGATACAGCCCCGCTGGTTCTCGGCCTCCCAGTAGAGGGTGTAGACGCCGGTATCGTTGGCGGTCTGCGCCCAGGTGGCGGTGCTGGGGGTCCCGCTGAGGCTCGGGAAGGTGACGTCGGGCGGGCCGTAGCCGTCCGAGTCCCGGGTGATGTGCACCCGCCCGATGTAGCTCGGGTCGCTGCCGCCCGAGATGGACATCGACAGCGTGATGTCGCCGCCCCCCGTACCGGCCATCGGACTCACGACGAGATTCCCGCTGAACAGACAGGTGGCCGCGGCGCCGCTCGATTGCTGGCTTTCGTGCGGACAGTAGTCGAGCGCCGACACCTTGTAGAACGCCTTCTGGGTCTTGAGATTGTTCTTGATCGAAAGGACGCTGTCGTCGTAGGTGAGCGGCGGGACAGTCGTGGTGGCCGTTCCCACCAGGGCGTAGGTCAGCGACGGATCGGACGGGCTGAGGCTGGACGCACCCACGGCGCGGTAGATCTT
>QHXX01000006.1 GCA_003223135.1 Acidobacteriota bacterium | reverse complement strand
AGAACACGCGGCTGGTATCGAAATAGTGCCGCTCGACGTCGATCCGGCCCTCGAGCAGGTCGGGGATGATGATGTGGCTCGCGATCACGAGCGCCGCGGGCCCGATCAGCACGTAGACGAAGCTGGCATAGTTCCAGTCGGCCACACCCCGCAGCGTCCAGAACGACCACCACATGTGCAGGTGGAGGACGATGACCAAAAGCACCCAGAGGCTGTGCAGCCAGTAGAGCTTCACCCGGCGCCGTATCTGGACCAGGTTCCCGATGCCCGCAAACGATCGAGACCATCACCGACAGATAGCCGAAGGCGTCCATGCCCGTACCTCGACCCCCCATGCCGCACCGGGACGCGGGCTAGTCTATTGCTTTGCCGCTTCGGGTGCATCGGAACGCCCTGTCACGTCCGTTGAGGGACGGTGATTCGCTTGACTCCCCCGGGACGTGGCACCTAACATGGCGCCGGCGTCGCGCTCCCTTCGGGAAGCCGAATACTCGCCGGGGCCGCCGCCAATCCTCGAATGACCGAGACGGATGACGTGGGCCGCCACTCCATCACCGCTTCCGTGGCGGCCACCGAGGCGGCCGGCGCGGCGGCCGGGAGGTGAGATGCGGATGCGGATCGTGCCCGCGAAGACGCTGATACCGCTCCTGGCGTCGCTGGCGCTGGGCCTCTCCTGCGCGCCGACCGCGACCCCGACTCAGACGCCGCCGGCCGCCGGCGGGGTCACGGTCAACGACGTTCATTCGCAGCTCAACGAGACCCGGGTGAACCGGGTGGTCAGCCCCGAGTCCGTGGACGCCATCCAGGAGATCGTCCGGCAGGCCCGGGCCGAGGGGCGGGCGATCAGCATTGCGGGCGGGCGACACGCGATGGGAGCGCAGCAGTTCGGGACCGACACGATCCTGCTGGACATGGGCCGGATGGACAAGGTCCTGAGCTTCGACGCCGAGAACGGCTTCCTCGTCGTCCAGGCCGGGATCCGCTGGCCCGAGCTTCTCGATGACCTGGCGCGCCGGCAGCAGGGAAGACCGCGAACGTGGGGGATTCGCCAGAAGCAGACCGGCGCCGACCGGCTGAGCATCGGCGGCGCGCTCTCCGCGAACGCCCACGGGCGCGGGCTGGCCTTCAAGCCGTTCATCGACGACGTCGAGTCGTTCACCCTGGTCGACGGCGACGCGAGGGTCATGACGTGCAGCCGCAAGGAGAACCCCGAGCTGTTCCGCCTGGCGATCGGCGGCTACGGCCTGTTCGGCGTGATCGCCGACGTGAAGCTGCGGCTCGTGCCGCGCCGGAAAGTGCAGCGCGTGGTCCGGGTCACCGACCTGAAGGATCTGGTTCCGGCGATCGAGCAGAGGATCAAAGACGGCTACCTGTACGGCGACTTCCAGTTCGACATCGACCCCGAGTCGGAGAGCTTCCTCACCCGCGGTGTTTTCTCCTGCTATCGGCCCGTCGAGGACACGACGAAGATGCCCGAGCACGTGCGGGAGCTCCATCCCGAGGAGTGGAGCGAGCTCTTCTATCTCGCCCACACCGACAAGAAGAAGGCGTACCAGGCCTACACGACCTATTACCTCTCAACCGACAGCCAGCTCTACTGGTCCGACACACACCAGCTCGCCGAGTACCTGGACAACTATCACGAAAAGCTCAACGATCGGCTGGGCCCCGCGGGCCGGGGGACGGAAATGATCAGCGAAGTCTACGTCCGCCGGGATGCGCTGGTCGATTTCATGGAGAGCGTCCGCAAGGACCTGCGCGCGAGCGGTGGGAACGTCATCTACGGAACCATCCGCTTCATCGAGAAGGACGACGAGAGCTTCCTCCCCTGGGCGAAGGAGCGCTACGCGAGCATCATCTTCAACCTGCACACGGCACACGATCCCCAGTCGGTCGAGAAGACGGCGGGCGATTTCCGCCGCCTCATCGACCGGGCGATCCAGTACGGCGGCAGTTATTACCTGACCTACCATCACTGGGCGACGCGGACGCAAGTCGAGACCTGCTACCCGCAGTTCGTCGACTTCCTGAAGCTGAAGCGCCGGTACGACCCCCAGGAGCTGTTCCAGAGCGACTGGTATCGCTTCTACACGCGCATGTTCGCCGACGTTCTCCAGGCGCGGTAGCCCGGGAACCGTGACGGCCCGGGCGTGGAGCGTCCTCGTCACCGGTGCTACGAGCGGCATCGGCTACGCGCTGGCGAAACGATTCGCGCGCGACGGCCACGACCTCGTTCTCGTCGCCCGCAGCCGGGAACGGCTGGAGGAGATCGGCAGGGAGCTCGCCGGCCCGGCGGGCAGCGCGCCGAAACTGATACCGAAGGACCTGTCCCGGCCGGGGGCCGCGGAGGAGATCTTGGACGAGCTTCGGCGCGCCTCGATCCCGATCGGCGTCCTCGCGAACTGCGCGGGGTTCGGCACCTACGGCCCCTTCGCCAAGACCGACATCGCGGCCGAGCGCGAGATGATGCAGGTCAACATGGTCGCGCTGACCGAGCTCACGAAGCTGGCGGTGCGGGAGATGATTCGCCGGGGAGAGGGGCGGATCCTCAACGTCGCCTCGACCGCCGCCTTCCAGCCCGGGCCCCGGATGGCGGTCTACTACGCGACCAAGGCGTACGTGCTCTCCTTCTCGGAGGCGCTGGCCAACGAGCTCGCCGGCACGGGCGTGACGGTCAGCATCCTGTGCCCCGGACCGACCCGGACCGGATTCGGCGGCAGGGCGAAGATGGAGGGCGCGCGCCTCTTCCGCGCGGGGGTGATGGACGCGGCGGCGGTGGCCGAAGCCGGCTACCGCGGGCTCATGAAAGGCAGGACCGTGATCGTTCCCGGTCTGCGGAACAAGCTCATGGCCCTGGCGGCGCGCCTCGGCCCCAGGAGGCTCGTGGTCGCCGTCGCCCGGTGGTTCAACGAGGAGTGATGACCAGAAGAGTCATCGCCGTCACGGTGATGCTCGCGCTCTATGCGCTGTCGGCCGCGCTCGGAGCCTTCTCGCTCCCCACGTACAGGAACGCGTCGGGAGTGGACGACCTGGGCCATCTCGTCATCCCCTCGCTGCTTCTGATGGTGGGCAAGGAGACGGCCCAGTACATCTTCTGGCTGGGAACTCTTCCTCTGGAGCTGTTCTTCGTCGGCATCGCCCTGGTGGTCCTGTTCACGGGGAAAGGCATCCGCCTGGGGATCTGCCTGTACGTCGCCTACTTCCTCCATTGGGTCTTCCTCCATCTCACGACGCTGCCTCCGCCGGATCACTCGGTCTGGCAGTTCCCGGAGGGCGTGTTCACGCTCAGCAAGCCCTACCCGAACGATTTCTGGTTCAGCGGTCACACGGCGAACGCGGTGCTGATCGCGCTGGCCACGGCCGGCAGCCGTCCCTGGCTCAAAGGACTCGCGTGGGGGAACGTCTTCTTCGAAATCCTGATCGTCCTGTCCACGAGGACGCACTACACCATCGACGTCGGCGGCGGGATCTTCGTCGCCTACACGATCCACAGAGCGTCGCTCGACGTCGCAGCTTCCCTGGCCCGGTCCTCCGGCCGCCTCCCCGCGGGGCCGCCTCCATAGCACCGTCCAGGAGTTGTCGCGCTCGCTCAAGGTGGAGGACGGCTTACCTGAGCTCCAGAAGCCTCAGCAGGTACCGCGCCGCGGCGACCCGGGATACGTCTCCCTTCGGGTCGAACGTCGCCCCGAAGTAGGCTGGAACGACGTCGATGAGACCGCGCTCGAGGGCGACGGCGACGTAGCCGCGCAGACTGAGGGGAATCTTCCACTCGTCCAGGAGGCCGAGGAACTCGCCGGCCCGGGCCTGCGCCTCGGCCTCGAGCCCCGCGCCGCGCACGAGCGCGACGGTGAAGTCGAGGCGACTGACGTCGGCATCCACGCCGAAGTTGATGAGGTTCTTCGGATCCATCAGCACCCGCCGGGCGCGCGCCCCGGCGACGCTTTCGACGTAGGCGAAGAGCGGGTGCGAGGTGCCGACGTCGTTGAACGATGGTTTGATGGGGATCCGCTGCGGCTGCCCGGCCGCGAGGGCGAGGGCGCGCGCCAGCTCGCCGCGCGACAGGCCGTCGTAGGCGTCGAAGATGGTGCCGCGGCCGATCATGACGTTCCGTGCGACGGCGCTCGTGACGGTGTCGCGGTCGTCGGGAGGAAGCGTGGCGACGTCGGCATAGGCGGTGACGACCGCCACGGCGTTCTCCTGCCGGAGCTGGAACTTTTGATCCAAGAGGCCGGTCCCCGTCTTGAAGAAGACCTCCGCGTTCGGGGACGGCGGGATCGCGCCCAGGAGGTGGACCCCCTCGGCGCGGCCGAACAGGGACAGGCCGTTGAAAGAGTCGCCGCGCTCGATCTCGCGGCCAGCGGCATCGCTCACCACGACGTCGAGATCGTTCAGACCCGGGAGCGTCCCCCAGGCCAGGGTCGCCTGCCAGGACAAAGCACCTGGCTCCAGGCTGACCGGCAGCGACAGCCGCCCGCCCGCCGGCAAGACCGCCTCGCTCTCGATGGCCGGGTGGTGCTCGATGCGATAGGGACGCTGATCCAGCCAGCCGGGGACGTGTGTCCCGAACAGGCGTCCCGGATCGACCGCGGAGGTGATGGCCGCCCAGGCGTCGAGCAGGCCGGCGCCGACCTCCGAGCGGTCGCGCTCCAGGATCGGGGTGGCCGTCGCCTGCAGCAGCCGCTTGATGTCCACAGGCTGCAGGCCCGGACGCGCCTGCAGCATGAGGGCGACGACCCCGGCTACGTGCGGGGCGGCGAACGACGTCCCGCTCTCGGTCGCGTAATAATTTCCGG
>QHXX01000057.1 GCA_003223135.1 Acidobacteriota bacterium | reverse complement strand
AGGGGTGCCTGACTTGGTCGCCGCGATGATCTTCTTCTGGGCCGGCCAGATCCGCATCCAGACGTTCATCGCCATGATCGTTCCGAACAGCATGCCGAGGTGGATGTAGACCGCCCGGGGGGCGAAGACGTGCCACATGGCGGCCACGAGAATCGCCATCAGGATGAACGAGACCGCGACACCCCCCTGCTCGTTCTTGGCCATCGCCTTCCAGAGCGCGTCGTAGATGAAGAAGACCGCCACGATCAGGACCAGCGAGATGCCGACCCCGGCCCCGAGGCTTCGGGTCGAATCCGGCGGCATCAGGTTGCCGCCCATGTAATAGACCATCCCCGCCAGGAGGAACCCCGTGACCCAGGTGTAGGCCGCGCCCCAGCGGAACCAGTACAGGGCCCGCGGCATCAACTCGGGGACGACCTTCCTCTTCGAGTCGGCGTCGTAGGTCTTGACGACCTGGCTGTTCACGAAGTTGAAGAAGTACAGGTGCCCGATCCACGCGATTCCGGCCACGACGTGGATCCAGCGAAAGATCATTTCCAGGCAGGCGTTGAGATTCGGATCCATGTGAGACCTCCTTGTCCTCCCCCCACCGGGAGGGACGCGGGATCCTAGCACGCGTGTTCCCCCGCCGGACCCGCGGTCAGAGATTGACGGTGCCTGTCACTTGGTCCGCCCGGCCACGAGCGCCAGGCCGAAGGCGGCGGTGCAGAAGAGGGCGGCGATGGGAGGCGGCGACGGCTCGACGTCGCGCAGCGCTATGGCCGGGAGTCTCGGCAGCTTCAGCCGGGACCAAAGCGACGGCGGCGCCTTGTGGCGGGTCTGCAGCCACAGATCCTGCATCTCCCCCATCAGCCGGCCGTAGGCGCGGAGCTGCGCCCAGACCTCCGGGGCGCGGCGCCGCAGATGGGCGAGGCGCCCCTCGACGGCGAAGCCGCGCCGGCGCTCCTTGCGGTCCTTCAGCCGGAAGAACCCGGTGATCATCGGGTGGGCGTCCTCGATCATGGCCGCGCGGTACCAGAGGTAGTTCTTGAACAGCCCCCAGTAGGTCCGGTGGTTCGATCTCAGGAGCGCGCGGCGCATGGCGTCGAACGAGTAGAAATCGCGCCACGCCCGGCGGTAGGCCGTGAGCCACTCGGCCCCCGTCATGCGCGGGTGCCGCATCACCGGGTGGAACGAGTCGTAGTTGCCGGGGTCGGCGTCGATCGGCACCTTGTTCCGGACCATCTCGAGATGATCGTGCGACCCGGGGATCGGAGTCAGCATGAAGAACGACGCCTGATCGACCTCCAGGACTTCGCGGAGATCGCGCACGTCCTCGGCGATCGTCTCCGGCGTGTCGTCGGGGAACCCGAGGATGTAGCCGACGTGGCAGGCGATGCCGGCGCGGTGCCAGGTCTCGATCATCTCGCGGTATTCGGCCGCCTTGTTCTGCGTCTTGCCGGCCGCCTTCAGGTTCGCGGGCCTGATCGACTCCATGCCGAGAAACACCTGGCTGCCGCCGGCGCGCGCCGCCTTCTCGATGAACCGGGGGATCTTCCAGGCGAGCGCGTCCACCTGCATCATGAAGTCGACGCGCACACCTTCCTCTTCGCGCAGCCGGATGAGGCTGTCGAACACCGCCTCCCAGCACGGGTTGCGCGAGAAATTGTCGTCGGTGAAGAAGTAATAGTCGATGCCGCGCTTCCAGTTGTCGCGCACCGCCCTCTCGATCGCGGCCGGGTCGCGGTTCCGCATCTTCTTGCCCTGCACATTGATGATCGAGCAGAACGAGCAGTTGAACGGGCAGCCGCGCCCCACGTCCACCGTCGCCATGTTCGGGTAGGCGAAGCGCCGCATGTAGCGGGGCGGGATGTGGGGCAGGGGCGCATCCTGGAGCCCCGGCCGCTCGTGGATGTCGTAGCGTGGCGCGAGACGCCCCAGAAGCGCGTCGTTCAGGATCGAGCCCCAGGTCTCCTCGATTTCCCCGTGCACCAGGGTCACGCCCGCGTCGAGGAGCTCCACGAGCTCGGGGGTGGGATCCGGGAACAACTCGAGGACGCCGCTGACGTGGAAGCCGCCGACCAGGACGGGCAGGCCGCGCCGCCGGAACTCGAGCGCCAGGTCGGCGGCCCGCGGCCATTGGTTGGTCTGGACCGCCACCAGGGCGATGAGGGTCAGGTCGGCGGGCCGTCGCGGCGCATGCCGGCGGGCGATCGCGACGGGATCGACCCGGTGCACCGTCTCGTCGTAGGCGCCGAGGCTCACGGTGACGCCCGGGCCCAGCATGCCCGAGGCGGACACCTGCTCGGTGAGCGCGTGCATCGCGGCCAGCGTGTTGCTCGGCAGCACGCCGCGCCAGTGGCGGACGACGTAGCCGTCGTCATCGTAGCGCGACGGCTTGATCAGGACGACGTTCAACGTGCGCGAGGAACCGTTCGAGGACATTCCGCCCCCTGCAGGGACTAACGATACCCCAGTCGGGCCTCCCGCGGACCGACGGACTTCATCCGGGAGGCGAGCCCGGCGCGGTCTCACGGGGTGGTACGGCCATTGAACGTGATGTCGACTTTCCGGGTCTCCCCCTCGGCCACCTGCACCGTCTGCTGCCGGGTGCCGAGCTTCTCGTGCCAGACCTCGACCATGTACTGGCCGGCCGGGAGCCCCCTGAGAGCGAACGAACCGTCGTCGCCGGTGACCCGGTGGAACGGGTGGCTCTCGACGGGGATGAAGGCGCTCATCCAGGCGTGGATGTCGCAGCGGATCTTCACGACCTCGGGGACGGAGAAATAGCGGCGGACGCTCTTGCCCTTTCCGGGCATCGAGACGTTGAACAGGCGGTTCTTCTCGCCGATGGCGCGCACGTTGTGAACCACGGGGTCGCCGTTGGCGAACTCGATCACCTGGTCCGCCTGGACGTCGAGCACGTGCGGCACGAAGGTGCAGCCCGCCTGATCCATGACCGCGGGTGCTGTGGGCGGCGCGAACACGCGGTCGCCGAGGCCCGACGTGATGTGCACGTACGCGTTCTTGAGGCCGCCGTCCGGCGAGACGATGAGATCCTCGCTGAGCGCCTCGGTTCCGGGTCGTTGGCACGCCGCCTCGCTCGACATCCTGATCGGGCGGCGCGGCGGCGGCGCGCCGTCGAAGACGACGCGGCCTTCGATCACGGCGCTGCCGATCGATTGTTCCGCGGGAATGGCGCCCGGCGGCGGCGGGGGTGGCTCGGCCGGCTCCTGGGCGCAGCCGCAAAGAAGCACGAGGCACGACATGGTCGCTGCCGGCAACGCGGCGCGGCCGCCGCGCAGCGACGGCATGTCCGAAGCGTCCAATCCTCGCAAGGCCTTCACACTAGTCAACTCACCGGGCCCTGTCAAGACGCCCCCGGGCCGGCGCTCAGGCCGGGCGGGCGACGCCGCGGTACATCTGGCGCAGGACCCGCAGCGGCAGCCGCGACTCGTAGCGCTCGATCGACTCGATGAGGAACCCGCCCGAGCGCACCACGGCCTCCATGTCGAGGTCGAGACGGCAGCCGTCCGCCAGGAACCGCTGCACGGGCGTGAGCAGTCGCTGCCAGCGGGCCAGGGCCGGGTCTTCGGAGAGACCGTGCTCCAGGAAGAGCAGGCGACCGCCCGGCACCAGGACGCGGCGGATTTCGCGCAGGGCGTCCGAAAGGGGATCGAGGCTGCAGAGAGTCCAGTTGGAGACCACCGTGTCGAACACCCCTGGCCGGAACGGCATCGACTCGGCGACGCCGCGCACGAAGCGCACCGGAAACGGGGCGAGAGCCAATGTGCGCCGCGCGCGGCGGACCATGCCCGGGTTCGGCTCGAGGGCGACCACCTCGCGCACCTGCGCTCCGGGGTACTCGGTGAGCGTGCCGCCGAAACCGAATCCGATTTCGAGCACCCGGCCGGAGGAGAGTCGCAGGATCTCCCGCCGCTGCTCGCGATACACGGGCAGGCTCAGGACCTTCTCCATGAACCACGGCAGGAATCGTTCGGTGTACGGTCCCACGCGACACCTCGAGGATCACCCGGGCCCGAGACCGCGCTATGATCGGGTCATCGGAACACTCGCAGAGGAGGATCCATCATGTCCGAACCGAAGACCATGGCCCGGTCCGTGACGGAGGTCGTCCCCGGTCTCTTTCATTACACGATCGAAGACGAACGGATCAAGACCCAGAGCCACGGTTACGCCCTGGTGGCGTACGGCAAAGTCGCGCTGATCGATCCTCTGCCCCTCGATCCCGCGCAGATCGCGCGTCTGGGCAAGGTCGAGACGATCGTGATCGGCACGCCGAGCCACCAGCGGTCCGCCTGGGCCTATCGCCGGGACCACCAGGCGAAGGTCTACGCGCCCGAGGGGTACAGCGACCTCGATGAGAAGCCCGACGCCACCTACAGGGACGGGGCCTCGCTGCCCGGCGGCCTGCGTCCGCTGCACGCCCCCGGCCCGCACAAGGCGCACTACGCCTTTCACCTCGACCGGAAGCCGGGGGTCCTGCTCTGCACCGATCTCTGGCACGTGACGGCACAGGGGATCGAGTTCCTGCCGGACAAATACATGAACGATGCGGGCCGGGCGCGCGAGTCGGCCCGCCGCCTGCTGGAGGTGAATTTCGACATCCTGTGCTTCGGCCACGGCGATCCGATCGCCCGGGGCGCCCGGAAGGTAGTGGTCGATCTGGTGAAGAAGGACGCCGAGGCCCGCAAGGGCAAACCGTAAGCGCGCTAGAGTGCGGGTGTCCGTCCCTCGAGAAAGGCGGGAAGCTCGCGCGCCGAAAATTGCAGGCCGACGAAAAAGGGGCCGAACTCGGCGTAATCGGCGCTGGCCTCGTCGAAGCGCATTTCGTAGATCAGCTTCTTGAAGACGACCGGGTCGTCGGCGAACAGATCCACGCCCCACTCCCAATCGTCCAGGCCGATCGACCCGGAGATGATCTGAGTGACCTGGCCGGAGTAGGCGCGGCCGATCAGACCGTGCTCGCGCATCATCGCGGCGCGCTTTTCGAACGGCACGGTGTACCAGTTCTTAACCTCCCCGCGTCTCTTGCTCATCGGGTAGAAGCAGACCTGGCGGCGTCGCGGGATTTCGCTGAACAGCCTCCCGAGCATCCGCTCGCGCTGCTTCGTCATCTCTTCGTCGAAGACGCGTTCGAACTCGTCCGTTCCGGTCTTGAGGCCGCGCCCCTTCAGATCCTCGTGGATCTTGGCGGTCATGTCGTACAGCCCCAGCTCGACGATCGACACGTAGGAGCTCGTCCGCTCGAGAAGATCGTGAAGACCGAGTCCGGCAATCCGGAGTTCCACCTGGCTCAGCTCGTCGAAGGTCTTGCGGAAATGGATCAGCATCAGGTCGCCCTTGTGGCCGAGCAGCGTCACCAGGGCGCTGGGCCCTTCCTTGAGGCCCTCGAGGGGGGCCAGGAGAGCGACCGCCTCGTCGGCCATCTCCTTGCGGCGGCCGCGCGGCAGTGTCTTCCACGCATCCCAGCGCACCCGGAACATCTGATGCAGGACGCTCCATCCTTCGAGCGTCTCGGGAACCGCGGGGTTGTGCATGGCGGGTAAGTGTAGCGTGTCGCAGACGGGTCACACAACCCCGGGTATCGGGCGACCTCCGCACGCCCGAGCGGGTATCATGTCGGAAGAACCGGTCTCATGGTGCGGGTCCCGGGGCGCCCCATGTCGAGGGAACGCGTGAGGGGCTTCATCCTCCATCCCACCTATCGGCTGGCCGCCGGCCGGCCGGTGGTCCACTTGTTCGGGCGCCTTGCGGACGGCCGGTCGTTCCTGGTGCGCGACCGACGTCTGGTCCCGTACTTCTTCATCCGGGCGGCGGACGCCGGCGCCGCGCGCGCCGGCGGTGCTATCCGTCAGGCGCCCGCCCCCTTCAAGACCATGCGCGGCGAGCCGGTGACGCGTGTCGAGGTGGACGCGCCCGACCAGACACCACCCCTGCGCGATGCGCTCGTGAAGGCCGGCGTGCCGGTCTTCGAGGCCGACGTCCGCTTCGCCATGCGCTATCTCATCGACCATGGCATCCGCGGCGCGATCGAGATCGAGGACGGACCGGTCGGCGGACGAGAGGCGCCGGATCGCACAGGGGCCGCGCCCTGCGCCGTGGACGTGATCTTCGACGACCCCGTGGTGCGCCCGTCCGACTTCCGTCCGGCGGCGGAGCTTCTGAAGCTCCTCTCGATCGACCTGGAGACCGACCCGCGCGGCGAGCGGATCTACTCGGCGGCCCTCGCCGGGCCAGGGGTCGCGGAAGTCCTCCTGGCGCTTCCGGAGGAGAGGGTCAGCAAGGGTCTCGGTGCCGTGGCCGCCGCCTGCCGCGTGGTCCCGTGCGGCGACGAGAAGGGGCTTCTGCGCGCGCTGTTCGCCCGGATGCGGGAGATCGATTTCGACGTCCTGACAGGCTGGAACGTGATCGACTTCGATCTGGACGTGCTGGTGGCCCGCTCCCGTGCCCTCGGCGTGGCGTTCGAGGTGGGGCGTGCGCCGGGGGTGGCGCGGGTGATCCGCGAGCGCACCTTCTGGGGCCGGTCGCGCGCCGACATCACCGGGCGCCTCGTCCTGGACGGCATCGACCTGATGCGATCGTCGTTCATGCGGCTCGAGGACTACCGCCTCGACACCGCCGCGCGCGCCGTCCTGGGAGAGGGGAAGGTCGACCTCGGAATCGCGCACCGGAACACGTCGGGACGCGACCGGGCGGAGGCGATCGAGCGCACCTTCCGCGACAATCTGCCGCTGTTCGTCGAGTACAACCTGGCCGACGCCCGGCTGGTCCTTTCGATCCTGGAGAAGGCGCGGCTCGTCGATCTGGCGATCCGAAGGAGCCTCCTGACCGGCATGCCGCTCGACAGGGTCGGGGCGAGCATCGCCTCGTTCGACTTTCTCTACCTGCACGAGCTGAGGCGGCGCGGGCACGTGGCGCCGAGCGTGGGCGCCTCCGCTCTGCCGGCCGGCGGCCGGACCTCCGGGGGAGGCGAGGCCGCCGGTCTCCCGGAGGACGTGGTGGCCGGCGGCGCGGTCCTGGAGCCCCTGCCCGGCCTGTACGACAACGTCCTGGCGTTCGACTTCAAGAGTCTGTATCCAAGCCTGATCAGGACCTTCAACATCGATCCGCTCGGGCACGTGCCCGAACCGCCACCCGAGGCGCGGCCCGGCCTCATCCGCGCTCCCAACGGAGCCTTCTTCCGTCGCGAGCCGGGTATTTTGCCGGAGCTCCTGGAGCGGCTCTTTCCGCAGCGCGACGAGGCCAAGAGGCGCGGCGACGCCATCGGCGCCCACGCCCTGAAGATCCTGATGAACTCGTTCTACGGCGTTCTGGCCACGCCCGCGTGTCGCTTCTTCTCGCTGCCGATCGCGAACGCAATCACTCATTTCGGGCAGTGGGTCCTGCACTGGACGCGCGACCGCGTCGAGGCGTTGGGGTACCGCGTGCTGTATGGCGACACCGATTCGCTGTTCGTCGCCACCCCGCTCGCGGGCCCCGGGGCCGCGGACGAGGCGATGCGCCTGGGCGCATCCCTGCGCGACCGGATCAACGCCGACCTGCGCGAGGAGATCCGGAAAGGGTGGGGGGTCGAGAGCCGCCTGGAGCTGGAGTTCGAGGCGCTGTTCCTCAAGTTCTTCCTGCCCTCCATGCGTCACGGCACGGCCGGCGCGCGCAAGCGCTACGCGGGACTGGTGCGCGAGGACGGCGCCCCGGGGTCTGGCAAGGTCGTGTTCGTCGGGATGGAGGTGGTGCGGCGCGACTGGACCGAACTGAGCAAGATCTACCAGCGCGGGCTTTTCGAGAGGCTCTTCTCCGGCGCGGGGCGCGACGAGGTCCTGTCGTACACGCGCGATTTTGTGCGCGACCTCAGGGAAGGACGGCACGACGCGCACCTCGTCTATCGCAAGGCGCTGCGGAAGGGGTTGGACGAATACACGGCGACCACCCCGCCGCACGTCAAGGCGGCGCGCCTTTCGGAGGGGCCGGTCGAAGGGCTGGTCGAGTACGTCATGACGGCCTCCGGCCCGCAGCCGGCGGCGGCCATCACCGCGCCTGTCGACCACGCGCACTACGTCGAGAAGCAGCTCCGCCCCATCGCCGAGCAGGTCTTTCCGCACCTGGGCCTGTCGTTCGACGAAGCCATGGGAGAAGCGAGACAGATGACCCTGTTCTAGGCCGGGTCTATAATCGACAACGGAGATCACCGATGCACCTCATCGACAGCACCCCCGAATACGTCCGGTCGATCTATGAGCGCATGGAAAAGGGCCTGGAGATCCTGCGGCGCCGCCTCAAGAGGCCGCTCACCCTCGCCGAGAAGATCGTCCTGGGACACCTCGACGATCCCGAGTGCCCGGACCTCGTGCCGGGCAAATCTTACCTAATGTTGCGCCCCGACCGCGTGGCGATGCAGGACGCGACGGCGCAGATGGCGCTCCTGCAGTTCGTCCAGGCGGGACGCAAGCGGGTGGCGGTCCCGACGACGGTGCACTGCGACCATCTGATCCAGGCGCGCGCGGGGGCTTCGGCCGACCTGCCGGCGGCGCTTCAGGAAAATCGCGAGGTGTTCGAGTTCCTGCGCTCCGCCAGCGCCAAGTTCGGCATCGGCTTCTGGCAGCCGGGGGCCGGCATCATCCACCAGGTCGTCCTGGAGAACTACGCCTTTCCGGGCGGCCTGATGATCGGCACCGATTCGCACACGCCGAACGCCGGCGGGCTGGCGATGGCGGCGATCGGCGTCGGCGGGGCCGACGCCGTGGACGTCATGGCCGGGTTCCCCTGGGAAGTGCTCTATCCGACGATCGTCGGCGTCAGGCTGACCGGCGAGATGTCCGGCTGGACGGCCCCGAAGGACGTCATCCTCAAGGTGTTGGGGATCCTTACCGTCAAGGGCGGTACCAACCGGATCCTCGAGTACTTCGGCCCCGGCGCCCGCACGATCTCCTGCACCGGCAAGGCGACGATCACCAACATGGGGGCCGAGCTGGGCGCCACGACCTCCCTCTTTCCCTACGACGAGAGGATGGACGTCTACCTGCGAGCCACCGGCCGCGCCGGCCTGGCCGACCTGGCGAAGGCCCGTAAGCACCTGGTCGCGCCCGATCCCGAAGTCGAGGCGGACCCGAAGCGCTTCTTCGAGAAGGTCATCGAGATCGACCTGTCGAAACTCGAGCCGCACCTCGTCGGGCCGCACACTCCCGACCTGGCCCGCCCGGTCTCCGAGATGGCGGGCGCCGTCAGGGAGCACGACTACCCGGACGCGATCTCGGTCGCGCTCATCGGGTCCTGCACCAATTCGTCGTACGAGGACATCACGCGGGCCGCCGACGTGGCGCAGCAGGCGCGCGCGCACGGGGCGAAGATGGCGGTGCCCCTCCTGGTGACGCCGGGCAGCAACCAGATCTTCGAGACCATCAAGCGGGACCGGCAGATGGCGGCGCTCGAGTCGGTGGGGGCCACCGTGCTGGCGAACGCCTGCGGTCCGTGCATCGGCCAATGGCGCCGCGAGGAAATCAAGAAAGGACAACGCAACACCATCGTGACGTCCTTCAATCGCAACTTCCCGGGACGGAACGACGCCAATCCCGAGACCCTCGCCTTCATGGGGAGTCCGGAGATCGCCATGGCCTATGGCCTGTCCGGGCGGCTGTCGTTCAACCCTCTGGCCGACACGCTGCCCGGGAAGGACGGTCCGTGGACGCTCGTCCCGCCGAAGAAGGCGCCCGAGATCCCGGAGCGCGGCTTCGTCCGATCGAGCGAGGGCTTCGTGCCGCCGGCCGACGACCCGGACAGGATCGACCTCAAGGTCGCGAAGGACAGCGAGCGGCTGCAACTCTTAACGTCGTTCGACCCGATGGTGGACGCCGACTTCGTCGAGATGCCCCTTCTCTTGAAGACCAAGGGAAAGACAACGACCGATCACATCTCCCCGGCGGGCTTCTGGCTGCGCTTCCGCGGCCACCTCGACAAGATCAGCGACAACACGTTCCTGGGCGCCGTGAACGCCTTCACCGGAGAGCGCGGCAAAACGATCAATCTGCTGACCGGGGAGCGCGGCGTCGAGGTGCCCAGGGTGGCGCGCGCCTACAAGGCGGCGGGGAAGAAGTGGGTCGTGGTCGGCGACGAGAACTACGGCGAGGGCTCGAGCCGCGAGCACGCCGCCATGTCCCCGCGCTATCTCGGCTGCGCGGCGGTCATCGCGAAGTCGTTCGCGCGCATCCATGAAAGTAATCTGAAGAAGCAGGGAGTCCTGCCCCTGACCTTCGCCAACCCGGCGGACTACGAGAAGGTTCAAGAAGGCGACCGGATCACGCTCTCCAATCTGCGCGATCTGGCCCCGGGCGTCCCGATCACCGCCATCCTGCACCACGCGGACGGCAGCCTCGACACGGTCACTCTCGATCACACCCTCAACAACGAGCAGATCGCCTGGTTCCGCGCCGGCTCCGCGCTCAATCTGCTGCGCCGGCAGGACGGGGCGGTCGGCGCCACGGTCGGCCCACCGCCCGCCTGAGACGCGAGCCGGGCGCGGCGAAGCGGCGGAGCGTAGGTCCGGGATGCCCGAGCTGCCTGAAATCGAGACCATCCGTCGCGGGCTGGGGCCGCTCCTCGTCGGCCGCCGCGTCCTCGGAGTCGAGGTGCGCGAGCGCCGCCTGCGCGAGCCGGTCGCCCCCCGCGGCCTGGCCCGGCTGCGCGGCGCGACCGTCACCGGCATCAGGCGGCGCAGCAAGTACCTGCTGCTCGACACCGATGCGGGGCTGACCCTTCTGGTCCATCTCGGTATGACGGGACAGCTCTGGGTCGCCGACCGGGACCGGCCGCGCCGCCCACACGAGCACGTGGTCATCCTCCTCGACGACGGCCGGGATCTGCGCTACGCCGACATCAGGCGGTTCGGCCTCATGCACGTGGTCCGGAGCGATCGTCTCGATTTCCACCCCAGGCTCAAGGGGCTCGGGCCCGAGCCGCTCGACGGGGCGGTCTCGGGGGAGACGCTCTTCCGCGCCACTCGCGGTCTGAAAAAGCCGGTGAAGAATTTCCTCATGGACACGCGCGCCATCGCCGGCGTCGGAAACATCTACGCCTGCGAGGCGCTGTACCGCGCCGGGATCAGTCCGAGAAGGCCCGTGCGAAGGGTCGGGAAGTCAGGCTGGGACGGGCTGGTCGCCAGCCTGCGGGACGTGCTGAACGAGGCGATCACGGCCGGCGGGACGACGGTGCGCGATTTTCTGAACGCCGAGGGGGACGTCGGCTACTTCGCCGTCTCGCTGCGCGTGTACGACCGGAAAGGGAAACCGTGCGGCCGGTGCGGAAAGCCGATCCGGCGCATCGTCCAGGCCGGCAGGAGCACGTTCTACTGCCCGCGCTGTCAGCGCTGAGTCGCGCCCGGAACCCACAGGACGTCGGCGCGTCCGACGTCGTTGGCGCGGCGCGCCATCACGAAGAAAAGATCGGACAGCCGGTTGAGATAGATGATCGCCTGCGGGTTGATCGTTTCCTTGCGAGCCAGCGCGACCAGACGCCGCTCGGCCCGCCGGCAGACGGTGCGGGCCAGGTGGAGCCACGCGGAGGCGGCGGTCCCGCCGGGCAGGACGAAGCTGCGCAGGGGCTGGAGGGCCGCGTTGAAGCGGTCGATCGCCTGCTCGAGCGGCTTGACGTGCGCCTCGGCGATGCGCAGCGGCTTCCGGGCCTGCACCGCCCTGCCGCGCTTCGGCCGCTCCGGGACGCAGAGATCGGCCCCCAGATCGAACAGATCGTTCTGGATGCTCTTGAGGAGCGCCGCCCCGTCCGCGTCCGCGACGACAAGGAGCACGAGGCCGAGGACGGCGTTCAGCTCGTCGACCGTGCCGTACGCCTCGATGCGCGGTGCGTCTTTCGGGACGCGCCGCCCGTCGCCGAGCGCGGTCGTTCCCTTGTCCCCGGTCTTCGTGTAGATCCTCGAGAGCAGCACCATCGCGACGAACCTCCCGCCGCGTCATACTAGCGCAGTTCGTGCCGCCAGCCACCCGACTGGAGGTATCTCAGGCTGGCCGTCCCTTGACAGGCCGCGGGCCCGGTGTTGTGATCAGGCGATGGCCCAAAAGATGAAACGCCGCGGGAAGGGGGCTGCAGGAGCTTCGCCCTCTCGCGCCAAGGTGCACCTGCGCCTGGACGTCAACGGCGAGACCCAGGAGGTCGCCTTCGCGCCGCACAAGACGCTCCTCGAGGTCCTGCGCGAGGACCTCGGCCTGACCGGAACCAAGCACGGCTGCGAGCTGGGGGAGTGCGGCACCTGCACGGTGCTGCTCGACGGCCGGCCGCAGCTCTCGTGCCTGGTCCTCGCCCTCGAGTGCGAGGATCGGCCGGTCGTCACGGTCGAAGGACTCGCGCGGGGCCCGCGTCCCGATCCTCTGCAGATGGCGTTCGCGGAGCTCGGCGCCGCGCAGTGCGGCTACTGCACTCCCGGAATCCTGTGCGCCGCGAAGGCGCTTCTCGACGCGAAGCCGCAGCCGACCCGGCAGGAGATCCGCGAGGCCCTGTCCGGGAACCTCTGCCGCTGCACCGGGTACATCAAGATCTTCGAGGCGGTCGAGCTGGCCGCCCGGCGGATGCGAGACCCGGATGCGAAGCCGGCGGCGGAGGTGCTCCATGGCCGGCGGGTCTAGCGTGCGCGGGCCCGGCGGCGGGCGCGGCAACGGCCGCGCCCTGCGCGTGGTCGGCTCCTCCGTCCGAAAGGTGGACGGCCTCTCCAAGTGCGCCGGGGTGACGAAGTTCGCCGACGACATCGTCCTGCCCCGGATGCTGTTTTGCAAGCTGCACCGATCGCCGGTCCCGCACGCGCGCATCGTCCGCGTCAACACCTCGAAGGCCGCGAAGATGCCGGGGGTTCTCGCGGTCCTCACCGGGAAGGACCTGCCGATCCCCTTCGGGATCCTGCCGGTCAGCCAGGACGAGCACGCGCTGTGCCTGGACAAGGTCCGCCTGGTCGGCGATCCGGTCGCCGCCGTCGCGGCGGTCGACGAGGACGCGGCGTTCGACGCCATGAACGCCATCGAGGTCGAGTACGAGCCGCTCGACCCGATCCTGTCGATCGAGGAGGCGATTCGGAAGCCGTCGCCCCGCATCCACGACTACGGCGACGAGGGGAACATCCACAAGAAAGTCGCGCTCGAGTTCGGCGACGTCGAGCGTGGATTCCGCGAGGCGGACAGGATCTTCGAGGACACCTTCTATTACGAAGGCAGCACGCACCTCCCGATGGAGCAGCACGCCGCCGTCGGCATGGTCGATCCCGACGGCAAGGTCACGGTCTGGTCGAGCACGCAGACGCCGCACTATGTGCACCGGGCCCTGGCGAAGGTCCTTGAGATGCCGCCGGCGCACATCCGCGTGATCGCCTGCCCGAACGGGGGAGGGTTCGGCGGCAAGAGCGACCCGTTCAACCACGAGATCGTCGTCGCGAAGCTGGCGCTTCTGACCGGCCGGCCCGTGAAGATCACGTTGACGCGCGAGGAGGTCTTCTACTGCCACCGCGGCCGCCACCCGGTCCTCATGCAGATCAGGACCGGCGTGGCGAAAGACGGGGCGATCAAGGCGATGCACTTCAAGAGCTATCTCGACGGCGGGGGGTACGGATCGTACGGTGTCGCCAGCACCTACTACACGGGCGCCCTGCAAACGGTCACCTACAACGTCGAGACTTACAGGTTTCAGGGTGCGCGGGTGTTCACGAACAAGCCGCCGTGCGGCCCGAAGCGCGGGCACGGCACGCCGCAGCCCCGATTCGCGCTCGAAGTCCATCTCGACAAGATCGCCGCGACGCTGGGGGTGGATCCGGCCGAGCTGCGCCTCAGGCACCTCGTCGCTCCCGGCTCTTTGACCGCCAACTACCTGCGCGTCGGATCGATGGGCCTCGGAAAGTGCATCGGGGCGGTGGTCGAGGGATCGGAGTGGAAGAAGAAGTTCCGCCGCCTGCCGCGCGGCAAGGGGATCGGCCTGGCGTGCTCGTCCTATCTCTGCGGCGCCGGCCTGCCGATCTACTGGAACAACATGCCGCATACCGGGGTGCAGATCCGGCTGGACCGGGGCGGCGGTGTCGCGGTCTTCTGCGGCGAAATCGACATCGGTCAGGGCTCCGACACCGTTCTCGCCCAGGTGGTCGCGGAGGTGCTCGGGATCGATCCCTACGATATCCGGATCGTGTTCGGCGACACCGACCTGACGCCGGTCGATCTCGGCTCGTACAGCAGCCGCGTCACCCTGATGATGGGCAACGCGGCGATCCAGGCGGCGGAGCGCGCGCGCGAGCTTCTGGCGAAGGTGGCGGCCGAAAAGCTCGGCGTGTCCGTGGAGCGACTCGGCTTCGGCGAAAGAAGGGTCTTCGACGTCGAGGATCCGGACCGCGGCATGACGTTCGCCGAGGCGGTCGTCCTGGCCGAGTCGAGGTTCGGCACGATCGGCACGGTCGGCTCCTACACGCCGCCGCCGTCGGCCGGAAAGTACAAGGGATCGGGCGTCGGCCCGTCGCCGGCCTACTCCTTCAGCGCCGCGGTCGTCGAGCTGGACGTCGATCCGGAGACGGGGTGGGTGCGCGTCGAGCGGATCCACCTGGCGCACGACGTCGGACAGTGCATCAACCCCGTCCTGGTCGTCGGCCAGATCGAGGGGAGCGTCTACATGGGCCTGGGGGAGGCCCTCATGGAGGAGCAGGTGTTCCGCGCCAACCGGAACGGCGTGCACCGGCAGCCCTCGATGCTCGAGTACAAGAGCCCGACCACGATGGAGATGCCGGACGTCGTTTCGTACATCATCGAAGACCCCGACCCGAACGGGCCGTTCGGCGCCAAGGAGGTCGGTCAGGGGCCGCTCCTGCCGATCGCTCCTGCCGTCGTGAACGCCGTCTTCGACGCCGTCGGTGTGCGCATCGACGAAGTGCCGGTGACGCCGGAGAAAATTCTGAAGGCGCTCGAGTCGCCCGCGAAGCGCTACGGACCGAAGGGCGTGCCGGACGTGAAGTGGCCGGATCCGATCCGCGTGCCGGCGCCCTGGGAGGGCGGCACCGGCCGCCCGGACGAAGGCGGCGAACCGGCCGTCGCTTCCGAGCGCGCGCCGGCGCCGGATCGGGCGCCTCACGCCCGGGGGCCGCGGTCATGATGCGACTTCCGAAGTTCCGCTACTACGCGCCGCAAACCGTGACGGAGGCGGCGGCGATCCTGCACGCCGAGGGGCCGCAGGCCATGGTGGTGGCGGGCGGAACCGACCTGTATCCGAACATGAAGCGCCGCCACCAGATGCCGACAACACTCGTCGGGCTCCGGAAGATCGGTCGGCTGCGGGGCGTCAAGGGGAGCGCCGCCCGCGGACTGTGGATCGGCCCCGGGACGACGCTGACCGACCTCGAGGAAAACGCTCTTCTCCGCCGGCATTACCCGGGCCTTTTCCAGGCGATCCATTCGATCTCGACTCCGATCCTGCGCAACATGGGGACGATAGGCGGCAATATCTGCCTGGACACGCGCTGTAACTACTACGACCAGAACTACGAGTGGCGCCGCGCCATCAACTTCTGCATGAAGTGCGACGGCGACATCTGCTGGGTCGCGCCCAAAAGCAAAATCTGCCTCGCCGTCTCGTCGAGCGACACCGCGCCCGTTCTGTGCGCCTACGGGGCCCGCTTCCACCTGGCGTCGAAGAAGGGGGAGCGCACGATCGAGGCGAAAGACCTCTACAAGCGCGACGGCATCCATTACCTGACCAAGCGCCCGGATGAAATTCTCACCGGCATCACCCTGCCGCCGGCCGCCCGCTTTCGCTCCGCCTACCGGAAGCTGCGCCGGCGCGAGGCGTTCGACTTCCCGGTGCTCGGGGTGGCGGTCTGTGTCCGGTTCGAGGGTGCCGTGGTCGGGGATGCGCGCCTCTGGCTCGGCGCCGTGTCGATGGCGCCGGTCGAGGCAAAGGATGCGCAGGCCGCCCTCACCGTCCGGCCGCTCACGGACGAGACCATCGAGGAAGCTGCCCGCCTCGCCTACCCTCTGGCCAAGCCGGTGGACAACACCGACTTCGCCCTGCGCTGGCGCAAAGAGATGACACGCCACTTCGTCAAGGAAGTGCTTCGGGAAATCCGGCAAACCTGAAGTTCGAGGCGCCGGTCGCCTTGACCTCCGCATGAGCTTCGCCTAGAGTCGCCGCCCATGGCGCGGAAGGCGACCACCCTCCAACTCGTCTTCATGACCTATTCCGTCATCTGCAGCGGGGCGTACGGTCTCGAGGAGATGATCTCCGGCTCGGGGCCGGGCATGGCGCTCCTGACGTTCATGATCCTGCCGTTCATCTGGGCGGTCCCGGTGGCGCTCGCGTGCGCCGAGCTGTCGGCGCGCTACCCGGTGGAGGGCGGTTACTACCGGTGGGCGCGGATGGCGTTCGGCGATTTCACCGGGTACATGGCCGGATGGCTGGTGTGGCTCGCGAACCTCGCGACGAACGGCACGTTCGCGGTCCTGTTCTCCAATTACCTGCGCTACTGGATTCCGGATCTGTCGCACAGCTGGAACTGGTTCATCGCCGCCGTCGTGATCTGGGTGACGGTGTACCTGAACTGGCGGGGGATCCGCCCGGTGGGTACGACCTCGATCATCCTGACGGTCCTTATCTTTCTTCCATTCCTGGGCCTGACGCTTCTGGGACTTTTCCATTGGCAGTTCAATCCGTTCGTGCCGTTCGTGGCCCCGGACAAGGGACCGCTCCAGGCGTTCGCGGCCGGATTGGGGATCGCCATCTGGCTCTACTCCGGCTACGAGAAGCTCACCACGAACGCCGGGGAGGTCGAGAACCCGTCGCGCGCCTTCCCGATCGCCCTGGCGATTTCCCTGCCGATGACGGCGGGGAGCTACATCATCCCGACTTTCGCGGCCCTGGCCGGTCACGGACACTGGAGCGAGTGGGGAGAGTCGTACTTCTCCGTTGCCGCGAAGGCGCTCGGCGGGCCGGCGCTGGGGATGGCGATGGCGGCCGGCGGAATGATCAGCAGCACCTGCCTTTTGATGGTCACGATCCTGGGGCAGTCGCGCCTGCCCATGGTGATGGCCGAGGACCGGTTGTTCCCGAAGGTCTTCGCGCGGACCCACCCTCGATTCGGGACCCCGACGGTCTCCCTCCTGGTCGGAGGGCTGGTCCTCACCCCGCTGGTCTACGGGAAGTTCTCGTACCTGACGGCGATGTTCTCCATGGTCCAGGTGCTGGCCTACCTCCTGATCTTCGCGGCGCTCCTGCGCCTGCGCAAGCACCCGCCGTCCTCGGCCGCGGTCGGCGAGCCCGCCGGACCGGGAGCGCCGTTCCGTATTCCCCTCGGAACGGCGGGGATCGCCATCATGATCGTTCCGAGCGTCATCCTGTCCGGGCTGGCGATCGCCCAGACGGTCTGGCACGATGGCGCGTTCGACCGCTGGCAGGCGGTGATCGACTGCCTGGTCCTCGCCTCGGGGCCGCTGACCTACCTTCTTTTCAGCCGCCGCGGCCGGCCGGGTGTCGAAGTCGCGCGCGCATCGCAGCCCTGAACGCGCCGGTGGCGGGTGTTGCCGTCAAGACATTTTTTGCCCGGGGGTCTAGACACAGGAGGGCCATTTGGGGAGAATGCTCGCATTCATGGGACATCCGGTGTGCAGTGCAGCAGGGAGAGAACCGCGTCGGCGGTAGCGGCGACCGGACGGTCCCACTATCTGGAGGTTGAGTCAGATGCCCAAGGGTAAGGTGAAGTGGTTCAACGACAGCAAGGGGTACGGTTTTATTACTCCGGACGACGGGGGCAAAGACGTGTTCGTCCATCACACGGCGATCCAGGCGCAGGGCTTCCGGTCGCTCGCCGAGGGTGATGCCGTGGAGTTCGAGATCGAGCAGGGACAGAAGGGACCGGCCGCCGCCAACGTCCGCAAGGTCTGACCCCAACGCTCCGATAGCCTCCCTGCGGGCCGCCTATGATGGGCGGCCCGCTTCATTTCAGGGCCCGATCGAAGAATTCCACGAGGCGCGCCTCCATGGTGCGCCGGTCGTCCTCTCCCCGCGGCAAGTGCCGCTCATCGGGAAAAATCAGGAGGTCGTAGCGCTTCTGCGCCGAGTTGAGGGCGTTCATCAGCCGCGCCGTGTGCCGGAAATGGACGTTCTCGTCGATCATTCCGTGCACAATGAGGAGTCGCCGGTCGAGACGGGACGCCAGGGGCAGGAGTGAGCTCTCGCGGTAGCCCTCCAGGTTCTCCTGCGGCTTTCCCATGTAGCGCTCGGTGTAATGCGTGTCGTAGCCGTCCCAGTCGGCGACGGGGGCGCCGGCGACCGCCACCTTGAACAGATCGGGCGCCTTCAGGAGGCAGCGGGCCGCCATGTAGCCCCCGTAGGACCAGCCGTAGATCCCGAGTCGCTTCCCGTCGACGTACGGCAGACCGGCGAGATACCGAGCCCCCGCGATCTGGTCCTCGACCTCGACCGAGCCGAGCCGCTTTGCGAGCGCGGTCTCGAACGCCTTGCCGCGGCGCGGGGTGCCGCGGTTGTCGAGGCGGAACACCACGTACCCGTGGCGGACGAGGTACTGGGCCCTCAGATCGCAGGTCACCTCCCACGCGTCCTTCACCGACTGCGCCGTCGGCCCGCCGTACACGCGCACGATCGCCGGGTACTTCCTGCCGGCCGTCATCGGCCGTGGCCTGTAGATAGCACCGTGCAAGACGCTGCCGTCTTTCGCCTTGAGGGTCACGAACTCCGGCGGCCGCAAGCCGAGCGCCTTCGGCTCGGGGTCGGCGTTGGCGTCCAGGACCCGCACCTGCCGTCCCGCGCCGTCCTTCAGGACCGCGCGCGGAGGAGCGGCGGCGCTGTCGTGGAGGTCGACGAACAGGAGACCGTCCCGCGCGAAGGTGACGGTGTGCCATCCCGGCTCGGCCGTGACCCTCTCGACGCGGCCTCCCTCGAGCGAGACCCGGTAAAGCTGCCGCTGCATCGCGCCCTCCTTCGCGGCGGTGAAATAGACCAGACCATCCGCCTCGGCGGTCCCTTCGAGCTGATCGACCGGCCAGTCGCCCGAAGTGAGACCGAGCAAGAGAGATCCGTCGCGGGCGTGCAGCTCGAGGTGTCGGAAGCCGGTCGCCTCGCTCGACCAGAGGAACCGTCCGTCCTTGAGGGGGCGCAGGTCGTCGTGCAGGTTGATCCAGGTGTCCGAGCGATCCTCGAGGAGCACTGTCGTCGCGCCGGTCCCGGGATCGGCACGCAGGAGCTTCAGGCTCTTCTGGTCCCGGCTCTCCACCTGGACCAGGAGCGTGCCGTCCTCGTCCCAGCGCACGCGGGCGAGGTACACGTCGTCGTCGCGGCCGGCGAGAGGGATCCAAACCGGATGCCCGCCGCCCGAGGGCAGAACACCGAGCCTGACCCGGGCGTTCGGCCCGCCCGCGAACGGGTAGCGGGAAGACTCGACCTCCCATGCCGGCGTCCCCTGGTGGACGATCGGGTAGACGGGAATGGCGGTCTCATCGACCTCTGTGCAGGCGATGCGCGTGCCGTCGGGCGACCACCAGAACCCCGAGGGACGGTCCATCTCCTCCTGCGCGATGTACTCGGCGGTCCCGTGGAACACGCCGTCGCGGGCCCCGTCGGTCAGCCGGGTCTCGACGCGCGTCTCGACGTCCAGGACGTAGAGCTCTCCGTCGCGTGCGTAGGCCACCCGTGTGCCGTCCGGCGAGAGCTGCGGGTCGATCTCCGAGGAGGGGGTCTCGGTGAGGCGGGCCGGGTCCCGTCCGGGTCGCGCCAGGTAGACATCGCCACCCCAGTCGAAAACGGCCACGTCGGCAGCGGCGGCCAGGTGATAGTGGGTGATCCCCTTGTCCTGGATCCGCTGTCGCTCGCGGCGCAGGACCTCCTCGGGCGTGAGGACCGATGGACCTCCGGTCAGAGGCGCCCGCGCCACGACCTCGCGCGCGCCGGTCGCGACCTCTTCGCGGAACAGCGTCCGCGACACGCCCTCGCCCTCGACGGCCAGATAGTAGAGATGGCGCCCGTCGTGACTGAATCGGAAGGTTCCCGCGACGCGCATCCCCGGCGGTGGGTATCGGGCGACCCGCTCGAGCGTGAGCCGGTCCTGCGCTTCGTGAGACCGGGCGCGATTGCGGCCTGCGCCCTGGCCGGGGCGCGCCGCCAGAGCGAGCGCGAGAGTCACCAAAATGAAATAATTCGAGCTCACGGGGCACCTCCGGGGTCACGTAGGCGGATGACGGTCCGATTCGGAAACCCACCCGTATAGGACGGGAGGCCATGCCGAGTCAACCGGGGGGACAAAAAAATGGCTCTGGAAGATTTTGGGGATTGACAGCCGGCAGTTAGCATCTTAAATAGAGGGCGCGCGGGAACCGGAGGGGGGGCCTTCCCGGGATGCAGGGTCTCACCAGCCAGAGGCGTCTCGAAGAGCTGCGCCGCCACAACAGAAAACTCGAGCGGTTGTGCCGCCTGACGGCGGACATTGCGCGCCTGGGCAACGAGCGCGCCACCCTCAAGAAGATTGTCGACACCGCCGCCAACCTGATCGGCGTCCAGGGCGCCCACATCGCGCTCGTCGACAAGAACGAGGAACAGCTGTACGGCGTGATCAGCTCCGGCCGTCACCCGGAGGACGCGCCCCGACTGAAGTTCCAGCTTTCCCAGTCGGCCGCGGCTCAGAAGGCCCTGAAGGGCCGCAGGCCCGTCGCCATCGAGAACGCCTGGGACGATGCGCGCGTCAACCCGCGGGCCCGCGAGCTCATGGGAATCCGCGGCGTCGCGTACCTGTCGCTTCTGAGCGGGAACGAGAGCTTCGGACTTCTCATCCTGATCACACGGCGGCCGCACGCCTGGACGGCCCGCCAGCTCGACCTCGCCCGGCGCTTCGCCGACGTCTCCTCCGTGGCCCTCGAGAACTCCCGCCTGATGACACAGCTTGCCGAAACCGAGGTCCGCTTCCGCAGCCTGGTGGAGCACGTTCCGGCCATCATCTACCGCTGTGACGTCGACCCGCCGTTCCGGACGCAATACATCAGCCCACAGACCGCGACGATGCTCGGCTACTCGGTGGATGAGTGGACCCGGGACCAGAATTTCTGGATGAAGATCGTTCATCCCGACGACATGGAATCCGTGATCGGTCTTGCCAAGGAGTCGGCGCGCGGGAAGGGGTTCACGACTTCCGAGTACCGTCTGCTGGACCGCGCGGGCGAGGTCCGCTGGTTCCGGGACGAGGCGATCCTCGTGCGCGACCCTTCGGGCAGCCCGGTCGCGTGGCACGGAGTCCTGGTCGAAATCACCGGCATGAAGAGGCTGCAGCACTAGGCGCCGTTTCGGGCCGGCCGCATGCCGCGCTCTTGCAACGCCCGCCTGCGTTCCTGTAGGCTCCGCGCCCATGGGCCTTATCGGTATCGCGATCCTGCTGGGGATCGTCGAGGGTCTGACCGAGTTCCTGCCCGTCTCGTCCACCGGACACCTCATCGTCGCGGGGCGCCTCCTGGGATTCACGGGCCCGACGTCGGAGACGTTCGAGATCTTCATCCAGCTCGGCGCGATCCTGGCGGTGGTGGTCCTGGAGCGCCGCGTGTTCCTGGATCTGCTGCGGCCCCGGGCGCGCGCAGGCTTCGCCGGCCCGCGCGGCTGCGCCCTTCTCATGACGACCACCGTTCCCGCCCTGCTCGCGGGGGCTCTTGTGCACGACTGGATCAAGGACAATCTGTTCGGACCGGCGACGGTGGCGTGCGCGCTGTTCGCCGGGGGTATCGTCATCCTGGTCGTGGAGAAAGTCCGGCCCCGGACGACCGTCGTCAGCGTCGACGAGATCGGCTTCGGGCAGGCCCTCGCCATCGGGCTGTTCCAGTGCCTGTCGTTGTGGCCGGGGGTGTCGCGCTCCGGGGCGACCATCGTCGGCGGCCTCCTGTGCGGGCTGGAGAGACGGACCGCGGCGACCTATTCGTTCGTGGCGGCCGTGCCGGTGATGGCGGCGGCCACGCTGTACGATTTGATGAAGAGCTGGTCCCACCTCGGCGCCCAGGACATCGCGCCCTTCGCCCTGGGATTCGTGGTCGCCTTCCTTTCCGCCTACGCGGCGATGCGGTGGTTCGTCGCGCTCCTGGGACGCCTCACGCTGCGTCCGTTCGCCTGGTACCGGATCCTCATTGCCCCGGCGGTCTACTTCCTGGTGAAGTGACATGAGCTGGAAGCGCTGGCTCCTCGGGACACCGCTCGAGACCGAGCGGTTCCGCGAGGAGCGCCTGCGCGTGCCGATCGCCCTGGCCGTGTTCTCCTCGGACGCCTTGTCGTCGGTGGCCTACGCCACCGAGGAAATCCTGCTCGTCCTGAGCATCGCGGGCGCCTCGGCGCTCCATTACTCCCTGCCGATCTCCGCGGTCATCGCCCTCCTGCTCTGGGTCGTGATCATCTCCTACCGGCAGACGATCTACGCCTACCCGGAGGGGGGCGGCTCCTACATCGTGGCGCGCGAGAACCTGGGGACCCTGTGGGGGCTGATCGCGGCGGCCGCATTGCTCCTCGACTACATCCTGACCGTGGCGGTTTCGACCGCGGCGGGTGTCGCCGCCATGACATCCGCCTTCCCGGGCCTTCTGCACTACCGTGTGGGCGTGGGTCTCCCGTTCCTGTTCCTGCTGGCGGTCGGCAATCTGCGCGGTGTCCGGCAGTCGGGCCGCATCTTCGCCGTCCCGACCTACATGTTCATCTTCTCCATGACTTCCCTCATCGTCGCCGGCATCGTCCGCGCCTGGCTCGGATACCCCGCCGTCGAGCCGCCCGTGGCCACGTTCCCCGACATCCAGCACCCCTTGAATTTATGGCTTCTGATGAAAGCGTTCTCCGCGGGATGCGCCGCGCTGACGGGCATCGAGGCGGTCAGCAACGGCGTGCAGGCGTTCCGCAGGCCCGAGTCGCGCAATGCGGCCGTGACGCTAATGATCATGGCGGGTATTTTGGCCTTCTTCTTCCTGGGCACCTCGTACCTGGCCCACGTCTATGTGGTCGTGCCCGGCGTCGGCCAGACGGTCGTGTCCCAGCTCGGCCGGGCGATCTTCGGCGCGGGTCCGCTGTATTACCTGATGCAGATCGCCACCGCCGCCATCCTGATGGTGGCCGCGAACACCGCCTTCGCCGACTTTCCCCGCCTGTCGTCCATCCTGGCGCGCGACCGCTTCCTGCCCCGCCAGCTCGCCAACCTGGGGGACCGCCTGGTCTACTCCAACGGCATCCTGATCCTCGCCGGCTCCGCAGGGTTCCTGCTGATTCTCTTTGGAGGGAACACGCACCGTCTGATTCCGCTGTACGCGGTCGGCGTCTTCCTCGCCTTCACGCTGTCGCAGGCGGGGATGGTGGCGCGTCACCTGAGACTGAAGGGGGAGCGTTACCGCCTGCACGCGCTCATCAACGCCGCCGGGGCGACCGCCACCGGCGCCGCGCTCCTGGTGATCGCGACCACCAAGTTCCTGCAGGGCGCGTGGATTGTTATCTTATTGATCCCCCTGTTCGTCATCTTCTTCCTGAGGACGCACCGGCACTACTTCTACGTGCGGCAGCAGCTGTCGCTCCGGGAGATCGAACCGGAGCGGCCGCTGCGCCACACGGCCATCGTGCCGATCTCGGCGGTCAACCGGGCGACGGTGTACGCGGTCCGCTACGCCAAGTCGATCGCCCACGAGGTCGAGGCGGTGCACGTGGCCATCGATCCGGCGCGGGTCGATCAGATCAGGGAGCAATGGAAGGCGTGGGGCGGCGGCGTCCCGCTGCGCGTCCTCGAGTCACACTACCGCTCGATGGTCCAGCCGCTGGTCGACCACATCGACGACCTCATGCACGGCCGGCGGCGGAACGAGATGGTGACCGTCGTCCTTCCCGAGTTCGTCACCGCCCACTGGTGGGAGGGGCTGTTCCACAACCAGTCGGCCTTCCTGATCAAGGGCGCCCTTCTCTTCAGGCCGGGCGTCGTGGTGACCAGCGTGCCGTTCCATTTCTCCCGCTAAACGCGGGCCTCGACGAGGTCCCTCGGCTCGTCCGGCGGGTCGGCCGGACGCTTTGGTGGTAAGATTCCGGGGTCGTGGATCCCCCTGCCGCGGGGTGCGGTCAACCGAGGGAGGACAGACGAATGTCGAATCGCATGGGTCTTCGTGGTGCCTTGTTCATGGCCGTTCTGGCCCTGGCCGTCGGGGCTGCGGTCGCGGGGGAGCATGGGAAGTGCACGAAATCGGCGGAGGAGTGCGCCGCCATGATGAAGGAGAAGTACCAGACCCGTGGCTGGATGGGCGTCGAGCTTGACCAGAACGAGGACGGCAGCATGCGGGTCACCTCGGTGATGCCGGACAGCCCGGCGGAGAAGGCGGGTCTCAAGGCGGACGACACCCTGGTCTCCGTGAACGGGGCCAACACCAAGGAACACCACGAAATCGCCAAGAACTGATTCGACGGGGAGGTCATGGCCGACGACGAGAAACGCGAGTACCATCGCTTTCTGGCGCTTTTGGAGGTGAGGGTGCTGCCGGGAGATCAGGTCCCGGCCGATCTCAAGCTCGTGACGATCGACATCGGCACCGGCGGCGCCCGGTGCGCCTCCAATCGGCCGCTCGAGGCAGACGCGCTTCTCAAGTTGACGCTCACCCTGATCGGAGGCGACCTGCGCCAGCCGGCGTCGGTCGACGTCGAGGCGAAGGTGCTGCGCTGCACCGTGCGGGCGCAGGCGATCGAGAGCCGCCGCTATGAGATCGCCCTCGAGTTCACGCACGTGGAGGCGGAGGACAGGAAGCGCCTGCAGGGGTACCTCAACAACCTCTAGATCGTCCCCCCTGGAAAAACGAAAGCCCCGGAGGCGAAACCTCCGGGGCTTTTTGTGTCAGTGGTCTTGGCCGCCTTGGGGCGACGCGACCACCCGCGAGACCGGTTAGACCGGCTTGACGTTCGAAGCCTGCGGGCCCTTCGTGCCCTGCGTGACCTCGAACTCGACGGCCTGGCCCTCCTCGAGCGAGCGGTAGCCGCTACCCTGAATGGCCGAGAAGTGGACGAAGACGTCCTTTCCACCCTCGATCTCGATGAAGCCATAACCCTTGCTGTTGTTGAACCACTTGACGCGACCGTTTGTTGCCACGAACCTTACCTCCGCCTCGTTGCGAGGCCGATTGCACCGGAACTCCGTGTCCCGGGGTAGGAAGCTTCGGCCCTGCCGAACATTAAAAAAGCCCCAGGGGGTCGTGCGTCCCTGGGGCTCATTCATAAGTCCAACCAGAAACCTCACTTCCTACAGAAGGAAACAATAAGGGGCCGGCGTAAAAAAGTCAAGAGGAATTTCAGACGTCGAGGGCCTTGAGGAACTCCGCGTTCGTAGCGTACTTGGACAGCTTGTCGAGGAGCTTCATCATGGCATCGCGCGGCTTCATCTCGAAGAGGACCCGGCGCAGCTTGTGGATGCGGGGCAGCTCGTCCTTCGTGAACAGCTTCTCCTCCTTGCGCGTGCCGGACTTCGGGATGTCGAGCGCGGGGTAGATGCGCTGCTCGAACAGGGAGCGGTCCAGGACCAGCTCCATGTTGCCCGTCCCCTTGAACTCCTGGAAGATGACGTCGTCCATCCGGCTCCCGGTGTCCACCAGCGCGGTGGCGATGACGGTCAAGCTTCCGCCCTCCTCCGCCTTGCGCGCCGCTCCGAACAGGCGGCGCGGCTGCTCCATGGTGCGGGCGTCCAGACCCCCGGAGAGCGTCCGGCCCGTTCCCGGTGTGGCAGTGTTGTGCGCCCGCGCCAGGCGCGTCAGCGAGTCGAGCAGGATGACCACGTCGCGGCCGACCTCCACGAGGCGGCGCGCGCGCTCCAGCACGATGCGCGCCACCGAGACGTGCTGACGCGCCATGTCGTCCGAGGACGAGGCGATCACCTCGCCCCGGACGTTTCGCTTCATGTCGGTCACCTCCTCGGGACGCTCGTCCACCAGCAGGACGACGAGATGAATCTCCGGATGGTTGCGCGAGATGGCGGCCGCGGTCTTCTGCAGCAGGGTCGTCTTTCCGGCGCGCGGCGGGGCGACGATGAGACACCGTTGTCCCTTGCCGATGGGCGTCAAGAGATCGATGACGCGCATCGACAGCTCCGTGGGCTCCGTCTCCAGGCGAATCCTCTGGAAGGGGTCGACCGATGTCAGCCCGGTGAACGGCCTCCTCTTCACGAACTCTTCCGGTGCCAGCCCGTTGATCGACCGAACCTCCACGAGGCTGTGAGAGCCCCCGCCCGGCGCTCCCTGGACCGCGTGCGCGCCACGGGCGCCGTGGCGTCCGTGACCGTGCCTCGGGTCGTGCGCCGGGCGACCGCCTCGCGGGGAGGCCGCCGCCATCCCTTGGATCTCCGAGCCCTCGATGCCGCTGCCGTTCAGACGCTGATTCGCAGGACCGAGACGCAGCAGGATGTCGCGCGGCACGAAGACGTCCTCGGTCGAGGGTCGGTAGTTCCGCCCGGGCTGCCTCAGGTAGCCGCCGTTCTCGTTCAAGATCTCGAGGACGCCGCTGGCTTCGATGGCGGGCGCGCCCGCATGCGGTGTCGTCGCGCGGGGGTGCGAACCGGCGTGGCCGGGGCCGTGCGCGGAGGGGTGGCCCGTCTCGCCCTGCCTGGGGTGCCCTTGCGACTGGCCGGTCCCCTGTCCGGTGCCGCCGTCGTGCCGTGTGCCGCCGCGGGGATGGTGGGAGCGGCGCCGCCTCCAATCCCTGTGATGCCGGTTGTCGCGGCGGTGGGCGGCATGGCCGTGCTGCTCGCGGCCCTGGGAGCCGTGACCCTCGTGACGGGCCTCGGTCGGACGCTCTTCGGATGCGGAGCCGCCGGGCGCGCCCGAACCCGGGGAAGGCTTGGGCACACCAGGTTCGGGGCGATGCGGTGACTCTGGCCGGCCATGCGCAGGCCGACCGTGATCGTGATGGCTCTTGTCAGTCAAGGGCTAAGGCCGTTCCTGATGGAGGGGCAGGACAAACCCCATTGGCGTGACGCGTCATAGTAGCCGGATCTCCGGTCCGGGTCAAGGTCGGAAACGTCCATCCCGTGAGGGCTTCCGGGCTCGAGGGCGTGTGGCCGATAGCTGGCCGGGGCGCGGCGTCTTCCTTATATTGAGAGGCATGCGATTCCCGACCGGTTCGCGCGCGAGACGCTGGGCGCTCTACGCGGCCGGCCTTGTCGGTCTCGGTGCCGCCGTCGACGCCACGCTCATCGAGCCGAACTGGATCGAGGTCGTGCGGTCGGTCGAGTACCTTGCGATGCTCCCGACGGTCGCGCCCGACCTGACCCTCGTGCACCTCAGCGACATCCATATCGGGTCGATCGGCTATCGAGAACGACGCGCCATCGACATCATCAACGACGCGCAGCCGGACATCATCATACTCTCGGGGGACCTCGTCCGAGGAGGGGATCGCCCGCGCGACCTGCAGACCTTCCTCGGCTCGCTGCGCGCGCGCTACGGGAAATTTCTCGTCTGGGGAAACCACGACTATCGGGACGGCGTCCCGGGTACCTGGGGCCCGGAGGTGGTCGAGCACGCCGGCTTCACGCTCCTGCGCAACAGCAGCCGCGCCGTCATCTATCGTGGCGGGAAAATCGTGATCGCCGGCCTGGACGATCCCATCACCGGTCATGACAATCTGAGGCTCGCCATGACGCGGGTGTCCAGGCGGGATCCGTGCATCCTCGTGTCCCACACTCCCGAGGTCGTGCGCAGCCTCGGCAACTGGGACATCGACCTCGTGCTCGCCGGGCACACGCACGGCGGCCAGGTGCGTCTGCCGCTCGCCGGCGCGCTCTGGGTCCCGTTCGGCACGCGCGAATACCTGGAGGGATGGTTCGACGTTCCGCCGGACGTGCGATTGCACGTGAGCCGTGGGCTCGGCTGGTCCTGGCTCCCGGTTCGGTTCCTGTGCCGGCCGACCATCGACATCATCACACTGCGCGCCGGCCGGCGGCCCGGGCGAGGCGCGCGGACCATCATCGGC
>QHXX01000119.1 GCA_003223135.1 Acidobacteriota bacterium | reverse complement strand
GTCAACACCACCACCAACGTCCTGACCTTCACCCCGGCCCTCGCCTCCGCCTCGGCGGCCTTCAAGATCCTGGCGAACTGGGATGTCTCGACCAACACCACGGAGGACTTCCGGCTGCAGGCGAGCTCGCCCCTGATCGACGCCGGCACCAACACGCCGGTGCCGGGAGTGCCGCTCTCCACCCTGGACCGGGACGGGCAGCCGCGCGCGCAGGACGGTAACGGCGATGGCAGCGCCATCGTCGACGTCGGCGCCTACGAGTTCCCGGTGCCCGACGCCGACGGAGACGGCGTGCCCAACGCCCAGGACTGCGCGCCCTTCGTGCCTTCCGTCCAGACCCCTCCCGGGCCGGTGGGGCCGTCCCTGACCGCCGCGCGGACGACACCTCCGGTCTCCCTGAGCTGGCTCAAGATCCCGCAGGCGAACCTGTTCAACGTCTACCGGGGGACGATCGGCGGGTCTCCGTTCACCTGGAACCATGCCTGTCTCGAGAGCGGCTCCACCGACCGCGCCAGCCAGGACACCGCCAACCCGCCGATCGGCACGGCGTTCTATTACCTCGTGAGCGGCGTCAACTCCTGCGCCGAGGGGTGCCTCGGCTCAACCGCGCCCCCCGGGACGTGCGAGATCCCGAACCCGAACCCCTGCGCCATCGTCCCGGCCGACGCCGATGCCGACTCCGTCCTCGACCTCAACGACAACTGTCCCCTGGCGGCCAACGCCTCCCAGGCCGACCCGGACCACGACGGGGTCGGTGACGCCTGCGACAACTGCCCCGGTCTCGCCAACCCCGACCAGGCCGACGCCGACGCCAATGCCATGGGCGACCTGTGCCAGGACACCGACCACGACGGCTACCCGTTCGCCGTCGACTGCAACGACCTGGAGCCGGCGGTCCATCCCGGCGCCCTCGAGGTGTGCAACGGCGTCGACGACGACTGCGACGCGCTCATCGACGAGAGCCTGGGCGTCACGGCGTCCCCCAGACCTGCACCCCCGGCACGCCCGCCACCGAGTTCTGCAATAACATCGATGATGACTGCGACGGCACAGTCGACAACAACCTCGGGACGACCACATGCGGCGTCGGCGCCTGCCGGAGGACCGTGAACAACTGCGTCGCCGGCGTCCCCCAGACCTGCACCCCCGGCACGCCCGCCACCGAGATCTGCAATAACATCGACGACGATTGCAATGGCGCCGTCGATGACAACCTCGGCACGACCACATGCGGTGTCGGCGCCTGCCAGAGAACCGTCAACAACTGCGCGGGCGGTGTCACACAGACCTGCACCCCCGGCGCGCCCGGGACCGAGGCCTGCAACAACATCGACGACGACTGCGACGGAGCCGTCGACGAGGGCCTGGGGAGCACGACATGCGGTGTCGGCGCCTGCCAGAGAACGGTGAACAATTGCGTGGGCGGCGTCACACAGACCTGCACCCCCGGGACCCCCACGACCGAGATTTGCAACAACCTCGACGATGACTGCGACGGCGCCGTTGACGAAGGCCTGGGGACCATCACCTGCGGTCAGGTTGCCTGCCAGCGCAGCGCCACCGCATGCGTCAACGGCGTCCCCGGGACCTGCACTCCCGGCACCCCCACCGCCGAGGTGTGCAACAACATCGACGACGACTGCGACGGCGTCGTCGATAACAACCTCGGTACCACCACATGCGGCGTCGGCGCCTGCAGGAGAACTGTGAACAACTGCTCAGGCGGAGTGCCGCAGACCTGCAGCCCCGGTGCGCCCTCCCCTGAGGTCTGCAACGGCATCGATGACGACTGCGACGGCCCGATCGACGAGGGCTTCCTCGATACTGACGGCGACGGTCTCGCCGACTGCATGGATCCGGACGACGACAACGACGGGATCCTGGACGCCGCCGACAACTGCCCGCTGGTCGCGAACCCAGGCCAGCAGGATCTGGACGGGGACCACATCGGCGACGCCTGCGACGGCGACGCGGACGGAGACACCTTTAACGTCACCGGAACGGGCACCCCGATCCAGACCCTCGCGAGCGCCGAGCAGCGCCTCCAGGGAACCCAGACCGGGACCCTGGCCTCGATGCAGTCCTCCGACAACACCTACGAGGCCATCACCGAGGCGAGGATCAACAACGTAAGCCTCCTGGACATGCGCTGGACCTTCACCGTCCCGGCAGGGCACCTGTCGGTTGTGTATGTCGAGGCCTACGAGAGCGTCAGCACGGAAGGCGACAATTACCAGTTCTCATACTCGCTCAACGGGACCAGCTTCACCAACATGTTCGTGGTCAGCAAGACGGCCGACGACAATCTTTCGCAATATTTCGCCCTCCCGCCATCCACCAGCGGCAGCATCACCATCCGCGCTCAAGACACCAACCGGACCAGCGGCAAGAATCTCGATACCCTGTTTGTCGATCAAATCCGCGTCGTCACGTCCGACCCGGCCGACTGTAACGATCGTGCGGCGTCCGTGAATCCCGCGGCGAACGAGGGTCCGGCCGGATCCGCCACCTGCTCCGATCTCATCGACAACAACTGCGACGGTCGTCTGGACGCCAGCGACGCCAACTGCCGCTAGGCGGCCTCCGGAGTTTCGGGGTTCCACGTCATCGGGGGGAGGAGGTCGTGGCTGGTGGTCCCGCGGCCCACTCTCTGGAGATGATGCACGGCAGGATCGGTCCGAGTGCCGCCCGTACGCAGATGCGGCGGGCAGGGGTTCGATTCCTGCCCGCCGCTATCTCACCTCGAAAGGATCCGGGCCGGTGGGGCTTCAGGGGAGAGGCTCGCCCTCGCTGACCTTGATCTGTTGGCAGAAATTGGCGCAGCCGTTGGCGTCCCCTCCCAGAAGCTTGCAGCATCCCACGCACTGACCGTGGTTGGATTCGGCCAGACAGTCATTCAAGGTCGAGGGCGTGGGAGCGGAACCGGCCCTCGCCGTGCCGACAGAGCTGAGGGTCCCGGCGACCAGGAGCAGGGCCGCATCGGCCTTCGATCGGCTGACGGATTGGCGGGGCGTGGAACTCTTCACGCGGACGCCATAGAAGCCCAGTATCTCGACCAGCTTCTCTTCAGTCAGGACCGCTTTGGGGTTGCCGAGCGGCACTCCGGCCTTGACCAGAGCCTCGGCGGCGCCCTTGACCTCGAGAGCGGGGCCCTTTCCGGTCGTGGCGGCGAGCATGACCGCGAAGTCCCCGACTGTCAGAGGCGTCGAACTCTTCTGGCCCTGTGCCTTCTCCGCAGCCTGCGCCGCCAGAGGTATCGTTGCGATGAGGATCAGGGCGAGAAGCGGTCTGATATTTCTCATAATGACCCTCCTGTTGACGCGAATCGAAGCACACCGATCTCCGCGTGACTTGATACGGTCATCTTCGCACCCAGTCAACATATTTGTTATTGATCGTTTCAAGAGGGGGGTCGGCGCGGTGTTCCGCCAACCGCGACTCAGCTGAAACCCGGTCTCGGTGCTTGACATTCGAGCGGGGATGGTGAATACAGAAGCTTGACGAAAAACCGGGCCTCTCGCGCCGGCCCAGCCCCGGAGGGAACTTGGGCCAGCCCCCAGGCGGACGCCGTTCAACAGGAGGAATCGCCGCACAAAGCAGGCGCCGTCGGCGAGGCGTTGGCCGCGCCCTCGGGGCAATCCTTCTTGTCTCGAGTCTGTCCATCCTGGCAACGGGCCGGCTGGCGGCGACCGAGAGCGTGCTCTACGTCGACGCCTCGAGCACCTGCACCAGCGGCTGCGGCTCGGCGTCCGCCCCCTTCCGCACAATCCAGGGAGCCATCAACCAGGCCAACACCGTCATCGTCGGAGGCAGCGCCACTTCGGCTACCGTGAGGGTCGCCGCGGGGATGTACCGCGAGCGCATCTTCGTCTATCCCGACATCCACGTCGTCGGAGCCGGCTCGGCGAGCACGGTGATCGACGCGACGGGCTTTGGCCGGAGCGCGGTGATCTTCGCGTCCGGAGGGACCGGCCGCCCGAGGGATGATTTCTCCATCGACGGATTCAGGATCACCGGCGGCAGCGGTGAAGTAGGCGTCGTGACCGACGCGGTGGCCGGAGGTGGCATATACATCTACGGAGACGCGATCGTCACCCACAACGTCATCGTAGGCAACATGCTGTCCGGAAGTCTGAAGGACTGGCTCGGGGGCGGGATATTCGTGGCCTACGGCCACCCGGTCATCGCCGGGAATGAGATCGTGCTCAACGTCAGCATGCCGCCGAAATCCGGAGGGGGCGGCTTCACACACGGTCTGGGCGGGGCGATTTTTTCGGTAGACGCAGACTCTGCTCCCGAGATCGTGGGCAACCTCATCCACGACAACGTCGTGCAGGCCGAGGTCGGAAAGGGCGGCGGCCTCTGGATCAGAGGCGGAGCGGGAACAATCGTCAGCCGGAACGTCATCTACGGGAACCGCGCCTCCGGCTCCGGCGGCGGCATTGAGCTGTACGGCGAGACGCGCGCCGAGGGCAACTTGATCTACGGCAACAGCGCGGGCCTGACCGGAGCCGGCATCGACCTGCTCAATTCCACGGCCGTCGTCACCCTCAACACCATCATCGGCAACTCCCTGACCGAAACCGCAATACCGTCGGGCACCACGTACTCGACGCGCGGTGCGGGCCTTTACTCCGAGAGCACTCTCCCTCCCCCCGACAACACGTCCGTGCGCGTGAGCAACAACCTGATCGTCGGGAACTCGGTCACTTCGACCGGCGCGGGAGCGGGGCTGTACAGCCGCTTCTCCTTCCCGACCGTCGCCGAAAACCTGTTCTACGGCAATAACAGACTTCCCTCTTCCTCGTCCGAGATCGGCGGGGACTACAGCAACGGCCAGGTTCTCGGCGTGAATGGCAACTTCTCCCAGCCTCCCGCACTCGTCCGCCAACCCAATTTCTATGACGTCACCGTGCTGGCCGGGACCACGACGACGCTGATCGTTCTTGATGAGGCGCGGTACGACATCGGCGACATCGTGGAGTATGCGACGGACGGCGTGGCCCGGACCGTCACGGCGATCGACGCGACCTCGAAGGAGTTGACCGTGTCGCCCGAGCTGCCGGCCGCCAGCGCTCCCTACAAGCTCCTGGCCGATTGGGGAGGGGCGGCCCCCGACATCAAGGTGGACTTCCACCTGCTCGCATCCTCCCCCGCCGTGGACGCCGGCACGAACGCGGACCTTGAACCCGTCGATCTCGACGGCGTGACCCGGCCGGTCGACGGCAACGGCGACGGCAGCGCCATCGTCGACGTCGGCGCCTACGAGTTCGTGGCGCCCGACGCCGACGGAGACGGTGTGCTCAATGCCCAGGACTGCGCGCCCTTCGTGCCTTCCGTCCAGACCCCTCCCGGGCCGGTGGGGCCGTCCCTGACCGCGCGGACGACCCCTCCGGTGTCCCTGAGCTGGCTCAAGATCCCGCAGGCGAACCTGTTCAACGTCTACCGGGGGACGATCGGTGGGTTTCCGTTGACCTGGAACCATGTCTGTCTCGAGAGCGGCTCCACCGACCGCGCCAGCCAGGACACCGCCAACCCGCCGATCGGCACGGCGTTCTATTACCTCGTGAGCGGCGTCAACTCCTGCGCCGAGGGGTGCCTCGGCTCAACCGCGCCCCCCGGGACGTGCGAGATCCCGAACCCGAACCCCTGCGCCATCGTCCCGGCCGACGCCGATATCGACTCGATCCCGAACCTCAACGACAACTGCCCCCTGGTGGACAACGCCTCCCAGGCCGACCCGGACCACGACGGGGTCGGCGACGCCTGCGACAACTGCCCCACCATCGCCAACCCGGACCAGGCCGACGCCGACGGCAACGGCACGGGTGACCTGTGCGATGATTCCGACCACGACGGCTA
>QHXX01000056.1 GCA_003223135.1 Acidobacteriota bacterium | reverse complement strand
GGCCTCCTCCAACGCCCGGGCCACATCATGGAGGGTCGCGAACCATCCCCTCACCCTGCGGCCCTCGCCGACCGGGGCGTTCTCTCATCACACCACCAACAGCCCCGGGATCTCGTGGTCGCCATCGGACCGCTCCTGACCTCCTCGGTCCCCAATTTGCGGGTGAGGGGGCCGAAAGTCCAGTCCTCGTGCCATCTTCGGGGCGACAGTGTTCTGTCGGCTCTCGCCCACGGCCGCCAGGGATCTGTCTGCGTCGGACAACGGTGGTCACTCGGGATCCCTCGGGGATCGGGGATCGTGGGCCGTAGTGGGCAGGGATCGTCCGATCAGCGGGCTCCTGGCGGGCGACGATCGGCTAAGATGCGGCGTGTCCGGGAGATGTGGCCCGCGACCCGGGCGGCCCAGAGGGCTACGAATCCGAAGGTCGCAAGTTCGAGTCTTGCTGGGCGCACCACTTCTTCCCGCGCGCGTTCAGGCGTCCTGGGGCCCGCGGAGCGCCGTCAGCAGCCTGCCTGAGGCAGGGTCTGGCGCGGGCGCGGCTGCCGGCGTAGACTCTGCATCTTCGGAATCGACCGACATCGCCCGGGCGCGTCAAGGAGGAGAAGGATGAAAGCCATTCGAGGTCGTGCGCTTGTTGTTCCCGCCGTCGTCCTCGCCTGTGGGGCGCTGTTGCTCGCGGCCGCCCCGAAGAGGAAAGACCAGGCCCAGCCCATGAGTCCGGTGAAGGCCGGGCTTCTCCTGTTCAACGACACGGCGTTGTCCGGCAGCGGCAAGTACGCCTGCGCCACCTGCCATCCGCGCGGCGGGCACACCGACAACAAGACGTACGTCGGGCTCGACGTGGTCAAAGACGGCACTCCCGAGGGCCGCAGCGTGCCGCTTCTCTACGGGGTCAAGGACACGGCCCCCTACTCCTGGGCGGGCGGCAAGACGCTGGAAGAGAACGTCAAGGGGATCATCATGAACCGGATGAAGGGGAAGGAGCCGACCAAGGAGCAGCTGGCGAACCTCATCGCCTACCTCGACTCCCTGGAGTTCTGGCAGAATCCGAATCTCAACCCTGACGGATCGGCCGCCGACGCGGCACCGGCGGCGGCGAAGCGCGGCTACCAGGTCTTCCTGAAGGCGTCGTGCAACGCCTGCCACGTGCCGCCGACGTTCGCCAAGGCGGAGAACGAGGACATCGGTAGCGGCGGCTCGTTCAACGTGCCGTCACTGCGGGGACTCGCGACCACCGCGCCGTACTTCCACGACGGGCGCTACCCCAGCCTCAGGGCGCTCATTCCCGCGAAGCTGAAGTACCTCGAGGGGCTCGGATCGACGGAGACGTTCAACGACGCGGAGATCGAGGACCTGCTGGTCTATCTGAACACTCTGTGAGGACTAGCGGACTTCGTGCTTGCGGATCCAGCCCGGCCACTGGATGAAGTCTCCGTCCGAGAAGACGATGTCGCAGTCGTAGGACTGGGTGGGCCCCACCTTGCCCAGCTCGTCGTCCTTCCCGTCGCTGGCGTAGGAGACCAGGATGTAGTCCTTGCCCTGGCGGTCGGTGTGGTACAGGTACGAGTGGCCCCAGGCGTCCTTTGTCCGCAGGCCGTCGAGGCTCCCGGCGGGCAGCTTCTTCGCGAGGCATGAGCCCACGTCGGCGAACTCGAAGCACACCGGGTAGCGCGGCCCCTCCTCCCCCGCCTGCTTCTTCGCGAAGGTGTCGACGAGGCTGCCTATCACCTTGAGGTCGTGCATCGTCCGGTTCTGGTTGCCGTAGGCGAACGGCTCGCCGAGACCCATCAAGGTGGCCTGCTGCTGGGTCATCGACTCGCCCATCACGCCGGTCAGCATCAGCATCCTTATGAACGTCTTCGCGGTGGGATCGGCCGCGATCTTGCTCGCGACGATCGCCTTGCCCCGGTCCTGCTGGATGATCTTCGCCACCAGGTCCCCGGCGGCCGATTCGTCCTTCAGGATCCGCTCGATGACCGCGGCCCGATCGCCCGGCGGACCGACCAGACGGTCGATGACCTCCGCTCGGGTGGCGGGATTGGTCACCAGGGCCTCGATGAACTCCTTCCGCCTGGCGGCGTCCGCCAGAACGCCCGCCGGCTTGCTGGTGCACGACGGCAGGGACAGGCTCAATCCGATCAGGACCCCCAGGACAGCGGCGTGATTGCGGTTCATCGTTTCCCTCCGGACCATCCGAACCGACATCAAATTTATGTCTCCGTCCGCCGAGATCAAGCCGGGCCGTCCCGTCGCCGCCAGATTCCCTCCCCTCCGGCGCCTTTCGCCGGGCGGAGCGGCCTGCGGTCGGAACACCGCCCGCCCTGCTGCTTCGATGCACCGGTCGCTGATCGGTCGAACGGGACGGCGTGTGACTTCGACAGTACAGTTTCGTCATCGTGAGGAGGGCCGGTCCGGTCCCGTTGGGCGATTCGCCCCCCTGAGGCTTCCTCGCACCGGCCGCCTGAGGGCCGGGCACCGGGCCGGCCCAAACGAACCCGAGACGGGGTCCCATTCTCCCCCCTGCGAGGTGACGCATGCTCACCGCCCCCGAGTTCTCGTCCCTGATCGTCTCCCGCCCCCGCCCCGCCGCGCGCATCCTCTTGTTGAGGCTGCGCGGTCTGGCGCTCGCCGCCACGCTGTACGTCTCGGGCCTCGCGGCTCTCATCTTCGCCCCTTTCCTCCTGCTCGATGTCATGCATCCGACCGGGGCCGGTATCATTATTGTTGACCCGCCCATCCAGATCGGTTTCCGCCAGCCCGGGGGCGACAACCGGCGGGCCGGCAACATCAGGCGTGGTGCGCGCAACGGCCGGAAGGACAGCCGCCCGGCGACCGGTTCGAAGCCGGTGTCGAGGCGGGCCGTTCCGCGTCCGGCCGATGCCCCTGTGCCGCCTCCCGAGTCCGAGATAGAGGCGACTGCCGTGCCGGCCGACGGACAGGGCGGTCCCGGCGGCCAGTCCGGAGATCCCGAGGGCACCGGCACCGGGCCGGAGGGAGTGCTGGACAGCGACTGTCCCGATTGTCCCGGCACGGGACCCGAGGGCCCTGGTGATCCCGATGGGCCGTACGAACAGTGGGCACCGGGGCTCGCTCCCCCTGCCCTCATCCCAGGCACGCGCGCCCTCCCCAAGTATCCCGACCCGGCGCGCAGGGCGGGCCTGGACGGCACGGTGATCCTGCTGGTCGTCGTCGAGGCGGACGGCACGGTGGGCGAGATCGATGTCATCAAGAACCCTGACCAGCGCTGGGGATTCGACCTGGCCGCGATCGATGCGGTGAAGAGGTGGCGTTACCAGCCGGCTCTCATGAGCGGCAGGCCGGTCGCCGCCTATATCCAGGTCATGGTGGAATTCACCCTGTCCCGCTGAAAAGATCCCGCAGGCCGCCCGTTCGAATTCCGTCGCGGGCGTCGGTTCCTGTCGCTCGCAATCCATTGCGTCGCGGGCGCTTCCGCGGATCTCATTTCTGCAACTTCCTTGACTGCCCGATCCGCGCGGACGACATTCATCGGGTGAGGCGCGCACGCCGCGTCGATCGGACGGGACACGTTGCCTGTCCTCATTCGCCGAGGAGGGAAGTATGCGATCCGGTTTCCTGAGAATCACGCTGCTGACCCTGGCCGTCCTGGTCTCCGGCGCCGCGATCGCGGTGTCCGCCGACCAGCCGGACCAGAAGGCCCACCAGAAGCGCGGCAGCATGGCCGCCAAGTCGGTGGCCCCGGGCCAGCTCAAGAAGTTCCACGTCACGGCCTACGATGGGAAGATCGCCCCCAGCACGCTGCGCGTGCAGAGGGGCGACAAGGTCCAGATCACCTTCGTAAGCAAGGACGCGACCTACTCGATCAAGTTCCCGGACTTCGATATCAGCAACAAGGTCTCCCCGGAGAAGCCGGCGGTCGTCGAGCTCACTCCGACCACGGCCGGGACCTTCGAGTTCCGCTGCTCCAAGTCGGTGAGCTTCAAGCGCTGGAGCAAGAACGGCACGCTCGTGGTGAACTAGCCCGGCTCACGCCTGGGCTCCTCCGGCACCCATACCGGGGGGAAGTGGACGGCGGCCCTGCCGGGCCGCCGTCTTCTTTTTTCGGGCGGACACAGGCGCGCGTTCGGGCCGCGGCTGCGCTAGACTCGCCCGCATGCGCTCGAGGGACGAGAGGTGGATGGCCGCGGCGCTCCGTCTGGCGCGCGCCGCGGGCAGACGGGGCGAGGTCCCGGTGGGCGCCGTCGTCGTCTCACAAGGTCGGATCGCCGGCCGCGGCGCCAACCGTCCGATCGGCGCGCGGGACCCCACCGCGCACGCCGAGATGACGGCGATCCGTCGCGCCGCCCGCGCCGAGGGGAATTACCGGCTCACGGGCGCCACCCTGTACGTGACCCTCGAGCCCTGCCTGATGTGCCTCGGGGCGATGGTGCACGCGCGCATCGATCGTCTGGTGTTCGGCGCGCGCGACCCGAAGGTTGGCTCAACGTCCCTCCTCAGGAAGGCGCGCCGTGGGCTCAATCATCGCTTCGAGATCGAGGGCGGCGTGCGCGCCGAAGAGTGCGCCGCCGCGCTGCGCGCGTTCTTCCACGGGCGCCGCGCCCGGGCCCGGCGCGCCGCGCGGTCCTGAGGAACGGCTTCGCGTCAATCGACGGGCAGCGTTCCGGCGGTGTAGACGCGCGTGCCGGGGTTGTAGGTCTTCCAGTCGAACCAGTAGTCCTTGAGACACGGCAGGCGCGCCAGACGCCGGCCCGCCAGGGGCCCCGCGGTGGCGAGCCCCGAGAAGTCCCACTCGCTGCCCGTTCGGCTGTCGACGATCGCCGGCGGACAGATCCCCCTCCTGAGGAACAGCTCGAGCGTCTCGTTCGCGACGCGGCGATCGAAACAGCGCAGGGATCGCCCGTCGAGATCGAGGAGGACCAGGAGCGGCGTGTCTCCCACGGTGTCCAGGATCGGATTCTGGGCGACGAGGGTCGTCCACCGGTAGGCCTTGGCGACCGTCCCTGAGGTCACTCCTACCACGAGGTCTCGCGGCTGCAAGCCGTCGCGCGGATCGACGGGCGTGACTGTCGGATACTCGGCGATTTCCTTCTCCCAGTCGGCCGCTGCGTAGTGCTCCCGCGCGTCCTCGGCAGGGCGGAGCACGAGCGAGCGCGGGTGTTCCCGCTTCCACGTCTCGAAGGTCACCTCGTCCCAGGGGATCATTTCCAGGCACCGCCCGGTCAGGGAGCCGAGGATCGCGCAGCCCGAGACCTGTTGCCACCACGTGCCGGTCTCCTCGTCGCTCATGATGAAGTTCTGATTGTTGATGCCCGCGAGATGAAAATGCAGCGTCCGCCCGCCCACCGTGGATTTCCACACCAGACCGGTGTGGCAGAGCGTTCAATAGGTCGCGACGATCGGCTCCCCGCCGACCACGTCGTTCACGACGTGGTGGTAGGCCATCGCGCGCACGGGATAGGCGTGCGCCTCTGACCCGACTTCGATCCCGAGCACAAGGTCTTCGTCCGCCACGTCCTTCGCCTGGTCCGCGTCCAAGAAGCCGGGATGTGGCAGCGGACGGAACATCCATTCGAAATAATCCTGACGGGACAGGAAGGCGCAGGCCGCCAGCAGCGTCACCGCGCCCCCGGCGAGCACACGACCCTTCCAGGAGGCGAGGCGTGGCCGGAGCACGATCGCGGCCGCGAGGCCCAGGATGAGCAGGCTCAGCGTCAGCGGGGCGCCGTGGCTCCGCATCGAGTAGGACACCGCCAGGCCTCGCGGAGTCTGGGCCCCGAACGGCCGGATGAGCACCATCGGCGTCGCTACCCACGCCAGGCTGCCCAGGACGGCGAGGCCCAGGATGAGCGCGGAGGCGCGCTTCATTCGGACCACACCGTCAGCCACCTCATGGGCAGGTCGTGCCAACCGGCTCGAGGCGCGTATCATCTGCGGTCGCACCAAACGGCCGGGAGAGGGCCGTTGAGCCTCTCAGGCCCAGACGCCACGGCTTTGTGGCCCAGGGGCCCGCGTACTCGATGCCGACGCGCGGGCCGCGCAACACGTCGCGGTCCGGCACGCCTGGCCCCGCCTCGATGAAGAGCGGGCCGGGCTCGCAGAGGTCGGCCCGGTTCAGCGACCGGTCGATCCGCAGGGCGCGTGTCAGACGCCCCGGCCCGCTGGCGATCCGCCCCATCGGGTCGCGGCCCGGGTGCATCTTCTCGAGGCCGTCGATCGGCTCCAGCGCCCGGATCAGCACCGCCGACGGATAGTCGACCGGCCCGGTCACGACGTTCAGGCACCAATGCATGCCGTAGATGAAATAGACGTAGGCGTGCCCGGCCTCGCCGAACATGACGTCGGTCCGCTGTGTCCGGCCCTTGGATGCGTGGCAGGCGAGGTCCTGCGGACCGTCGTAGGCCTCGACTTCCACGATGCGACCGGCGAGCCGTTCCGGCGCGCCACGCCCGGCGGGCAGCGCGCGGACCAGAATCATGCCGAGCAGGTCGCGCGCCACGTCGTGGACGGACCGAGCATGGAACGATCGTGGGAGGATGCGACCGATCGGCCAGGAGGGACCGGTTCGTCTGCCCCTCTTCGCTCCCTGGACGAGAGGTGTCGCGGATGACATCGAGGGCCTCCCTTCACGTCTGCACCTGTGAGAAGTTATAGCACAGCGGCTCGGTCATCCTTCCCTGGCGCTCGATTGAGAGAGGATGGTAGAGTTACGCGCGGAGAGGTACCGAAGTGGTCGCAACGGGCCCGCCTCGAAAGCGGGTTGGGGCCTAAACAGCCCCACGTGGGTTCGAATCCCACCCTCTCCGCCATCATTATTATTGGTCCCTTCGACGGGCTGTTCCCCGGCAGCGGACAGAGAGGAATGCCCTCCCAAAAAGCCGAATTGCGCGTCGTCTCCAATCTCGAGGAGCTCGAGCGGGCCGGGGCCGGCGAGGTGGCGCGTCTGGCCCGAAAGGCGGGGCCGAAGCGATCGTTTGCCCTGGCGTTGTCGGGCGGAAGGACGCCCCGGGGCCTGTACACCCGGCTGACCGGAGATCCATACCGCGCTCTCGTGCCGTGGGCGTCGCTCCATCTGTTCTGGGGGGACGAGCGACACGTTCCGCCGGACCACCCGGACAGCAATTACCGCATGGTGCAGGAGACACTCCTGGCGCGTGCGCCGGTGCCTCCCGGGAACGTGCACCGAATCCCGGCCGAGAATCCGGACGCCGCGGAGGCGGCGCGCGGGTACGAGGGGATCCTGAGAGCGTTCTTCCGCCTGAAGGAGGGCCAGGTGCCGCGTTTCGACCTGGTTCTTCTTGGGTTGGGCGCGGACGGCCACGTCGCGTCGCTCTTTCCGGAGAGCGAGGCGCTCCGCGAGACCGGCCGCCTCGTGGCCGCGCCCTGGATCGAATCTCTGAAGACCCACCGAATCACCCTGACTCCGCCGGTGATCCGAAGCGCCGCGGCCGTGCTCGTCCTCGCGAGCGGCGAGGAGAAGGCCGAGGCCCTGAAGCGCGCGCTTTCGCCAGAAGGGAGAGTCGAAGAGTGCCCGGCCCGACTTCTGAACGAGGCGCGGGGACACGTCGTCTTCATCGCGGATCGGCTCGCGGCGGGCCAGGTCCGGCCGTGATCGCGGGCGAATTATCCGCCGCGGGGGCGGCTTTCGACAGTCCGGGGGATTGTGATACTGTGCCACGGCCACAGCAGAGACGGACGCCGAGGAAGTCGCCGATGAAGGACTCCGGCCACCCCCATCCGCAATCGCAATTCCCTGGCGGCATCCCCGACGGAGCACGCGGTCCCGACCTCGACTTCTACCGCATCGCCGACCGGTATCTCGACGACTCGATGCGCGCCTACCCCACGACGGCGACGATGGTCGGATACCACACATACGACGGAGACCTCGAGGATCTGTCGGCCGGGGGAATCGAGGACAAGCTGGATCTGGCGAGGCACTACCGGGCGGAGGTTTCCGCCGTCGATCCGAAGCGTCTGTCCACGAGCGCCCGGATCGACTACCACCTGGTCATGAACGACATCGAGGCGACGATCTTTTCCCTGACGGAGCTTCGCCCGTTCGAGCGCGACCCGCAGAGCTACGTCGATCTCCTCGGTAACACGATGCTCTACCTGACGCTGCAGGACGAGGATTCGCCCGCGTGGCCGGAACGACTCGAGGCGCTCCTTCTGCGCATGCAGCAGATCCCGCGCTTCCTCGAGGCGGCAAAGTCCAACCTTAAAGACCCGCCGCGCGTCACCACCGACCTGGTGCTGCACACGAACGCCGGCAACATCGACTTCTTCGAAAAGTCCTTTCCTGGGCTGTTCGCGAAGGCCCCGAAGATCCGCCGGCAGCTCGAGTCGGAGAGCGCCCGCGCGCTCGCCGCGCTCAGGGAGTTCCAGGCGTGGCTCGAAGGGGATCTCCTGCCCCGGTCCCGGGGTGACTGGAGGCTCGGCCGGGAGCTGTGGACGAAGAAGCTCCGTCACACGCTGCAGTCCTCCCTGACGCCGGACGAGATCCTGCGGCGCGCGCGCCAGCAGCTCGAGATCGACCGCAGGCGCATGCTCGAGGTGGCGGCGCCGCTTCACGCGAGGCTCCACCCGGGTCACCGGCACGTGGAGACGGGTGACGACCTGATCAACCTGACTGTCCGCGAAGTGCTCGACGAGGTGACGAAACGGCACTCGACGCCGGAGACGCTGTTCCGCGACACCCAGCGCGCCATCGATCGGATCAAGGCGTTCATCCGCGAGCGCGATCTCATCGGCCTGCCGCCCGACGACGACAACTTCGTGGTCGAGCCCACGCCCGGGTTCATGGACGGGGTGGCGGTCGCGTTCTTCAATCCCCCGCCGATCCTCGAACCCGATCTGAAGAAGTCGTTCTGGATCTCGTCCGTGCCGCGCGGAGGCTCCGAGGAGAAAGACAGGGCGCTCCAGGAGTCCTTCCTGCGCGAGTACAACGAATACGCCCTGCAGGGGCTCACCATCCACGAGGCCTTCCCCGGCCATTACGTGCAGTACTGGTACGCCCTGCGCTCGCCCATCGCCACGGTCTACAAGAAGATCTTCTCGTCGGGAACGTTCGCGGAAGGGTGGGCGGTCCTGGCCGAAACAATGATGTTCGAGAACGGCTACGCCGACGCGGAGCCGGAGAACCTTCTCGTGCATCTGAAACAGACGCTGCGCGTGTCGCTCAACGCCATCCTGGACGCGCGGCTTCACACCACGCCGATGTCCGACGAGGAGGCCGACCGCTTCGGGATGGACCTGCTGCAGGGGCTCGGGTTTCAGGAGGAGGCCGAGGCGCGCGGCAAGCTGCGCCGGGCCAAGGTGTCGTCGACGCAGCTCTCCACCTATTTCGTGGGCACCCTGGAGCTGTCGGACATCCTGCGCGAGACGCGCAGGCGCGAGGGGGAGCGCTTCCGCCTGCGCGCCTTCAACGAGCGCCTGCTCTCCCTCGGCGCCATCCCGCCGCGCGACGTCCGCGAGCTGCTCGATCTCGAGGCCCCGGGCCGTCCTGAGTCCGAACCGGGCCGCGAAACCGCATCTTAAGCCGCCTCGTTGTCCTCGCCCGGTTCCGGTGCTATACAGATCCTTTGAATCCCCGGCCAGCCTTCGCACGTCCTGAGATGCGTCAAGGAGGGAGCCAAGATGCGCGCAGCCGTCATGACGGAAGTCAGAAAACCCTGGACGATCAAGAACCTCCCGGACCCGAAGCCGCAGGCCGGCCAGGTGCTCATCAGAATTCGCGCCAGCGGCATGTGCGGGACCGACCTGCACGTACATCACGGGGTCATGCCGGTGCCCCTGCCTTTGGTTCTCGGGCACGAGCCGGTGGGCGAGATCGTGGAGGTGGGCCAGGGCGTGGCCGGCCTGCGGGCCGGCGACAGGGTCGGCGTCTCCTGGGCCCAGAGGGGCGAGGGCCGCTGCCGCTTCTGTCAGGAGCAGCGCGAGGGGTATTGCCCCGAGTATCAGTCCTGGATCCAGATGGGTGGCGGCAACTCGGAGCTGATGCTCGCCTGGGCCTCCGGCTGCACGCTCGTGCCCGCGGGCCTCAGCGACGAAGAGGCGGCGCCGATCTTCTGCGCCGGCTTCACGGTCATGAGCGGCCTGCGGAACGCGGATCCCCGCCCCGGCGACAGAGTCGCCGTCCTCGGCATCGGCGGTCTGGGGCACCTCGCCGTCCAGTACGCCAAGGCGCTCGGCCTCGAGGTGATCGCGGTCACCGGGAACCCGGAGAAGAAGGAAGAAGCGAGAAGGCTCGGCGCCGGCGACGTCGTCATCGCCTCGGGCGGCCTCGGTCAGGCCCTGCTCGAGGCGGGCGGTGCTGACGTCATCCTCGGGACCACGAACTCGGCGGCGCACGCCACCCAGGCGCTGCGCGGCCTGCGGCCGGAGGGACGGATGGTCAACATGGGCCTGGTGGATGGACCGATCCAGGTCGACCCGTTGCACTTCCTGACGAACCAGGTGAGGCTCGTCGGCAGTAAACAGAATCACAGGCGCGATCTTGTCGAAGCGCTCGACCTCGCCGCGGCGGGGAAGGTGAAGCCCAGGCTCGAAGTCTACCCGCTCGAGCGGATCAACGAAGTCCGCGATCGGCTCGAGGCGGGCAAGGTCCGCTACCGGGCGGTCATCAAGCACTGAGCCGCCGCGATTCCGCTGAGGGCAGCCAGCCGGCGCGGGAGCGGCGCGCCCCGAGGACGCTGAGTGCGCATCGCCGAGCTCTGGCGCTACCCGGTGAAGTCGGTGGCGGGTGAGCCGCTCGAGAGCGCCGACCTGCGGCGCGATGGCATCTTCGGTGACCGCGTCGTGCGCGTCGAGGACGAACGGGGCCGCATCGTCACTTCCCGCACCAGGCCGCGGCTCCTCGGTCACCGGGCGACCCTCGGTCCCGACGGCGAGCCGCTGGTCGACGGGCGCCCCTGGCGATCGGCGGAGGTGACGCGGGACGTGGAGGCGGCCGCCGGGCGAGGCGCGCGCCTCGTCCGCTATGACGGTGTCGAGCGATTCGACGTCCTGCCGCTTCTGATCGCGACCGACGGCGCCCTCGCGGTCTTCGGACGCGATCGCCGGCGGCTGCGGCCGAACATCGTGATCGCCGGTGTGGACGGTCTCGCCGAGCGCGGCTGGGAGGGGCGCGTCATTCGGGCCGGCGCCGCGCGCATCGGCATCGACAGCCTGCGCGCCCGCTGCGTCATGACCACCTTCGACCCGGACACCCTCGCGCAGGACCCGGGGGTTCTGCGGGACATCCAGAGCACCTTTGGCGGCAGACTGGCGCTCAACGCCTATGTGATCGAGGAGGGTCCGGTGGCCCTGGGCGACCCCGTGACGCTCCTGAACCGCGAAGACTGAGGGGGGGGACTTCGCCAATCCGTCACGCGCGCATCACCGCGCTGTCACATACGGAGAGGATGATTCTCGTCACAGGCCGGGACCGCACGCGACCAACGCACCCGGCGTGGCCCGAAACGATGCGGGCCGTACCAGCCAGGCGGTGACGCAAGTCACCGTCGAGCCATACCCTTCCAACCCGAAGGACGGCGGGGCCGGCAAGGCCCCGCCCCTTCCTTGACTTCGAGACTCTGAAGATCCGCCCGGCGTTCGCCGGGGCCGCTTCAGGCGGTCAGACGCCGGAGGAGACGGAGAGGGGCGGGAGCGGCACTTGTGGAACGCGCCATGTCGAACGAAATCTCGCGGCCGAAGACCTTCCGAAAAAGATTCCCTTTGCCCTCGGCAGCGTGACGCTCGACGTCGAGGTCAAGGCCTGCGATCAGAGTGAACCGCGCGCGGCGGTTTGCGACCCGGCAGCGGATCTCCCTGAGTCTCTGGGAGTGGCGGCGATCCAGGGCGTCGGCAATTCGAAGCAGCGCGGCGAGCTGACGGACCATGCGCCGATCGTCCCGCGTCAGGGCCGACCAGGCGCGGTGTCGCTTCTTCGGCCCGGATCGTCGATGGAAGCGCGCCACCAGCGCCACGATCTCGCGTTCGCGCGGCGTAAAGCCGTCGAGCTGGGCGTGCGCGATCAGTCTGTACGTATGTTTGTGGTGCCCGCGGAAGCCGACCACGTACCCGACATCGTGCAGGAGCGCCGAGGCGCCCAGGAGATCGCGTCCGTCCGGATCGAGCCCGAGAGGGGCGGCCACCTGATCGAACATCGACAGCGCGATCCGTTGCACCTGCGCACCGTGCGCCTCCTCGAAGTGCAGCGAGCGCGCGAAGGCCTCGGCGGCCGCCAGGCGCCGTGGCCGCGAGGGCGGGGACGCGGTGGGGAAGCGCCGGGCGATCATGCGGTGGAGCAGCGCGTGGCGGATGCCGTGCTCGCTGACGCGCAGAATGTTCACGCGCAGGTGGGCCATCAGCTCGTAGAGAATCGTGACTCCGGCGATGATGATATCGGCACGGTCGGGCGACAGCCCCGGCATCTCCCGGCGCTCCGCCAGCCCGCGGCGGAGCAGCGCCTCGTGCAGGTGCAGCAGCTCGGCCTGGGTCATCTCGAATCCCTGCGCCGGCCGCCCGGCGAGGCCCTGATGCGCCATCACCATCTGGGCCACCGACGTGGCGGTCCCCCCCGAAGCGACCACGAACTGCGGCGGCGGGTCGGCTTCGATACGCGCCTCGTCGATGCGCCGGCGTACCTCCCTGCGCATCGCCTTGAACTCTCGCCGCTTCACGGGGTCGGAGCGCAGGAACTCCTCGGTCAGCGCCACCGACCCGAGATGCAGCGAGTGGACCTGCTGGATGTGGCTCCCCAGGGCCAGGATCACCTCGGTGCTGCCCCCGCCCACGTCCGCCACGGCGCACGGACGGTCTCCGAGGTCGAAGCTGCGCGCGGCGCTTTCGAAGGCAAGCTCCGCTTCCTCCTGCTCGGAGATCACCCTGACCCGCAGACCGGTCTCCGCCCGCACGCGATCGACGAACTGGCGCCGGTTGGCGGCGTTGCGGATGGCGCTCGTGGCCACCACGGACATGCGCTCGACGCCCCGGGCCCGGGCGATCTCCGCCATCCTCTTGAGAGCGGTCACCGCGCGCCGCATCGCCGCACGCGACAGTCTCCCCTGCCGGTCGAGTCCGGCCGCCAGGCGGGCGACTTCGCGCTCGTCGTCGAGGGTGCGGTAGGACGCGTCCTGTCGCGTCTCGACGACGAGCGACCGGATGGTGTTCGATCCGATGTCCACGACACCGAGGCAGGCCGTTTTCATGCGACCGTTCCCGCGAACAGGGCCGCGGATGACGCCACGCGACGCGGCCCTCGCACGCGTGCGGAGGGTGCCGCACCCAAGGGACGGAAGTCGGCCAGCCGGCGCAGGGTCCGCTCCGCCTGTCGGCTGCGCCGCTGCAGCGCACGGCGCAGGAAGGTCGCGGCACCGCGCGCGTGCATGCGAGGGCGCACGACCCCGATCAAAACGTCGAGGTCGTGCAGCCGTCCCAGTTCCCGCTGCAGCGCCCGGGCCTCGCGGATCGCCGCAACCAGCCCTGGAGCCCCGGTCTCGGCCAGGACCTCGAGCGAGTAGCGGTAGCGCTTGATGGCGATTCGCAGCCGGTGCATCGCTTCGGGTTCGCCCCCGCGCGCGGCGCCGCGCGCGGTCAGTACGGCGTCGACCTGGGCGCGCAGGACCGGGCCCGGCGGCAGGACGGCGCACCCCGTCGCGTCCCGGAGCAGCTTCCGGAGCCTCCCGCGAATGCCGGGGAGCCCCTTCCGGACGGTCGGCTCGAGCGGTCGGGCGGCTTGCTTCAACGATCGCGCCAGGGCGTCCACGAACTTCCTCTCATCCGGACCGAGGCCGGCGCGAAACCGAACGAGCAGCCTGAGGAGGACCCAGGCGTTGCGCCGTGCGCCGAGGCCCCGGCGAATCTTCCGCGCCCGCTTCTCCAACCTCCGTCGTCGCCGTTCCGGCAGACAGGAAGCGAACACCTCGAGCGCTGCCTGCAGCCGCCGCGTGGCGACGCGCACATCGTGGATCGCCTCGCCGTCTTCACCGCTCAGCACCCGGCGCCGCGCTTTCATGACCTTACGACCGCTCGAAGCGATGATGTCTCTGACGCGGTCCGCCTCTGTTGTCGCATCCCGCGCGCTGCCGTTCCCGGCCGGGCGCATCACCCGTCGCATTCGCGCATCATACAGGATCACCTGGGGTTACCTTCCCCACCTCGCCCTTTTTTGACTCGGAAGTTTCCCAGTTGTCACAGTGTTGTCACGCGCCAGGAGCCCCTTCTATGGTCTATACTGTCGTTCTCCTACCATCCGGAAGAGGGAATGTCGCGGGGCAGACGATTGCTGAGACGTGGCCGGCTGATCGTCGTCGAAGGGATCGACGGCTCCGGCAAGAGCACGCAGATCAAGCTCCTGCACAAGTGGCTCGAAGCGCGGGGCCATCAGGTTGTATTTACCGAGTGGAACTCGTCCGACCTGGTGCGACAGGCGACCAAGCGCGGCAAGAAGAAGAACCTCCTGACACCGACTACGTTCAGCCTCCTGCACGCCACCGACTTTGCCGATCGTCTGACCTATCGGATCATCCCCTACCTGAAGGCAGGCATCACGGTCCTGGCGGACCGCTACATCTACACGGCCTTCGCGCGTGACATCGCGCGCGGCGTGGATCCGCGCTGGGCCCGGGATCTCTATAAGTTCGCAGTGACGCCGGACGTCGCCTTCTACTTCCGCGTGCCGATCGAGGTGGCCGTGGGCCGGATTCTCGGCACGCGGGCGAAGATCAAGTTCTATGAGGCCGGCATGGACCTGGGACTCAGCCCGGACGCGGTCGAGAGCTTCCGGCTTTTCCAGGGACGGGTTCTGGAGGAATACGACCGGATGACCGAGGAGTTCGGATTCAGGGTGATCGACGGCACGCGCCCCATCGACAGCCAGCAGCAACAGGTGAGGTCCATCGTGGCCCGGCTCTATAACAGGGACGCCGGGCTCTTCGAGGCGGCATCATGACGCAGGGAAAGGACCGCGCGAAATTCTTCGGCCACGGCCTGCCGTACGCGGACGTCGGCGATCTCAAGGGGACGCTGATCACGATCGAGGGCACCGACGGTGTCGGCCGCTCGACGCAGGTCAACCTTCTCAGAGAATGGCTCGAAGTCCAGGGGTATGGAGTCATCGAGACCGGCTGGACCCGATCGGAACTGATGTCGGAGACGATCGGCGTCGCCAAGGCGGGCCACAGCCTGAACCAGCTGACTCTCAGCCTGCTGTACGCGACCGATTTCGCCGACCGCCTTGAAAAGATGGTCGTGCCCGCGCTGCGATCCGGTTTCGTGGTCCTGGCGGATCGATACGTGTTCACGGCCTTCGCCCGCAGCGTC
>QHXX01000055.1 GCA_003223135.1 Acidobacteriota bacterium | reverse complement strand
TGACGCCCTTCGCCCGATTCGCGGCGGGGCGACCGAGCGGCATCGGCCCCCGCGACCGGTCCGGGGATCCGCTCAGCTCTGGCTCGTGGCCTCGAGGACCTGAGGGGCGGAAAGAAACGCGCGGCGTAGATCCGGGGCAGCGCCGAGAGAATCGGCGATGTGCCCGATGATTCTCGCGCTTCGCGACTTGCAGGCGATCGAATCGGAGGTCCGGCCGCCTTTGCGGTAGAGATGCGTGGCCGTCGCGCACACCTGCCATTCGGCCGTCGGCGCTTCGGACCCCTCGAGCGCACCCAGGGCGGCGTCGATCTCTGCGAGAGCGCGCGGCAGGTCCTGCGCCTCGTCGAAGACCCGCGCCAGCATTCTCCGGGCCAGCGACAGATAGGTGCGCTCGCCGGCCTGGGCCGCCTGAGTGCGGACGCGCTCGGCCTCCTCGCGCGCCCGGGCGTGATCGCCCCTGGCCATCTCGATCTCGCTCAGACACAGACCGAGCGGCATCTGCCAGTTCCAATGCATCAGGACGCCGGCGCGTGCCTGTGGCTCGGCGATCTCACCCAGGCAATGCCGCGCCCGGTCGATTCGCCCCAGGCCGAGGTGGGCGAACCCGAGCAGCACCTGACTGAGGAGCTGGCTGTGGGCATGACCCGCTTCACGCGCCCTCGTCAGCCCCTGCTCGCAGAGCCGGCGCGCGGCTTCGAAGTGGAAGGCCCTCTCGTAGAGCAGGGCCTGCTCCATCTGAAAGAGCGTCGCCCAAAGCCTATGACCGTTGCTCTCCGCCACGCGGAATCCCTTTTCGACCACGCTCAACATGTCGCCCCACTGCCCGATGTGCAGCAGACCCCAGGCGAGGAAGAAGTGGCAGAGCAGATAGTCGAAACCGTCCCCGACTTCGAGTGACAGATCCATCCCCTCGCGGGCCGCCTCGCAGCCGAGGCGGTATTCCGATCGGAGGCAGCGGAAGTAGGAGGCGCGGGCCACATGCTGGCCCAGCAGCAGGCGGTCACCCGCGCGGCGCGCGGCGTCGATCGCCCCGCCGGGTGCGCCGACGTCCTCCTCCCGCGCGCCTCGCAGAAGGAGATTCCAATACGCCGCGTAACCTCGAGCGTGGAGTCGCAGGAGATCGTCGTCCAGACGGCCGGCCAGATCGATGGCCTGTCGTGTGGCCGCCTCGAACCTGGACCGATCGAACCACAATAGGGCGCTGCCGAGGTAGAAGAGCCCCCTGACCTACGCGTTCGCCCGCCCCTGTTCCCGGGCGAGGGCGACCAGGGCCTCGAAGTCGTCGGCGGCGCCCTGCATGTCCCCCATGGAACGACGGACCATGCCCACCTGTTCCAGGATCGCCATCTGGAGACCCCCGTGCTCGGCAGCGGGCAGGCGGTTAACGAGGTCGAAGGCGCGGGTCAGATGGGCGACCGCCTCGCGGTTGGCGAATCTCCTCGCGGCGTTGTCGGCCGCCTCCCGAAGATACCGGATGGCGCTTCGGTAGTCACGCGCCTGCTCGAAGTGGACGGACAGCTCCCCCGCGATCTCTCCGGCACGCTCGCCATAGACTGCGATCCCGCGCTCGGCGATCCGTTGGTGGAGCCGGAGCCGCCGGGCCAGGGGGATCCGGTGGTACAGCACGCTCTGGTAGAGAGAATGGATGAAGCCTAAGCGAGCCGACACGGTGCCGTCGGGCAGACATCCGGTGCCCGTCGGCCGTAGGAACTGTCCACGGTGCGCAAGGGCTTCGCACGCCTCTTCGACGGCGGGCAGGGCCGCCTTCTGGCCGGCGGCGACAGCGAGAGCGGAGAACTCGAGCCCGGCCACGCTCGCGGCCTCAAGCAGTGATTGCTCGCCCGCCGGCAGACGGTTGACCTGCATTTCGATCATCTGCCGCAGGCTTTCAGGCACTCCGGTTTCCACCTCCTTGAGAACCTCCCGCAGATCCGGCGCCGAATCGGAGACGATGAGCTTTCTCGAGGCGAGGTATTCGACGACGTTCACCATGAACAGAGGATTGCCGTTGGTCCGTTGATGAATCGCCCGCGCCACCTCACCCGGGAGCCTGGCCTCCGGGAAGCGTCGCGTCAGGTACTCGGCAACCGCGGTCTCCGGGAGATAGGCCAGGCACTCTTCCTGGCATCGGCGGCGCATCAGCAGCTGCTGTTTCACGGCCTCCAGGGGGTGATGGCTGAGCAGGGCCTCCGAGGGTCGATAGGTTCCTATCAGCAGGAGCCGCGCCGGCCCACGACGGCGCGCAAGGGATGTGATCAGACCCAGGGTGGAATAGTCGGACCAATGCAGATCCTCCAGGACCAGGATCAGCGGCGCCTCCGCCGCGAGCGCCTCCATGGCCTCCGCCATCTCCCGCAGCATCCGCTCTTTCGTCGCGCCGATGACCTCGCGGTGGAGCGCACCCCGTTCCTCCTCGCTGACTAGTGCGGGCATCTGAATCAGCCACGTCGGGGCGTGGCGCCGGAGCAGGGCGGCCAGTCCGGCGCTCCCGGGGCCTCGCGACAGGCGGCCCAGCGCCTCTAGCACGGGCATGTAAGCCTCTCCGGCCCCGTACTGCTCCAGGCATATCCCGCGCGCGATGCGGATGAACGGGGCGCCCGCCGCCCGCTCCAGGAACGCGTCGACCACGGCGGTCTTGCCGATCCCGGCCTCGCCCGTCACGAAGACCACCTGGCGCTCTCCGAGCAGCGACCTGTCGAGCCAGCCCTGCATCCGGAGGATCTCCCCCTCTCGCCCGACGAGCCCGTTCCAATTCGAACCGCGTTCGGGTTGTCCGGCGGATATGGCGATCCTGCCGATGAAGCGATATCCGCGACGGTGGAGCGTCTCGATGAAGCGCGGAGACCTGGCCGGATCGCTCAAGGCTCTTCGGATCTCCCGGATGCAGACTTTCAGGACGGAGTCCTGCACGTGCGTACCGGCCCAGAGAGCGCTGAGGAGCTCGACCTTGGTCACCAGGCGACCGGCATGAGTGACGAGGAGGTGCAGGACGGCGAAGGCTTTCGGGGTAAGCGGGATCGGCGCGCCGTCACGCAGGAGGAGCTGGTTGAGGAGATCGAGACAGAACGGATGAAAAACGAGCTGTGTATCCGGGGTCACATACATCTCCCCAGAAAACCTGGTGCGCGACGACACCGATCGCTGTTGCCGGACGATATCGATGATAACCCACCCAGCCCGTAAGGGGCCAGGACTCCGGGAGAGGATTGGGCGCCCGGGGCCGATGCGTGGGCGGAAGGACAGCGGGCGGCCGCGTCCGCTCCAATCGAGACGGAGGAGGCTCGCGAATCGAGACGGATCAGCGTGCGACGTCGGGAGGGAGGGCCCGATCGAGCGTCGAACGGTCGTCGAGGATGAGCCATTCGACGATCGACAGGGGCAGGCTGCCGTTCTTCAACAAATCGTCGTGGAAGGCGCCAAGACGGAAGTCTTTCCCCCTGCGCTCGCGGTAGAGACCGAGCAGCCGCATGATCTGCCACTTGCCAACCATATAGGTGATCTTCTGGGTCGGGTCGGAGGCGGCGCCCGCCGCCTCGCCCTCGGCCGCCTCGCGGTCGAGCCCGCCGGCCTCCATGAAGTACTTCACCGCTTGTTCGAAGGTCCAGCGTCCGGTGTGCAGGTTGACGTCGACGCCGATGCGCGCCGCCCGATAGCGCGACAGCCGCAGCACCTGTCCCTGCGCCGCCGACCCGTCCGGGTACAGGCCGGTGCGTGACAGCATCTCCTCCGTATATAGCGCCCAGCCTTCGATGAACACGCCGTCGCCGTGCTGGCGGCGGATCTCGTCGGGCAGGTGGTTGGCGATCGAGAGTTGCAGGAAATGACCGGGAATCCCTTCGTGCCCGAGGATCGGCCGCGGATCTTCGATGGCGGCGCGGATGTAGAAGTTGGCGCTCTTGGGGTCGTAGGTCGGGATGAAATAGAACCCGCCCGGGTCGCTGTCGTAGATCCCCGGAGGGTTCATGAATCCACCCGGGCTCGTCGGCTTGAAGGCCGCCGGGAGCTGCCGGATCGAGAAGTGCCCGAGAGACTCCGGCAGCGTCAGGAGATTCTTCTCCTTGAGGAAACGGATCATCTCGTCCTCGCGGCTCTCGTACGCTTTCAGGAAGTCGTCCTGGCCCTTCGGGACGACCCTGCTGCGCGCGGGGTCGGGGTCGGCCATCGCGGGGTCGGGAAGCAGGGCCTCGAGCGCCCGGTAGCGCGCCAGCTCCGCCTGGCCCAGCATCTCGACCTGCCGCGCGTCGAGCGGCAGCAGGTAGGAGCGCCGCAGAAGCTCGTTGTAGTTGGCCTCTCCCATCGGCTTGAACGCCACCATCTGCGGCAGGCGATTCTCCAGCCAATCGGCGAAGCCGTGCACGGAAACGAGGGCCGCATCCCTGGCCTTCACCAGTTCGTTCCGTTCGTTCTTCTTGAGCCCCGACGCGAGGGTCATCAGGCTCCCGGTGAACAGAGGATCGATGGCGCGGGCGGAATCGATGGTGAGCTTCGCGTAGAGCGCGACGGGCCGGACCAGGTTCACCTTGCCCTGCTCCAGGAGGACCGGCATGGCCTTGAGGCGGGCCGTGGCCGCGAGCGCCCGCGCGCGGGGCGGGGCGTAATCCTTCTTCAACAGGGAGAAGATGGCGTTGCTGCACTCGCCGATGTAGAGCTGGGGGTTGGTCGATTCCGGGTCCATGACACGGTCGAAGAACTCGACCGTCTCGAGCTGGGAGCGGAACAGAAGCCAGTCGATCCGGTCGTCCTTCGCCCATCCGTCGGTCGCCATCGACCGGACCTGCCCGAGCAGCTCCACGACGTGCCTGCGTCTCTCCTCGACCGCCCCGGCGGAGAAATCGGCCAGGTGTTCGTCCCACGTGTGCAGCCCCTGCGAGCTGCTCGCCACCGGATAGGCCTGGTCGCGCCAGCGGTAATAGTCGGACGCGATCCTCCGCAGCGACTCGGGCGTCGTCAAGGGGGCCGCGAGAACGAGCGACGCGCTGACGATCATCAAACCGGCTCCGAACAACATGACCGCTCGCGTCATGGGTCCCCCCGCGGCATTGCGCCCCGAATCGCCCGCGCCCGCGTGGCGGGGCGAGCCGTCATTCTCCCCGAGCGGGAACCCTGGCGCAAGGGCGTCGAATCCCGGACCCGGTCCCCGCCATCTGATGTATGTTCCACCCGTCGGCACTCCGAGGCGCGTATGAAGAGAGCGTGAGGTGAAACATGGCCAGCCCGGTTGAAACCCTCCTGCGCGATCAGCTCACGGAACGGCGCCAGAAGCTCGAGAGCGCCGCAAGCGTGGTTCCCGGCGATGAACAGGTCCGCCGCCTGCTGCGCGATGTGGACGCCGCCCTGGCACGCATGGACAAGGGTACTTTTGGCATCTGCGAGTCCTGCCACGAGACGATCGAGCCCGACCGCCTGGTGGCCGATCCGCTCATGGAGTATTGCCTCGATCACCTGACGCGGCCGCAGCGCCAGGCGCTGGAGCGGGACCTCGATCTCGCGGCGCGGGTGCTGCGCGGCCTCCTGCCGCCTCCCAGCCAGACCTTCCCAGGGTACGAGGTCGTCCGACATTACGAAGGGGCGGGCCCCGTGAGCGGCGACTATTGCGACGCGGTGGGCGCCGAGAACGGCGGGCTCTACTTCGCGATCGGCGACGTCTCCGGAAAGGGGGTCGCGGCCTCGATGCTGATGGCGCACCTGCACGCCACCCTGCGCGCCCTCGTGCCTCTCAACCAGTCTCTCGATGAGCTCGTCGCCCGCGCCAGCAGCCTGTTCTGCGAGAGCGCCCTGCCGAGCCACTTCGCGACGCTCGTCCTCGGTCGCGCCGACCGGACCGGCGAGGTGGAGATCTGCAACGCCGGGCACGTCCCGCCCCTGGTCACGCGCGGCCGGGAGATCGAGCGGATCGCCCCGTCCGGTATCCCGATCGGAATGTTCTGCGACGCGCGCTTTTCCGTCACCCGGACGCGGCTGTCGCCCGGGGACACCATCCTTCTCTATACCGACGGTGTGAGCGAGGCGCTCGATGGTTCGGGGCAGGAGTACGGAATCGATCGTCTTGCGAAGCTCCTGGTCGGCCATCCCGCCCGCGATCCTTCGGATCTCCTGGCGTCGTGCCTGCGCGATCTGAAGACGTTCCGCTCCAGCGCAGAGCCGGCGGACGACGTCACCCTCATGGCGGTCCGGCGCGTCGGATAACTCGCGCCTGGCGCCACCGTCATCTCGACTCCGAGAATAGGGTAGAATCCCGCGCCCCCTGTCTCAACATGTGGGAGGAACACAGCCTTTCATCCTCTGGTGAGAGGAGAGCCTATGCCTCGTCGTCCGTTCCGCGTCGCCATGCTTTTTGCCCTGCTCGCCTCGAGCCTCCTCGCCTGGTCGGCGGAGGAGCCCGAGAAACCCTCGAAGGGTCCGGAGGAATTCAAGGGTCTGAAGTTCAGGCTGGTCGGACCCGCCGTCGGCGGCCGGGTGTCGCGCGTCGCGGGCGTGCCGGGCAACCCCCTCGTCTACTACGCGGCGACCGCCTCGGGCGGCGTCTGGAAGTCGGAGGACGGCGGCGTCGCCTGGAAGCCGATCTTCGACGATCAGGACGACGCGTCCACCGGCTCCATCGCCATCGCGCCGTCCAATCCCGGCGTCGTCTATGTCGGCGCCGGGGAGGCCAACATCCGGGGCAACGTCGCCGCGGGGCACGGTATCTACAAGTCGATGGACGGCGGGAAGACCTGGGCGCACGTCCTCAAACAGGAGGGGCAGATCGGGGCGATGGTCGTGCATCCGCAGAATCCCGACGTCGCGTTCGCGGCTGTCCTCGGCCACGCCTTCGGCCCCAACGCCGAGCGCGGCGTCTACCGCACCCGGGATGGCGGCAAGACCTGGCAGCAGGTCCTCAAGAAGGACGCGAACACCGGCGCTTCGGACGTCTGCATGGATCCCTCGAATCCGAACGTTCTGTTGGCCGGTCTGTGGCAGGCGCGCCGGCGTCCGTGGGAGATGACGAGCGGCGGGCCCGGCGGCGGCCTGTACGTGTCGCGCGATGGCGGGGACACCTGGAAGCAGCTGACCGGGCACGGGCTACCGGAGGGGATGTGGGGCAAGGTCGGCTGCGCCGTGGCGCCCTCCGACGGGCGGCGCGTCTACGCACTCATTGAGGCGGAGAAGGGAGGCTTGTTCCGCTCCGGCGACGGCGGCGAGTCCTGGGAGCTGGCCAGCGATCACCACGCATTGCGGCAGCGCGCCTGGTACTACTCGACGTTCACCGTCGATCCGACCAACCCCGACGTCGTCTGGTTCCCGCAGGTGCCGATGCTGCGCACCCTGGACGGCGGCCGGACGATCAAGCAGGTGAAGGGGGCCCACCACGGCGACCACCACGACATCTGGATCGACCCGAAAAACCCGAAGCGGATGATCGGCGGCAATGACGGCGGAGTCGATCTGTCGTGGGACGGCGGCGAGACGTGGTATGCGCCACCCCTGCCTCTCGGGCAGTTCTACCACGTCGCGGCGGACATGTCGGTTCCCTACCGCGTGTCCGGCGCCATGCAGGACCTCGGAACCGCCTCCTGCCCGAGCAACAGCCTGGCCTCGGGCGGCATCTCGAACGGCGACTGCCACGACGTCGGTGGCGGCGAAGCGGGCTTCACGGCGCACGATCCGTCCGACCCCAACGTCGTCTGGGCGGGCGAGTACTTCGGAATCATCACCCGCTACGACCATCGCACCGGCATGGCGCGCAACGTCACGGCCTACCCTGAGAATTTCTCGGGTCACGGCGCCGAGGACGATCGCTATCGCTTCCAGTGGACCGCGCCGATTCACATCTCGCCGCACAATCCGGGCGTCGTCTACCACGCCGCCAACGTCCTGTTCAGGACCGAGGACGGTGGCCAGTCGTGGAAGGCGATCAGCCCCGACCTGACGCGCAACGACAAGTCGAAGCAGAAATGGTCCGGCGGTCCGATCACCGGCGACAACACCGGTGTGGAATGGTACGACACGATCTTCGCCGTCGCCGAGTCACCCAAAGAGAAAGGGCTTATCTGGGTCGGCAGCGACGACGGGCTGGTGCACGTCACGCGCGACGGCGGCGACAACTGGACGAACCTCACCCCGAACATCAAGGGGATCCCCGAGTGGGGCACGATCAGTCTCATCGAGCCGTCGCCTCACGACGCCGCCACCGCCTACCTCACGGTGGACGCGCACAGGCTCGACGACACGCGCCCGTATCTGTGGAAGACCACCGACTACGGGAGGACCTGGAAGAGCCTCGCGGCGAAGCTGCCTCAGGATATCTACCTCCACGCGGTCCGCGAGGACCCGAAACGCAGGGGGCTTCTGTACCTGGGGACGGAGCGGGGTGTCGAGTTCTCCCGGGACGACGGCGCCACCTGGCAGATCCTCGGCCTGAACCTGCCGACGGTCGCCGTTCACGATCTCGTCGTCAAGGACGACGACCTCGTCCTCGGAACGCACGGGCGGTCGATGTGGATCCTGGACGACCTGACCCCGATCCGCGAATGGTCGAAGGAGATCGCCGACAAGCCGGCGCACATCTTCCCGCCCCGACCCGCGGTCCGCTGGGAATATCGCTCGTCGTTCCACGAGGACGGGGCGGGGGAGAACCCGCCCCGTGGCGCCGTCATCACATACTCCTTGAAAAAGAAAACGAACGGGGAGATCACGATGGAGATCGTGGACCCGGCCGGGGCAGTCGTGCGCACCCTCACGAGCAAGAAGGAGGAGCCCGAGGTCCAGGACGACGACCCCGACGCTCCCGGCCGGCCGACCGAGAAAGCCGTCCTGACGACCGAGGCCGGCGTGCAGCGCGTCGCCTGGGACCTCAACTACGAGAAGGCCACGAAGATCAAGAAGGCGAAGACCGAGGGCGATCCCGAGGCCGCTCCGAGAGTGCTTCCCGGGACGTACACGGTGCGGTTGACCGTCGAGGGGAAGGCCGTCACGGCGCCCCTCGAGGTGCGTCCCGATCCGCGCCTGTCGGTGCCGCTGTCCGACATCGACGAGCAGGTCGCGTTCGCGCGGAAGGTGCAGGCGCAGGTGACCCGGCTTGCGACCCTCGTGGCCCAGATCCGTTCGGTGCGCGACCAGGTGAAGCTCCGGAGCGACGCCCTGAGCGGCAATGCGCGCGCCACCGACTGGACGAAGGCGGCCCAGGATCTGGTGGCCAGGTGCGACGCCCTGGAGGAGAAGCTGCACCAGCCGAAGGCGCAGGTGGACTACGACATCCTGGCGAAGGGAGCCAGGCTCTATGCGCGGCTGAGCCCGCTCCTCGATTACGTCGTCGACGGATCGGGCGCACCGACGAAGGGGATGCGCGAGGTCTTCAATGACCAGGTCCGCGAGCTGGACGGGCTCGAGACCGAATGGAAGGCGCTCCTCTCGGGAGATCTCGCCGCCCTGGGTCGCAAGGGACGCGAGCTCAATCTCCAGGAGGTCGTCGTTCCGGAGGCGACGGCGACCGGGCGCTGAGGAGTGAATGGGCGAGCTCCTGCCCTGCGTCGAGATCGAGACCGGTCGACCGGTGCGAAGCGCCGTGATCTGGCTTCACGGTCTCGGCGCCGATGGTCACGACTTCGAGCCGATCGTCCCCCACCTGGGCCTGCACGACCTCGGCGTGCGCTTTGTGTTCCCGCACGCCCCGCGCCGCCCCGTGACGATCAACATGGGGCTCATCATGCGGGCCTGGTACGACATCCGCGGCCTCGATGTGGGGAGCGACCCGGACGAGAAGGCGATCCGCGAGTCCGCCGCGCAGGTAGCGGCCCTGGTCGATCGCGAATGCGACAGAGGGATTGGGAGCGGGGCGATCGTTCTGGCCGGCTTTTCGCAGGGAGGGGTCATCGCCCTGCACGTCGCGCTGCGCAACCGCGAGACGCTCGCCGGAGCGGTGGCGCTCTCCACCTACCTGCCGGACGATCCCAAGCTCGAAGAAGAGAAGAGCGAGGCGAACGGACGGATCCCCGTCTTCCAGGCGCACGGTCTGTACGATCCGGTGATCCCGCTCGTGCTCGGAGAGCAAGCCAGGGACCGGTTGCAGGCGCTTGGCCACCCGGTCACCTGGAAGACCTACCCGATGCAGCACGAGGTCCACCCCGACGAAATCGCCGATCTCGGCATCTGGCTGCGGGAGCGCCTGCCGGAGGGCGGGTGATGCCGAAGGTGAGCGTCGGTCTCCTCATGTACCGCAGGCGCTCCGGGCGCCTCGAGGTCCTGCTGGCGCACCCCGGCGGCCCGCTCTTCGCCGGCAAGGACGCAGGCTTCTGGACCATCCCGAAGGGTGAGATCGAAGAGGTCGAGGGCGAGCTCGAGGCGGCACGGCGCGAGTTCGAGGAGGAGACCGGTGTGAGACCCGAGGGCGCCTTCATTCCCCTCGGGTCGATCACCCAGAGGGGCGGCAAGATCGTCCGCGCCTGGGCGTTCGAGGGCGATCGCGATCCGGGGACAGTCCGGAGCAACACGTTCCGGATGGAGTGGCCCCCGCGATCGGGGAAGCTGCAGGAGTTCGCCGAAATCGATCGCGTCGAGTTCTTCAGCATCGAGGAGGCGAAGAAGAAGATCAATCCGGCTCAGGTCCCCCTCGTGGAGGCCCTGGAACGGCTTGTCCCGGGCGGCGATCTCGTGTAGTTTCTGGGACATGATGTCCCTGATTCCGCTGCTCGCTATCGTCGGCACGACGCTTCTCCATGTTCCCCCGGCCCCGTCCGGGAGCACGTCGCCTCCCAGCCGATTTGGTCTCTACTACTCGGGACCCCCGTGTCCCGAGGTCCAGGTGGACCGCACCTACTCCCAGTTCCAGGTCAATCTGGCTCGTGAGTCGGAGCTGCTGGAAGGAAGGCTCATCGGCGGACCCGAGGGTGTGGCCGTCATAGCGAGAGACGCCGGTCAGGGAATCGAGCTCGTGTCGAACGCCTCGCGCGCCGACTGGCTCCTGTCCTACCCCTTCATCGAAGACGGGATCGGCGTGTGGGGGCGCCCGATCCTCGGACCGCGCTGCCAGACCGAGGAAGGATCGTTCTACGTCGAGGCGGTCTTTCCCCTGGTCCTGCTGCAGGGTTCGATCGACCCGCGGCTGGACCTGATGCGCAGGTCCGGCGTGTCCGGCCTCCAGCAGGAGGTGCGGGCGTATCGCGGGGCTCTGAGCGAGTCGAGCGGCAAGCCGGAGGTCGATCCGCTGGTCATTCCGACGTTCCACGCCGCCGAGCGACTGGAGGAGGAGCTCTTCGAGCACGAGGCTGCGCGCGGCCTGGTTCCGTGGAGGGTGAGGCTGATGGGTCCCGAGGAGCCATTTGATCCTTCGGGCACCGTGGACATCCTTCTCTCGGGGGCCGATGGATCCACCGGCATGTTCGGCCACATCGCGGTGGGGGGCGACGGGCAGGTCTACAACATCTATCCGAAGGGGTCCGACCGCGGCGCGCCCGACATCCTGCCTCTGGGCGATTACCTGTTCAACGCCCAGAGGGGGATGGCGATGAGGCGTCCCACCTGGATCCTGCGCCTGGAGGGGTTGCCGCAGGACGTGGTGGCCGCGTTCGATCACGACATGCGCTCGCAGATCCAGGACATCCAGGATGGCAGGGCCGTCTACCATCCCACCGCCAACAACTGCACGGTCGCGAGCCTGCGCGCCCTCACGCACCTCGGATTCGAGGTGGCGGCGGCGCACTATTTCACACGCCGATTTCCAAGGCCGGCGTTCGCCCGTATCCTCGAGCGGCTGCCGGGCCTGATCTCCTCGGACGTCCTGAAGGTGCGCCGGGTCGAGTTGATCTTCGTCCCGCAGGTCCCCGTCCGGCCGTCCGAAGGGGGCGCACCGAACCGGCCCCTGCGCGACCGATCCCGGCTGGTCTCGTCGCGCTAGGAGCCTCTGTCCCGAGGGCGGGACAGGCTCCTACGTGCGGTCTTCGAGGAAGGAAGCGCGCACGATGAAGCGCCTGGGGGCCCTGCCGACGTAGTCGAAGGGATAGCAGGTGATGAGCGTCAAGATCGGCGTGCGCGTCGGGGCCAGCGGCCTCAGGTCGTCCTTGCGGACCGTCTCTACCGACTCGACGCGGTAGCGTTTTACGCGGGCCCGATCCGCGATCTCGACGACGTCGCCCGGCCTGGCGGAGCGCAGCCGGCCGAACGGGCCGTCCCGGTGCCCGGCGATGATGCAGTTGTCCGGCTCGCCGGGCAGGGCGCTTCCTTCCATGTGACCCGGGCCCAGCAGGAGGGTCCGGGGGTCGGTACCTTCCGCGACCACGGTCTCGATCCCAAGACGCGGAACGCGCAAGAGGGCGAGCGCCTCGCCGCGAAGCGGCTGGTGACCCGCCCGCGACGCGGGCGCGACGTCGAGAGAAGGCGTCGAGGGGGTGTCCGCGGCGGCAAACGCTTCGGCGTGACGTTCCTGCCAGAACCAGGCCCGGAGCGAGACCGCGGCGCTGCAGAGGAGGAGCAGCGCCCCTGCCGCGATGCAGCCGCCCGCCGTAAACCTCATGCCGCCCTTCGCGCCGAACATGCTCTGCTCAGGTCCGTTTGCGGCGCGCGAGCAAGAATCCACCGCCCACGAGTAGCGCGCCGAGACCGGTCATCAGAGGGAGTGGACTTGCGGTCTGCGGCATCGTCCTCGCGGTCCGCTGCGCCTCGCCCCTGTACTGCGCCGCGGCGGAGGGTCCGGTCTCCGTCCTCGACCCGCCCGTCGACGCCGTCCGCCCGACCTGCATGGCCGACCTGTGGCTCATCAACTGAGCCATGGTCTCTTGATCCAGGAGGCCGCTGTCAGGGACGAAGTGGTCCCGCTGGAATGCCCGAAGGGCATCGATCGTGGGCTGATCCATCCGGCCCGCCGTGTAATGGCCGGGTCTCAGATAGTTCTCGGCACGGAGGACCCTCTGAGCCGTCTGGATCTCTCCGGAGGAGCTGTATACCGGGCCGTAGTAGTCGCCGGTCCGGGCAAGAGCCGGAACGGATAGAAACAGGAGCGACAGCAGGCCCGCGTACACAAGGCCGCGCCCTCCACGCGGTTCGCACGTGATCATGAGTTTCCTCCTTAGTTGTCTGTCCTGGCCCACAGTGGGGATGCCGTGACGGCAGAATTCCGGGCTCCAGCCCAGGAATGCTAGCACACCTTGCCGGGAACAATGTCACGGCGTTTCCTGTCGGAAAGGGTGATATGCTCCGCGCCAAGTTCGTCTGCGAATTCGCACGGCATTGCGTGACTGACGACGAGTGTAGGAGTTGAGCGGGAGTTCCATGCGCCTCCGGCCGTGATGGAGTTCCTGGGCTTCGTTCTGGTCCTCGTCCTGGCGCTGCTCGCCCTGTCGCGCGGCAAGCGGCTCGATCAGGAGATCCGCGGCCTGCACGAGCGGATCGACTCGCTGAACAATGACCTCGCCCGGCTGAAGAGGCTCGCGGCCCCGACGCCGGCACCCGAGGTGCTGCAGACGCCCGTGCGCGCCCCCGTCAGCTCGGCGGTTCCGGCTCCGGGGTCCGTCGTTCCCGCGGCACCCGCCGAGGCCCCGGCCGGCCTCGTGCGCGCTGCCGAGCCTGTCGCGGCCTCTCCGAAGCCCCCCCCGGTTCCGCCCCCAATCCGGACCGCCCTCTCGCACGCGGTCCCGCCGATCCACCGCCCGTCGCCCGCGGTTCCTGCGGCGGGGTCGGAGGCTCGCCGGGTCTCGACGCCGGCGGTGGCTGCGGCGACGACCCATACCGCCCGGCCGCGGGCGGGCGGCGAGCCGATCGATACCTGGGAGGCCCGGATCGGCGGCTCGTGGCTGAACCGGATCGGCGTCGCTCTCCTGGTGATCGGGATCGCCTTCGCGCTCGGGTACTCGCTCACCCGGCTGGGGCCGGCGGGCAAGGCGGCGCTGGCGACGGCCGCGTCCCTGGCGATGATCGGGGGCGGCGTCCTCCTGGAGCGCCGCGAGACCTACAGATTTTACGGGCGCGGGCTCATCGGCGGCGGCTGGGCGGCGCTTTACGCGACCGCCTACGCCGTGCACGAGCTCGAGGCGACGCGCGTCGTCGAGAGCCCGCTCGTCGGCTTCGCGCTCCTGCTCCTGGTCGGTGTCGGCATGATCGGCCACTCGCTGCGCTACAAGAACCAGGGGCTGACGTCGCTCGCCTACGGTCTCGGGTATGCCGCCATCGTGCTGCACAGCATCCAGCCCTTCACTCTCTTGGCCTCCGCGCTCCTGGGCTTCGGCACGGTGATACACCTGCTGCGGCGCAACTGGTACGTCATGTCGCTCGGCGGGATCGTCGCCACCTACGGCTGTCTTTTCCTGTGGGCGTCGCGCCAGAGCGTCCTGACCACCGATGTCATGCGTCTGGGCCTGGGCGCCCTGCTCATCGACTGGGTGGTCTTCCTGGTCGCGGACCTCGCGCGCGAGCCGGAGGACGACCTCGACCGCCAGTACGCCTGGGGCTCGTCGCTGCTCAACGCCCTGGCGGCGGGGTGGCTGTCGTTCACCTTCTGGATCAAGGCCGACGCGTCCGGCGGCTGGCGGCCGCTCTTCGCCTTCGGTTGCGCCTATGCCTTCACGTCGACCGCCCTGCGCCTGATGGGCCGCCGCACGGTGCAGCCGGCCCACTCGCTGGCGGCGTCGCTCCTCCTCGCCGTCGCCTTCCACAAGGGTCTCGATCGGACCCGGGCCACCTGGGCCTGGCTTCTCGAGGCGCAGGCGGTGGTCCTCGTCGGGGTCTTCCTGAAGGACCGGTTCCACAGGATGCTCGGCTGCTGTCTGTTCCTCGCGCCGATGATCGCGATCTTCTACGACCAGGTGGACGCGCGCGTGGGGCGGCCGCACGGCGGTTTCGATGCCACTCGATTCCTGCAGACGGTCGTGGCCTGCGGCTGCTTCTACCTCACCTTCGCGCGGCTCAAGGCCTTCGCGTCGTCGAGCGAGGCCGGGCGCGCGGAAGAAGCGGTGCGGCGCATGTTCTCCTACGGCGCGTTCCTGCTGGTCGTTCTCGCGCTCTGGGTGCAGCTCCCCGAGGTATGGGTCGCTCCGGCGGGCGCTTCGATCGGTCACTGCGGCCGCTCTTTTCCTGGGCGGGGACGGCCCTCGCGGCGCTTCTGGTGTGGCTCGAGGCGCGGCCGACCCTGGTGGGTCCGGTCTGGATGATCCTGGCTCTCCTCCTGATCGAGGCGGGCATGGCCCTGGGCGAGCCCCACCTGCGCGGGCCCGGTTACGTCGCCGCCCTCGCCGCCACCGTCGCGGTTTTGGCCCTGAGCGCCCCTTCGCACGAACGTCTGGCGAACATCGCGACCCGCACGCCGGCTCTCCTCCTTGTGGCGGCCGCCTATTTGTACCTGTTCCTGCTCCAGAGACGCGCGCGCGCCGATCGCCTCCACGATTTCGATCGGTCACTGCGGCCGCTCTTTTCCTGGGCGGGGACGGCCCTCGCGGCGCTTCTGGTGTGGCTCGAGGCGCGGCCGACCCTGGTGGGTCCGGTCTGGATGATCCTGGCTCTCCTCCTGGTCGAGGCGGGCATCGCCCTGGGTGAGAGCGACCTGCGCCTGCCCGGATATGTCGTCCTGGTGGCGTCGCACGCGTCCCTGGCCATGTCGAACCTGACGGCGACGGGCCTCGTCGGCGGTCTGTCGGTGCGCGCCATGACCGTGACGCCGGCGATCGCCGCGACCTATTACCTGTGGTGGCGGCTGCGCTCCCTGCCGCAGGAGGGAAGCAAGCGGGCCGGCGACGGGCGCGACGAGGTCTTCGGGAGATTCCTTTCGTACCTCGGCGCGGCGATGATCGGGCTTTTCGTGCGCTTCGAGTTCGGTCTCGAAGGCGCGGCGCTGCGCTGGTCTCTGGCGATGGTCGTGCTCCTTCTCGCCGGCCACGTTCTGCGCGACGCCGACCTTCGCTTCCAGGGTTATCTCGTCGCCGCCGCCGTCATCGTCCGGGCGGTTGGTTTCGATTTCCGGAGCGCGAACCGGATCCTGGGTCTCGACGGCCCGCTTCTGATCACGATCGTGGGCGTCGCGGGATATCTGGCCGCCGGTTTTCTCATCCGCATGCGGCGGACCGCTGCGGGCGCCCGGAACGACAGGCGCTCGCTTGAGATCGAGTCGACCCTGGAGCCGTACGGCCCGGATCTGATGTGGCTCCTGGCGGTTGCCCTGACCGCCCTCTACCTCTACCGCACGTGGTCGGGCGTTCCTCTGATCGTGGCGTGGGCGGTCGAGGGGCTCTGCGCGGCGGGCGCCGGCTTCGCGCTGAAAGCACGATCCCTCCGTCTGTCGGGGCTCGCCTTGCTGGCCGTGTGCGTCGCGATGACGCTTGTGCGGGCCTTCACGACCTTCGACATGCCCGGACGGATCGTCACCTTCCTGGTGCTGGGCGTCGCCCTTCTCGTGATCTCGTTCGCCTATACCCGCTATCGCGAGTCGATTCGCAAGGTCCTGTGAAGAGCCT
>QHXX01000063.1 GCA_003223135.1 Acidobacteriota bacterium | reverse complement strand
AGATCTACGCGCCTGGCATTGGCATCGTGCTCGAGCAGGCCCTGACCGGGCCGACCGAGACGGCGAAGCTCGTCAGCGTCACAGGACCGTAGCATCAAATGCGGAAGACCCGGGCGCGCCATGCATCGAGCGGCAGGCTCGCCCGGGTCTTCTCTTCAAGCGTGATGGCATCGTCGTCGTCCGCCCCTCCTCCGGGCCCTTCGCCAGCACGTCGTACTCGAAGCGATCGCTGCCGCTGCCGGTCGCGCTTCAAGGATTCCCCGAATCACTATTGCGGATCTCTCCAATGGCCGGAACGCCGCGCGGCAGCCAAGATCTCGCTCCAGAGCGAGAGCGCGCTCGGCGGGAATGTCCTTTTCGAGCAGCGCGATGCGAACCCGCAGCGAGAAGGTGGACAGAGGATGATAGTAGACTTCTACCGGGGCGGCGGACTCGTTCCGGTTGACCGCGCCCAGGAGACGGCCTCTTCGTAGTTCCGGAAAACCTGGACCTGCGTGGATGGATGTTGACGAACCACCTGGAACATGCGGACCAGACCGAAATCGACGTCACGAGCGGTCACGAACGCCACCCTGGATGGCGGGATCGCTGGTTGGTGCTCGAGGATGTACTCGGCGATTTCGCGCACCTCCGGACCGCGGACATCCAGTTGAGCCGATCGGAAATCCCAGACGACCGGCTTGCCGCTCCACTCGGGGTGATCCCACACCACCGTGGCGCCCATCCTGGCATCATTTACATTCAGACTGCCGGAGCAGGTGGCTATGACAAGATCGGTTTCAGGCTCGAAACGCATGGAGCATGGCATAGGTTCCTCCCGCGCCGTCTCACTGCGATGCTGCTCCCGGCCTGATTGAGCCGGAGCGTTGTGCGGTTGATGGCCTTCGCGCCGGCCCCGGGGTTGACGGGGTACGATGCATGTGGTGCGACGGGGACAATCGCGCATTGGCGCCGAGGGGAGCCAGGATCACTTACGCGCCGAGCCAGTGTCCGACCGCGAGAGGCATGAAGGTCGCATTGGTCGCCGGAGCGACCCGCGGAGCGGGGCGGGGGATCGCCGTGCAGTTGGGCGCGGCCGGGGCGACCGTCTATGTCACCGGGCGAACGACGCGCTCTCACCGATCGGAGATGAACCGGCCGGAGACGATCGAGGAGACCGCGGCTCTCGTGGAAGAGGCCGGCGGCCGCGGGATCGCGGTCCGGGTGGACCATCTCGTCCCCGACGAGGTGTCCGCCCTGGTGACGCGTATCCAGGACGAACAGGGCGGCCTGCCTGGTGAACAACATCTGGGGAGCCACCCGGATGGAGTGGAACAAGTCGGTCTGGGAATCCTCTCTGGACTATGGCCTGCGTACCCTGCGCCTGGCCGTGGACACGCACGCCATCACCAGCCACTTCGCGATACCGCTGCTCATCAAGACACCCGGAGGACTGGTCGTCGAGGTGACCGACGGAACCGCAGAGTACAACGCGGCGAACTACCGGGTTTCCTTTTTCTACGACCTGGCCAAGGCGTCGGTGAATCGGATGGCGTTCGCGCTGGCGCACGAGCTGCGACCCCACCACGCGACGGCTGTGTCACTCTCTCCGGGTTGGTTGCGATCGGAGGCCATGCTCGAGGCCTGTGGCGTCACCGAATCGAACTGGCGCGACGCGACAAAGAAGAATCCCCACTTCGCAATTTCCGAGAGCCCGGCGTTCGTCGGCCGGGCCGTGGCGGCGCTCGCGCAAGACCCCGACGTGTCGCGCTGGAACGGCAAGTCGCTGTCCAGCGGGCAGCTGGCGAAGGTCTACGGCTTCACCGATCTCGACGGCAGCCAGCCCGATGCCTGGAGGTATGTCACCGAAGTTCAAGACGCAGGCAAACCCGCCGACGTAACCGGCTATCGCTGACGCCAACGGTGGGCGGTCAATTGCACGACTTGCCACCGGCGCTGCAGCGCGGGTCCTGACAGGAGACGGGAGTGACCCCGTCTCCGTCACCGCAGCAGAAAAAATTGGCTGGATCGCCGGTCTGCAGGCCATTGCAGTCTTGCGGACAGGAGAGGCAGTCCTCGCCGTCCGCCACGACTCGGAAGAGATCTCTATTGAGATCGGAGAGAAGAAAGATACCGGACCCCTCATAGGTCAGCCCTTCAGCCTCTGTATAATCGTCTCCGTTGAGGGCTATTGTCGTGACCCTCAGCGTCGCCGGGCTGATCTTCTGGAAGATCTCATCGACGTTCTGAGTCCCATAGCCGGAAGCCCGGTATAGGAGCCCATCGTCGGGATTGTAGCCCAGGGCTTCGCCGGCGCTGACTCCTGCCAGGGACAGCACGAACGTCGGCGTCGCGTTGACGGTACTGAGCCTGAACAGCGGCTCCGTGATCGGTCGCCCAGACCATGGCGTCCGCCCACCACGAATAGAAGCCGCTGTTGGTGTTGTCGAGAACCTTGAGAGGCATGATCCTGCAGTTCCAGCAGGCCCCCGCGATTCCCTTGCCGTTGTTGCTGGCCGCGGAGGCGATCGATGCGACATTGCTGCCATGACCGTAATCGTCGGAGGGATCGGCATCGTTGTTGACGAAGTCGTATCCCGGCAGCACCTTGCCGGCGAAGTCCTCATGACCCAGGTCGACGCCTGTGTCGAGAACCGCAATCACGGTCTGCGCTCCAACGGCAAGACCCCAGGCCTCGGGGCCGTCGACATCGGCGTCCGAGACCTGATCGAACCCCCATTGGCTGGAGAAAAACGGATCGTTGGGAAGGAGGGCGCTACCTTGGCCGACGAAATCCGGCTCGGCGAGCTCGACCTCCGGCAGGCGCGAGAAGCGATCGATCAGTGATGGGATGTCGCCATTCTCAGGCACATGAAACTTGTACGTGCGATCGAGTCCGTTGCGTCGAAAGGCATCGGGAAACAGGGCTGAGCCACCGGAGGCCGAAAGGGCCCTCGCAATCTTTTGAATATGCGTCTGCGCGATCAGAGCATCGAGCTCGCGGCGTCCGGTTTGAAAGAGTGGTGACTTGTCCAAGGCGGTGTCCTGAATCGGCGCGGCGAGACGGACGAGGAACCAGCCGCGGGCGAAGGTCGGCGTGGGCGGGGCCAGCTGTCGATCCGCCGCAAGGGCCGATCCGGACGCAAGAAACGTTAGAGAAAACAGACGGAGGAGAAAGAGGGTGCGACGGGACATGTCGGGGTCTCCTCATGAACGCCGGTCGAGATCTGGAGATTGATATCCGATTTGGCAATGTTTTATCAGAGCACACTCGTGGGAGTCAACCAGCGGAATCCTTGACGCGCTCCTTCACCAGCTCTTGCCGCCGCCTCCGCCGAAGCCGCCGCCGGAGGAGCCGCCGCCTCCGAAGCCGCTGACGCCCGAGCCCGCGCTGCTCGGCACGCTCGTCATTGCCCTGCCGATCGTGGTCAGGCTCTGTCCCATGTGGTTCACGAGGAGCCGCGGGGTGAACTCGCGCTCATAACGCGGCGACCCGTACCAGCCCGGCGGCTCGGTGTAGATGTCGGCGAAGGCATTGGCCCAGGCGTCGGCGCAGCCGAGGACGATGGCGTACGGCAGGATCGCCTCGAACCGCTCGCGGGTGCGCACGCCCTCGCGTTGCAGCCGGTCGGCCTCGACCCGCGACAGGAATTCGCGCAGGCCGAGGATCTCTTGCAGCGCCTGGCGGCCCCTCCGCGTCCGCCGGGGCATCGAGCGCGCGAACGCGAGCACCACGAGCCCCGACAGGATGCACGATAGTCCGGCGATGCGCAGTTCGGGTGCGGCGCTGAGGAAAAATCCGATCACGATGATCAGGATGCCCCCGTGCAGCCAGCTTCGCCGCGTGCGCTCCGGATCGGTGGCGAAGTGAGAAACAGGAAGGTCTTCGTCTCCACTTCCTCGATGCGCAGGAACCCCTGCACCGCGAGGTCAACGATCGTGGCCGTGAGGTCCGAAAGATCGGCGCTTTCGTCGAGCACCGTGCCCACCTCTGCGGGCGACAGACCGGCCGGCGGCTCGTAGCGCGCCGCGATCGCCTCATGTCCCGGACCCGGGTCGCGGCCCAGGGTCCTCCAGAGGGCGATCATCCCGATGAGGGTTGCGACCGGGAGCAGCAGCCAGGGGGAGGCGAAATCCGTGGCGCGATCGATGGTCCGCGCGGCGGGCGAGGGCACCGGCAGCACGCCCTTGGGCAGGGCGGCCACCAGGGTCAGCCCCTCCCGCGCGCCGAGCGCGCGCGTGGCGACGAACGACAGCGAGCCGGCCCCTCGCTCGATGGAGCAGTCGGACTGCACGGCCCCCTGGGGCCCGGTGAAGCACAGCGCGTCGAGCCGCGCCGCGTCGACCCCGTCGGGCAGCCGGACGCGCGCCCGCGCGCTCTCGATGGGGACCTCCCATTCCGTGCCGGTCGCGTTCCAGTAGATCTCGTCGTGCGGATCGAGATAGAGGATGCCGCGCCGCACCGTGTAACGGATGCGGTACTCGCGGGTGCCGGTCACGATCGTGTCGGGGTCGCCGAGACGCAGCACGAGATTCCGGCCCTCGCGCCGTTCCCGGACCGGCACGGCGGCGCCGTTTCCGTCGGTCACCTTCTGGACTTCGATCTCGATGCGATAGTCGGCCGACTGGCCGCGTCCGTAGGCCACGGGGATGAAGCGCTCGATGCCGTGGCGCCTTTCGTTCCCGAAGTCGTACGCGATGCGCTCCTCGACCGTGAACGTGTCGCTCGCCGACAGGACGACGTCGGTCTCGAAGCGGACGATCCGTTCGGCCCATGTCGCCGCGGGGGTGCAGCAGGCGAGCGCAAGAGCCAGGACGGGGCCGCGCCCTCGCATCGCGCGCCCCCTCATCCCGCGCCGCTTCATCCGCCGAAGCTCACCTTGGGAGGAGTGCGCTCCTCGGGGCTGTCGAGCCCGAAGAAATCGCGGCGCCTGAACCCGAAGGGCCCCGCGAACAGATTGCCAGGAAAGGTCTCACAGGCGGTGTTGAAGTCGCGCACGACGGCGTCCGCCGCGGCGCGCGCCGCCGCGCCGCCCGGCTGCATGGCCCGGGCCCGCGCCTCGGTCACCTCCTGAAACGTCTGCTTCTCGTGGGCCGCGTACCCCTTCACCGTCTCCACCAGGTTGGGCACCAGCTCGTGCCGGCGCTTGAGCTGCACGTCGATGTCGCTCCAGGCGTTCTCGCCTCGATTGCGCAGCCCGACCAGGCGGTTGTAAAAAGCGATCACGAACGTCGCGAGTCCCAGGCCGATTGCCAGGGCGATGATCAGCATCCGTCGTCCTCCGCGGGCGATGGTCCCGCGGCATCATACACGCGCGAGGCGCCAGAATTGCCGCTCGTTGAGCAGCGTGATCTTGTGCCCCTTCGCGCGCAGCCGCTTAATTTCCATCAGCTTCAGGCCCGCGTCCCGGCCGGCCGCCTGCAGCGGATTCGGTCGCCCCCGCACGATGACGGTCGTCCGCGCCGACGGCCCGCCGTGCACCACGGCGCCGGCTCTGCGCGCGGCCTTTGCGGCCTCGTTGCGGCGCTTGCTCAGGATGCCGGTGAAGGCGAGATGGACCCCTTTGAGGGACCGCAGCACGCCCGCCTTGAGCGGCGCCGGCGGATTGCGCAGCGCTTCGATCAGGTCGTCGGCGCTCTCGTACCGCTTGCGACGCTCGCCCAGGCAGCGGTGGATGATCTCCTTCAGGTGATCTCCGCAGGCGAGCCGGCGGATCTCGGAGGTGCGCAGGCGCGCGCTCGCGTCCCCCTTCACCAGCATCCCCAGGAGCTGCCCCACCTGATACACGTCGTCGCGCGCCTGCCATTTCGGGACAGCGCCCGCGAGGATGTCGCTGGGGGCCGTCAACGCGTTCATCGTGCCCGCCGCGATCCCGCCCCGGTCACTCTGCTGGCGCACGATCCCGAAGTCCCCGAGCTTGAGACTCGGCCCGTCGCACACGAACACGTTCATCGGCGTGAGGTCGCGGTGAAGCAATTGACCGCGGTGCAGTTTGCGGAGCACCTCGAGGATGCCCGCGATCTCGCGACGGACCGTCTTCTCGGTCCATCCCTTGTCCGCGCGCTGCAGGAAAGTCCTCAAATCTCCATGACGCGCATACTCGAGCGCCAGGCAGTAGAGCACCCGTCCTTCCTGCGGCGCCAGCGGAAAGGCGTCGTAGACGCGGATCGCGCGCGGATGTCCGTCCAGAAGCTGGCCGAAGTACGCCTCGCGCAGCCATCCGTCGATGCGCCCGCTGACCTTGATGCAGACCGCCTGCGCGACCACGGAAGAGCGCCCCAGGCGCCGGGCCAGATAGACCTGGCCGAAGCCGCCCTCGCCCAGGAACCGTTCGACCCGGTACGCGAGCAGCGTCTCCGGACTCTGGATCGTTTGCCCGGGCGACAGCAGGCGGCGCGTGGGATCGGGCGTAACGCGCGCCGGCTCCGCGCTACGCGTCGTGGCGGAGGAGAAACTCCTCACGGGTCTCTCGCCTTCGTGGCCGGCCATGACGCTCCAGCGCGCATCGCGCAAGGGGGGAACAGGCGAAATTTTACCCCCGATAGGCGTTCCTAGGTGATCCTCACGCCGGAGTAGAATGCCGCATTCGCAGGCGGCATCTGGATGACGCCTTCTCCCGAGGGAGCGCGCCGATGATCGACTCGTGGCTGTTCGGCCTGACCCTGATCTCGGCGCTCGTTTTTCTCGGGACGGCCGCCGCCTGCGCTCTTCTGATTGTCTCCGCCTCCATGAGGTGGCACCGGGCCGGCGCCGCCTGCCTGCTCGCCGGCAGCCTGCTCTATCTCGTCGGCACGGTGCTGGTGACCATGGTGTTCAACGTACCGCGGAACGACGCGCTGGCAATCGTAGACCCGGCGAGCGCCGATGGCGCCCGACTATGGGCTCGTTACGTCAGTGACTGGACGGCGTGGAATCATGTGCGGACGGCCGCGGCCCTCGCCGCGGCCACCTTGCTCACCGTCGCTCTCTATCTGGGACGGGACGCGGGAAGCGCCTCGGTCTAGGTCGCGCAGGCATCCCGGCTGGGATTGCTGACCAATTTCCCGCACCTGTCGATATGCAGGCACCCACGCCGTGCGCCCGAACGTCCTGACATCGTGGTTAAAGTCCACGTCTTCAGGCATTTCCTGATCGTCCCGGAGGGTCTCGTCAGGTTGGCACGCCGCGTGAAGTGAATGAAGAGCGCGCAGCCAGCGCTCGAAGAAGAGATGAACAGGCCGAGCGAGCAGCCCCGGGAGAAAAGGAGAGACACATGCGGACGCGCGGACTCTTCAACAGCGCCACTCTCTTCGGCGTCGTTCCCGTCGGTACGGCATTCGGCCACTGGATAAGCAAGCTCATCGCATTACCGCAACTCAGGCGGCTTGCAGTCGGAGAGGTGCCCTGGACGCCGCTACGAAAACCGCTGTCCGACAGCACCGTCGTGCTGATCTCGACCGGTGGCGTTCATCTGCGTAGCGATCGCCCGTTCAATCTCAACGGCGATCCCACCTACCGCGTCATCCCGAGAGGCGCAGAGGCGGCCGACCTCGCCATTTCACACCAGGCCTACGACCGGACCGATGCGCTTCGGGACATCAACCTGGTGTTTCCAATTGAGCGCCTGCGCGAGCTCGAGGCCGAGCACGTCATCGGGCGTCTGGCCGAGGATCACTACGGTTTTGGCTTGATGGGCAGTGCCAGGCGGCTGATGCCGGCGATGAAAGAGGTCGCGCGGCGCATCAGCGAGTCGGGGGTCGATCTGGCGCTTCTGGTGCCCGCCTGACCGATCTGCACGCGGTCCGTCGGACTGCTCGCGAGGGAAATTGAGGCCAGGGGCGTGACGACTGTCGCTTTGGCTCTCGTGAAAGAAGTTGCTGACGCGGCTCACGCGCCGCGCTTCCTGTATCTGCACTGGCCATTCGGCCACGCCCTGGGCGAACCGGGTAACGTCGCCCAGCAGCGAACCGTGCTCCACGACATGCTGTCGATGGCAACCAGCGCGCCACGTCCAGGGTTGGTCATCGAACTTCCTTATCGCTGGCGACGCGAAACTTACTCGCCGGTGGGTGTCTGGCAGACGCCGAGCCAGGCGGTCGTCTCGGCATTGGGAGGACCCATGAGTGAACCCGTGACAAGTCGCCGCGCCGTCCGGGGCGGTCAGGGAGGCTCATGATGAACGACTCTCTCAAACGCGGTGCCTTGTTCACGGGGATCGGGCGAGCTGGCCGCTCGGTCCTTGCCGTTGCCGCGCTGGCCCTCGGCGGGGCGGGATTGCGCGGCCCAACGAGGTCCGCGCCTGGGCGCGCCCGCCCGCCCCACCTGCTTCGCGGCCTTGATGGTTGCCTGGTGGACAAGCAGCGGCGGCGGTTGTAGGCTTGCCGCCGGAGACCTGATGAAGTTCCATGCCTCGACCTTCGAAAGGAGCACACATGGCCACGTACGTCGATGGATTCGTCGTGCCGGTTCCGAAGAAAAAGCTCGCAGCCTATCGCCGGATCGCGAAGCTCGCGGGAAAAGTCTGGCGCGACCACGGTGCGCTCGAATACAGCGAGGGCGTAGCCGATGATGTGAAGCGCGGCAAGGTGACTTCGTTCCCGCGGAGCGTGAAACTGAAGCCCGGCGAGACCGTCGTGTTTTCCTACATCCGCTACAAGTCGCGCAAGCACCGCGACAGCGTCAACGCCAAGGCGATGAAGGATAAGCGGCTCGCGAAGATGATAGATCCCAAGGCAATGCCGTTCGACGGCAAGCGCATGTTCTGGGGGGGATTCAAGACGATCGTGTCCTTCTGACGCCCCCGCCCTGCGATTACTTGTTGCCGATTCCTATCTTCCGGAATCGCTCCGCCGCCTCGGGTCCGATCCCGAGGCTGGGGCCGAAGTCTTCCGGCTCGAAGAGCGGGCGGACCTCGATCTCCGCTTCCTTGCCGTCGACGGAGGGATTGGGGAAGAGCCGGCTCCACTCAATCGCCTCTTCCCTCGACTTCGCCTGGATCAGCGTGTAGCCGGCGACCAGCTCCTTCGTCTCGGCGAAGGGCCCGTCGACCACGGTCCGCCTGGTGCCGGAATACTTGACCCGCCAGCCCTTCGAGCTCGGCTGGAGCCCCGAGCCATCGAGCAGGGCGCCGGCCTTCGCGAGCTCCTCGTGGAAGGTCACCATCTCGGTGACGAGCTTTTCCGTCGCATGAATCGCATGGTTGCCTCTCCTTCGGTGGTTCCGCCGCTTAGTGTCCCAACTGGTCCCGGAAGCGCTGCTCCTGCCGGCGCCAGCCGTCCGGCTTCTCGGCGGGATCTGCGGGGAAGTCCTCCAGCTCGAAGAGCGGCCGGATCTCGCTCCAGCACTCCCCAAGGTGGCGCCCCGGGGCGTCGATCTCCAGGAAGCGCTTGGTCCATTCGATCGCCTCGTCCTTCGACTTGAACTGGAGGAGCGCGTAGCCGGCGATCAGTTCCTTCGACTCCGTGAACGGTCCGTCGATGACGGTGCGCTTCTTCCCCGAGTACCGGACGCGCACGCCCTTGGAGCTCGGCTGCAGGCCCTCGCCCGCGAGGATCACGCCGGCCTTGAGCCCTTCCTCGAAGAACGCGCCCATCGCGGACAGGAGCTTCTCGTCCGGGAGGACCCCCGCCTCCGAGGCCTTGTCGGCCATGACCATGCCCAGATACCGCCTCGTGCCGGGGATGCGGGCGGGCGCTGGGGCGTCGCGGAACTGCTGCTCCTTCTCCCGCCAGCCGTCGGTCTTCTCGGCAGGGTCGACCGGAAAGTCCGGAAGCTCGAAGAGCGGGCGGATCTCGACCTCGCCGTCCTCGAAGGGGACACGCCTGGCCCAGTCGATCGCCTCGTCCCGCGACTTCGCCTGGATCAGCCAGAAGCCGGCGACCAGTTCCTTCGATTCGGTGAAGGGGCCGTCAACCACCCTGAACTTCCCATTGGCGTAGTGAACGCGCGCGCCTTTCGAGCTCGCCTGCAGCCCTTCGGCCGCGAGCAGCGCGCCGGCCTTGACCAGCTCCTCGTTGTACCGCCCCACCTCCGAGAGGATCTTCTCGGCCGGCAGGACGCCCGCCTCGGACTCCTTGCTCGCCTTGACCAGCAGCATGAAGCGCATCTTTCTGTCTCCCAAGCTCTTCCGGTTCACCGCGTGGCCTCCGGCCTTCGTCGGCCGGATACGGACCACGCTCTACTCATTCGACGAACAAGCGTGCGCGAAATCGACACGCCGCACGAATTTTTTTCGATGGGCCGACGCGATACACCCGCCCTCCCGACACCGCCGCGAAGGCGGGCCACTCATCATGGCGCTGGCTGCGGACCGCGAGTTATATATGGTGCGGCCGTTTACCGGTGTCCTTCTCGGGAAGCGGCCGCGGTGTCGGCCTCGTGCCCGCGGTGTTCGCGGTCGTGATGTTCCCCGTGAAGGTGGGTTGGAACCGCGCATGCGTTGCCGCCTCGAATCCTGAGGCGAGCTTGATGAGCGTCGGCTCGCCGAACGCCGTGCCGAGGAAGCTTATGCCCATGGGCATCCCGAGCACGTTGGCGGCCGGCACCTGCACGATGGGATAACCCGGGCCCCCCGCCAGCCCCGAGCTGGCGAAGATGAAGTGGTCGGAGAGGATCAGATCGGTGGTCCAGCCTGGGCTGTCGGTCGGCGCCACCACCGCGTCGAGGTGGAATTGGCTGAGCGCTGCGTCGATGCCGTTCACGCCCGCGTTGCGGTCGATGGCCAGCGCCTGGTTGTAAGTCAGCCCGCCGAAGATCGGCTGCGGGTTATTGCCGGGGTCCGGACCGCCGGTATCCATCGCCTCCGAGAACTGGAAGATCTCCTGGAGGAAGTACGGCATTTCGGTGGCCGCATTCGCGTCGTTGAAGGCGATGGCGTCGGCCAGCGTCTTGTTCGCCATCGGCACGCCCACGCGGGTGGCGAAGTACTTCTGAACGTCGAGCTTGAAGTCGAAGAGCAGGACCAGGAACTCGCCGTCCGCCGAGGCGAACTGGAAGCCCGCGCCGTCGAGGTCCACGACCGTGGCGCCCGCATCCTGGATGGCGGCGACGGCATTATCGAACGCCGCAACGACCTGGGGCGGCGCAGAGTCGATCCCCTGCCGGGTCACGCCGACTCGCGCGCCGGCCAGCCCATTCGGGTCCACGAATGCGGTGTAGTCGGCCGGGAGCGCCGGACGGGTGCGGCCGTTCCCCTGCCAGCCGAGCGGCACACCGCCGGTCGCGGGATCATTCTTGTCGGGCGTGCGGCTGACGATGACGTTGAGGACCGCGGCGGCATCGGCCACCGTGCGCGCGTGCGGTCCGATGGTGTCCTGCGTGTGCGAGATGGGCACGACGCCAGAGCGGCTGGTGAGACCCACCGTCGGCTTGATCCCCACCACGCTATTGACGTTGCCGGGGCAGACGATGCTGCCATCGGTCTCCGTGCCGATGCTCACCGCCGCGAAGTTGGCGGCCACGGCCACCGCGGACCCGGTGCTGGAACCGCAGCCGTTGCGATCGAGCGAGTATGGGTTGTGGGTCAGTCCACCGCGCCCCGACCAGCCGCTGGTGGAGTAGAACGATCGGAAGTTGGCCCACTCGGAGAGGTTGGTCTTGCCGAGGATGACGGCTCCACCGGCACGCAGTTTCGCAGCGACCGTCGAGTCGCGGATGGCGGCCTTCCCCGCCAGCGCGAACGAGCCCGCGGTGGTCTGCATCCTGTCGCCTGTGTCGATGTTGTCCTTCAGCAGCACCGGGATGCCGTGCAGCGGTCCGAGCACCTTGCCTCTGGCGCGCAAGTTA
>QHXX01000054.1 GCA_003223135.1 Acidobacteriota bacterium | reverse complement strand
CGCGACGGGGTCCCTTGCGCACAAGTGGTGGGTCCGAACGGCTTCCGGGTGATTTGCCGGACGAGACCGGCCGACGCAGGGCGGCGGCCGGGGTGCCGGGAGCCAACGGCTCGGGTGCCGGCGGCCCGGGCGCGAGGCGTGACCCGCTGCGCGAGCTGGTGGCGTTCGGCGACGTTTCCGTCCGCATTCTTCAGGAAGACGACCTCGACACCGTCTGCCGTCTGTTCCTCGAGGCGGTGCGCCAGCACTCCGGCTACCGGCGCGCGGTGCTTTCCCTGTTCGACGGGCAGGGCCGCGACGTCCAGCTCTTCTTCACCGGCTTCAGCGACGAGGAGATCGACTATTTCCACTCTCACGAGCCGGGCGCCGCAGAGCGCACGGCCATCGTGCAGGAGCGCTTCCGCGTCGGCCACTCGTACTTAGCGCCGCTCGCCGACGGGGCGGGTTTCGGCCTGCGCCCGGGGACGCCTCGCGATCTCCTGTTCGTGCCGCTGCTCGGTCCGGCGTCGTCCCATGTCGGGGCCGTCATGTTGTTCGAGCCCGAGGACGACACGCGGCCAACCGCCCAGGACCTGGCCCCGCTGGAGCTGTTCGCCGGGCAGGTGGCCCATGCCATCCAGAAGAGGCTCCTGGATCAGAAGATCAAGGCCATCCAGGCGCACCTCCTGGCGGTGCAGGCGCAGCTCCTGCAGGCGGAGAAGATGTCGGCGATTGGTCTTTTGATCTCCGGCGTGACGCACGAGCTGAACAATCCTTTGAGCGGCATCATGGGGTTCGCGCAGCTTCTGCTCCAGAACGAGCTCAACCCGAAGGTGCGCAAGAACCTCGAGCGGATCCACAACGAGGCGGTGCGGTCGCAGAAGATCGTCCAAAATCTTTTATCCTTCTCGCGCCGCCACAAGCCGGAGAAGAGCCACCAGAGCCTCAACCAGGTCATCGACGGCGTTCTCGAGCTGCGGGCCTACCAGCTGCAGGTGGACAACGTCGAGGTGGTTCGCCGCTACGACAAGCACCTGCCGAAGACGATGCTCGATTTCCACCAGCTTCAACAAGTGATCCTGAACGTCGTGAACAACGCCCACCAGGCGATGATGGAGGTCACCGACCGCCCGCGGCGCCTCGTCATCACGACCGAGAGGCGCGACCCGGCTCTGCGCGCCAGCTTCGCCGACAGCGGCACCGGCATCTCGGGCGATCGCCTCGAGTCGATCTTCGATCCGTTCTTCACGACCAAGAAGGGCGGCAAGGGAACCGGTCTCGGTCTGAGCGTGTCGCGCGCCATCGTCAAGGAGCACCAGGGATCGATGAGCGCCGAGAGCGCCGTCGGCGAGGGGACCACGATCCACATCGACCTGCCTCTCCTGGAGGACGAGGGCGCCGGGAAGAAGGCGGACGGCGAGGGGAAGAAGCCCGCCGGGCCGCAGAAACCGATGCGTCTCCTGGTCGTGGACGACGAGCTGATTCTGGTCGAGCTTCTGGCGGAATTTCTCAAGACCGTGGGACACAAGGTGGACTCGGCTCGCAACGGCCAGAAGGCGCTCGAGCTGGCGACCGCGAACGACTACGACGCCATCATGACCGACCTCAAGATGCCGGGCCTCGACGGGCAGGGGCTGTACGAGCGTCTGTGCAAGATCAAGCCGCACATGACCCGCCGCTTTATCTTCTCGACCGGTGATCTGGCGAACCCGCGCACGCAGGCCTTTTTCCAGGCCGCTGGCTGTCCCTACCTCAGCAAGCCGTTCAAGCTGGAAGCCATCCTCACGCTCCTCGATCAAATCGGAAAGACCTCGGGCACGCCGGGGTCCGCCCCGGCCGAGCCGCTCCACTCGGCACGTTGACAGGCGCAGTGTCGCGCCGTACCTTAGGGGCTCCTTGACGAAGGCCCGCAGCCCCTGGAGCGTCCTCTTCTTGCTTCTGGTCGCGGTCGTATCCGCGCCGACGCGTGTGCTCGCCCGGAATCAGCCGGACGCGGCACCTTCGCCCGCCGATCCGGTGCCCGGCACGTCCTCCGTCGCGGCTCTGGTCAAGCAGGGGAATGAGGCGCGGCGGGCGGGGCAGATGCGCGTGGCGATCGCATCGTTCAGGAAGGCGCGCGATCTGGCGCCGCACACCTACGAGATCCGCATTCTTCTGGCCGACACGCTGCGACGCGCCGGCCAGTGGGATCGGTCGCTCCCGGAGTACGAGGCGGCGCGGCGGATCGATCCATCGCGCCCCGAGGGGTACAGCGGCACGGCGCTGATTTCGAGGCTGCGGTACGACTACGACGGGGCGGCCGCGGTGCTTCTGGAAGGGCTCGGCAAGGTGGCCCCTGGCTCGCGGCCCGACCTGCTCCTGGTTCTGGCCGAGAGCCGGCGGCGGCAGAGCCGCCTCCCGGACGCGCAGCGCCTGTTCGAGGAGATTCTGAAGGCGCGCCCCCAGGAGGCGCCGGCGCGCGCGGGGCTGGCGCGGGTGGCCGAAGACCGCGGCGATCTCGCGGGTGCGATCCGGGCCTGGGACGCGTATCTCGAGATCAAGACCGAGGACGAGGCGGCGGAGCTGCGGCGGCAGGAGCTGCGCGAGCTGCGGGCCTCGATCGAGGCGCTGCGCGAGACGGCGGGGCGCGCCGCGAGCGCGGGCGTGCTCGCCGAGCTGGGACGGCTGCAGTCGGTGGCGGGCGACGCGAAGGGCGCGGTCGAGTCGTACCGCCGGGCGCTGCGTGTCGATGCGGAGCACGTCGAAGCGCGGCGGGGGCTGGCGCTCGCCCTGCTCGACACCGGGCCGGAAGGCGTCACCGAGGCCGCGCGCGAGTTCAGGCGCCTGCTCAAAAGGATCCCCGGCGACGGGGTGGCGCTCTACAACCTGGTCGCGCTCGCCGCGGCGGCGGGCGACGCCAGCGCGGAAGAGAGCGCCTGGGGAGCCCTGGTGGCGGCCCGTCCGGACGACCTGTTCGCGCTGCGCGGCGACCTGGCATTCCTCGAAAGGCAGGGGCCCGAAGCGCTGGCGCGCGCCTTGGACCGCCGACCCGCCGGCGGTCGCGAGTCGGCCGCCCCTGCGCTCCTGCGGCGGCGGGCCCTGCTCCTGGCGACGGCCGGCCGCTTCCCGGAGGCGACCGACGCGCTCTACCGCCTGCTCGTTCCGGATCCGACCGATCCCTGGAGTCTCGAGATCGCCAACGAAATCCTCTTCATGGATCCGCCCATCCTGCGGGCTCTGGCCGACAGGCTGAGCAGAGACCTGGCGCCGGGGACGGAGGCGATGGGGCCGTCCGACGGCACGTCCGCTCCCGGGGCGGCCGCACTCCAGGTTTTGCGGGCGCGCCTGACCTGGTGGGCGGGGCGCGGCGAGGAGGCGCTCGTCATCCTGCGGCAGGCGGTCGCCGCGCATCCCGATGCGGCCGTGGCCCGCTCGGCGCTGGGCGAAGCCTACCAGGAGATCGCGCACGCGCAGGACCTGGCGCTCGTTGAGCTGGAGCGGGCGGCGGAGATTGATCCCTCGCGCCCCGCGGCCGGTGTCGATCTGGCGCTGGCGCTTTTGCGGGCAGGGCGGTCGAAGCAGGCGGCGGCCGCGGCGCGACGCTGTCTTGAGCGGTCGCCGGATCTCGCTCCCGCGCAGTCGGTTCTCGGCGCCGCGCTCGCGGACCAGGGTGACTTCGAGGGGGCGGCGTCGGCGTACGCCGCGGCACTTTCGGCCGATCCCGCCGACAATTTCGGGCTGGCGCGCGGCCAGCTTCCCGTGGCGCTTGCCGCCCTGGGCCGCAACGTCGAGGCGCGCCGCGCGCTCCGCGGTCCGTTGCCGCCGCTGCCCGAGATGCTGTATCGCGAGGCCTGGGCCTTCGCGCGCGACTCGTGCCGCGATCGCGGCTTCAACGGCCAGGACTGGCTCGCCTGGAGGACGCGTTACCGGCGGAAGCTCGGGACCGAGGACGACGCGTACCGGGCCATCACGGTGATGCTCGCCTCGCTCGGCGATCCGTACACGCGCCTGCGCGATCCGGAGGAGACCGCGTCCCTGTTCCTGGCCCGCCGCGGCGCGTCGGTCCTCACCGACCCGCTCGGGCGCGTGTCGCCTCCGAGCAAGACGGTGATCACGGGCGACCTGCCTGGCGGTCTCGGCTATATCCGGTTGAGCAACTTCACGGACCCGAACGTCGTCGCCGAGCTGCGGGCCGCGCTCGAGACCATGAGACAGAAGGAGGGGATCGTTCTCGACCTGCGCGGCAACAGCGGCGGGCTGACGCGCTCCGCCGACGAGATCGGCAATCTTCTGGTCGGGCCCGGCAGGGACGCGGGGGTGGACGACTCCGCCGCGGGCCCGATCACCCAGGTCACCGGCGGCGAGGGCGCCCTGACCGACAGCCCGCTCACGGTGCTGGTGGACGGGCAGACCGGCAGCGCCGCCGAGAGACTGGCGCGGACGCTCTCGAGCACCGGGCGAGGCTCTCTCGCCGGCGACCCGACGTTCGGGAAGGGGCGGGCGCAGGTATCGCGCGTCCTGCCAGGAGGGACGACGGTCCTGGTGTCGATCAGCGAGATGCTCGGCCCGGACGGCCGGCCGATCCAGGGCAACGGCCTGCAGCCCGCGCGAAGGGCACGCGTCCCACCGGTCTCCGCCGCCGCGGAGCCGTCCCCCGGCGCGAAGCCTGCGCCGCCGCCCCCCGCCGCCGGATCGTCACCGGCGCCGCCCCCTGCCGCGAACCCCTCACCGGCGCCGCCGCCCCGCTGAGGGTCAAAGCCGCGCGCTTCCCCGACTCCGGCGCTCTCAAAGTTTCGCGTGATAGACTACGCGGCCCATGAGCGAGCCGACGACGCGCCTGCCGGCGCCGCGACGCGATCGGGACGGAGTGCGACAGAGGGTTCGCTGCCGCGCCTTTGCGCTTCTGGCCGTCATCGCGCCCGGCACGGCGCCGGCCGGTCCGGGCGGATTCTGGCTCAATGTGTGGCCGTTCCCCGCCGTCGTGGTGTCCGCCTTCCTGATCTCCTGGGCCGCCGAATGCGCCCAGTTCCTCGTGTCGCAGGGGATGGCCCTCGCCATCCTGGCCTGGCTTCAGGCCCTGCCGGAGTTCGCGGTCGAGGCGGTCATCGCGTGGTCGCAGCAGATCCATTACATGACCGCGAATTTCACCGGCTCGCTGCGCCTTCTGGTCGGCCTCGGGTGGCCCCTGATCTTCGGAGTCGCCGCCTTCAGCCGCTGGACACGCGATCGCCGCCTGCTGACGAGAATTCATCTCGACGGGGAGCACAGCGTCGAGGTCCTGGCCCTCGGGCTTCCGATCCTCTACTTCCTGATCATCTACTTCAAGGGGACGCTGACCCTGGTCGACGGCGCGGTGCTGATGGCGATCTACATCCTGTACCTGTGGGTGCTGAAGAAGGTGCCCCCGCGGGAGACCGAAGAGATGGAGGATCTCGAGGCGATCCCGCGACGGATCATGCGTCTGCCGCGGCGCGGGCAGATCCTGGCCATCACCCTGCTCTTCGCCGGCGGCGGGCTGCTCCTCTATCTTGCCGCCGAGCCCTTCCTGCACAGCATGCTGCGCTTCGCCGTGTACTTCGGCGTGTCGGAGTACCTGTTCATCCAGTGGGTGGCGCCGTTTTTGTCGGAGTTTCCCGAGAAGCTCAGCGCGATGTACTGGGCGCGGCGGCCGGAAAAGGCGTCGATGGCCCTGATGAACATGGTGTCGGCCAACATCAACCAGTGGACGATGCTCGCCGCGATGATCCCGATCGTCTATAGTTTCAGCGTCGGATTTCCGACGCACATCCCGTTCGACAGCTTCCAGCGGGCGGAAATCCTCCTGACGGTCGCGCAGTCGATGCTCGGTATGCTGCTTTTGTCCAACATGTCGTTCCACATCGTCGAGGCCGGGGGGATCTTTCTCTTGTGGGGTCTGCAGTTCGCGCGGCCGCACCTGCACACAGAGGTCACGATCATCTATTTCGCATGGGTCGCCTATGAAGTGTTCGTGACCCTCGTCGTCCGCCGCCGGCTGGCCGCCTTCGGCGCCTTCATGCACGTCTGGCGGGCGCACGCCGTAAGGGCCCGGAGCGTCCCGGCGCCGAACCGGTAGACCCCCGGCGATCGAGAACCCGGTGACACGCGGTCGATTCACGGCGTTTTCCCTGACGGTGGTCGTCCTCATCGCGGCGGCCGTCTTCGGTCTGCCGCGCGCCAGGCGATGGGGCGAAGCGCGGCTGCGCCGATCGCTCGAGTCGCGCGCCACGGCGGTGTTCGGCGGACCGGTGCGCATCGGCGCGGTGCGAATCGAATTCGTGCCTCCGGGCCTGCTGCTGGAAGGAGTCCAGGCGGAACGCGAGGGGAACCGCGGCTCACAGGCGATCGCAGCGGCCGACGAAGTGTCGGTGCATGCCTCCCCCCTCACGCTGCTCGCGGCGCGGCGGGGCCCGCTCTCGGTCAAGTCGAAGCGCCCGCACCTGACGCTCCGCCTGGCTGAGGGGCGAAGCCTGTCCTTCGGCTCCGACCCGGCCTCCCCGGCCGCCATCTCCCTGGCGGCCGTCCCCGCCGGTTCCTCGCTCGAGATCCATGACGGGCAGGTGACGATCGATCTTGTCGGCGGCCCCGCTCTGACGCTCGGCGGGCTGCAGCTCCTGGCCAGCCCCGATCCGGGAGGGGCGATGACCGGACACGCCGAGTTCTCCTCGGGTTCCTACCATGGGCCGGGAGGGGAGTGGCCGGGGCTCAGTGGCGAGGTGAGCTTCGTCGCGAACGGGCCGGAGGTGCGCCTCGATCCATTGGCCATACACGGCGAGGGTTCGAGTCTCTCCGGGAGCGTCACGGTGCACGGCGGCGACGCGCCGATGCTGGATGGAGCGGTCGACGTCGGGCTGGATGTCGGGAAGCTCGCGCGCTTCTTTCCCGAGGGGGCCGAGCCGAGTGGCCAGCTCAAGGCGTCGCTCTCGGGAAACCTGCGCGGCGGCACCCCCGCGGCGACCGGCAGTCTCGAGGTCGACAACTTTGTCCTGTGGGGCCTGTCGATCGGAACCCTGCGCAGCGATCTGGCCGTCGACGAGGGCGTGCATCTCAAGGGGATCCGGGCGCACCTTCTGGGGGGCGAGGCAACCGGCACCTCCGACGTCCGCTTCGACAAAGGCCGCTTCGAATGCACGACCAATCTGCGACTCGACGGCGTCGACGCGGCGCAGGTCCTGGACTATGCCGGCTGGACGGGACCGCCCCTGAGCGGGACCATCCACTACAGCGGCACGCACCGGATCGACAGCACGGGTCTTCCGAGTCTGCGCGGATCGGGCGTCGTCGATGCGGTCGGGCACTATCGATCGGCGCTCGGCCAGGGTCTTCCCGTGGAGGTCACCGTCGATCTGTCGACCGAGGGCGAGACGGTCCATCTCCTGAACGGCACGCTGCGAGCCGGCTCGACGCGCGCCAGTTTCTCCGGCAGCGCGGGCAGAGGCGAGGGGATCACTCTGAGGATGAGCGGCGGCACGGGGAACCTGTCGGAGATCCTGCCGCTGTTCGCGCCGCCGAAGAAGAAGGCGCCGCCCGCACCCGCTCCGAAGCCGCCTTCCGCTGCGAAGCCATCTCCGGCTCCGAAGCCATCTCCGCCTCCGAAGCGGGCTCCGGCTCCGAAGCGGTCTCCGACTCCTAAGTCGTCTCCGGCTCCGAAGTCGTCGCCCACCCCGCCGACGCGGCACGTCTCCCTGATGCAGGCGGCATGGCCACCCCGACCTCTTCTGGCGTCGTGGCCCGCGCGGCGGGACTCGCCACTCCCGGCTTCGAGTGAAGCGCGGCCGCCGGCCGGAGGCGGACCCATAGGCGCGGCCGGCCGGCCTCACGAGCCGACGCCGGCGGCGGACACCGAGACTCCGCTGGAGCACATCGTCCATTCCCTGGGCGGTCGCTGGGAGTGGGACGGCGATCTCTCCTATGGCCGGCACGGCCTGAACTTCTCCGGCAGACTCACCGGATCCGACCTGACCTACCAGGGGACACCTGTCGGGACGCTGCGCGCCCGGGTCGTGTACCGGGACGACGCGCTCGCGATCGAGGAGGCGACCCTGGAGCCGGATCCGGACAGCTCGGCGAAGCTGAGCGGCCGGATCGACTTCCGCGGGGAGGGAGCGCTCAGCATCGAGGGGACGGCCACGCGCTTTCCCGTCACGCCGATCCTGGCAGTGGTCGGAATGAAGGCGCCCGTCGCGGGCCGCCTGAGCGGCAGCATCACTCTCGCCGGACGGCCGGAGGCTCCGACGGGCCACGCCCGCGTCGAGGTTTCCCCGGTCGTGGTCGCAGGCCTGGAGTTCGAGACCCTGCGGGGCGATCTCGTGTTCACGCCCGACCTCGTGGAGATGAACCCGGTGAGGCTGACGCAGGGCAAAGGCCAGATCTCCGTCGAGGGACGGATGCTCTACCGCGGCGCCGGCTGGGTGCCGGAGGAAGGGAGCGGCCTGCCGCGGATCAAGGTGAAGGGCACCGACCTGGACCTTTCGTTCTGGTCGAAGGTGGCGCGCGGCGTCCCCCTCGAGGGGACGGCGTCGATCGAGGGCGCAATCGAAGGGGCGCTCGAGGCGCCGCGCGGATCGATCGCCTTCCGCGGCTCGTCGGTCAAGGTGCGCGGTGTCGTGGTCGGCGACCTGAGCGCGCGGGTCGATCTCTCGGGCGAGGCGGCCGACCTCGTACTCGAGGCGCCGGAACGCGGCGTGAAGATGACCGGCCGCGTCGGGCTGGGTGAAGGAAAGCCGCTGGACTTGCGCGTCGTTCTCTCCGAGATGAGACTGCGCGGCGACGCGATCCTGAGCGGTTCGCCCGAGGACATCCAGGTCACGGTCGGCGGCGACGTGACGATCCTGGGGAGGCTCTCCGATTTGACGTCGCTCTCGGCACGCGCTTCGCTGCACGATTTCGAGGCGTCGGTGGCGGGAGTGAAGGTCACGCCGGAGGCGCCGATCGAGCTGACTCTCGAGTCGGGGAAGATGCGCCTCGCTCCGGCCGTCCTGTCAGGCCCAGGGACCCGCATCGAGGTGCGGGGCGAGGTCGATCCGGGAGCCGCGGGCACGCTCGACTTCGCCGCCAGCGGGCGGTTCGATCTGAAGCTTGTGCGGCTGTTTCTGAAGAATCTGCAAGCGACCGGGGAAGGCACGGTCGTGCTGCACGTGGGGGGCGCCCTCGCGAGCCCGGCCTACGAGGGGCGTCTGGTCGTCGAGGCCGGGGCGATACGGCATCCCGACATGCCATTTCCGGTCGACAACCTGCTCGGGAAGGCCGAGTTCGAGGGCGCTCGATTGAAAATCGAAAGTCTGGATTTCCTGGCGGGCGGCGGCCCGGTGACGGGGACCGGTGAGATCCGGTTCGGCGACCTGCGGCGATCGGAATCGCCCTTCACGATCAGCGCCGCCGAGGTCCATTTCCGCGGCACCAGCGTCAAGGGGGAGTTCCCCGAGGGCTTCCGGTCGGTGTCCGACATGGACCTGACCGTCCGCCGCGCGGCCGGGCGGACCGCCCTCTCGGGAACGATCGATCTGGTGCGCGGCGTGTACGTCAAGGATTTCAAGCTGGAGTCGTCGATCGGGCGGCCGCGTGCGAGCGAGGTCTTCCGGGTGCCGGCCGGCGGTCTGTTCGCCGGGATTGGCCTCGACCTCCTCGTCCGCGCCTCGCAGGACGTCTGGCTGCGAAACGACCTCGGGAAGATCGAGGGCCAGGGAGAGGTGCACGTGCGCGGGACCACCGACCGTCCATCTCTCGCGGGGCGCGTCACCGCCGTCGAGGGCGGGACGATCCGCTTCCGCAATGTCGAGTACAGGGTGCTCGGCGGCACGATGGACTTCGCCGACCCGGAGGTGATCAACCCGATCTTCGACCTGCAGGCGGAGACCCACGTCTCGGAGTTCCAGGTGACGCTGAGCACCGAGGGGACGCTCGACGACTTCCACTACGATCTGTCGAGCAACCCGCCGCTTCCCGAGCCGGACATCGTGGCGCTCCTGCTCACCGGCCGCACGCTGGGGTCGCTCGGTCCCGAGACCGGCGGCCTGGCGGAGGAGACGATCACGTCGTATCTGTCCGGCCTGACCGGGGAGCTGACCGGTCGGGTCAAGGGCAAGGCCGGCTTCGACGTGCTCAACATCGACCCTCTTCAGGTCAATGCGCAGGGCGACCCGACGACGCGTATCACGGTCGGCAAGCAGGTCACGCCCGACTTGTTCGTCGCCTACTCGAGCGACCTGGGCTCGACGCAGGGGTCGGTCTACCAGCTCGACTACGCCCTTGACCGGGATCTTCACTTCACGAGCCTGCGGGACACGGACGGCTCGATCGGCGGCGACTTCAAGTTCATCCTGCGCGGCAAGCCGCCGGTCCTCCCGGGCGTGGCGGCCGCGGCCCCGGCCCCGATCCTGGGACCTATCAAGGTGGAAGGGGAGCTGCGCTTCAAGGAGAAGGCGGTACGCCGCCGCCTGCGCGTCAAGGAGGGACGACCGCGCGATCGCTCCGTCCTCAATGACGGGATTGACCGGGTGCTCAAGTTCTACCACGACCGCGGCTACCTCGTGGCCGACGTGGACGATCACGAATCGCGCGCCCCGGACGGGAAGGTCGACCTGACCTTCCACGTGCGCGCCGGGCCGCGGGTGCGGATCGAGATCGCGGGGACGCGCGGCGCGGCGGGAATCGTGCAGGAGATCACGCCCTTCTGGGAGAAGGGCCTGTTCCTGGAAGACATCGTCGATCAGGCGCGCGCGCACATCGAAACCCTTTACAGGGACCGCGGCTTCCTGAAGGCCGAGGTCACGTCGGAGGTACTGCAGGACGACGCGGAGCGGGTCCAGGTGCGCTTCACGGTGCGGCGGGGCCCGCGAACGCAGGCCGATGAGGTGCGCCTCGCCGGCGTGCAGCAGATCCCCGAAAAGGCGGTGCGCAAGGTGCTCCGCACCACCGCGGATGGTCCGTTCACACGCGGTCTGGTGCGCCAGGCGGTGCTGGAGGAGGACGCCGCGGCCGTCCTCGCGCTGTATCTGTCGCGCGGCTTCCCGGTGGCGTCGGTGCCCACGCCCGAGGTGACGCTCGACGAATCGGGCCGGCGCGCGGTGGTGACCTTTCGAGTGAGGGAGGGGCCGAAGGTGACCTTCGGCCGGCCGCGCTTCGAAGGGAACCGCGTCTTCGCGGCGGGTGTTCTGGCCAGGGCGGCGAAGATCCCGGCGGGCGGCCCATATCGCGTCGACGAGCTGGACGCCGCCGTCGTGCGCCTGCGCCGCCGCTACGATGACGCGGGCCATCCCGACGCGCGGATCACCTGCCGCGCCATCGAGGTCGGGCCCGACGCCCCCGCTTTCGCCCCGGACCCGGTCTTCGACATCGTGGAGGGATCCCACCAGAAGGTGGGGGAGATCCACATCGCCGGCAACGTCATCACGCGCGACGAAGTCATCCGCAAGGCCCTGACCGTCGAGCCCGGCGCCCCGCTGAGCCGCGGCGATCTGCAGGCCAGCCAGACCCGCCTCTACGGGCGCGGGATCTTCCGCTCGGTCTCGATCGAGCCCGAGCCACCCGAGGATGACGCCGGCCCGGGGTCGGCGGCGCCATCGGCGGGCGCGGCGGGGTCGCCGCCGGACGGCGCGTCGCAGGACGCCCCGCCTCCCGAGGGCATCGTGGAGCGCGATCTGCGCGTCTCGGTGCGCGAGTTGCCGCCCGTCACCCAGGTGTTCGGCATCGGCTACGACAGCGAGGAAAAGCTGCGCGGGCAGTACGAGATCTCCAACCGCAACATCTTCGGTGGAGGGCGCTACGTCGGCCTGCAGGCGCGCGCCAGCGACTTGCAGCAGCGCGGCACGCTGTCGTATCGCGAGAAGGGAATCCTCGGCGGCAGCTACGACATCCTGGCCTCGGCCTTCGGCGAGAACGAGGTCCGGCCCTCGTTCGACGTGCGGACGGTCGGCTCGTCGATCCAGGTGAGCCGGCGGTTCACGCGCGCCACGCGGACGCTCTACCGGTACTCGCTCAAGGACGTCAACCTCTCCGATACCTCGGCGACTTTCGAGGGGCCGACGCTCAGGCTTTCCAGCATCGCCGCCTCCGCCGTCCACGACACGCGCGATGCCCCGTTCGACCCGTCGCGCGGCCATTCTTTGAGCGGCGAGGTCCAGTTCTTCGGGAGTGCTCTCGGATCGCAGGCGGATTTCGTGAAGATGTACGCCCAGATCTACCGCTTCAAGACCATCTTCCCGAAGACCGTCTGGGCGCAGGCCTTGCGGGCCGGAGCGGCCGTGCCCTTCGGCGTGTCGAAGGACGGCGCCTCCCTGACCTGCACCGAAAGCACGGCGCCCGTGGCGGACTCGGGCGTGCCGCCCTCCGAGCGCTTCTTCGCCGGCGGCGACACCACGGTGCGCGGCTTCGAACGGGACCGCCTCGGCGATCGCTGCAACGGCGACCCCCTGGGCGGCGAGGGGCTGTTCATCCTCAACGAGGAGCTGCGTTTCCCGATCTACAACATCATCGGGGGCGTGCTGTTCTACGACACCGGCAACATCTACAGGACGCTCCACGACTACAGCCTCGCCGACCTGCGGCACGTCGCCGGCGCCGGGCTGCGTCTGGCGACGCCGATCGGTCCCTTCCGGCTGGAGTACGGCGCCATCCTCGACCGCAAGGCCGGCGAGCCGCCCGGCGAGTTCTTCTTCTCGATCGGCCAGGCGTTCTGAGCCAGAATCGCAGCGCACCGCCCAGCCTCAGGTTGTCAGCGGCAGGCGTGCCGGCTCGGCCTGGTTCAAGGCGGGCGATGACCCGCCGCCTCGATGCAGGGACGCCCGGCCGCCAAAAAGCAGACCGTTCGATCACGGCGGTGCCCCGGAGTTCTCCACGTAATAGCACTCGTAGCCCAGCCGGCGCAATCCCAGAAGATGGTGAAGAACCTGCCAGGCCATGCCGCCCAGGGGATACTGGCCCATGAGGCCAAGCACGACGATGCGCTTCATGGCTCCTTCCGGTGTTCACCGCAACGCCTGGTCGAGCAGTCGTGACAGGACCTTTTCGGAATTGAAATACTCCCCGGCAAGCGCGACGGCTGCCCGGCTGTGTCGTTCATAGTCCTGCTCCACAATCGAAAGATATCGGACGGCCTCCTCTGGATCGCGAAAGCGGAAGAGGCCCTCTGCGTCCGGCAGGAACCGGCTGGGGCCCGTATGCTGGACGACGGCGGGTTTACCACTCGCCAGGTAGCAGAGCGTCCGGTCACTGATCCAGGCGTTTTGAAGACGGCTGCACGATGGTTTGGCACAGCTGAACTCGCCGCGGGATTCCTGGATATAGCGCCGGTAGTCCCATGGAGTCGATACGACCGCGCGGGGGTCGCGTAGACGCCATCCGCGCGCCCCCAGCATGGTGCGCTCGTCGTCCTCATTCGCCGCCAGGCAGACCACCAGCTCGAGGGGCACCGTCGTGCGGTGTGGCAGGTCCAGAAATGGCAGGAAGCCGTCGCGCTTTCCGTTGTAATAACTTTCTCCGCGATATTCCATCAACGAGCCCCACCAATGGGTCACGGTGGTGTAGGGCGCCGTGGAATCGGCCCGAGTCGCTGGCCACGCAGGCAGAAAGACTGGCGGCGGCGTATAGAACCACGGCAACCCGCAGTCAGGGAAGGGTGCTTCCGGACGGCCCACGGTCTCGCCGATCGTGAAATACACGTCGTGCCGCGCCACGCTCAACAGGCCCGCGTTCATCCAGATCTGCGTAAGGCCCGGATCGATGTCCACCAGAGCCGATCGCCGGAAGTGCCCCGCCACCTCGGGGGGTATGGCGTACGCCAGGTTCAGGAAGAGGTCCACCTCGCCCGCCTCCTCGAGTCTCAGGCAGCCCTCCGCGGCGCCTCGAGGCAGCGGCTCGGCGGTCCGGGAACAAAGCATCATGCGTTCCGCGAGCTCGAATCGCTCCAGGCGACTCTTCAGGGCGGCGACGTACGCCTGGACCTCGTGCGCCGGAGTCTCGGGGAGGATCCCCTCCAGCCAGATCACCTCGCAGCCGAGCGCCCGCAGCCCCAGGGCCCAGTTGAGATACGCCCACAGATGACCCCCGCCCTGCGGATACGAGAGCGTGTTGGCCAGGAACAAGACGGTGAGGCTCATGAAGCGTCGTCTCAGCTCACGGTGCCGGCGCTGGCGGCTTCCGACACGGCCGCCTTCCTATCCACAAGGCGACCGTCTTCGATCGCCAATAACGTGTCGCAGTTCTTCAGCGTGGTCAGGCGGTGGGCAATGACGAACGTGGTGCGGCCATTCATGAGGCGCTCCATCGCTTCCAGGATCGCGGCTTCGGTCCTCACGTCCACGGAGCTGGTGGGCTCGTCAAGGATGAGGATAGGGGCGTCCTTCAGGAAGGCACGGGCCAGCGAGATGCGCTGGCGCTCGCCGCCGGACAGGCGCATGCCACGCTCACCGACCCGGGTCTCGTAGCCTTGAGGCAGGCCAACGATAAACTCGTGGGCGTTCGCCGCCTTCGCCGCCGCCACGATGTCCTGGTGACCGGCAGAGGGGCGGGCATAGGCGATGTTCTCGGCGATGCTCGTCGAAAACAGCACGGGCTCCTGGAGGACGATGGCGAATTGCTGACGCAGGTCGGCCAGCCTGTAGTCGCGCAGATCGGCGGCGTCGAGGAGGATCCGGCCTTCGGTCGGGTCATAGAAACGGGTCAACAGACCCACGAGCGTCGTCTTTCCCGCGCCCGTCGCGCCCATGATGCCCACGCGAGTTCCCGGGCCGATTTCGAACGAAATGTCGTGCAGGACCGGGTGATGTTGATCGTAGGTGAACGAGACATTCTGGAAGGACACGGCCCCCGCGGCGCGGGAGATTGGACTGGCGTTCTGCCGCTCGGCGACATCGGGCGCCTCATCGAGCAGGGAAAAGGCCCGCTCGGCGCTGGCCAGCGAGCTCTGCAGGTGCGCCGCCATCGAACTGAGGGTCTGCAGAGGTCCAAAGAGTTGCGAAAGGTAGGTCATGACCAGGAGCAACTCACCAAGCGTCAGGACGCCCGACTGGACGTGGCGGGTGCCGATCAAGAGGACGGTCGCTGTCCCCACCGCGGTGATCAACCCCACCAGGAGGCCGAAGCCTCCTTCGTCGATTGCGACGCGGAGACGTGCCCAAAGGCCTTCGTGGGCATGATGCATGAAGCGCTTTTGTTCTCGATCCTCCTGTCCAAAGGCCTTCACGACACGAACGGCCGCGACCACCTCCTGCACCACCGACATGGCCGAGCTCTGAAGTTTGTACACCTCGTGCCACTTGCTGCGCAGGCGAGGGCCATAGGCTCTCGAGACCAGCAGGAGAATGGGTGAAATCACCAGCGCGACCAGAGCCAGCTGCAAGTCGATGCGTGCCGTCACCCAGATCATGCCGGCGAGCGCGAAGCCCGCAGTGGTGAACGGGATGAGGCCGTCGATCGTGATCCACTGGATGGACGGGGCGTCATACTGGATGCGATAGGTGGAGTCGGTGGACCCCCTGGAATCATGGTAGGAGAGCGAGAGGAACTGGACGTGACGGAAAAGGTGTGCCCGGAAATTGAGGACCAGCTTTTCGCCCGTGTAGGTGCGCAGCAATGAAATCCCAAGCGCCTGGAGCTGGCTCAGCAGGACGATGGCCACCAGGAGGCCGACGGCGAGGGCGAGCATCGCTGTCTTGGATTGGGAGGCCGCCGCCGGCAGCAGCGAATCGAGGAAGCGGGGGACCGGGTGGGAGCCGATGACACTGTCGACGGCGATTTTCAGCGGCAGCGGGGCGAGGAGGGCCAGGGGAGTCGACAGCAAGCCGAGCAGGAAGAGGCCTCCGATATGAAGCCGGTAGGGGCGCGACTGACGCCACAGCCGTCGGTAGAGCGTGAGATCGGTGTAATTGCCGGTGGCCATCATGAGAATGCCCCGTCCGGCCAGAGTTGCTTGAAGCAGCGATCGGAAGCGGACACCGCCACACCGCATTCCAGAATCGTCCTGGCAAGCGGCCACAGGGCCATGATGCCAAGGAGGGCAGCGACCGGCCAGGCGCCGTCCGAGGCCGCCGCCGTTGCCAGCGAAGCGAGCGTCATCGCGATGGCAAGCCCGCCGGCTGAGCACCACGGCCATATGCGAAATCGGAGGAGCTGTTTCCCGGCGCCATGTTCCTCGATGCCCATGAGAAGCCGACCCCCTCCGAAAAGCCCCGTTCTGATCTGGAGATCCCACGGATCCGAATCCCCACCCCTGCTGACGACCACACCGTGGTCTCGCAGAACTCCCTCCAGCTCTTGCAGGATCGTCTCGGGCTCGCGCCAGCGCTCGCTCCAGAACCGGTAGCGCCGCGGGCGCGGCAGAGAGGGAGGGAGTTGCACATGGAACCGCCAGGGGGTGAGTCCAGAACGCAGGCGGCCGGACAGTCTGGCCAGGGGTTGGAGCAGACACAAAGCGACGATCAGTCCATGCCTGCCGAGGCGTCGCAGTCGGGAGCGAGGTCTTGTCGCGAATGGGGCGCGCGAGGCTCCTCGAGCCGCCTGGATCAGCGACACGCTGACCGCGGACATAAGGACCGGCACGGCGAGCAGCAGTGGACGCCAGAGCAGGCCAAGCCCCGAAAGGAGCGCCAACCACAGGATGACCAGGTACCATTCGGGCATCAGGAGAAGGGAAAGCCACGGACCGGACGCGGGCGAATACAGCGACTGAAACGGAGCGCTCCCCCAGGTTCCGTGATAAATGCGCGGCCGAACGACCAGAGCCCGCTCGATGGCCTTGCAGTAAATTCTTCCGCGCCAGGTGAGGTTACCTGAGGGGTGGAATTTATCCGGCCATTTCCGTTCGAGCAGCGCCTCTGCGTTCCCGTACCCCTGCTGCTGACGCCAGTAGGCACGAATCGATCCGCGGCGATGGTGCCATACCACGGCGGCGGGATGAAAGCCCAAGGTCCAGCCTCTCTCCTGCAGTCGCCAGCAGACATCGACGTCGTCGCCCGCTGCACGAAACTGGGCGTCAAAGCCCCCGATCGCGTCCAGGCAGCTTTTCCGAAAGACCATGTTGCAACCGGGGATGTGCTCCGCCACCTGGTCCGACAGCAGGACGTGGGCGGGCCCGCCCGGAGCGTTCGCAACGCAGTCCGCGATGAAACCATCACCGGGCGGAGCCAGATTGGGCCCCCCGACCCCGGCGTGTTCCATGCTCTCGAATCTGTCGACGATGAAGTTCAGCCAATCGGGATCCGGCCACGCATCATCATCAATGTAGGCGATGATTTCGCCTGTCGCCTCTTTCAGGCCGAGATTGCGAGCCCTGGCAAGCCCGTGATTGTCAGTTCGGATGATGCGACAATCGTATTCGGCCGCGATGATCGAGGTCGAATCGGTTGAGCCATCATCGACCACGATGATTTCATAGTTAGGATACTCCAGCTTGCTCAGACCCTCGAGACAGTCACGGAGGGTACGCGCTCCGTTATAAGTACACACGACAACCGACACTCTTGGGCGGGAAGGCCTCGGTGCAAACGGCACCTCTGAAAATGCCCGGCGAACGCTGCCCAAGGCAGCTTTGGGATGACGGTCCCGCCGGGTGAGGCCAAAATCCCAGTCTTCGATTTCATGTCCGCCCCGATACCACTCGTCGGTCCAACCAAAAACGAAGGCGCCGGCGCATCCCGAAGCGAACACGGCGCGGATCTGCGAGTCGAGCACGCGCGCCTGACCCACCTCCCCATGGCGGCCGCTATCGAGACCGATTTCTGCCAAAATCAGGGGCCGGTCCCCGGCAATATTGTGAAGCCGGCCTAAGTAAGCCTTAAGCCGACTCTGGGATTCGAGATAGACGTTGAAACACATCAGGTCGAGAAAAGACAGATCAAGGTATTCCGTGGTGGGATAGTTGACATAGGTCACCAGACCGTCCGGGTCCTCCTCCTTCGCGGCCCTGTAGAGTCGTTCGAGGTACCGCTCGACCGCCGGGGGCCCGTGCCATCGCACAATCGAAGCCGGGATTTCGTTACCGACGGCATAGCATAGAATCGCCGGATGCCCCGCACACGCCCGCACACCGGCCCGCACACGCTCCTCAATTCGCCCTTCGCAAGCTTTGTCCCCCAGGAAGGCAACATGTTGCTCCCAGGCGATCCCCACCATCACGCGGAGTCGATATTCGTAGGCGAGGTCCAACAGCCAGCGCGGCGGCACTGTGTAGGTGCGAACGGCATTCAGTCCGTTGGCGGCCATCTGGCGGAGATCGGACTCGGCAGTCGCGGGGTCTGGATAGTCATCCCCGTCGGGTCGTGGACGGAAGGTCCCGTAGGTCACACCTCGGATCCAGAGCCTCTCCCCGGAGTTCGACAGGAACCTGCCGGCAACTGCCGGCCTTTGGAAGCTTGAACGCCGGGAGCGAATGACTGACGGGTCAGCGTTCGCAGCCGTGTTCTGCATAGGCCAAGGTGGCAACGCTTGTTGTCGAAGCACGATCCCTCACTTCGGATTCGGCCGCCCCCGGCCAGGCGCCGCCGACGAACGTCGGTTGGGTGCCGCGGGCGGAGTTCGGACCCGCACTGCACCATTTGGGACATTGGATCTCGAGTCCCCGGCGTCAACCTCGCGGAGGGCGAATTGAAGGAAGCAAACTCCACGCCAGCCGGTCCACGAATGTCCCGCGTCGCTAAACAGTCGGCGGAGAGATTATTAGGGGATGATGGTCAGAACCTGGACGGAGGCTGGACAGCCAGGAACGTAATCGACTGTTTCGATTTTCCGCGTATTGGAGCCTGGAGCGGACACCGATGTGTCCTTCACGGTCATCCTCAGTGCCTGCTCAGCCGTTCCGCCAGCGAGTTGCCGGTCGGCGCGCCGCCGGTCCTCTCGTCCTCCTCGTCCATGCGGGCAAACGAGCGCTGCACGTAGCGCACGCCGAGCCAGCGCAGAGGCTCCGGCTCCCAGGCAGGTGACCGGGGCGCTCATGAAGCGGTCGTCCCGCTCCGGATCGCGGCGGCGACGGCCCGGACCACGTCCTCGATCGAGAAGGGCTTGGAGAGAAACTCTCCGCTGACCTCATTGAAGAAACGCTGCGTCGAGTCGCCGGCGGGTTGTCCGGAGATGAAGATAACGCGGCGGGCGAGCCGCGGGTTCTTCTCGACGACCGCGCGATACACGTCCCGGCCGCTCCCCTGAGGCATCTTCATGTCCGTGATGAACAGGTCGTACCGGCCCGCCGCGATCTTCTCCAGGGCATCGGGGACGTCGGAGGCGGTATCGACCATATGGCTCCGTTCCGTGAGCAGATCGGACAGATAGGCGCGCACGCTCGGCTCGTCGTCGACCACCAGGATCCGGAGCGGTCGGACGGAATCGGGTGGGGCAGGATGGGCCTCCTCCGGTTCGGCGCCGGAGGACTGGACGACGGGAAGGCTGACGACGAACGTCGTCCCTTCCCCTGGCTCGCTCTCGACGCGGATCGTCCCGCCGTGACCCTGAACGATGCCGTAGCACATGGACAGACCCAGGCCCGTCCCGCCTCTGCCTTTCCGTGTCGTGAAGAAGGGTTCGAAGATGCGCTCGCGCAGTTCGGCGGGAATGCCGGGGCCGTCGTCGCTCACCCTCATCTCGATCCTGTCGTCCAGTGCCCGTGTCGCCAGCCGGATCGTGCCGCCGCGTCCGGTTTCCGCGAGGGCATGCTGGGCGTTGCTGAGAAGATTGATCAGCACTTGTTGGATCTGCTGAAAGTCGATCTGCGTCAGCGGCAGACGGGGCGCCAGGTCGGTGGCCACCTTAATCTGATTGACGCGCAGCTGGTAGGCCTTGAGCTCCAGCGTCTTTTCGATCACGAGGTTCAGGTCGTCGAGCATCTTTTCCGGGGTCCGCTTGCGGGCGAAAGTCAGAAGATTGCGGACGATTTTCGTGAGGCGTCCGGCTTCCTCCGCGACAATTCCAAGATGACGGCGGATGCCCTGGGGCAGATCCTTCTTCATGAGGAGCTGCGAGTAACCGACGATGCCGGTGAGGGGGTTATTGATCTCGTGCGCGACTCCAGCGACCAGTTCGCCGAGGGCAGTCATTTTCTCCGCCTGGGCGAGCTTCTCCCTGGTGCCGTCGAGATCGCTTCGCGCCTCATCGAGAGCGGCACGATTGGACTCCAGGCGGGCGCTCATTCCCGCGGCCCACAACACCCCGCCGGAGGCAAGGGTTCCGCAGACGAAGGCCAGGAGGCCCCCGATGATCCAGAAGGAGATCCGTCCGGAGGACAGGAGTCCGCTCAGGGCCAGTTTCTGTGGTTGTACCTGGATCTCCCAGGTCACGTTCCCGAGGTCGAATGTCTCGCTCTCGATCGGTAGCGAGCTGTCGACTGGATCGAAACCGGGGCTCAGGAAGATTCCGAGACCGGAGTCCAGGACCCGTTCCTCGAATCGCTCGGTCATCTCCGGAAGAAGCAGGGACGTGAAGTAATCCTCGCTCCGACAGATTGCGAGGAAGGTGCCTTGATGCCGGCCGTGCGCGAACGCCGGCACCGCCAGCTCGAAGCCGCTCGGTCCGCGGATCAGCTGGAGGGGTGGGGACAGGACCGGCCCGCGAACGCGCCGCGCCGTCTCGATCGTCTCGTAACCCAGGGGATGGGCCCGCATGTCGAGGCCGATGAGCCAGCGGTTCGCATCCGGGGGATAGACGTCGCGCACCAGGAACGCTGGACCGACGAACGCCACCGTGACGCAGGCGGGATTCTTTCTGAGAGTCGCGGACGCGAAGCTGCGGAACTCCTTCTCGGACACCTTGCGACTGCTGGTGTAGAAGTTGGCCATCTGCTCCAGGGCGGTGACGTAGGATTGCAGCCCTCCCTGGAGCCGCGTGGCGAACAGGCGGGCGATGACCCGGGTCTCCCGACGGAGCTCATCGCGGCGACGGCTCGTCTCCCGGACCTTGACCCAGGCCATGGTGCCCAGGCAGCAACCGGCGACGAGAATCCCCACGCATGCAGTTTTCCAGGGTGCCGTGACCATGGGTGTCCGGAGGCAATATAGGAGCCCCCTGGTCCGGGAGCAACGGACGTTGGTTGGAATGGACCGGTCAGTGCCGGCTGAGTCGCTCGGCGAGCGTATGACCAGTGGGGGCGCGGCCGGTCTTCTCGCCCTCCTCGTCCATGCGGGCGAACGAGCGCTGCACGTAGCGCACGCCGAGCCAGCGCAGTGGCTCGGGCTCCCAGGCGGGGGACCGATGCCCGACGATCGGCAGCCCGGTCAGGGGCGTCGTCTGGCCCGCGAGCAGGTCGGCGAGGGCCCGGCCGGCCAGGTTCGAGGCCCCCACACCGTGGCCGGTGTAGCCGCGCGCCGAGGCGATGCCCGAGCCGCGGTCGTAGGACACGCTCGGCATCCAGTCGCGCGGCATCCCGAGCGGCCCGCCCCAGGCGTGCGTGAAGCGGGCGTTCTTCAGGCAGGGGAACCAGTCGCGCGTCAGGCGCCGCAGCATTTCATGCGTTTTTTGGTCGCGATCGTAGGCGTCCGCAATCGCAGACGCAAAGCGATAAGGCGCGCCGCGCCCCCCGAACAGGATGCGGCCGTCCTCGGTGCGCGTCAGGTAGTCGATCGAGACCCGGAACGAGGCAAGGCATTCGCGGCCCCGCCAGCCGATCTCCGCCCACGCCCCCTCGCCCAGCGGCTCGGTGAGGACGATGAGAGAGTAGACCGGCAGGACGCTGCGGCGCAGTCCGCGCAGCCGCGCCAGATACGCCTCGCCGGCCAGGACGATGGCGCGCGCCCGCGCGTCGCCGCGCGGCGTGCGCAGGACCGGCCGGCGGCCTGGGACGACATCGGTCACCTCGGTCTCCTCGTGGATCCGGCCGCCCAGCCGCTCGACGGCGCGCGCCAGCCCGCGCGCCAGGCGCGCCGGGTGGACGCGGCCGTACTGCGGGCAGTACCAGGCGGCCAGCGCCCCCCGGACCCTCACCCTGCGGTTCGCCTCCGAAGCCTCGAGGATCTCCTGCCGGTCGCCGAATCCGAAGCGGTCGAACATGGAAGCGTACTCGCGCATCATCGGTAGCTGGTACGGGAAGCGGGCCACGAACAGGGCCCCGACTCTGGAGAACCCGGCGTCGATGTGCTCCTCGGAGCAGACGCGGCCGATCTCGTTCACGGTGTCGTAAAGCGCCCGCTGCAGCGCCTGCGCCTTCTCCCGGCCGTACATCCGGGCAACCGCGTCGAGGCTGATGTTCAGCTTGCTCGAGACCCATCCGCCGTTGCGGCCGGAAGCGCCGAAGCCGGCGATCCTGCGTTCGAGGATCGCGACCCGCAGGGACGGTTCCCGTTTCAGCAGATAATAGGCGGTCCACAGGCCGGTGTACCCGGCCCCGAGGATCGCCACGTCCACGTCGATCGAGCCGTCGAGCGCCGGCCGCGGCGACAGATCGTCGCCGCAGGTCTCAAGCCAGAAGGAGCGCGACGCGTAGGCCGACGTCGCGCCCCGTGCACCCGTCGCCGCGTTCATCGGTCCCAAAGCATCGCACGGCCTCGCCGCGGGCGGACCGCGACGCCCCCTAGCGGGCGAGCGCGCGCACGACCACGACTGTCTGGTCGTCGCGCGGCCGCGAACGGCGTGAGAACGCCTCGACCTTCTGGAAGATGAGATCGGCCAGGGCCCTGGCGGGAAGCGCAGAGTTGTCCGCGATGACGCGCTGCAGGCGCGGAACGCCGAAGTCCTCATCGTCGGGACCGCTGGCCTCGGTGATGCCGTCGCTGTAGATGACGATGACGTCCGCCGGCCGGACGCGGACGTAGCCGCGCTCGTAGCGCGCCTGCGGGTCGGGGCCGAGGACCAGGCCGCCCTGGTCGAGCTCGGAGAACCGGCCGTCCTGGTACAAAAGCGCGGGCGGGTGGCCGGCGTTGCAGTAGATGAAGTTGCCGTTCCTCTCGATCTCGCCGTAGAACAGCGAGACGAAGCGGGTGATGAGCGTCGAACGGTTGATGACCTTGTTGAGCTTCTCGATGGTGCTGACGATCTTCATGTGCTCGGCCATCCCCATGCGCAGGCCGGTGATCACGTCGCGCACCTGGAGCGCGGCAGGCAGGCCGTGCCCCGACGAGTCGGCGACGGCGATGCCGAGGACGCGGTCGGAGATGGGGATGAAGTCGTACAGATCGCCTCCGACCGACCCGGCCGGCACCGTGCGGCCGTGGATGTCGAAGGTCGCGAAGACGGGCGGGGCCTTGGGCAGAAGGGACAGCTGGATCTGCCGCGCCTCCTCGAGGATGTTGTGCAGCTGCTGCTGGCGGATCTTCTGTCCGATGACGTGCTGGATGGCCGATAAGAGATAGAGAGTCTTCTCCCTGTCGAACTCTCCCTCGATGCTGAACGACAGGATGTGCTGGTTGTCCTGCCCGATCGTCATGGCCGCGAACACGGTGACGCCGAGCGGGTCCTCGATGGTGTGATCGAAGCCGGGATCGCTCTCCCTCATGATGATGATTCCGCGCTCCGCGAGCTGCTGGACGGCCGAGTAAGTGATCGGCACGGTGTAGCCCAGCTTGTCGGGAGGATGGTCGCCGTACCAGCGCCGCAGGACGTAGCGGTCGTCCGCCTTCTCGTACAGGCGGCCGGCGACGAAGCCGAGCTCCTGGCGGAAGTCCTTCAGCAGGATCTTCAGCATCTCGTCGAGCGACGAGATCAACGGCTGCGCTTCCTCGACGGAGTTCAGCGCCTGATCGAGCTTCCGCCAGAAGGAGCGGTAGACCGCGGAGCGCTCCGCCGCCGCGGGCCGCTCCGGACGCGCCTCGGCGCCGGTCTCCGGCTTCGTCGCTTCCATGATGGTGGAAATCGTACCACAGCGGCGGAAGCGGCCCCGGCGCGGGCGATTCGGTGTTCAGGGGCGGCCGGCCGGAGAAATCTCGGCCGCGCCGCCGAGGCGGCCGAGACCCTTGATTGCGGCGGTGTCGCCCGGATCGGCCGCGATCGCCTGGCGGAACTGCTCGCGCGCTCGGTCGGTCTCGCCGCGCCCCGAGAACAGCTCTCCCAGACGAGTGTGCGCCCGGGCGTAATGGGGGTTCAGGCGCGTCGCCTCCTCGAGCGCGCGCACCGCCTCATCCTGTCGATTGAGATTCTTCAGGGCCACGCCGAGAAGGTAATAGGCTTCTTCGCCGTCCGTTTTCAGCCCGCGGCGGTAGACCACCTCCTCCTCTTCGTAGCGCTTGTTTCGGTGCAGGACGACTCCCTGCGCCTTGTACGCCTGCCAGAAGCCGGGACTCGCTTCCTCGGCGCGCATGTAGGAGGCGAGCGCCTCGTCCTCGCGACCGAGCTTGTCGAGGCTGTTGCCGCGATTGATCCAGGCGTAGGCGCTGCCCGGCCACTGGGCCAGGGAGCGGTCGAAGGAGGCGATCGCCTCCGGGTGCCGGCCCCGGGCCGCCAGCAGGTTGCCGATGTTGTAGTACACGTTCGCCTCGGCCGGGATGCTGGGGCGGCCGAGAGGGAAGAAGGAGAGGAGCGCCAGCCCCAGAGCTGCGGCCGCGGCCTGCGCCAGGCGCGGGTACCGGGTCCCCGCCTCGCGCGCCTCCGTACGAAGGCGGTCGACGAAGGAGGCGCCGTAGATGAGGAGCGCCGGCGCCAGCGGCAGGCGATAGCGGCTCGAGACATAGAAGACGAGGGGGATGGCGGTCGCGTACACGGTGTAGAAGAAGAGCGCCGAGGCGCCCGGGCGCGGGCGGCCGTCCAGGATCATCCCGACGACTCCTGCGCCCGCGATCGCGGCGAACGGCAGGAACAGAAGGCGCAGCCACGGGATCTGCTGGCGCTCGTAGTAGAGGCTGTACTCCGTGGAAGCCTCGTAGTCCCCCAGAAGCCGAAGAAACTTGCGCCCTTCGAGGGCCAGCCAGGCGCCGGGCGACGACGCGATGAAATCGAGTCCCTGGCGCAGGAAGTAGGCGCTCGTTTCCGAGCGGCGCATCGCCCGGCCCGTGGCGCGCTCCGCCACCGACTGTTCCTCGGCGGCCTGGTTCTCCGGCGAGCCGCTGAAACCCGGCGGCACGGTGTAGAGGCCCATGGCGTTCGGATGGTTTCCCTGGTAGAAAGTCAGACCGCCCTGGCCGGAGAGCGGCAGGGGGTCGGAGGCGACGTACAGATTGTGCGCCAGCACGGGTAGCGTGGCGAGAAACGTCCCGGCGAGAAGAACCATTGCCGCCCGGCCGCGACGGAGCCCCAGGTGAGCGGCGTAAAGAGGGGCGAGCAGGATCGTGCCCGGAAGGCACTCGGCCGCCGTCCCGATCGCCAGACCGGCCGCGAACCAGCGGCTGACACCCGGCCTTCCGGCAACGGCCGACCTCTCGGCCCCGACCAGGAGCGCCAGCGCCAGAAGATTGAGGGTCAGGCCGAGCGTCGTCCCGAGCACCTTCATCTCGAAGAAGGCGAACGGCCCGTACAGCGCTGCGGCAGCGGCGGCCAGCAGGCCGACGCGCTCGTTGAACGTCGCGATCCCGACGCGGTAGACGAGCAGGAGGTTGACGAGGCCGAGCAGCGCCTGGAAAAGGTAGACTGCGGCCAGCGAGTGGCCGAACGCCTTGAACAGCAGCCCCAGGAGGTAAGGGTAAAGCGGGGGGAAGTAGAACACCTGGCGCCCGAGCCACGCGCCTCCTGAGATGGAGCGCGCCCACGCGTCGTACACGTTCGAGTCGAGGATCAGGCCGTCGAAGAAGATGCTGGTCTGGGCGTACAGATAGAAGTAGATCGCCCGGAAGGCGGCCGCCGCCAGGAGAACGATGGCCAGGGACCGCGGCACGGCCCACGGAGGAGGCAGCGGGGGCTTCCCGGCCTTGCCTTCGCCGGCTCCGCGATTTATTGTCTGCTCGTGGCGCAACGCGCGGTCCATGGGCTGTCCCGCATGAGAATACCGCAGATCGCGCGGCGATCCGTGGCGACGCTCACCCTGCTCGCCGCGTTCGGCGGCCTGCCCGGCGCGCGCCCTGTGTTCGCCCAGGCCACGGGGGCGCCGGGCGCCGCCCGGCCGGGAGCCGTCACCGCTCTCGTCCTGCCGGTCGCCGGCATGACCTGTGCTTTGTGCACGCGCGGCGTGGAGCAGTCGATCAAGCTCCTGGATGGCGTGGACGCGGCCTCGGCCGAGCTGTCCACCGGCCTCGTGCGCGTGCAGGCGACGGAGGGGAAATCGCTCGACATCCGCGACGTCAAGGACCGGGTGCAGAGGGCCGGCTTCAAGGTCGGCGGCGAGTGCGACGTCGAGGCCACCGGCCGTTTCAACATCGGCCCGGATGGCCGGATCACCTTCCGGGTCCCGGGGACGGCCTACGCCTTCCAGGTGCTCGAGGGGAGCGAGCTGAAGCGGCTGTTCCGGACCCATCCGGGCTTGAAGGGGGAGTTCTTCCTGGCGTTCCGGCTGCACGAACATCCGCGCTGGAAGCCGCCCGCCATCTCGATCATGCGCGGCGAGCCCCGCGGCTCCGCGGCGCCTCTGTCCGCCCGTTGAGCCGCCGGCCCCCGTTCCCGTCGCACCTCCTGGCCGCATGCGTCCTCGGCCTCATTCTTCCGCCGGTCCTCACGTCCTGCACCGGAGGAAGCGAGAGAGAGACAACGCCCGCCCTGGCCGGCGTACGGGACGGGCGGGACGATCCGTACGCGAAGCTCTCCCTGCAGGACCCGCAGGGCCGGACGATCAGGCTCAGCGACTTCGAGGGAAAGGTGCGCATCTTCGATGTCTGGGCCTCCTGGTGCGGTCCCTGCCGGATGATCATCCCGCACCTGAACCGTCTCTACGGCCGCTACCGCGGCGAGGGGCTGGTGGTCATCGGCATTTCGGTCGACAGCAGCCCGGCCGACGTCGTGGCCTTCACGAAGACGATCCCGCTCAACTACCCCGTCGGGATGATGAACCCCGAGATCGTCAGGCTGCTGGGCGCACCCGACGCCGTGCCGACCAGCTACCTGGTCGACCGCACCGGACGACTGCGCCGCACGTTCGTCGGCTTCGTCGCGCCCGAGACGATCGAGCGCGAGGTTCGGAAGTATCTGGAGGGTCCTTGACGGCCGGTTCACCGCTCGCGCACGAAGCGCTCGACCTGCAGGAGGTAGCGGGTCGCGAAGTACAGGAAGGAGAGCGTCGGCAGGGCGAGCGCCGCGATCACGCTGCCGAAGCCGCGCACGGGACGGCGGGCGTGGATCTCGATGATCACCACGAACAGCGCGATGATACCGGTGCTGATCAGGACGAAGTGGAGGAGGAACAGTCCCCCCGCCAGAAGGGCGTACGCCCTGCCGCCCCTCTCCATCCTGAGCACACCGATGACGTCGGGCCCGAGGAGGTACAGCGTCCAGAAGAGCAAAAAGATCCAGTCGAGGTGGAAGCAGGCGCGCGCGATGCCGGGATACCGCCGGGACATGGGCGCTCTATCTGCCACACGCTCCCCGCAAAGTCAACCGCGAGGCGTGCCGCCTGGGGCCGAGGACGTCCGGCTGGAGGTCTGTGGTAGCATGACGCTTCCCGCGATCCACCGCTCCGGGGGTAACTTCTGATGGAGCCTCGTCGCGTCCGGCTGGGAGATGTGGTTGACGATTATTGCTCCCGCTGCCGGCTCATCATGAACCACGGCGTCGTCGGCATGGTCGGCGACGAGGTCAAAAAGGTCCGCTGCAACACCTGTTTGTGGGAGCACCAGTTCCGGCACGGCCAGCTCCCCGCCAGCCGCAAGAAAGCCCGGAGCAAGTTGTTCGAAGAGGTTCTGAAGGGGATACCCGGATCGGCGGAGCCGCCGGCCGCCGAGCCGCCCGCGCCGCAGCCGCAATCGGCGCACCGCAGGCTCTACACGATTCACCGCGCTATCGGCAAGACGTCCGGGAAAGGTCCGAAGAAGACCTGATGGATCTGGGGCCGGATCCCACCGACCGCGACGACATCATCCAGCGCTACGGTCGCAGGCTGTTCGTCCTGGCCTATCACCTGACCGGCGACTCGGCGGAGGCCGCCGAGCTGTCCCAGGAGTGCCTGATCCGCGGCCTTCTGGCGCCCGACTTCCCATCGGGCGACCGGGAGGCGGGTGTCTACCTTCACCGCGGCCTGATTTCCCTCTGGAGGGAACGAATGGAGCAGCCGGGACGCGGCGCCGGATTGCGGATCGCCGGCGGTGCGGCCGGCGGGGGGACGACCCGCGCGCCGAGGGAGCATGCCGCCCTGTGGCGGGCGCTGTCGCGGCTCGACCCGGTGTCGCGCGCCGTCCTGGTGCTTCGGGCCGCAGGGGGGCTCGAGTACGAGACCATCGGCAAGGTGCTCGACATGGCGCCTGACGTCGTGTACGCGCGCCTGCTCCAGGCGCGGGCCGGCCTGCGTGAGGGCGACGGTGCCCTCGAGGCGTCGTTGTTCGAGACCATGAATCTCTTCCTCGACGGCCGCCTTCCA
>QHXX01000053.1 GCA_003223135.1 Acidobacteriota bacterium | reverse complement strand
CCACCTTCACCTTCAGGACCCGGAACCCGGCCGCCTCGCGGACCTTCTCTTGCATCACCGCGATCTCGTCGAGGCCGATCGACATCGAGGTCAGCGGCACCCGCGCCCGATCGGCTCCGAACGCGCGCCACAACGGCCACCCTTCCTTTCTGCCGATCCAGTCATGGAGCGCGATGTCGATGGATGCCTTCGCGGCGTTCTGGCCGGGCACCCTCCCCTCGATCCGATCGAGGATCTCGTCGAGGCGCGACGGATCATCTCCGAGGAGCGGTGCCAGGATCTGAAGCGCCCGCAGGACCGAGTCGGCGTCCTCTCCGTAGCGCGCGTTCGGCGCCGCCTCGCCCAGCCCCTCGATACCGTCGCACACCAGGCGCGTCAGGACATTGATCTTCACGGCGCTCGAGCCGCGCGCGATGGTCCAGACGTGACGCAGACGCAGCGCGACCTTGTTCCGATCCAGTCGGACGTCCTTCCGAGTCATCCGGCTCCCGAGATGCCGCGTCAGCCCAGGATCGCCTGGAGCGCCCGGCCCGTGTCGGAGAGATCCTGGAGCAGGACGTCCGGCCGCAACGAGCGCAGGACATGGACCGGCGTCCAGCCCGTGCAGACGGCGACCGCCCGGGCCCCGATCGACCTGCCGCACAGGACATCGTGCTCGCTGTCTCCGACGAGGACGAGCTGCCGGCCCGCGACATCCGGCCCCAGGCGGACGCGCGCCCGCTCAAGCGCCAGCGACGGCAGGCGGTAGCGATCGGCGTCGTCGTTGCCGAAGCAGCTCAGGGGGAAGTCGAAGTACCCGGTGATCCCGAGATGGCCGAGCTTCAGGCGGGCCCCCTGCTCGACGTTGCCGGTCAGGAGCGCCGTGCGGATGTTCGGACGGGACGCGAGCGCTTCAAGGAGATCCGGCACGCCCGGCAGTAGGCGCGCCTTGTCGAGGCTCCGGTTGTCCGCGAAATAGCGCAGGTAGAGCCGGATCGACTCCGGAATGGCCTCGTCGAGAGCCGCTCCATCGACACCGTGCCTCGACAGGATGTCGCGGGCGATCTGCGGGTCGGTGCGGCCGGAGAACGAGTAGCCGTCGGGCGAGATCGGCCGGCCGGCGGCCTCCGACAGGGCCCGGGTGAAGGCGGCGCGCGCCGCCCCCGCGGTGGTCAGGAGCGTGCCGTCGATGTCGAACAGGACGACCCTGACCCCCTGCTCGGCGGACGAACCGTGCGTGAGGTTCCCGGCGCTCATGGTGTGTGCAGTCTAGCCTCTGCCTGCGTCCCGATCAATGCGCGTATCATGGGACCCGCAGGCCAACATGAACGCCGCACCCCGATCGATCCTGGTGACCCTCATCGCCGGACTCGCGCTCGCCGCCCAGGCCAGGGCACAGGAGGGTTCCGCTCCATCGGACGAGGATCTCTGCGCTCCCAAGGGAGTGACGACCGCGTTCGCGGCGGCCCTGCCGCGCGCCTGGAACACCTGGGTCTCAGACAGCGACCTGAAAGACAGGGACTGCGGCGGCGTGTCGGTCATCGAGCTGCGCTCCCGGGCGAAGAAGACCGCCGAGGGCGAACTGGCCGTCCTCTTCAAAGTCACCACGTACACCAAGCCGGGGCACGACAAGAAGGTCAACGTCACGATCGAGGTCCTCGCCTCGGATCGGGTCCTGAAGGCCACAACGATCGAGGCAATCGACGCCGAAGAAAAGAAGAACGGCCACGGCAGCGGCTTCCTCTCCCTTCCGATCGACATGATCCGGAGAGAAGCCGACCCCCGTCTCCGGATCTCGCTTTACGTGGTGAATGATTAGCGAAGCTCCGTTTGACCAGTCGCTGGACAGGCGGTGTCCGACTTGCGGACAGATGGCGCCAAGCCTTTGAAACAGAGGATTTAGAGGCACCGTCCCGCGTCGCGCCTCGTCCTGATCTTCACGGTCCTGTTCGCTCCCCAGGTCCAGGCCGGCCTGCTCGACTCCCTGCTGTCTCCGATCGTATCACTGCTCGGGGCCGTGACGAGCCTTCTCCTCGGCAAGGCCTCGGACGACATCGTGCAGCTGGCGAGCGGGCCGCCGGACGTGCAGGTGGGCGTGGTGGTGCAGACCTACGACCCGCCCGACTACACCGACCTGAATCTTCTCCAGAGTCTGGGTGGAACGCTCACGGCCACCCATTCGAGCATCCGGGGATATTCGGCGAAGATCTCGGCCGGGTCGCTCGAGCAGCTGGCGGCCGACTCGAACGTCGAGCGAATCTCCGGCGATCTACCGGTGAGGGCGCACCTGGATGTGGCCTACCGGGCGATTCGGGGCGACCAGGCCGCCACCCTTTCGGGGTGGTGGGGCACCGGTCTGACCGGCAAGGGCGTCGGGATCGCGCTGGTCGATACCGGCGTGCAGCTCCACCAGGACTTCAAGCGCCCGTATGGAGCGAAGCAGGCCGTGGAGGTCGAGGTCGTCGGGCACGAGACCGGGCTTCAGGACTACTTCGGTCATGGGACACACGTCGCCGGCATCCTCAACGGCAACGGTGCGGCATCGAGCGACAGCTTGTCGTTCCGCAACTTCAGAGGGTTGGCGCCCGGCGCGCAGCTCATCTCGGTCCGCGCCCTGTCGCCGGACGGGACGGGCCGCACCTCCGACATCATCACGGGCATCGATTGGGTCGTGAAGAACGCCGGCACCTACAACATACGCGTCCTCAATCTGTCGCTCGGTCACCCGGTCTACGAGTCGTATAAGACCGACCCCCTGTGCCGGGCGGTGGCCTCGGCGGTCCGCAAGGGGATCGTCGTCGTGGTGGCCGCCGGAAACGACGGTGCTATCGGGACCGGATTCGGGACGATCACCAGCCCGGGCAATTCGCCCTCGGCCATCACCGTCGGGGCCGTCGATGACCGGAATACCGTCCCCGCGGCCGACGATGTCCTGGCGTGGTACTCGAGCAAGGGCCCCGCGCTCGTCGACTTCGTCGTCAAGCCCGACCTCGTCGCCCCGGGCACCTGGATCGTCTCGACACGCGCGGTCTCCTCGTGGCTCGATACGCAGCACCACGAGCTGACCCTGCAGGTCGGCGACTACAGGAATGACCCGGTGAACGCCGCGCAGGATGGGGCGTACTACAGCCTGTCGGGCACGTCCATGTCCGCGCCCATGGTCTCCGGCGCCGCAGCCCTGATGCTGCAAAAAGACGCCACGCTGAGCCCCGCCACGGTCAAAGCACGGCTGATGAAGTCGGCGGTCAAGGACCAGCGGCTCGTGTTCGAGACCGGCGCCGGGGCTCTCGACGTGTATGGCGCCGTCACCGCCACCGGCACGGCCCAGAACGCCGCATCGCCTCTGGCCATGGCGGGGAGCGATGGCTTCGTGTACATCCAGGACACGGCGCAGCTGTGGGGCTCGTCCTGGACGCAGGGGGCCATCTGGGGCGACGGGAAGGGACGCGCCGCCGGCGTCAGTCTCACCCCTGTGCCGCAGTCCATCACGTCCGGCAGCGGCTTCATCTGGGGCGGCAACAGCGGCGCCCGATCGCTCATCGAAAATCCCGCGGTCGCCGGCTCGGGCTTCATCTGGACCGGCGGCAGGTCGTCGCTGAGCTCGACCAGCGGCACGGTGACCGGTGAGGGAGCCGTCTGGGTCGGTGACGGACGAAGTCGCAAGTAAATAATCCTCGCGCTCCATCCGTGGGTATTCGCCCTTCGACCGCAGGGCGCACATCGCTGGCCGCGGCTGGCCCTGGCGATGGCGACGCTCCTCAGGAAACCGGCCGGGCGCCGGAACGGCCGACGCGCCAGACCGAGAAGGCCATGGCGCCGAGCCCGGCGATAAACAGCGGCCAGTGGAACGCGCCCGGCTTCAGCCGGCTGAGCTCTTCGGCGCCGGCTGGAAGGGCGCGCAGCGCGTCGGCCATGAAGGCGCTAAGGACCAGGAGCGCACCGGCGGCGAGCATTCCCCATCCCAAAGGCCCCAGGCGCGCCGGCCGGCCGTGATCGTCCCGCACCACGAGAAGCGCGCCGAGCGCCAGCAAGAGAACCGCCACCAGGACCGGGGCGATGACCGGTCCCCACCACGGCAGCGGGATGAGGAACAGCACGTCCTGTGTCGTGAGCGACTCGGGCCAGCCGAGCAGAACCTTCAGCCAGACGTAGTAGAGGACGTCCCACGTCCCGAAGGCGAAGAGCGCGAACCCCAGGCGCGCCTGGCGCGATCGTCCGGCGGCGAAGCCGAGGGCCAGGAGCATCACGAGCGTGGAGGTCTCGCGGCCGATCTCGATCGCGGCGATACGCGGATCGTAGGCCGCCCTGTCGCGCAGGAGGTCGACCACGCCGAAGACGCGGCGCAGGTAGACCACCGCCGCGGCCTCCGCGTAGGCCATGGCCAGCGCGTAGACAAGAACCCAGCCGAGCTTCCGGGACTGCATGGCCGCGCCAATCTACACCAGGAACCGCTTCCGGGCTTCGGATGGATGGCGCCTCCGTGCGTGTATGATCGGGGCATGCGGTCCGCAAGCCTGGTGCCCTACCCTCTCGTCGCCGTTCTCGTTGGAGGAGGTGCGACCATGGACATCAAGAGTCCGGCGTTCGCCCCCGGCGCTCTCATCCCGCCGAAGTACACCTGCGACGGCGCGGACCTCTCTCCCCCGGTTTCCTTTTCGGGGGCTCCGGTCGGAACGAAGAGCCTCGCGCTGATCGCGGACGACCCTGACGCGCCGATGGGGACGTGGGTCCACTGGGTCGTCTGGAACATCCCCGCCGGCACGAGGTCCCTGGAGGAGGGCGTCCCGAAGAAGGAGACGGTCGCGGACGGCGCGAGGCAGGGAACCAACGACTTCCGGCGCATCGGGTATGGCGGGCCTTGCCCCCCGTCCGGGACGCACCGTTACTTCTTCAGGCTGTATGCCCTGGACGCCGCGCTCAATCTTCCGGCGACCGCGACCAAGCAGGACCTCGAGAAGGCGATGCAGGAGCACATCCTGGCGCAGGCGGAGTTGATGGGGAAGTATACCCGGCGCTAGAAGCTTCTCCGGGTGCCGGGACGGGCGCGTGCCGGGCCCGGGAACCGGGCCCTTCGGCCAAACTCGCTGTTGCCTCGCGGGCCGATGCGCGTACAATTCCCTGCCATCGGAGACTGAGCGATGGGACTCTTCGAGCGCCTCCGGCCGCAACCCGGCTGGAAGGACCCGGACCCGCAGGTGCGGCGCGCCGCCCTGCGCCAGGTGGTCGACCCGGCCGTCCTCACCGAGTTGTGGCGAACCGATGCGGACGAGACGGTGCGCGAGGAGGCCGCGGCGACACTCCTGGCCCTGGCCATGGCGGGTCTCGACGAGGCGGCGGGCGTGGCCGCCGTCGGAGCGCTCGAAGACCCCAGGTTGATCGTCCAGGTCGCCCGCTCGGCCCTGTTCGAGTCGGTCAGCCGCGCCGCCCTGTCCCGCCTGCACGACCTCAAGGCGCTCGGCAGCATCGCCCGTCACGGACGGCACGCGGCCGCGCGGCTCGAGGCCCAGCAGCGCCTGGTCGACTTCCCCGCCCCGGCGGCCGCGCTCAGGGAGGAGCTCTGCGCCATCGCGCTGAAGAGTCCGCACGACGACGCGGCCCTCTCGGCGCTCGAGCACCTGACCGGATCGGAGCGCTTCGCGCTGCCCGGCGAGGCGGCGGTCGTGGCGCCCTCCGCCCTCCCCGAGGCCGATTTCCTGGGCGACATCGCAGGGCACGGCAAGAGCCGCGCCGTCGTGCGCCGCGCCCGCACCCTCCTGCACGAGCGCCAGCAGGCGAAAAGCGGCCATCCCGTCGGGCCGAGGACCGACCGGCGGGCCCAGCTTCGACAGTGCGAAGCCGCCGAGTCGCTGGCCCGCTCCTCAGAATGCGAGCCGCTCGGCGCGTGCATCGTCGCGGCCCAGGATGCCTGGACCGACCTGGTGCCGAACGTGGACGACGACCTCGATGAGCGCTTCCAGGCGGCGCTCGCCTCGGCGCGCGAGCGCCACCGGATCAACCTGGCCCGCCGCGAGGAACACCGGCTTCGAGAGCAGCAGGCGAGCGCCCACCGGGCGAGGCACGTGGCCCCGCGCCTGGCGCTGATCGAGTCGCTCCAAACGATCCAGGGCGAGGAGGCTCCGCGCCTCCTGGACGACGCCTGCTGGGAGTGGAACCGGCTCGACGCGCCCGACAGCATGGTGCCGGCCGACCCGATCGAGGAGGAGGTCCTGGCCGAGGCGCGCGCCCTGAGCGCGCGCTTCGACGAGGCCCGCAAGGCCTGCCAGTGCCGCTACGAGACATGGCTCAAGGAACGCGAGGAGGCGCGCCTTAAAGAGGTCGAAGAGGCGGCGCGACGCGACAGCGAGCAGAAAAAGCGCGATCTCGCCAGGGACAAGAGCGAGAACCTGGCGCGCCTGCTGAAGCTTTGCGAACGATCGGAGCGTCTGCTGCAGGCGGACACGCTCGGCCTCAAGAAGGCCGAGCCGATCCTGCGCGACGTGCGGGCGGCGCTCGACGACCTGCCGCCCCTGCCGTCCCGCCGCGATCACGACAAGGTCCTCGAGCGCCTGAAGGCCATCCGCGCCGGGATCACGCCGCGCGTCCAGGAGCTGCGCGAAGGCGAGAAGTGGATGCGCTGGGCCAACACCAACGTCCAGGAGGAGCTGTGCGCCCGCGCCGAGGCCCTGCGGGAGATCGCCGATCCCGAGGCGGCCGCCCGCCCGCTCCCCGATCTCATGGAGCGCTGGAAGACCGCGGCGGTCGCCGAGCCCGACAGGTCCCAGACGCTCTGGCAGCGGTTCAAGGCGGCGACCGACGAGGCGCGCGCGCGCCTGGAAGCGCTGCACGCGCAGAATTCCGAGAACAAGGTCGCCCTGTCCGTGAAGGCCGAGGCCCTCGCCGGTTCGACTGACTGGATCAAGACCGGCGAGGCGATCAAGGCGCTGCAGGCCGAGTGGAAGACCGTCGGCCAGACAGGGCGCGGGCAGGAGAAGGCTCTGTGGGAGCGGTTCCGCAAGGCCTGCGACCAGTTCTTCACCCGGCGCGACCAGGACCGTTCGCGCCGCAAGGACGAATGGGCTAGAAACCTCGAGGCCAAGGAGGCGCTGTGCGTGCGTGCCGAAGCCCTGGCCTCCTCGACCGACTGGAAGACGGCCGCCGCCGAGATCAAGAAGCTGCAGGCCGACTGGAAGGGAACCGGCCAGGTCCGACCCAACCGCTCCGAGGCGATCTGGCACCGCTTCCGCGGCGCCTGCGATCGCTTCTTCGAGCGCTACAAAAGACGCGACCAGATCGACAGGGAGATGAACGTGGCCGCGCGCGAGGCGCTCTGCCTTGAGCTGGAAGGGCTCCTGTCGGGGGCGGCCGATCACGACGGCGCGGGCGCGCCCGAAAACCTGCTCTCCGTGATCGAATCCGCGTGGGATCGCTGGCAGAAGAGCCCGCCCCTGCCCCGCGAGCACGCCGCGCCTCTGGTCGAGCGTTTCCACCGTACCCTCGACGCCCTGATCGCCGCCCGCCCGGACAGCATCAAGGGGACCCAGTTCGACGCCGACGCCAACCGCCTCCGGATGGAGGAGCTGTGCCTAAGGCTCGAGCGCATTCTCGCCGGCCCGGGTGGAGGCGCCCACGAGTCGTTGTCGCCGGTCACACGTCTCGCCACGATGTGGCGCGAGGCGCTCGCCTCCAACACCATCGGCGGCAAGGTCGCCGAGGAGGCGAAAAACCGGGCCGCCGCGGAGGAGGTCCGCAAGGTCCAGGCCGCCTGGCAGACGATTGGCTACGTGCCGGAGGGGTTCCGGCGCGAGCTCTGCGAGCGGTTCGAGCGGGTCTGCCGGCGTCTTCAGCCGAAAGTCGATCGCGACACCCGCATCCCATCCCGCGCTCCCGCCGCCGGCGGGCGGCGCTGACGGGCGGCCTTCCCCGCCGCGCGCGGGACCGCTGCCGCGCCGGCCCGTCCAAGACACCATCTCTTTCGGCTCGACTCCCTCCGCTGCCCCGATGACGGCGCCCGCGCGCGGATACAATGTCGGGCTCGACGATGGCGACGACACCCGCCGAGGGGCTGACCCGCGAAGAGGCGCGCCGCCGGATCGACCGGCTGCGCCGGGAGATCCGCCGGCACGACCGCCTCTATTACGTCCTCGACCGGCCGGAGATCAGCGACGCCGAGTATGACCGGCTGTTCGCCGAGCTGAAGGTGCTCGAAAAGGCCTTCCCCGACCTGGTCACGCCCGACTCGCCCACACAGCGCGTGGCGGGAGAGCCGCTTCCCGCATTCCCCGAGGTGCGCCACCTCGCCCCGATGCTCAGCCTGGAATCGGTGAGAGACCCCGGGGAGGTGCGCAAGTTCTGCGAGCGCGCGCGTCAGGCGCTCGGGGGGCGACCGCCGATTTTCGTCGGCGAGCCGAAGTTCGACGGTCTGTCGATCGAGTGCGTGTACGAGGCGGGGCATTTGACGCGCGCCGCGACGCGCGGCGACGGCGAGCGGGGCGAGGACGTGACCGCGAACGTCCGGACGGTCCGCTCGGTGCCTGCGCGGCTGCGCACAACACCCCTCGCCGCGCCGCGCCTCCTGTCCGCGCGGGGGGAGGCGATCCTGCCGGTCCGCGCGTTCCGCGCCCTCAACGCCGAGCTCGCGAAGGCCGGGAAGCCTGTCTTCGCCAATCCCCGCAACGCGGCCGCGGGCTCCTTGCGACAGCTCGATCCGCGTGTCACCGCCCGCCGGCCGCTCGACCTGGTCTTCTACGATATTCTGGCGATCGACGCCGGCCCTGATCTGGCGACGCACTTGGACGAGCTGCGCGCGCTCGCGGATTGGGGGCTCAAGGTCAGCCCGCTGAACCGGCGTCTCCGCTCGTTCGAGGCGATTCTCGATTACCACCGCGACCTCGGCCGGCGCCGCGCCACGCTCCCGTACGAGATCGACGGGGTGGTCATCAAGATCGACGATCTGCAGGCGAGGGAGCGGCTGAAGACGACGGCGCGGCACCCGCGCTGGGCGCTGGCGTTCAAGTTCGAGGCGCGCGAGCAGGAGTCGGTCATCGAAGACATCATCGTGCAGGTGGGGCGCACGGGTGTTCTGACACCGGTGGCCATCCTCGCGCCCGTGGTGATTGGCGGCGTGACGGTGAGGCGCGCCACGCTGCACAACCGCGAGGTGATCGCGCGCAAGGATCTGCGGGTCGGCGACGCCGTGCGGGTGGCGCGCGCCGGCGATGTCATCCCCGAGATCGTCGAGAGGCTGCCGCGGCGCGGAGCCAGGAGGGGCCGGCCGTTCGTCATGCCGAGCCGCTGCCCCGAGTGCGGCACGCCGACGATAAGGGACGGCCCCTTCGACCGCTGCCCGAACCGGCTCGGCTGCCCCGCGCAGGTCCGGGGCGCCCTGCGCCACTTCGGCTCGCGGCGGGCGCTCGACATCCCGGGCCTGGGTCCGAAGACGGTCGAGCAGCTCGTGAAGCACGGCCTCGTGCGGAGCGTCGCCGATCTCTTCGCGTTGAAGGAGTCGGATCTCGCCGGGCTCGAGGGCTTCGGAAAGGTGTCGGCGCGCAGCTTGGTGCGCGCCATCCAGACCGCGAAGCGGACGGAACTGTGGCGCCTCCTGAACGCCCTCGGCATCCCGGGCGTCGGCGAGCGCACCGCGCGCGACCTCGCGGCCCACTTCGGGAGCCTCGAGGCCATAAGACGCGCGGACGAGGCGGCGCTCCTCCAGGTGAAGGGCGTCGGCCCCGCCGCGGCGCGCGGTATCGTCGATTTCTTCAGGACAAGGGCGAACCGCCGCGTCGTCGATCTCTGCCTGCGGCGCGGGCTGACCTTCGTCCAGATCGCGCCCGGCCGCGGGGCCGCGGGGCCCCTCCGGGGGAAGACGATCGTCTTCACCGGGTCGCTCGACACGCTGTCGCGCCAGGAGGCCGAGGCCCTGGTCGAGCGCCTGGGCGGCCGCGCGGCCGGAAGCGTCGGCCGCGACACCGATTTCGTGGTCGTGGGGAAGGCGCCCGGTTCGAAGCTTCTGAAGGCGCGAGCCCTCGGCATCCCCACGCTCACGGAAAAGCAGCTCTTGAAGATGGCCGGGGGCCGGGGATAGGACAAGGAGAGACATCTTGGACAACGCCGATGTCGCGCGGATCTTCGACGAGATCGCGGATCTCCTGGAGATCCTGGACGAGAACCCGTTCCGCGTCCGCGCCTATCGCAATGCCGCGCGCACCGTGCGGGTCCTGGGCGAGCCGCTCGCTTCACTCGCCGGGGAGGATGGCGCGGCGCTGGCGAAGCTCCCCGGCATCGGCAAGGACCTCGCGGGGAAGATCCTCGAAATCCTGAAGACCGGCGACCTCGAGCTGCGCCGCGAGCTGACGAAGAAGATACCGGCGACGCTGCTGGAGATGATGCGGGTCCAGGGCGTTGGCCCGAAACGGGCCCGGCAGTTCTACCAGGAGCTCGGGATCAGGACGCTCCAGGAGCTGGAGGACGCCGCCCGCTCCGGCCGGCTGCTTAAGCTGCGCGGCATGGGCCCGACCCTCCAGTCCCGCATCCTGCAGGGGATCTCCGCGCACCGCGCGCGCGCCTCGCGATACCGCCTGGACGAGGCCGAGAGGCAGGTCCTGCCGTTCGTCGATTACCTGCGCAAAGCGCCGGGCATCGAGATCATCGAGGTCGCGGGCAGCTTCAGGAGGCGCTGCGACACGGTCGGCGACGCGGACATCCTGGTGGCGGCCGCGAACGGGCGGCCGATCGCCGACCGGTTCGTCGCGTACCCCGAGGTCGGGCGGGTCCTGGCGCAAGGCACAACGCGCTCTTCGGTCCTGCTGCAGAGCGGGCTTCAGGTTGATTTGCGCGTCGTCCCGCGCGTCTCGTACGGCGCCGCCCTGCACTACTTCACCGGCTCGAAGGCCCACAACATCGCGGTGCGCGCCATGGGAGTGAAGCGTGGTCTGAAGATCAACGAATACGGCGTGTACAAAGGCGCCCGGCGAATGGGCGGCCGCACGGAGGAGGAGGTCTACCGCGCCGTGGGGCTGCGCTTCGTGCCGCCCGAGCTGCGCGAAGACCGCGGCGAGCTGGAGGCGGCGCGCCGGGGGCGCCTGCCGGACCTCGTGGAGCTGCGCCACATCCGCGGCGACCTCCAGATGCACACCGACGCCACCGACGGCGCCGACAGTCTCGAAGAGATGGTGCGCGCCTGCCGGGACCGCGGCTACGCCTACATGGCGATCACCGATCACACGAAGACGCTCCGGATGGCCGGGGGGATGGAGGGGGCAGGGTTCCGCCGCCAGGGACGCGCCATCGAGAAGCTCAAGGAACGAGGGCCGGGCCTCGCCGTCTTCAAGAGCGCCGAGGTGGATATCCTGCCCGACGGCCGTCTCGACCTGGACGAGCAGGCGCTCGGCACGCTCGACATCGTGATGGTCGCGGTGCACTCCAAGTTCGACATGACTGAAGAGGCGATGACCGAACGGGTCCTCCGGGCCCTGCGCCATCCGAACGTGCGCATCTTCGCCCACCCGACGGGACGGCTGCTGGGGCGCCGCGATCCCTATCCGATCGACATGGCCCGGATCGCCCGCGCCGCCGCCGACACGGGTGTTCTGCTTGAGATCGACGCCCAGCCGGAGCGGCTCGATCTCGACGACGTGCACACCAAGATGGCCAAGGAGGCCGGCGCTCGCTTCGTCATCGACACGGACGCGCACCGGGTCGCCGACCTCGATATCATGCGCTTCGGCGTCGACCAGGCGCGCCGCGGCTGGCTCACGGCCGATGACGTCGCCAACACCCTGGACCTGGCGGCCTTCCGGAGGCTGATCGAGACGCCGCGGAGGCTGCCTTCGGCCGCGTCGATTAAGGGGCGGCCACGGGCGCCGCGGAAGCGGCGCTTGAAGCGTCGGGGAAGGACCACGCGCGGATCCTGAAGCCACGGGGATTTCCGTGGGTGACGGAGGGTCCTTCTGAGATAATGCCTCGCGCCGGCTGTTCTGGCCGCAGGCCGGTCCCGGCGCGGGGATGCGGAGGGGCCCAACACGTGAAGACGATACGCAACAAGACCTTCAAGCCGCTCAAGATCTCATTCTCCGGAGGGAAGGTCCTGCACCTCGGCCCGGGAAAGACCGGGCAGATCCCGGATGCAGCACTCGATCAGAAATCGATCCAATCTCTCTTGAAGTCCGCCACGATTGAGATCCTCGACGGCGGTCCGGCGCAGGTCCCGGGCGCCGACGCCACCGCGGCCGGACCGCACCAGACGACCCGCGGCCACCGCCCCGCCATGACCGCACCGACCAAGGGGGGGCAGCGGGGATCCTGACGTCGAAGGTCAGCGTCCCAGCCACGCCGGCAGCGCCGTCGTGAGGACCGGAACGTAGGTGATGATGAGAACTCCGCCGAGCAGGACCAGAAGCCACGGCACGACCGCCCGGCAGACCTCCATGAGCGGTTTCTGGAAGCGGTAGGACGACAGGAACAGGTTCATTCCGACCGGCGGCGTCAGATAACCCAGCTCCATGTTGGCCAGAAATATGATCCCGAGATGGACCGGGTCGATGCCGAACGCCTCGCCCATCGGCGCGATGAGCGGGACGACGACCACGATGGCGGAAAAGATGTCCATCAGGCAGCCGACGACCAGGAGGAACAGGTTCAGGAGAAACAGGAAGACCAGCGGCGAGCTGATCGTCGTCCTGACCCAGGCGACGCCGCGCGCCGGCACCTGCGCGTCGATCAGGTAATTCGTGAGCCCGAGTGCCACCCCGAGGATGAGCAGGACGCCGCCGACCAAAATACCGCACTCGGACATGACGCGCGGCGCGTCCTTCCGGATCGTGAGATCGCGATAGACGAAGGTCTCCACGACGAAGGCATAGAGCGCGGTCAGGGCCGCCGCCTCGACCAGCGTCGCGAAGCCGCCGTACAGACCGATGAGGACGATCAGCGGAAGCACCAGCTCCCACTTCGCCTCCCGGATGGCGCGCCAGGCCTCGCCGGCGTCGAACTTCGAGGGCGCGACACCGGAGCGCGCGCCCTCGCGCGCGCCCCACCAGGCGACGATCAGGAGCATCAGGATTCCCGGCAGGAAGCCGCCGAGGAACATCCTGTCGATCGGCGTGTGCGACACGATTCCGTACAGGATGACCGGCAGGCTCGGCGGGAACAGGAGACCGAGCGACCCGCACGCGGTGAGGAGTCCGAGCGAGGTCCTCTCCGAGTAGCGCGATTGGAGCAGGACCGGCATCAGCAGGCCGCCGAGCGCCAGAATGGTGACGCCCGAGGCACCGGTGAAGGAGGTGAAGAAGGCGCAGACGAGCGCGGTGGCGATCGCCGGTCCGCCTCTTACCCAGCCGGCCAGCGCCTGAAACACGCGCACCAGGCGCTTCGACGCGCCCCCCTCCGCGAAAAAGTACCCGGCCAGGGTGAACAGGGGAATCGTCGGCAGTGTCGGCGACACCGTCAGTCGGTACGTCTCGACCGGGATCGAGGCGATCGGGACCTCTTCCCCCCAGAACAGGATGAGCGCCGCGCCGCCCAGCGCCGTGAACACCGGCGCTCCCAGGGCCGTGGCCAAAAGCAGCGCGATGAAGGCCGGGACGACGAGGTGCTGTGGATCGACGGGCGGACGCGCCACCAGATACAGCACCGCTCCGACCAGAAGGGCGGCCACGGCGCGCCCCCTGCGGGTGTAGGAGGAGTGCCTCCAGAGACGGAACGCCACCGCGAAGAAGCCGATCGGCAGGATGAGCTGGACCGTCCAGAGCGGTACGTTGCCGATGAAGACGTTGCCGCTGTCGCGCTCCGTCTGCACGAACTGCACGCTCGCGATGCCGAGGAGGGCGGCGACCGCCGCGGCGGTCGAGCCGCTGAACACTCCCGCCGCCGCCTTCCACGGCCCCTTGAGCAGGGCCGCCCCCGTGGACAGCGACAGGAGACGCGCCTCGCGCGCCGCGATGGCCGCGCCCAGCATCCCGACCCAGAGCGTCAGGTGCTGCACGATGCCGGCCGACCCCGGGATGCCGAAGCCGAAGGCGGTGCGCAGGATGATCTCCGCGACCGGCAGGACGGCCATGGCGCCCAGCGCCGCGGACAGGACGACGTTTTCCGATCTGTGGAAGAGGGCGCGCCAGCCGGCGATACGGCGATCGGCGAGACGCCTTGCGCCGGTCCCCGCCAGGATCTCGTGCGTCATCCGCCCGCCGTCTTGCCGCCCGTAGCGCGGAACTCGTCGCGCAGTCGCTTCACCTCGTCGAACACCGGCGCGGGCACGATGGTGCCGCGAATCCGCGGATGGACGCTTTCGGCCGCCCTCTGCCAGGCGGCCTCGACCGCGGGGGTCACGGGCAGGACCTTGAGCCCGCGGGTCTTCATGGCCTCGATCGCCTTGTCGTTCGCCTGACGGATGTCCACTCGCAGGCGCTGGCCCGCTTCCTCGGCCGACTTCAGCAGGGCCGGGCGCGCTTCGCGCGGCACCTTCTCCCACGCTTTCCGGGTGACCACCGTCGCGCCCACGAGAGGCGCCCACTTGAGATCGAGCATGTGCGGCGCCAGGGCGAACCACTGCGACGAGAGCGCCGCGAGCGGCGTCGTATCGAAGGCGTTGATCAGCCCGGTCTGCAGACCGGTCAGGATCTCGGTGGACGGCAGGGGAACCGGCTGGAAGCCGGCGGCCTTCCAGATCTCGATGGCGTCGTTGTCCCCCGCCCAGGCGAACAGTTTCATTTTCTTGAGGTCGTCGGGCGTTGTGAACGGTTCCTTGGCGAAGAACATCACCCACCCGGCGTCACCCCAGTTCAGGACCACGAATCCCTTCTCCTCGAGCCTTTTCTCCAGCGTCGGCCGAAGCCGCTCGCGCACGTAGTCCAGCTCGCCGTACGAGCGGAACATCATCGGGATCTGGAGCGCGGCCACCGATTTGTCGATGTCCGAGAGGCCCGCCGCGGTCAGCGCGGCCGCCTGGATCTGCCCGACGCGCATCTTGCGCACCAGATCGGGCTCGTCCCCGAGGACGCCCCCGGGGTAGATCCGCAGCACGACCCCGCCGCCGGGCGCCTGCCGCCACTTCTCACCCATCTCCTTGAAGATCTGGTGCCAGGACGAGCCTTCGGGGGCGGTCGTCCCCATTTTGAGGACGACCTCGGGGTCGGGGGACGCCGCGGCGGGAACCGTCGCGGCCAGGAGCGCGAGCGCACCCGAAAGCAGGAATCTGTGGCCCATTCGTGGTCCCCTTATCGACCGCGCGGCGCGATCGTACTCCGTGACGTTCCTAATCGGCGAACAGCAGGTCGGCGCGCGCCAGGAGCCAGCGCGCCCGCCGCTGTCCGACCAGGTTCGCCAGCCTCCATTCCGGCCGTGCGTCGGGATCGATCTCGAGCGCGCGCTTCAGAAGCGACTCGAACTCCTTGCGGTCCTGCCGGCGCACCGACACCGTTTCCGCCAGGGTCAGGTACGGCTGCACCCGCTGCCCGCCCGAGAGGCGCACCGCCTCCTCGAAATGCCGGCGCGCCCGCTCGATCGAGCCACCCATCGCCTCCGACCGGCTCCCCTCGTAGGCGATCAAAAGCTCGTGGAGCGCGCCGTGATCGAAGTCCGGCTGCAGCTCCAGGGCCCTCCTTATGAGCCCCTCGACGATCGGCAGATCGGCGAGGAGATCGGGGTCGTCCTTCTTCGCGGCGATCGCCGCGCCCCACGCCGCCGCCGTCCAGTACAGAAGAGGGACATCCTCCTTCGAGGCGGCCTCAAGCGCGGCGATCCGGTCGGCGCGCAGGCCGCGCGCGAGGCCCTCATGCGCCGCATCCAGGCCGTGCAATCCGTAATCGCGCGCGCGCAGATACAGGCGCAGCGCCCGCGCGCGCAGCGCCGCGGCCGTCCGCAGATCGCGGTCCTCCGCCTCGTCGGCGTCCTGCTGCACGAAGGCATGCGCGTACTGCGTGAAGCCGCCCGCCGCGGCCAGCAGGAGCCCCCGGTGCCGCGGGCTCTGCTCCAAAAGGCTCTCGATGAGCTTGAGAGCGAACGGCAGCGCCTCGCGCACCAGCTGCGGATCGTCGTCCGAGGCGTAGGTCGTGCCGCTCTGCGCCAGCGCGTCGCCCAGCCGGTTGACGGCGAGCCTTCTGATCGAGCAGCCGGGGTACAGGCTCCCGAGCAGACCGAGGACGGCCACGAGCGCCCGCGCCCTCAAGGACCGTGGCGGCCTCACGGCGCCGCGACGGTGGCGATGCCGTGCTCCCGCATGACATTGTCGCGGATGACGCCGGTCATGGCCGCCGCGGCAGGATGAAGCCCGGGTTGATACGGCACAGCGCTTCCCCGATGGCCATGCCTCTCTCCTTACCCGGTACGGGAGCGCGGAAAACGGACCGCGTCTTTGGCCCAAGCGTATAAGCCATCGCCCCCGTCCGCGTCAACACGCATCAGGAGGGATCGTGCCGGCGGCGACTCTCCGGCGGCGACTGCGGCTTCGAGGAGGCCGCCATGCGGCTCCCCCCGCCCGATCGCCCCGAGTCGTCGAGCGGCCGCCGGCGCGGGGGTCTCTCGGGATAAGATTCTCCTTTCACAACCTGGAGGAGCGCAGGATGAAACGACGGGGAGGACCGGACTGCGGCCGGCGCCGGGCGACGGGCGCCCGCATCGCCGGGCTGGTTTTGATCGTGATCGCGGGATCGGGCCGGGCCGCGGGCGCCGGGGCGCCGGCCGCCGTGGCGGCGCAGGGCAAGGCGGCCGCGCCCAAGGGCATCCTGTGCGGCCAGCTCATCGACGGCCGCAGCAACACCCCGCGCGGCCGGACGGCGATCCTGATCGAGGGGGAGCGCATCGTGAAAATCGGCGGCCCCGACATCCTGCCGAAGGGGATCGAGGTCATCGATCTCGGAGGCGCCACGGTCCTGCCCGGTCTCATCGACATGCACTCGCACCCGCTGCAGAGCACCGACTCCTACCAGGTCGACCACCTGCGCTGGTCGTCTGCGTACAAGGCGCTCAAGGGGCTCAAGGCGGTCCAGGACAATTTGATGGCCGGCTGGACGACGCTGCGGATTCCGGGCGACGACGACGTGTTCTACGCCCCTATGGACATCCGCAGGGCGATCGACGAAGGGATGTTCCCGGGGCCGCGCCTTTGCGGCGCCGCGCACTACATCTCGATCACCGGCGGCGGGGGCGACATGAACTTCATCGCCCCGGAGCAGCACCCGATCGCCGACGGGCTCGTGGTCGACGGTGTCGAGGAGATGCGCAAGGCGGTGCGCCAGGAGATCAAGTACGGCAGCGATTGGATCAAGCTCCTGGTGACCGGCGCCTTCATGTCGGTCGGCGACAACCCGGGCGACGTCCACTTCAGTCCTGAGGAGATCAAGGTCGCCGTCGACGAAGCGGCACGCCACCGCGTGCCGGTCATGGCGCACGCCCACGCCGCCGAGGGGATCAAGATGGCGATCCGCGCCGGCGTGCGCAGCATCGAGCACGGCACGTTCATGGACAAGGAGTCGATCGAGCTGATGGTCGAGCGCGGGATCTACCTGGTGCCGACCATGTACGTGGGCGAATATTACGAGGAGCACGGCTCGGACAGCGCCGAGATGCAGAAGAACGTCGAGCTCTCCCGCAAGACCCGCGGCGAGTTCGAGCGCCGCGTCGGAGAGGCGATCAAGGCCGGCGTGAAGATCTGCGTCGGCTCGGACTTCGGCGGCTTCCCGCCCGAGGTGAACGCGCACGAGTTCGCCTCCCTGGTGCACGCCGGCATGACGCCGATGCAGGCGATCCAGGCCGGGACCCGCGTCGCCTCGGAGGCGCTGCGCTGGGACGACCGGATCGGAACCCTCGAGCCCGGCAAGCTCGCCGACATCGTCGCGGTCAGGGGCGATCCGCTCAGGGACATCACGGAGCTCCAGCGGGTCATTTACGTCATGATCGGCGGCAGGGTCGTCAAGAAACCCTGAGGTGCCGCCGATTCGACCGGCCGGAACCGGGCCGGCGGCGACGTCAGCGGCCGTTCAGGGCCAGGACGATCCAG
>QHXX01000052.1:0-20000 GCA_003223135.1 Acidobacteriota bacterium | reverse complement strand
GCACGATCCGGGCGACCGCGCCAAGGTCGCCGTGCGCTCCAAGGACCGGGACGTCGATCCCGTAGGTGCCTGCGTCGGCATGAAGGGTTCGCGCGTCCAGTCGATCATCCGCGAGCTGCGAGGCGAGAAAATCGACATCGTCGAGTTTTCAGACGACGTCAGCACCTTCGTGACCAACGCCCTCAACCCGGCGAAGATCAACCGGGTGCAAATCACCGACACCGAGAGCAGGACGCTCGAGGTCGTGGTGGACGACGAGCAACTGTCGCTGGCAATCGGCAAGAAGGGCCAGAACGTTCGTCTCGCCTCCCGCCTGGCCGGATGGAAAATCGACATCAAGAGCGAGCAGGAGAAGAAGCGCGAGGTCCAGGCCGAGATGGAGCGCATGGCCCGGGACTCGCGCGAGATGGCCAATCTTTCGGGCGTGAGCGAGAAGACCGTGCAAAGACTGCAGGAGAACGGCCTCCAGAGCCTCGACGCCGTCCTCGCGGCGGGTGTCGAGGGCCTCACGGGTGTGCCGGGGATCGGGCCGAAGACTGCCGAGAAGATCCTCGCCGCGGCGCAGACCGGGCTTCAAGAGAGAGCCGAGCGCGAGGAGGCGGAGCGGGTCGAGGCGGAGCGACTGGCCGCCGAGGAGGCCGCCCGACAGGTCGAAGAGCAGGCGCGGCAGGCGGAGGAAGCGTTGGCCGAGGAGGCCGCGCGGCAGGCGGCGCTGGCCGATGCCGCCGCGCGGGATCAGTCCTCGGCCTCGGACGACGACGAAAGCGGCGAGGGTGCGGCGGAGCCGACGTACACCGGCGAGGAATCCGCCGCCCCCGAGGCGGACGAGGCTGCAACACCCGGAGCGGAGCCTCTCGAAGGTGGCGCCGAAGAGCGCAGGGAGGGTGACTAGATGGCGAAGATCCGTGTCGGACAACTCGCCAAGGAGCTGAACCTCAAGGTGGGTGAGGTGCTGGCTCGCCTGCGCGACCTGGGTGCCGAGGTCAAATCCAATCTCAGCACCGTTGACGAGGAGATGGCCGTCCGTTTGAGGTCGGCCGCGCCGTCCCCTGAAAAGCGCCCTGCCGAGGCTCTGAAGGCCGCGTCGCCGGCGGGCAGCCCGGCGGCCGGCGGCCGAGCGACGCTCAAGTCGGCCCGCCCCAAGGACCAACCGGCCACGCCGGCGGCAACTGCAGCTCCGGCCACCCCCAAAGTGACTTCCACCGCGTCCCACGCGACACCCCAGACCGCTGCCGTGAGGACGCCGGCGGTCAAAGCTACCGCCGCCCCCGTCAGGCCCGCACCTAAACCGGTCCCGACAGCCCCGGCGGCGCGACCCGCCGCTCCTGCGCGGACGGTCCCTATCGGGCCCGCCCGGCCCACCGCGGCCGGCGGGGTCGCGCCGGCCTCAACGCATCAGGTCGCGCAGACCCGCCCGGCGACGACCGCCCCGGCCAAACCCGGGGTCCTCTCCACTCCACAGCGTCCCCAGGTCGCGACCGGGCTACCGAGACCCGGCATCATCAGGGGTGCCGTCTACCCGCCGTCCCGGCCGGTGTCGCCTGCGCTGCCGACGACGCGTCCCACCGGATCGCCCGGCCCAACCGGCCTTAAGCCGGCTTCCTTGACCGGGAGGCCTCTGTCTGGGGCCGGGCAGGCGCAGCGCCCGTTGCCTCCGAGGGGGGCGAGCGCGCACTCCCCCGCCACCTCGGCGGGCGCGAAGGCCGCCGTGCCAGCGCGTCCAGGGGCGGCACATGCGCCTCTGCGCCCGGTCCTCCGGGGCGAAACGGCAAAGCGGCCTGCATCGCCGTCGGCGCTCGCCCCGGCTCCCGCAGCGGCCCAGGCCACGCGTCCGCAGGCCGTGCCGCCGCCTGTCGCGCGACCGGCCGCGCCTGTCCCGGTGCCCGAGATCCTGCAGGAAATCACCGTCACCGAGGGTGTGACGGTCAAGGAGCTGTCCGAGAAAATGGACCGCAAGGCCAAGGACATCATCACGAAGCTTCTCGGCCGCGGCATCATGGCCACGATCAACCAGCCCCTCGATATCAATGTGGCCAGAGAGGTTTGCCGCGAGTTCGGCTTCGAGGCAAAGGTCATCTCGTTTGAGGAGGAGGTCTCCCTCGAGCAGAACCGGGAGGCGGTCACGGCCGACCTGCGGCCCCGGGATCCGGTCGTGACGATCATGGGACACGTTGACCACGGCAAAACGTCCCTCCTGGACGCGATCCGCGAATCGAATATCGCGGCGGGCGAGGCCGGCGGAATCACGCAGCACATCGGCGCCTATCACATCCGCCGCAAGACCCGCGGCATCACGTTTATCGACACGCCCGGCCACGAGGCGTTCACCCTGATGCGCGCGAGGGGGGCGAAGGTCACTGACATCGTTGTCCTGGTGGTGGCGGCCGACGACGGCGTGATGCCCCAGACAATCGAAGCCATGCACCACGCGCGTGCGGCGGGCGTCCCGATGGTCGTGGCGATCAACAAGATTGACAAGCCCGGCGCCAACCTCGATCGGGTCAAAAAGCAGCTCTCCGACCAGGGACTCCTGGTCGAGGATTGGGGTGGCGACGTCGTCTCCGTGCCGATTTCTGCCAAGCAGAGGAAAGGCATCGAGGATCTCCTGGAGATGATCCTCCTGGTCGCCGACATCCTCGACCTGAAGGCCGATCCCGCATCACTGGCCTCAGGCGTGGTCCTGGAGTCGCGTCTCGACCGGTCGCGCGGGCCGGTGGCCACTGTCCTGGTGCAGCGCGGCACGCTCCGGATCGGCGATCCGTTCATCGCGGGCGCGATCCACGGAAAGGTGCGTGCGATGTTCGACGACCTCGCCCACCGTGTCCGCGAGGCCGGCCCCTCCATCCCGGTGGAGGTCCTTGGACTCGAAGGCGTGCCTGAGGCTGGCAACCCTTTCCAGGTGCTGGAGGACGAATGGAAGGTGCGGCAGATTGTCCGACAAGGTGAAGATCAGGATCATCCACGCGGGGTCCGGGGCGATCACCGAGACCGACGTCCACCTCGCGTCGGCCAGCAACGCCATCATCATCGGATACAACGTGCGCCCCGAACGCAGCGCCCAGGAGCTTGCCGACAAAGAGAAGGTCGACATCCGGCTGCACTCGGTCATCTACGACATCACGAACGAGATCAAGAATGCCATGCTCGGCCTGCTCGAGCCCGAATCGAAGGAGGTCTACCTGGGAAGGGCCGAGGTGCGCCAGGTCTTCAAGGTGCCGAAGGTCGGGACCGTCGCCGGCTGCCACGTGTCCGACGGCAAGATCATACGCAGCGCCGAGGTGCGCCTGCTGCGCGACAACGTCGTGGTGTACACGGGGAAAGTGTCCTCCCTGAGGCGCTTCAAGGACGACGTCAGCGAGGTGAAGGCGGGGTACGAGTGCGGCATCGGCCTGGCCAACTTCAATGACGTAAAGATCAGCGACGTCATCGAGGCCTTCAAGGTCGAGAAGATCGCCGTCAAGAACCTCTGAGGATCTGTCCCCCCCTTTCCCGGGTCGAAGAATGTGAACGTCGCTCTGTGCGTCATCCAGATCCATCTGCCCGCTGTCGGCTCGCTCAAGGAGAAGCGGCAAGTTCTGCGCAGCCTCAAGGACAGGCTGCGCGGGCACTATAATGTTTCGGTCGCCGAGATCGATCACCAGGATCTCTGGCAGCGCGCCACGCTGGGGATCGTCGGAATCGCCGCGGCGCGGCTGCCCCTGGAGCAGACCTTTTCGTCGATCCAGGGGGAGGTTGAACGCAAGGTCCCCGGCGAGGTCCTGAGCTGCGAGGTCGAGTACCTCACCTGATGCGCGGGGGCGACCGGCCGCCCCTGCGCCGGGAGACGCCGTGAGCACACGCACGGACCGCGTGTCCGACCTCATCAAGGGTGAGATCTCGCGTCTTCTCCTGCGCGAGGTGCGCGACCCGCGCATCGGGTTCGTGACCATTACCGGGGCCGAGGTCAGCCCGGATCTGAAAGCGGTCAAGATCTACGTCAGCGTCCTCGCCGCGCCGGAGGCGAGACACGTATCGCTCAAGGCGCTCAACGCCGCGACCGGCTTCTTCCGGCGCACTCTGTTCAAGAATCTGCGACTGCGATTCGCACCGGCCGTGTCGTTCCATCTCGACGAATCGCTCGAACGGGGCGATCGGATCGAGCGGGTGCTGCGCCAGATCCACGGCGAGGCCGACCCGGCGACGGGGCCGGATGAAGAGGAGTAGAGGATATGGCCAAAGGCCCCCTCGACGGCGTTCTCCTGGTCGACAAGCCGGAAGGCCCCACCTCGCACGACGTGGTGGCGGTGGCGCGCCGCGCGCTTGGAGTGAAGCGCATCGGGCACGCGGGGACGCTCGATCCGATGGCGACCGGCCTCCTGGTCCTGATGATCGGCAGAGCCACGCGACTGGCGACGTTTCTGTCGGGCATGGACAAGACGTACCGCGGCACCTTGCGCCTGGGGATTGCCACCGATACCTATGATCGCGACGGTACGCCGTCCGGTCCGCCCCGTCCGGTGACCGTGGATGAACGGACTGTCGGCGCAGCCTTCGAGCACTTCCAGGGCACGGTGACGCAGGTGCCTCCCGTGTATTCGGCGAAGAAGGTGCATGGAACGCCGATGTACCGCCTGGCCCGGCGTCACAAGCCGGTCTCACCGGTCCCCGCCACGGTGACGTTCCACAGGCTTCTTTTCCTGGGACTCTCGGGAACTGACGTGGCGTTCGAGTCGCAGGTGTCCGCCGGGACGTACCTCAGGTCATTCGCCCATGACCTGGGCGAGCTGCTGGCGTGCGGAGCGCACCTTTACTCCCTGCGGCGGATCGCGGCCGGCCCGTTCACCGTCGAAGGGGCCCTCACGCCGGACGAGCTCGCCGCCCAGGGATTCGGGTCCTCCTCGCGCGTCACGCCGATGGAGGATATTCCACTGGGCATCCCTACGCTGGTGCTCACGACCGCGGGAACGCACGCCATCCGCCACGGCCGTCCATGCGGCTTGAACGAGGTCGCGACGCCGCGCCCGCCTCTGCCCCCTGGCCGCTGTCGCCTGAAGGGTCCGGAAGGGAGCCTCGTCGGAATCGGTGAAGTCGAGCTCCCGACCCCTTCGGAGGCCCGACCGCTCATTCGCCCGCAGATCGTCTTCACCGGCTAGGGATCGGCGGCCAGGGACCTGGACGCACTCCCGGGTGATGCGCCGGAACGCCTTTACAGTCCCCGCGACATGTGTTAGATTGACGCTTCTGTCGCGCGTTTGAAGCGAAATGAGGAACCGGAACGAGTCCACGCATGGCGCTGACGAAAGATCTCAAGACCCAGATCATCAGTTCCTACCAAACCCACCCGTCGGACACGGGATCTCCAGAGGTCCAGATCGCGATCCTGAGTCGCCGGATCGAAGATCTGACTGAACACTTCAACGCGCACGCCAAGGATCATCACTCCCGCCGCGGCCTGCTCAAGATGGTCGGGACCCGCCGCCGCCTCCTGGATTTCCTCAAGGACAGGAACGCGGAGCGCTACCGAGAGCTGATCAAGAAGCTCGGGATTCGCAAATAGGAAGGCGCGGCGATCCCGGGCGGCGGCACCCGCGGGCGGTTTCTGCGCGAACGGGATGGCAGCGAGCGACTCACACGATCGACTCCGGGGAACTCCAGAAGGGAACCCTGTCTTCATACCTACCCCTGACCCTTCAGTCTTCCCTTCCCCCGGGCCCGTCCTCGTGTCCGACTCGCGGCTGTCCGCGCACGCCGTCGATTGTCGATGGTGCCTTCCATAAATTGCCGGGCGCGCCGAAGCGCCCGTCCGGACCAGACAACGCGCCTGCGGCGCGCCGCGTCCGAATGAGGAGAACGCCCTGATGAGCACGCGCACCATTGATTTCGGCGGAAGACCTTTGACTCTCGAGACGGGGAAGGTCGCACGACAGGCCGACGGCGCCGTCACCGTGCGGTACGGAGACACCGTCGTCCTGGTCACGGCCACCGCGGAGCGCAAGGAGCGGCCCGGAATGGGCTTCCTGCCGCTCACCGTCGATTACCGCGAGAACACCTACGCCGCCGGGAAGATCCCCGGCGGTTTCTTCAAGCGGGAGGGCCGGCCGAACGAGAAGGAGACCCTCACCTCACGCATGATCGACCGTCCGATCCGCCCGCTGTTCCCCAAGGGCTGGTCCTACGAGACGCAGGTGATAGCACTCGTCCTGTCGGCGGATCTGGCCAACGACCCCGACGTCCTGGCGATCACGGGCGCCTCGACCGCCTTACACCTCAGCGACATCCCGTTCACAACCCCGGTCGCGGCAGTGCGCGTCGGCCTGAACGAGCAGGGCTACGTCCTCAACCCGACGTACGAGCAGATGGAAGCCAGCCGGCTCGACCTGGTGGTGGTCGGCAGCGCCACCGACGTGATCATGGTAGAGGCGGGCGCCAGCGAAGTCTCCGAGCGCGAGATGCTGGAGGCGATCTGGTTCGGCCAGCAGCACTGCCGGACGCTGGTTGGATTGCAGGAGGAGATGCGCCGGGAGGTCGGCAAACCAAAGCGCGCACCGAAGGTCCGGGAGCTGGACGCGGAGCTCTATCGCCAGATCGAGAGCGCCTGCCGCGACCGGTTATACCAGGCGATGAGGCTGCCGGTAAAGATCGAATCGTACCGCGCCGTCGCGGCCACCATGGACGAGCAGATCAAGGCGATTCCGGAGTCCGAGCCGCAGCGGCGCGAGGAGGCGGCTCTCATTCTCAACGAACTGCACAAGAAGATCAGCCGGCACGAGCTCCTGGTCGAGCGCCGCCGCTTCGATGGCCGGGCCGCCGACCAGGTGCGCAGGGTCACGTGCGAGGTCGGCGTCCTGCCGCGCACGCACGGCTCGGCCCTGTTCACTCGGGGCGAGACGCAGGCGCTGGTTACCAGCACGCTCGGCACCTCCGAGGACGCGCAGCGCCTCGACTGGCTCGAGGGCGAATCCGAGAAGCGCTTCATGCTGCACTACAACTTCCCGCCCTTCTCCGTGGGCGAGGTGAAATTTCTGCGCGGCCCCGGGCGGCGCGAGATAGGTCACGGCGCCCTGGCGGAGCGGGCCCTGCTACCGCTCATGCCGGGTGAGGACGATTTCCCCTACACCATCCGGCTCGTCTCCGACATCCTGGAGTCCAACGGCTCATCCTCCATGGCGTCGATCTGCGGTGGTTCCCTCTCTCTGATGGACGCCGGTGTGCCGTTGCGCGCCGCGGTGGCCGGAGCGGCCATGGGGCTCGTCAAGGAGGGCGACAACTACATCATCCTGACCGACATCGCCGGTGTGGAAGACCATTACGGCGACATGGATTTCAAGGTGGCGGGAACGCGCGACGGGATCACCGCCCTGCAGATGGACATCAAGATCAATGGCATCAGCAAGGCGATCATGGAGCAGGCCCTCGGCCAGGCGCGCCAGGCCCGGATGCAGATCCTGGACGTGATGGACACGACGCTGGCGAAGCCGCGGGCGAATATCTCGTCGTTCGCGCCGCGCATTTTTACCATCCGCATCAACAAGGACAAGATCCGGGAGGTGATCGGCCCGGGCGGCAAGATGATCCGCTCGATCATCGAGAGAACGGGTTGCAAGATCGACGTCGAGGACGACGGCCGCATTCATATCGCCTCGGTGGACGAGGCCTCGGCCATGAAGGCGATCGAGATCATCAAGGAGATCACCGCCGAGGCCGAGCCCGGCAAGACGTATCTCGGAAAAGTGACGCGCATCGCGAACTTCGGCGCGTTCGTCGAAATCCTGCCCGGCATCGAGGGACTCCTGCACATCTCCGAGGTCGCCGAGCACCGCGTCAAGGAGGTCCAGGATGAGATTAGCGAGGGCGAAGAGATCCTGGTGAAGGTGATCGAGGTGGACGGCGACCGCATCCGGCTGAGCCGTAAGGCGGTGCTGCGCGAGAAGCGCATCGAGGCCGGCGAGCCCGCGCCGCAGGAGGTCGCCGCGGGCGACCGGAGTGGCCCTGCCGCCCCGCGTCGTCCGTTCGGCGGCGGGGGCTCCGGCGGACACGGCGGCCACGGTCGGAGGCACAGCTCGCGGCATCGCTAGGGTGCCAGCCGTCCCTTGACGCACCCGGCGGCCGCCCCCTCCGGACGGAAACCCGCACCTGACCAGGAGCGGGGGGAGATCTCCCTTGACTCAAAAGCTCGGCGACTGGCTCCGCGGCAAGGGTAAGGTCACGGAGGAGCAGTTGCAGCGGGCGCTGCACGACAAGGCCTTCTTTGGCGAGCGCCTCGGCAACAGCCTCATCAAGCTCGGGTTGATCGATGAGGACACTCTCGGCGCATACCTCGCCGAGCAGGCCCGCACGCGCTACGCGCCGGCCCTGCGCCTCGAAAACGTCCCGCCTGAAGTGCTGGCCGCCGTCCCCGCCCGCCTGGCCGCGAAATACTGCATCGTGCCGATTGCCATCGAAGGGCGGAGGCTCCACCTGGCGATGCGTGACCCGAAGGACCTCATCGCCCTGGACGAGATCGCCTTCCTGACCGGTCTGCCCATCGAGCCGTACGTTGCCACGGAATTCCGCCTCATCAGGGCGATCGATCGTCATTACCACATCAGCCTCGGCACGAAGACGATTCCGGTCGCCCCCGGGCCGCCCGAGCCCTCGCGCCCGAAAGGTGCGCCTCGTCCTGCGGCCATGGCACAGCCTTCTTCCGAGCCTGAAATGGGGCTCGACGGGCTGCCACTGAATGCGGACCCGGGGGATCTCGACCAGCCCTTCATGGATTCGACCGGGGGCGCCCCCCCACCCGCGATGGACCCCGCGGAGCCGGTCCCGGTCTCGCTGGAAGCCTGGAGAGGGCGCGCCGAAGCCCCGATGGAAAACCAGGGCCCTCCGCCGACCTCGGGACGCGGCGCTGTGGCGCCCGCCGGCCGACCGGCTCGCAGGACACGGGGAGCGGGCGCCCCGGCGGATTCCCTTCCGGCGGGCGACGGACCGCCCGCTCGTCCCGCCCCCGCAGCTTCGCAACCCGGGCCGGCCGGCGCGGAGCCTCCTCGGCCGGCTGCCACCATGGAGGCGCTCTCGTCACGCCTGCGCCAGGCGGAAACGCGCGACGAAGTGTTCGACGCGGTCCTGGACTTCACCGTCGATCAATTCAAGCGTGCGGCATTGTTCGTCGTGCAGCAGGATCGCGTCCTGGGCTGGAGCGGGCGCGGTGCGGGTCTGCAGCCCTCTCGCGTGCGCAACGTCATCGTGCCGCTGGACCGTCCGTCACTCTTCGTATTCTTCCGGACCGGAGGCGACTACTTCTACGGACCTGTGCCCGACCTGCCCGCCAACGCCAAGTTCTACCTCGACCTCGGATGCCCGCCGCCCGCGCGCGTCCTCCTCGTGCCCTTGACGATCACCGACAAGCCGGCCGTCATCCTTTACTCCGACAACGGTCCCGATGCCTCGATGGCGCCTGACATCGAGCGATATCGGCGGCTGCTGAAGAAGGCCGCCCTGGCTCTGGAGGTCCTGATCCTGCGCAACAAGATCATGATGGTGTAGATTCGCGCGTATGACCGACATCCTTCCCCGTCTCACCCGGCAGGAGGAACGAGCGCTCCTTGATCTGGCCCGGCGGGCCGTCGTGGCGCGTCTTGAAATGCTGCCGCCCCCTCGCCTCGATGACCCGCCGCCGAGGCTCCTCCTGCCGCAGGGAGCCTTCGTGAGCCTGCACTGCGGCCGGAGACTGCGTGGCTGCGTCGGAATGGTGCTGGCGGAGCGGTCGCTGATCGAAACGGTCGTCGCGTGCGCCGGGGCCGCCGCCACGGAGGACCCGCGCTTCGATCCGCTCAATTTCTCCGAGCTCAAGGACCTCACGATCGAGATCTCCGCGCTCGATCCGCCGTTCCGGGTGTCGGACACGTCTCGCATCAGCATCGGGACGCACGGGCTTGCGGTCACGCAGGGACGCCGGCGCGGACTGCTCTTACCTCAAGTTGCATTGGATCAGGGGTGGGACCTTCGGACCTTCCTCGAGGAAACCTGCCTGAAGGCGGGCCTCGCCGCCGACGCCTGGATGCGGGGGGCGATTGTCGAGGCGTTCTCAGCCCAGGTGTTCTCGGAGAGGGAGCCTGCGCCTCACTGAACCACGACCGAGTCTCCGATCTCGATCTCGCGGACCGAGTGGAGGATCTTGGCGGTGGCCGTCTTCTTCTCGGCGAAGATGATCACCATCTGACCGATGACCTTGACGGGCGGCAGGTTGTTGTTGCTGTCCTTCCAGAGCTTGGGAGTCTGGAAGCGCCGGTTTCTCCACTGGTAGCTGTACTGGACCTTCGGAGCCTTGTCGAACGGCTCGCTCGGCAGGTACACCGTCAGGAAGTCCCCCGGTTTCAGCCCGTCGTCGAAGCCCAGATCGATGTCGACCAGCTGCCCGGCGCCGGCCCTCTCCTGGTTGTCCTTGACGTGCACGATGTAGCCGGTCGTCTTGTCCGGCGACACCACGATCAGCCGATCGAACGGGGGTGCCGGCTTGGCCGGCAGCAACGTGACGTCCAGCGGCACGAGCGCGTGTCCCGTCCGGATTTCGTCGCACGCCATGGAGATGGTGGCGATCGCGGTCGTCTCCTGCGATGCCAGCACCCTCACCGAGCCGAGCCTGCGGTAGTAGTAACCGAGGAACTTGTGGGTGATGGGGTGACGCACCTCCCCCTCGCGTTCTATGGCGCTGTACTCCGTGCCGGGGTCCACGTGACCGTTGGATTTCCCGCGGTTCAGATACACGATGTCCCCTTCGGTCACACCCAGCTTTCCCTCCTCCTCCTGGTTGGAGATGAAGTAGTCCGGCTTCTCCTCACGCGGCGCGATGAAGCCGCTGCAGCGGATGTCGTAGTCATCCGCCAGAGGCTCCAGCTTGGGGACGGTGCGGGGCGCGTGCGCCGTCCCGGGGGCCGGCGGCGCAGGCGGCCGGGTGGCCGCCATGGGCGCTTCCTCTTCCTCCTCCTCGGCGGCCGGCTCCTGGAGCTTCTCGGGTGCGGGCGCCGGCGGGGCGCCCTCCTGGCCCTGCGGGACGATTTCTCCCACGACCGTGGGGCGGGCCGGGAGAAGCAGTGGGTCACCCGGGTAGATCCAGTGTGAGTCCTGGATGTAGCGATTCTCATTCCAGATCTGGGGCCACAGGTAGGGGTTGCCGAAGACCAGGTCGGCCAGGTCCCAGAGCGTGTCGCCGGGGACGATGATGTGCAGGGTGGCGTCCGGCGGGAACGACTCGGGATCGGGTGGGTCGTACGGCGTCCAGTGGTCGCCGACTTTCTTCAGATTCGTGGGCGGGAGCGTGGACCCCGGCTGCAGCGGCACACCGCCCCGCTTCACGGCGCGGCCCTTCTTCTTCGTCCTCTGGTGGTCCCGATCCGGAGCGGCCGCCGACTCGTCCGTGCCCTGCGCGCTGCCCTGCGGCGCAGGCGCCTCGGCCGAAGGCTCAGCGGGCGGCGGGGCCTGCGTCTCCTGCGCGGCCACGGGGGCCGTCCCGACAAGAACCCAACCGAGAAGGAGTGCCGCCGCGAGAGCCTGAATCGACAAGCGTCCAGTGTGCATTCTCGTATCTCCTGACGGCCGGCCGCGTCGAGAACGGCGGGGCGCCACGGGTACAAAAATATGTGCCGGAGTCCCGAAGTCAAGAAGGGCGCGGTAGATGGAAGCGGCGGGCGCGGTGGTCGGTTACATATTCGCAACCGGGCCGCGGGCCAGGACGACGCCCTGATTCAGGGTCGAGGTTCGCGTCGCGAGTGGAGCTCCTGCAGGGCCTGTGAGGCCTCGGGACAGGGACCGTCGCTCACCGCGATCGCCTCGCGGAAGGCCCTGTCGGCCTCGTCCGTCCTGCCGTCCGCCGCGCTCATTCGTCCAAAGGCGACACGCGGAGCGCAGCCGCGCGGGTCGAGCGCCAGGGCACGACGTATTTCGGCGGCCGCCTGCTCCCTCAGGCCCCGTCTCTGATACAGCAGGGCAAGGTCGGCCCGCAGGCTTGCGTCGCGCGGGGCGATCGACACGGCGCGCCGGAAGTCCTCGATCGCCTCGTCCACGCGGCCGCGTCCCGCCAGGAGCGTGCCGCGCGCCACGAGCGACGCCGTGGACAAGGACGAGGTGCGCTCGGCGGCGGCCCATTCCCTGAGCGCCCCCTCGGCGTCGCCGCCCCTGACCATGCGCAGCGCAAGGGCCTCCCGGGCGGCGGAGAGCGACGCATCGATGTCGAGCGCCGCCTCAAACTCGCGAAGAGCCTCGATGGGCTTCCCGGCTCGCTCCAGGACCAGCCCCAGATCGTAGTGGATCACAGCGTTCCGGGGCGCGACCCGAAGCGCCTCACGGAACAGCGTCTCGGCCACCTGGTAACTGCCGACGGCGCCGAAGAACAGCGCCGCGTTGACCTCGGCGACCGGCACATCGCGCCGGGGCAGCAGGCGGCGAAGAAAAGCTGGATCGGGATCTAGCCGGGCGGACTCGGCCCGGGCGCGGCGCACCTCGTCCAGAATGGCGCGACCTACGCCGGGGTCGTCCAGATGGATCGTCGGTGGACCGCCCTCGGGCTCTGCCCGCATGAACACGGAGGCCGCCAGGTCGACGAAGACCGGCCGCCAGCCGTGACCCTCGGTCAGGTACCGAAGCATAGGGGCGGCCGACGGACTGTGCTGGTGGCTCCAGAGGACCGTGCGGACCCCGTACTCCTTTGCCGTTGCCTCGAACAGGACAGTATCGCTCTGCATTCCGAGGAAGGTCGAGAAGAGCCGTTCGTCATGCACCTCCAGGCGACCGTCGATGAACGTGCGGCGCGACGGGTACCAGCGCCAGGCGAGATAGCCTCCCATCGTCATGTCGTGGAGGACCTCGCCCGGTGGACTCTCCTTCAGGACGAAAGCGGCCGCGCCCTCGGGATAGAAGCCCGGTGCTAATCCCCGCCCGAAGTTGCGCTGCGTCCCGTCACGCTCGAAGAAGCGGTTCGACCAGACGTCGACGAGGAAGAAGAGGGCCAGGGCGGGCACGACGAGTCCAGCGATTCGCGCCGCCCCGCGCGGATCGCGGCGCTCTCCCCCGGCGACAGGCACGCCCCGCGCACGGCTCAAGACCGCCTCGAGCGGCCGTGCCGCGAACGGAATCGAGGCCAGGGCGAACAGCGGGATGTTGCGACGCGCCAGGAGCGCCAGTCCGAGAAGGGCGAGCCACGCCAGCACGTCGGAAGGGGCTGCCGACCTCCACCCCGCGATCGTCGCCAGGACGACGACGACCCCGAGCAGGGCGAAGGCACCGATCGAGGCCGTCGGAACATACCCTCCCAGGGGGGCCTGGAACTCCGCGATGTTCCGGGCGTAGACGTTTTCTCCCGCGATCCGCTCGAACAGGAGTTTCCACGGCAGCGCCCACCCCGCCAGTCCGTAGGGCGTCAGCACGGTCGCCGCGACGGCGGCGAGCGTCACGCCCGGAAGGAGGGTCCCACCGGACGTTCGTGGCGTCGACACGTCCTCCCGAAATGGCCAGAAGCGCCTCTCGATGAATTCGCCCGCCGCCACGAGACACAGAATCACCATCCCGACGATGTACAGCGCGTGGCAGTTCGCCCAGAGCGCCAGGAGGGGCGGCAAAGCCAGGAGGAGGCGGGGCTGCCTGCGGCGCTCTCCCAGGAGGAACAGAAGTACCGCAAGGAACAGGAACGACAACGCCTCGGGCCGCAGCGTGAACCGCTCCTGCGAAGCGATCAGGGACAGAAGCGCCAGAGGGGCCACGACCGGGAGAGCGACGCCGCGGCGCAGGGCCGTGAGGATGTTCAGGGCAAAGGCCCCGACGATGACAACGATCTTCAGCAGGTCGAGGCCCGTCCAGCCTGCCGTGCGGAAGGCGACCGCCAGCAACACCTGGAACAGCCAGTGCAGATCGGTCCACGGCCGGCCTGCCGACGTGAAGGTGAAGGAATCGACGCGGGGGACGCGACCCTCCTGCAGGATCCGTTCGCCGGCCAGAAGATGCCAGTGAAGATCCACCTCGGAGAGCTGTGTGAGGCAGAACGAGCCGCAGAGTAGAAGCAGAAGCGCCAGCGCGACGCGGGCGGTCCATTGGCTCATGCGCGCCGCACGTCCACCGCCGCGCGGCCCACCGTCAGCGTGGTGTCGCCGTAGCGATAGGAACGGAGCGCCAGCGCGCCGGCGTCCACCGGCGCGTCGATCGCCCTGGAGGATCGGTGCTCCACGACCAGTACTCCCCCGGGCGTCAGCAGGCGCGCCGCGAGGCCGATGACCTCGGGCAGCGCGGTGTCGTCGTAAGGAGGATCGAGAAAGATGATATCGAAGCGATTTCTGCGCCGACCGAGCTCACGGAGTGAGCGGCGGGCGTCATCTGCGACGATAGCACCGGCCCCGCTCCAGGGCCCGAGCTTGAGGTTCTCCTCGATCAGGTCCAGGGCCCGCCGATCACGCTCCAGGAAGACGACCCGGCCGGCACCGCGGCTCAGAGCCTCGCAGCCGACCGCACCCGTGCCGGCATAGACGTCCAGGAACCGCGCTCCCTCCACGCGCGCCCCCAGGATGTCGAACAGGGCCTCGCGGACCCTGTCGGCGGTCGGCCGGATCAGTCGCCCGCGCGGCACTTTCAGGCGACGCCCCCTGGCCTCTCCGCCCGTTAGTCGCAAGACCGCACCTCGGAACCGTTCAGCGGGGTGTGGATTATACACCGCGCTCGATCCCCCTCCTTTTCTTGACTTCCGCCGATCTCACCGGTACGATCTCGCGCAACTTCATCAAGGAGTTGAAGTTTTCGCCGCATGCGTGATGGGGGAAGAGCCCGGAAGGTGATGAATCGACTGACGCGAGCGGGTCTACTGGCCCTCGCCCTCCCCTCGCTTTACGCTGCGATCCTCATGATGACGCCGCAGGGAGGCACGGCCGCGGCCCTTCTCGCCCTGAAACCGGGCCCCATCGACCATCCGCAGCACCTGGTGGCCGCCGATTTCAATCAGGATGGATATGACGACCTGGCCATCGCCAATTTCGAGGCCGGCACCGTCACCATCCTGATCAACCAAGGCACCTGCTCAGCGGGAGCCCAGGCGGGAGAGATCTGCATCAAAGATCTGGACTGCCCGGGAGGCGGCACCTGCAAGTACGGGACGTTCTTTCCCCATAAGGACTCTCCGAACCTCGCGGGGGGCGCAACCGTGGGGAACCCGACCGGCGGGCCGCTGTTCCTCGTCACGGGCGACCTCGACCCTGAGGATGTGGACGGCGACGAGGTGACCAACCTCCTCGACAACTGTCCCAACGTTTACAATCCCGCCGACAGCCTCGAAAAGCAGGCGGATGCCGACGGCAACGGCGTGGGCGACGCCTGCCAGATCGATCCGACGGTTGACACGGACGGGGACGGCAAATTCGACTACGACGCCGACCCGACCAAGATCGACAACTGTCCCAGGATCTACAACCCGGGACAGGAGCCGGAGCGGGCGGCGGGCCTGGACGGTATCTGCGGCACGGCGGACGACAATGTGTTCCTGTATGAGTCGGACGGGTCGTGCGGCACGAAGACCTCGTCCAAGGTCGGGGCCGCCTGCTCGCGGAGCGCCGACCTGGCGATTCTGGATACGAGCTCCGGTGGCGGATCGCCCCTGGGGCTCGTGCGCGTCCGGGTGAACGACGGAACGGGGGGCCTGAAGAGCCGCAACTCGGTGCAGGCGGACTCCGGCCTTACCCAGGGCGTGCTGGCCGACTACAACAACGACCACCGACTCGACGTCGTCGTATCGAACAGCAGCACGGACGCGCTGTTGCTCTTCCCGGGCGCCGATAACGGCCAGATTGGAGGTGTGTGCTTCGGCGGGTCCAGCGTCGGCCGATCGTGCACGAACACCACCCAGTGCCCCGGGGGGACGTGCAAGCAGACCCAGGTCCTCCTGACGGCGGGAGAATGCAAGGGCGGCAGCAGCAACGGCGCGACCTGCGCCACGAGCAGCAATTGTCAGGGAGGGGGCACGTGTCGCCTGGTGGCTTCTCCCGGAACGGTCGCTACCTGTCTGGGTGGCTCGGTTCAGGGCAAGATATGCACGCGCGACGCGGATTGCCCGGGCGGCGGTATCTGCCGCACTCCTGTCGGTCCCGAGGGAGTGGCCGTTGCCGACGTCGACGACGACACATTTCCGGATCTGGCATTCGCAAACCGCATCGCGCACACCGTCGGCGTCCTTCACAATGATGACGGGACCGGCCTCTCCCCGGTGTCCGGATCGCCCTTCCAGACTCAGGATCCGCCGGCGTACATCCTGGCCGGATCCCTCGACGGCAAGCAGTGCAAGGGCGGCCCCACCCCCGGTGCCTCCTGCTCGACCGACACGGACTGTGGCAGCGGCGGGACCTGTCATGCGTGCGACGACCTCGTCGTCCTGGAGCAGGGTCCCCTGACGTGCCACGGCGGGAGCAAGGACGGCACGACCTGCTCGACCAACCAGCAGTGCATCGGTGGCGGGGCGTGCGGATCAGGGACGATCCAGGTGTTCACGTCAACCTGTTCGACCGGTTCCCTGGGCGCCGGCCAGACGATCGACCTCGGACTCGGTCACGTCCCTCGCGGCGGCACGCTCGTCGACTTCGACGGCGACGGGCATCTCGACCTGGCGGTCGTCGATTTCATCGGGAATGAGGTCCTCCTCTTCGCCGGCGCGGGCACGGGGCAGTTCACACCCGTCCCGCCCCTCTCGGGTCCCTCGAGTCCCGCGGCCCTCGTCCCGCTCAACATCGTTTCAAGCGCCGGCCCGAAGGTGGACCTGGCCGTGCTCGGCTTTGCCGACAACAGGGTCGAGCTTTACCGGAACAGCAGCTCACCCGGCGACTTGAAATTCGACGTCATTCCGGGATCACCAGCCTCGCCCTGGCGCGACGTTTCGGCGATGGCGTTGTTCGCCGCCGATGCATCGCCCGGATTTGACCTGACGCTCCTGACCGCCACGCCCCCTCGCTTTGACGTCCTTTCCGGCACGGGCACAACGTTCCGAGCGCTGACTCCCGAGCCGCTGTCCGGGCCGACGCGCGCCACCGGAATGACCGTCGCCGACCTGCGCCAGGACGGACTCCTGGACATCCTGGTGCTCGACGCCACGGTCGGAAACGCCACCCCGCTGATCTCCGACCAGACCGGTGCGCAGACGGAGCGCCTGGCCGTCTCCGCCGGGGCCGGAGCCGCGCAGGCGTTCGTCGCACCGCTCACGCTGCACGCGGGAGACTACGATCAGGACGGAGTGCCGAACAAGGACGACAACTGCCCGACACGCTACAACCCGCCGGGCTGTCCCGCGAACGACAAGGACCATTTCCCGCAGTGCTTCGTCGACATCCCCTGCACGTCGCTGGCGGAATCGCTGAGAGGCGCCTGCACGACTTCGGGAGCTGCCTGCACCGTGGACCTTGACTGCGGCCCCACGGGAGGAACGTGCGACATTTGTCGCCACAGGAACCTCGCCGGGCAGTGCGACAACGACAACGACGGGATAGGCGATCAGTGCGAAATCCTGACCGCCACGTGCAAGAACATCGATACCGACGGCGATACCGTGCCCGATTACGACCAAATCACGAATCCCAGGAAGATCGACAACTGCCCGTGGATCGCCAATCCCGACCAGGCCGACTCCGATAAGACCTGCTCGGTTTCGGGAGCGACATGCACGGCGGACGCCGACTGCGGCACGACCGGAGGCCAGTGCAAGGGCGACGGCATCGGCGATCTCTGCGACGGCAGCAGGTGCGACGACATCACCGACACCTGTCGCTCCGGGCCGAAGGCGAACGCCTCTTGCCTGGAGGACGCCGACTGCGACGCGCCGGTGAACGACGCCGTGGTGGCCGACGCGACCGGCGGGACGCTTTCGTTCCTGATCGGGGACGCTTCTGGAAGCTTCAGGAAGGCCCCCGGATCCTGGTCTGCGATCGGCGGCCTCGCGAATCCCGTGGCCGCAGCCATCGACCGCTTCACGTACAACGACCCGTGCCGGAACACTTTCGGCGAGCTCAAATGCGATTCTGACCCGCGGCCGGACATCCTGGTCGCCGAAAGCGGAGCACCGGGGAGCAGCGACGACGTGCTGAAGCTTTACTCCGGCGACGGTCTCGGCGGCTTCACCCCGCCGTCCCCGCCGGTTCAGGCGCAGGTCCCTCTGCAGGGGGATCCGACCCACCTCCTCGTCGCGCCGGATCAGAGCGTCTGCCCGAACCCCTGGCTGCTGATCACGGACCCTCGCTACCACTTCGACGCCGACGGCAAGACCAGCGTGATCGCGGTGCTCGAGCCGGGCACGTCGACCGTGGCCATCTATCTCCCGAGCAACGAGGGACCCGCGCCGCCTCCTGGTAATCCCAGTCCTCCTCCCCCGTCGGGGGCCAGGTGCGCGAGTGGCACGAGCCCTGGAACCGCGTGCACTCAGGATCTGGATTGCCCCGGAGGCGGCATCTGCCGCTCTCCGCTGCCCCTTCCGTCCCCGCCGGGCGACGCCACGTTCGTCGACTTGAATCAGGACGGCTACCTCGACCTGGTGGTCCTCTCCCCGGGAGACGGAGATCCCACGACGCCGAACGTCATTGTCTACATCGGTCTAGGGAACGGTCTGTTCTTCTCCGACCCGTCGCTCAACTCGACCGACGTGCCGGACGGTATGACGTTTCTGGCGGCGGGCCACGTGAAACTGGTGACCTATCCAGACTTGGTGCTGTTCGACGGCGTCAACCGGGAGCCGGTCATCATGACGAACGCCCTGACCGACCGGGCCGACATCGATCACTCAGGGCGGGTGGACGGTTACGACCTCGCGCTTTTGGCCCGCGCCTTCGGCGCCGAGCGCCCCCGGGAGACACATGCAACGGCTTCCTGAAGGCGGGGCTGGATTTGCCATTGACCAGCGGATCAGCCTCCGGCGCCTTCCTGTGTGATGGGGCGCTGCAGAACCTCTCCGGTCTGTACGGCCTCCCGGTCGACATCAACCTCGACGGCAAGGTCGACGGCACGGACCTGGCCCTGATCGCCAGCAAGTTCGGCAGCAACCTCTGAGCCGGCCCTACCTCATCAGTTCCCGGATCTCACCCGGCAGCATGTTGTAGAAGAAGCACCAGCTCAGCCCCTCCTGCTCCTCGGGGAAGCCTTCCGGAAGGGGTGGGAGGGGATTGATGTCCGGCGAAGAGAGAGTGCCGAGAACCGCCCTGTTGAATGGCGGAACAGAGGACGGGAGGACCACCTGCACGCCGGAGATCGTTCCGTCCTTCTGGATGAAGAAGTGAACGCAGAGATAGCCCCGAACGCCATCGCGGAACGCAAGCGGCAGGCGTTCGCTCCAGCCGTTATCGATGATGACCTTGATACGACGGGCGTAATCGCCCCAGGGGAAGTCCTGGGTGTCGAACGACATCGTCCCGACGGTGAAACCGGGAGAAAGGTACCCGGGATTGTCGAACAGGCGCTTACTCTCCTCCCCCTGTCCGGAGAGCACCCGCTGCAGACTCCCCCGGGCTGCGGCCGAGATGCGATTCGCCGTGCCCGGGCCCCCCTGTGGCCCCGGACCGCCCCGCAGCGTCCCCGTCCCTTCGACCGCGGACGACGGTGGCGCACCACCCTCGCGTCCCAACTTTCCGGACTGGCCGGTGTCGCTCTCTTCCGCGGCCCCCGACCCGTCGGCCGGCGGCAGGAGATTGGCCTGCTGCTTGTCTCGGCTCGCGTCCGTTCCGGGCGGAACCGGATCGACCGCGTCCTTCCCCTCCGCCAGCCTTGGATCGGGGCGGATCCGCTCGACGGTCGTCCCCTCGGAATGCGGGTCGATGGAGAATTCTTTCAGTTTGGGCGGTGTCTGGATCTCCTGACTGGCCTTCCGGCTCTTGTCGGAGAGGATTTTCGCTGCAGGGTTTCCCTTCACGAGGTGGTCATCCGGCGTTCGGACATAGGCGAACTTCAGCGGGATTTTCGGCCGGTTCTCCGGCTTCGACGCGGTCTTCTCCGAGTCCTCGGGCACGGCATACAGTTCGCGCGTCGAGGGGGGCCGAGCGCCG
>QHXX01000051.1 GCA_003223135.1 Acidobacteriota bacterium | reverse complement strand
ATCCTGAAGGCCATCCTCGGGCGCGAGGGGTTCGACGTCGAGTGCGCGGCCACGGCGGAGGCGGCAGCGGCCATCCTGCGCGACGCGCCACCCGCCGTCATCCTCACCGATCTCAAGCTGCCGGGGATGGACGGTATCGGCCTGCTCGAGAGGGTCCTCAGCGCGTCACCTCACACCGTCGTCATCATCATGACCGCCCACGGAACCGTCGACACCGCCGTCCAGGCGATGAAGCTGGGGGCCTTCGATTACCTGACGAAGCCCCTGGCCCGCGACACCGTGGTCCTGGCGGTGCGCCGGGCCGCCGACAAGGCGCGCCTCGAGAGCGAGAACCTGGCCCTCGTGGAGCAGCTCGTCGACCGGTTCTCTCTCCCGAACATCATCGGCGACCACGGCAAGATGCAGGACGTCTTCCGCATGGTGCGGAAGATCGCGCCGAGCTCGTCGACCGCGCTCATCTACGGCGAATCGGGCACCGGCAAGGAGCTGATCGCCCGCGCCATCCACTACAACTCGCCGCGCGCGGCGCGGCCTTTCCACGCCATCAATTGCGCCGCCATCCCGGAGCCGCTCCTCGAGAGCGAGCTGTTCGGCCACGAGAAGGGTGCGTTCACCGGCGCCGTCGCCCGCAAGACCGGTCTGTTCGAGGAGGCCTCCTCGAGCACGCTGTTTCTCGACGAGGTCGGCGATCTGGGCGTCGCCATGCAGGCCAAGATTCTGCGCGCGCTTCAAGAAAAAGAGATCCGGCGCGTGGGCGGGACGGCCTCCATCCCCGCCGACGTGCGAATCATCGCGGCCACCAACAAGAACCTCACGCGTCTGATGCGGGAGGAAAAGTTCCGGGAAGACCTCTACTACCGTCTCAACGTGCTGACCATCTTCCTGCCGCCGTTGCGGGAGCGCACCACCGATATCCCGCGCCTGGTCGACCACTTCGTCGGGCGCCACGCGGCGGTTGCAGGCAAAAGGATCCGCGGGATGGACGATCGGGCCCTGGCCGCCCTCATGAAGTACCACTGGCCGGGCAACGTCCGTCAGCTCGAGTCGGCGATCGAGAGGGCGGTGCTCCTCGCCGAGGGGTCGAAGATCGTCCTCGAAGACCTGCCGCAGGAGGTGCGCCAGAAGCCGGAGGTCGGGGCGCTCGCTATCGAAATCCCCGGCACTGGACTCTCCTTCGAGGCCCTCGAGAGGGATCTGCTCGAGCAGGCGCTCCGGAAAGGGAACAGCATCTCGGCGGCGGCGCGCCTCTTGGGCATGACCCGCCGGACCCTGCAGTACAGGCTGAAGAAATTCGGGCTCACTCCCGCGGCGACGTCCGGCGAGCACGCGACCGGCCAGGGCGCGCCAGGGCCGAGCAGGCTCTCGGATCAGCCGGCGACTCCTGCACCAGATGGTGCGACAGTTGCACCAGATCGTTAACGAAAGCCTCGACGATCCTCCGGACCTGTATCCTCACTCGGTCCCTTCTTTTGCTCTGAACCCGCTGTATGAAAAGGAGTTGAGAGGATTCGGAGACGCGGTGTTCGATCCTGGCACACGGGTTGCTGTTCTAGCGTGCGAGGAGGTGTCACTGATGCGCAAATTGCTCGTTGTAGCCCTGGCTGCTGTTTGTGTCCTTGGTGTTGCGTCGCTCTCGCTGGCCGCCCAAAAGGCGGCGCCGAAGAACGCGAGCCACAGGATGCTCGGCGAGGTCGTGAGCGTGGACCCGGCCGGCCATACCTTCACAATCAAGGAGACGGTGAAGGGTGGCGAGGCGAAGGAAGTCATGTTCACCTTCGACGAGAAGGGGAAGGTGATGGTTGCGGGCAAGCCGGGCAGGCTCGAGGATCTGAAGGCGGGTGACTCGGTGACGGTCCGCTACACCGAGAAGGACGGCAACAAGGTCGCCCAGGATCTGCACGTCGCGAAGCCGGCCGCCGCCAAGGCAGCGTCGAAGTAACGCCGGCAACAGGGGAAGTCGGAAACGCGGCCTTCGGGCCGCGTTTTCTTTTGCAATCAGCCGCCGCCGGCGCTGCGGATCAGGCGCGGCAGGTCGGCCAGGGGCCCGGGAGGTGGCGCCAGCCTCAGCACGTGATCCTGCCCATCCGCCTCTTCTCCGGCGGGGTCGTCCTGCGCGACGGTGAGACGGGCCGGCTGCGTCATCGGGATGTTGATTTCGAGGCGCGAGCCGCCGCGGGAGGCCCGCAGCGTGCAGGTCGGCTCGCCGTCCTGGCGATCGATCCCGATCATGTCGATGGTCGCGGTGGGCACGGCCCTGATGGCGCGATCGAGGGCCGCCTGCACGTCGAATCCGGTGGAGTCCAGGAGGGCGAGTAGCGTCCTCGCACGCTCCGCGCCGAGCCGGTTGCTGACCAAAACGTGCGACTGGGAGCGCGCCAGGATGTAAAGCGCACGGCCAACCTGGTTCTGCAACGCCTGCAGATCTTCCTGCCGCACCACGGCGAAGACGCGCCGCTCGCCTGCGAAAAGCGCCAGGAACGAAGCTTCGTCCGGGAACGTGTCCGGGTCGTGGCCGTGCTCCCGGCCGAACCGCAAATCGTCGCTGTGGGGTGACACCAGTCCGACCGTCTCGCGCAGGTAGAACGGCAGGCCGCGTAGGTAGCATTGGTAGGCGAAGACCGGCTCGCCGCCCCGCCTCTCCCGGCTCAGGATCGCCGCGAAGTGCTTCGTCTCGTTGAAGAAATTCACGCGCCCGATGACGGTGATCGCGGCGAAGCAGGCGGCCATCCACAACAGGGCCGCGACAGCCATGCCCGCGACGTGCGCGCCGCGACGAGCCAGAAAGGATCCAGCGAGGAGCGCGCCCGCCGCGATCGCCGTCACCAGGAGGCAGAGCGGCACGGCCATCCCGGCGCGGTCCATGAACTCCCACTCGGCGTGCCTGTGCCGCAGCACGGCAACGCCGGCGCCGACGATGACCAGGAGCATCGAAGGCCAGAACAAGATCGCCCTGGAGGATCCTTGCCGGAGGTCGCGATCGATGTGCGCAGCGAACAGCAGCGCCACGGCCGGGAAAAGCGGCAGGATGTAAAGCGGCAGTTTCGACTGCGCGACGCTGAAGAACAGGAAGCCGGGCAAGACCCAGGACCACAGGAGCGCCGGTGCCTCCTGCCGCAGCGCGGCAGGGAAGCCGCGGAAGGGCCACGGGCGCCGGAACAGGCGCATCGGCAGGAGCAGACTCCAGGGCATGAGGCCGGCCGCGGCCACGGCCAGGTAGTAGTACCAGGCGCCCTGGTGGCGGTGCACTGTGGTGCCGAAGCGCGCCAGGTGCTCGTGCACGAAGAAGTATCGCACAAACTCCGGATTGGCCATCGACACGGCGACGTACCACGGCATGGCGATCGCGAAGAACAGCACGGTGCCTTTGACCCACGGCAGCCCGCGGGCTCGCCACCACTCCTGCCTCAGGGTCAGGAAACAGGCGATCGTCATGGCCGGGAGTACGGCTCCGATCGGTCCCTTGGTCAGAACACCTCCCGCGATCGCCGCGAACATGCCGAGATACGAGCCTGACCCCTGAGGCCCCGCACGCACCCCCTTCAGGAAAAACAGCAGCGTCAGGGAGACGAAGAAAGCCAGGCCGAGGTCCAGGGTCAGGACGTGACTGGCGGCAAAGAATCCGACGGAGGAGGCCAGGACGATCACCGCCATGTCGGCCCGGCGCCTGTCGAAAAGCAGGAGACCGATGCGACGTGTCACCAGCAGGATCCCGGCGGCGAACAGTGTCAGTCCGAAGCGCGCGCCCGCTTCGTCGCTGCCCCAGAGCGCCAGGGAGGCCGCGGTCACCCAGTACACCAGTGGTGGCTTGTCCAGGAAAACCGCGCCGTTGATGCGAGGCGTGATGAAATCGCGCCGTGCGAGCATCTCGCGGGCGACGTCGGCGTACCTCCCTTCGTCCCGCTCCCAGAGCCCCCAGGGCGAAACACCGAGCAGAAGGAGGAGAGCGCAGGAACCTAGAAACGGCCAGAGCCGCGACCGCAACGAGCGATCCATCCAGCGGAATCTTAGTACGGTTTATACTCTCGCGCCATGAACCAGACCGTGGGTCCGGTGCAGCGCGGCAAGGTCTATGTATTCGTTTTGAGAGCCCTGGGAAGCGCCGGCCGGTGGTGGCCGTTCCTTCTGGTCGGCGCCGTCGCGTTCCTGGGCTGGGAAGAGCTGCGCCGCATCGATCTGAACCAGGTGCGCCATTCGCTGCATTCCCTGTCGGGCCCGTGGCTCCTCGTCGCCTCCGCCTTCACCGTTCTCAACCTGGCCCTTCTGGGCTGCTACGACCTGGTCACCCTGGAAGGATCGCCGGTGCCACGGACCGCGCGCTGGGGCCTCGGCACACTTGCTTTTGCCTGGAGCAACTTCCTGACGCTGGGCCCGATCGCGGGGCCGGCGATCCGCTTCTGGCTGTACCGGCCGTACGGCGTCGACGGCGCCGTCCTGCGCGGCGCCATCGTCGCAAATATCGTGGCGTTCGCCGCGACACTCGCCGTGTGTTTCCTCGCCTCCTGGGGACTGCACCCCGCGCTCGCGCCGATTTTCGTCGTGGCGATCCTCGGGCTGTTGGCGGTTCTTCTCGGCCGTCTCGGCGGGACCGCGAGGGCGCCTCAATGGATGCGCCGCGGGATCGCGGCGTGGGCGACGCTGTTCGGGGTGGCGCTCCTCGACTGGATCCTCGCGGCCTGCGTGTTCGTCGGCGTCGTCCTGTCCACCGGCCAGCCGGCCGACTGGCACGACATCGTGAAGATGTTTTTCGCTGGGCAGGTCATCGGGGTGATCTCGCTCCTTCCCGGCGGGCTCGGCAGCGCCGACGCCTTCTGGCTCATCCGGCTTCCGATTGGAGCGGCGGCCGCGGGGGCCGCCCTCATCGCGTACCGCACCATCTACTACATGGGTCCCTGGCTCCTGGCCTGCCTCGTCCTGCTGAGACGCGGCGCGAGCGCCGGGGCGCGCTGGCTCAAGCCTGTCCCGTCGATCCTGGCCCTTCTCATTGGCGGCGGGGCCGTGGTTCTCCTGGCCTCGACCGCCTCGCCCGCCCTGGCGCGCCGCCTGAGAATCCTGGAGCACTGGGTCCCGGTCGGCGTGGTCGAGGTGTCCCACCTGGTCGGTGCACTCACCGGGCTGGCCCTCCTCTTCCTGGCCCGCGGTGTGGCGCGAGGCTACCGCGAGGCGCACCGGTTGACCGTCGCTCTCCTGCTGGTCGGCGGGGTCGTGGCGCTGCTCAAGGGTCTCGATTACGAAGAGGCGATCATCCTGTTCGCGCTCGGCGGCGTCACCGCGTCCCAGGCGCCCCTGTTCCGGAAGGAAGGCAGGGCGCCCTGGTTCGGCTGGACGACGATCGTGATCGCCGCCCTGGCGTTAGGGATCTTCGCGGTGGTGGGGTTCCGCTCCTACACATCGATCGAGTACCAGCCATCCCTGTGGTGGACCTTCGGCTTCACGGGGCACCCCGACCAGGTGGCGCGCTTTCTGCGCTCGCTGGCATTTCTCGGCATCTCGGCGGTGGCGTTCCTTCTTTACGCCGGCCTGCGGGTGCCCGCCCCGTTCCACCCGCCGACGCGCGACGAGATCGAACGCGCCCTGAAGATTCACGAAGAGTGCGGGACGGGGACGTCGCCGCTCATGGTGGCGGCGGGAGACAAGTCGATCTTCTTCTTCGGCGAGCGGGCCTTCGCTGCGTACCGCGTGGTCGGCTCGTACGTCGTGGTGTTCAGCGACCCCACGGTGCTTCAGGGCGAGGAGCGTGATTTTCTCGAGGCGCTGATGGCGCTGGCGCACGAGATGGACCGCCGCCTGGTGTTCTACCAGGTGGCGCCCTTCTGGTTGCCCCTCCTCCACGATCACGGCTTCTCGTTCTTCAAGCTGGGAGAGGAGGCGATCCTCGACCTGGAGGGGTTCTCCCTGGAGGGCGCGCGCTGGAAACACTTCCGGCACGCCGTCAACCGTCTCGAGGGGCGGGGGGGCTACACCTTCACGGTCGTGAGCCCTTCCGACGTGGCGGCCCACCTGCCCGAGCTGAAGCGCATCTCGGACGAGTGGCTCTCGACCAAGGAGGCGCGCGAGAAGCAGTTCTCAATCGGCTCCTTCAACGAAGCCTACCTGACCCGGTTCCCCTGCGCCCTGGCGCACGACCACCTCGGGAAGCCGATCGCCTTCGCCAACGTTCTCACGGGCCCCGGCCGGCAGGAGCTGTCGATCGACCTGATGCGTCACTCTGCGGCGGCTCCCGAGGGCATCATGGACTATCTGTTCGTCAAGCTCCTGCTGTGGGGCAAGGCCGAAAGTTACCGATCGTTCAATTTCGGCATGGCTCCTCTCGCCTCGGTCGGAGAGATCAGCGGAGCGAGAATCTGGGAAAGACTCGCCCACCTGTTGTTCCGCCACGGCGAGGGGCTGTATAACTTCCAGGGCCTGCGGGCCTACAAGGCGAAATACCATCCGAGGTGGGTGCCGCGTTACATGGCCTACCCCGAGTTCTGGGAATGGCCTCTGGCCGTGGTGCAGGTGTCGGTCCTGATCGCCGGCGGCTGGCGATCGTTCCTTCAGCCGAAGAGGGGGACATCGTGATTACCGTAGCGCTCGCGATCGCCCTCGTCCTGGACGCTCCGCTCCAGGACGCCGTCCCCGCGGCGCCGGCAGTCCCCGAGACTATCGAGGAGCGCCGGATGCGACTGCCGATCGTCGGCGAAGCGACCGTTTACGTTCCTGCCGACCCGACCGATCGGGCCATCCTGTTCGTCAGCGGCGACGGCGGCTGGAGCAAGGGAGTGGTGGACATGGCTCGGCGAGCGGCCGGAGACGTTCCGGCGGTGGTCGCGGGGCTGTCGTATCCGACCCTGCGCAAGGCGGCGCTCCTGTCGAAGGGGCCGTGCTGGTATCCCGCCGGGGAGCTCGAGGTGATCGGCCAGGCGCTGGAGAAGCAGCTGCAATTCCCCGAATACACCCGGCCGACCCTGGTCGGCTACTCCAGCGGCGCGACGCTGGTCTACGCTGTCCTCGCCGCCTCCGGCGAGAGCTTCGCGAGTGGCCTGAGCCTGGGGTTCTGTCCCGACCTGGAGGGCGTGCCGCCTCTGTGCGCGCACGACGCCTTCCGGCCGACCTATGACGCGCGCAAGAAAAGGGCCGAGCTCCCGCCGGTCCAGGAGATCGCCGGCCACTGGGAGGTCCTGCAGGGGGCCATGGACAAGACCTGCACCCCGGAGTCGACGCACGCCTTCGCCAGGAGCATCCGCGGGGCACACGTCACCCTGCTCGAAGGCGTCGGGCACGGCTTCGGCAATGCACGGAAGTGGGGCGAGGCCTTCGATCAGGGGCTTCTGGAGCTCGCCCGCGCTTCCGAGGCGGAGGTAGCCGCTGCCTCGAGCCGGCGGCCGACGTCGATCGACCCCGACCTGGAGAAGGACCTCGAAGCGGTCGGCCTCCCTCTGGTGCTCCGCCTGGTCGAGCGGCCCCGAGCTTTCCTTCTGTTCATCTCCGGTGATGGCGGCTGGTCGAGCCTCGACAAGACGATGGTCGACAACCTGGCGCAGCGCGGGGTGTCGACCGTGGCGATCAATACGCTGAAATACTTCTGGAGCAAGAAGACCCCCGACCGGGTCGCCGCCGATCTGAAGCGGCTCGTGGAAGTCTGCGGCCGCGACGGCCTGCCGCTGTTCGCGGGCGGCTACTCGTTTGGCGCCGAGGTCATGCCCGTCGTCCTCGACCGTCCCGAGTTGAGAAGGGTCTTCGCCGGACTGGTCCTGATTTCGCCGGGGCCGCACGCCTCGTTCGAGGTCAGCGTGCTCGACTGGCTCCGCACGAAGGAGAAGCCGACCCCCTACAGCGTCCTGGAGCACGCGAAGGCGCTCGCGGGGCTGCCGATCTTCTGCACCGCAGGAGAGAAGGACGAGGAGTCGATCTGCCCCGAGCTGCGCGGCGGCGAGAACCACGAGGTGGCGCTCCTCCCCGGATCGCACCACTACAGCGGCCAGTACGAGAAGCTGGCCGCCGCCGTCTCCGCCTTCCTCGACAGGCAGCTTCCGCGCGCGGAGGCGTCCGGGAAACCGTAGCGCAGAGGCACCGGCGACAGGGTCGCGTGGGCCTAGGGACCGACCTGCTCGAGATAGACGGCCCGCGCGCTCGCTATGTCGCCCAGCACCGATTCCATTTCCACGGGAGTGTTCCAACCCTTATGCTCGCGTGTCGCCTTCTCCAGGCGGTCGAGCCAGGCCAGGAAATAGGCGGCGTCGTCGGATGAGCGCACCGCCTGGCCACCGACGACGACGTAGATCGGGCTGGTCGTCCCGAAGGGGTAGGTGTCCAGGACCGGGTGCTCCGGGCGATCGGCGTACGCCCGCAGCACGTACCAGCCGCTCGTCACGACCGGTAGGGTGCGGCTCACGGTCAGCGAGCGTCGATCACCGGAAAGCGGCAGGTCCGCGACCACCTTGCCGTTGGCGACGATCTCCAGGTGGTCCACCGGCACGATCGAGGCAAGCGTGACGCGCGCCTGCAGCGTACCGCCGCCGGCCGCCAGGCAGATCTCATCGCCCGGGGCCTTGCCTGCGAGGGTGAACAGGAGGAGCGGCCCGTTGGTCGCAAACGTCCGCCCGGCACGGATTCCCGCCAGGAAGCGGGCGTGATCGGGGCGGGCGCCGGTTCTCACGTAGACCCGGTCCACGCCGACCGGCCCGCGCAGCGAGGCGTAGTCGGCCATCGCGTCGGTACCGGCGCCGGCCGGGATGCGCAGACCGCAGTTCAGGAGGCGGAACCAGACGCCGGAGGTGGCGAGGTGATCGCTGAAGCCGACCACCTCGAGATAGTCGATCTTCTTGAGGGCCGCGCCAACCGGCAGGTCGTGCGTCAACGGCTCCTCCATCTTCGCCGGATCGGGGTCGGTGTCGAAAGGATGCACGTAGCCGGTGATGGCGCCCTGCCGGTGCGCCATGTCGAAGATCGCGGGATTGTTCGGATACAGGCTCGAGGCGGCCGTGTTCACGTACGCGGCGTACGCCGGGAGAAGGAAATGATCCTTCGGGCCGAGGACGGCCGTGTGTCCCCAGAAGCTGGTGTGGTACTCCTGGCCGTGGGCGACGAGCGCCCCGTCGGACCAGACCGGGGCCGGCTTGTCCATGAAGTAGGCGATGTCCGGAACGCGCTGCTCCTTGTTGACCACCAGGTTTTCGACGACCGCGAGGTTCTCGGCCATGGCCTGGAGAGCGAGGTGCTTCGGCGTGTTTCTATAGGTCCCGGCGTAGTTCATGTGGACGTGAAGATCGCCGCCGTAAAAACCCTCGGACGACAGGTCGGCGATCCGATCGAGGAGGATCTGGACGGCCACCAGGCCGCCGGCGGGCACCGCCACCTGCCGGGAGAACACGCCGTACTCGAGCCCCCTCGTCGCCTCGACGGTCACCGGCCCGGCGGGGACCGTCACCTCCGACCTGCCCGGCGTGTGGAAGTAGGAATACTCGAACTTCCGTTCCGCGCGATCGAACGCCTCGTCGGAGTGCCGCCACGAGTCGTCCGGGGCGAAGCTGCGGCCATCGGGGCCCGTGACGGATACGCGGGCCGGCACGATACGCGAGGTCCGGCGATCGACCACCGTCAATCTCAGGCGTCCGACCGGGCCAAGGTAGCGCTTCTCCTTCGCCTCCACGCGCACCCGTTTCCCCCCCGGGACCTCGATGATCCAGAGCGACGTGTCGCCATCCTGGTTCGAGATGAACGCGATCCGCCCGCCGTCGCGCGACCAGCGTGGCGCGACGGCGTCGAACTCGCCGTAGGTGAGCGGAAAGACGTCGCCGCCTTCGTCGGTCATCAGCCAGAGCTGATGCCACTGGCCGCCCAGGTACGAGGCGTAAACGATACGCCGGCCGTCGGGCGACCAATCGGGTCTTCCCTTCCAGGTGGTCTCCTCGTAGTGGATTTCGCGCATCTCCGAGCCGGGCTCCGCCTTCATCCGAAAAAAGCCTCCCGTGCCCCAGATATGGCCGCGGTTTGAGACGAAGAGGATCTCCTTCCCGTCGGGCGACCAGGCCGGAGAGATGTAGTGGTCGTACGGACTGTAGTAGTAGCGTGGGAGGCCGCTGTCGTGATCCGCGGTCAGCCGCGCGATCTCGCCCGGATTGCCCTTTTCGTCCAGGGCGATGCTGTGGATGTGGAAGCGCCGGTTGTAGACGGTGGACACGAAGAGCAGACGTCGTCCGTCGGGCGAGAAGCGAGGCTCGACGTTGACTGCGCCGTTCTTCGTGATCGACCGCGTCTGGCCGCCTTGGGTCTCCAGAAGCCTGAGCTCGACGGCGTCGTCGCGGTACGAGGCGTAGGCGATGAAACGGCCGTCGGGCGACCAGTCCGGCTGATAATCATAACCGGGGCCATTGGTGATCTGCAGCGCCACCGTCGTTCCGAGGCGTTGCCGCCACAGGGACCCCTGCATCGAGTAGACGACCTCGGTCCCGTCGGGCGACCAGGCGACCGAGCCGGGCCCCGTGGTCGCCTGGGGCAGGTACATCTCGCGGTAGTAATAATGATGCGGCAGCTGGATCTGCTTCAGGACGATCTCGCGCACGGCCGAGTGCTGCTTCGCCACGGCGAGAGTGGCGGGGGCGAGAAGTACTATGACCAGCGGCCAACCGAGCCTTCCGGTGCGGCCCGTCATAGGGCGTGCACCCTCGGGATCATCTCCGCCACACGCATCGCGTAGGCCCATTCATTGTCGTACCAGGCGACCACCTTCACCAGCCGCTCGCCCAGGACCTGCGTGAGCGGGGCGTCGTAGATCGCCGAGTGCGGGTCGCCGATGATGTCGGCCGATACGATGGGGTCGGTCGAGACTTTGAGAATTCCCATCATGGGCCCGCCGGCGGCCCGCCGCATCAGGTCGTGGATCTCCTGCACATCGGCCTTCTTCTCCGTGTACACGGTGAGGTCCACGACCGAGCCCGAGGGGACCGGCACGCGAAACGCCAGTCCCTCGACCTTGCCCAGTAGCGACGGTACGACCAGGCCCAGCGCCCGGGCCGCGCCGGTGGAAGTCGGGACGATATTCAGGGCGGCCATGCGCGCCCGCCGCATGTCTTTGTGCGGGTAGTCGAACAGGCGCTGATCGTTGGTGTAGGCGTGCACGGTGGTCAGGAAGCCCTTGCGGATGGTGTAAGCGTCCTCGAGGACCTTCGCCACAGGGGCGGCGCAGTTGGTCGTGCAGGACGAGTTGCTGATGAGGCGGTGCTCCGGGCGCAGGGTGTCGTCGTTCACCCCCAGCACGATCGTTGCGTCGAGGGCATCCTTCCCCGGGACCGTCAGCAGGACCCTCCTGGCGCCCGCATCCAGGTGGCGCTGCAACTCCTCGCGCCTGCGGAACTGTCCCGAGGACTCGACGACGACGTCGATCTTCAGGTCGTGCCATGGGAAGGCGAACGGGTCGCCGGCCCGCTTGTCGCCCACCTTGAAGACGCGGATCTCGTCGCCGTCGACGATGAGCGAGGTGCCGCGCCACTCCACCGATCCCGGAAACCGACCGTGGATCGAATCGTACCGCAGGACCATTCCCAGCGGCTCGAGGTCGGCGACGTCGTTGATGGCGATGAAGTCGACGTCGAGCCGCCTTTGCTTGACGGCCCGCAGCACCATCCGACCGATGCGGCCGAACCCGTTGATCGCGACACGAGCGGCCATGCGTGCCTCCTCCAAAGAGAACGGCCCGACATTATATGGGAAGGAAGCGGCGGGGTTTACTCGTCGAAGAGCGACATGGCGTCGGAGTCGATGCCGGCCATGTCTGCGAGCGGAACACCGAGGTTGGTCAGGAGGCGGGCGAGCAGGCTCGAGGTCCGTGGCGCGGCGCAGGCGTTCACGTCGGGCAGGGAGAGCGCCACCAGCGTGCCGCGACCGACGCGGTACTGGACGATCCCGGGCGTGATGAGGAGCGGTTCGACATCCACCCATCCGGGCATGGAGCGCACGCGGAACCCGGCCTGCCTCTCGCGCCCCACCAGGCCCAGGTCGTCGAGCGAGATTCCCTGGAACAGGGAGGAGACCGGAGCAGCCTGCGCCCCGGCCTCGCCGGCCGGCTCGAAGTAGACCGGCGCCCCGGCCACCGCCTGCAGGTAACCGAGCGCCAGGGGCTGCGGGTTCAAGAGCAGGATCGTGCCACCCTCGCGCAGGTAGCGCGCCACGTCAGCGAGTGGAGGAAGCCCGGAGGCCGCCGCCAGGCGCGGGGCGCGCCAGTCGCCCGCCACCAGGAGGATCTCGACGCCGGCGAAGCCGGGTGGCACCCGGGGGGCGCCGGGCGCGAGTCTGGCGAGACAGGCCGGCAGATCCTCGAGCGAGTTCCCGTACACGAAGGCCCTCTTGAGCCCGCGACCTTCGCCGAGGAGGTAGGCAAGGGCGTTCGCGAGCACGAGGCGCGCCTGCGGCTTGGCGGAGAAATCGGCGCACAGCGATGCCTGAGCCGCCAGGACCGTGCCCGATCCGATCGGCAGCTCCAGGAGCGTGACACCCTCCTGCCACGCCGGCCCTGTCTTGACGCGCATCTCGGAGATGATCCGGAAGTTTCCGCGGGTTGGTGGCAGAAGCGGCCGCAAGGACGGTCCGCCGTCCGCGACGTAAGAGGCGACGCTCTCCGGCGGCAGACCGCGCAGGACGGGGTGCTCCGGCACGACCAGGGCGCTCGCGCCGGGCGTGCGGTTATAGGATGGCCACAACCTCAGATCCCCGCTCAGAGTGCCGGGAAGAGTGGTCTGCTCGAGCAGGAGCAGGCGCCTTCCGGAGCGGGCGAGCGCGGCCAGAATCGGGCCGAGAGCCTCGCGCCCGCGGCTGAACCCGCCCGGGCCGATGACGATCAGGTCACCCTTGTAGAGCGCCAGCCCCTCGAAGGACGCGAATCTTTCCGGGCGCAACCCCAGGGCGGCGAGGGCCGGGGCCGCCCTGTCTTCCGGATCGTAGAGCGCGACGCGCGCCCGGGCGAACAGGTCGGCCATGGTTCCGCCGGACCCCCCGGGATAGACGAGGAAGGGGAAGCTGGCCTCGCCGGCAAACTCGCCGGCCTCCCTTGCCTCCACCTTGAGGTCCAGTCCGGCGGGACGAATCAGCGCGGGCAGGGGGATCGACAAAGCCAGGCGCGATGCGCCGCCGTGCGATGCCATCACCCGACGGCCCTCGGCCGCGAGCGCGCCGTCCAGGCGTGCCTCCCAGCCGATCTCGACCGATGCGGATCCTGGGCGCAGCCCCAGAAGTGCTATGGTCCGGTGCAGCGTGGATCCTCCCTGCACCAGACCTCCCGGCTCCTCGAGACGGAGCGATACGCTGCCCGTCACGGGGGACTGCGTCGACGCCACGCGCAGCGTCGCATGCGCCGCGCGGGGCTCCGTCGCCCCTTCCGCCGACGAGGCGATGCGCGCGAAGACCACGATCGTCAGGAGGATCAGGAAGAGAAGGACGACGCGTCGGCCCCGCCTCGGACGGAGTTCCGGGTTACGATTGTGCAATGGGGTTGGTCCGGTCACGGCGGCAAATATAGGTGGCGGCCGCGACGCAGGCCAATGACTCAGACTCCATGGACGGCGCGCCATTGCGAGGAGGGGGCGGATCCGCCTGGCGGGACCCGACTTTACAAGGCCGGGAAGGTGTGTGATAACATCCGCTTCGAGTTCGCGGTCTTAACAAGAGGAGGCTTTCACCGTGTCCTACGTCATCACGGGCAAATGTCTGGGCGAGCGGTACGCGACGTGCGTCGCCGTCTGTCCCGTTGACTGCATTCACCCCGGCGAATATCAGGGCCAGGAGTTCATGATCATCGACCCCGAGGAATGCATCGATTGCGGTGCCTGCCTGCCGGAGTGCCCGATCGAGGCGATAGTCGAGACCGAGGAAGAGTCCCCCGAATGGGCCGTGATCAACAAGGATCTGACCCCCTCGTTCAAGGGCAAGCCGCAGCCCACACCGAGACCGGCGAACGACCCACCCCGGAAGCCCGAGAACAAGCTGCGCGGTTAGGAGCCGATTCAGAGACAACATCGGTCGGGGCCCCGGTCGGGGCCCCTTTTCTTTGAACATGCCCGCGGGGGCCGACACTGAGGCGAGTGCAGCAAGTGCGCCGAGAGGGTGCTGGCGTTCCGCCGGGCCGGTGCTCCCGAGCCGACCGGCTACGCCGTAGGGCCGGGAGCGGCGGGGTTGGCGCCGGGGACTGTCTCGCGGGAGCCTGTGGCGAAACGGGCAAGGACGACCCGCGTCGCTCCGAAGAAGGCGACCAGGCTTAAATAGGCGCTGACAAGGGTCACCAGCCCCTCCGCGTACCCCGGCGGTGCTTTCTCGCTTCCGTGCCCCAGAGCGAAACGCAGCCCGCTCTCGAGGAGCGTGACCGCCAGAAGGAGCAGCAGAAGTTGGCGCGAATCGGTCGGCCGTGCGCGATAGAGACCGAAGCCCTGGCGTATGGCCGGGCGCCATTCGCGCCGAACGCGCGACAAGATGCACAGCGGCACGCTGTAGAGCGCCAGGACCTGGGTCACAAGGTCGAAGAGGGGCCGGCCCCAGTAGATGACCGTCTCCAGCGACACGGGCAGGGCGTCTCCCGTCATCGCCTGGTGCAGGGTCGCCGCCAACGCGATGAGCCACGCCTGCAGAAGTCCGATCTTGAACAGGAGCCAGAAGATCGGGAAGAAAAGCGCCGCCGACCAACGAAGGAACGAAAGCGGTTCCCTCGGCGCCATGGCCGCCTGGAACAGGAGGCCGAAGATGCCGCTGTCGGCGGCGATGTAGAGGAGCAGGGCGCCGAGCATCAGCGGCAGACCGGACGGGTCGTCGCCAGTCCAGTGCTGGGCGAAGCGCACCACGAGCGCGACCACGGCGTAGATCCCGACCAGGTGGAAGCGGGCGCTGACCGCGGAAAAACTTTCGCGCAGGAGGCTCACGAGGAGGACCGGCCCGCCCTCACCGCGCGGGGGAGGGGGCGTAGGAGGCGACCGAGCCGGGGGTCTCCCAGAGGCGCACCTTCGAGACCCGAAGCCCCTGGGACGTGGCGTAGTCGAAGATGACCTTGGCGATCGCCTCGGCCGTCGGATCGCTGTCCATCAGGAAGAGCGGCTCGTCGTGTTTCTTCAGAACGGCGACCAGCGGATCGTCCCTGTGCAAGAGCATGCGATGATCGAGGTTCTGGTCGATCCATTCCTTGACGATCCGGCTGATGTCGGAGAAATCGACGACCATCGATTGTTCGTTGAGGGAGGGGGATGCCAGCTCGATCTCGACCCGGCCGTTGTGCCCGTGCAGGTGGGCGCACTTTCCCTTGTACCTCAGGAGTCTGTGGCCGTAGCAGAAGTCGGCGATCTCCGTGACCCTGTACATGGGAAAGGTGACGCTAGCACAGACGCAGAGGCCGGTCAAACGTCCAGGAGCCCGTCCGTCTGTCGGTGCGGGCCCCGACCGCGGTCATGATCTTGCGGACCAGAGACGAAGCGGGCAGACGGCGGAGATCGCCCGGGCGGACCCAGCGGTAGCGATCACGTGGCGGCTCCGAGAGAAGACGCGCAGGGCGGACCCGCAGCTCGAGACGCCGGTAGGTGATCGAATGACGGATCGTAGCCAGCGACTCCCGCAGCTCCACACGCAGCCCGTCGTCCACGCCTCCGGACGGGATTGTCGGGAACTCCCACAGGCCGTGCATGAGGCTTTGATCCGGGCGGCGACGGAGCAGCAGGCGTCCGGCGCGGGTGACGACCGCCACGTCGGCGCGGACGGCCACCGTCGGCCTGGTCAGCCTGCGCGGCGAGGGGACCCTCTCCTGAAGGCCGGCGGCACGGGCCCGACAGGCGCGCCTGAGAGGGCACTTGGGACACGATGGACCGAAAGGCGCGCAGACGGTCGCCCCGAGCTCCATGAGCGCCTGATTGAGATCGCCCGGCACGTCGGCGGCGGCCACCAGGTCCGCCGCGGCCGACCACAGCTTCTTCTCGCGTGCCGACGACCGTGGACCGCGCACCAGGCAGAGGCGCGACAGAACGCGGGCGACGTTCCCGTCGACGACCGGCAGGGGCTGGCCGTAAGCGATGCTCAGGATAGCACCGGCTGTGTAGCGCCCGATGCCGGGGAGCGCCAGCGCCTCTTCGAGGCGACGCGGGAAACGGCCCCGGTGCTGCTTGACGATCAGACGCGCAGCCTCGTGCAGATGGCGGGCCCGACGGTAGTAGCCGAGCCCCGACCACTCGGCCAGGACGTCATCCAGCCGCGCAGCGGCGAGGGCCTGGAGGCTCGGGAAGACGCGCACGAATCGCTCGAAGTAGGGGACGACCGCGCGGACCGTCGTCTGCTGCAGCATGATTTCGGAGACCCAGACACGGTAAGGATCGCGGCCGCGCCGCCACGGCAGGTCGCGGCGATTGCGCCGGTACCAGGCAACGAGGGAGCGGCAGAGGGCGCGGGCGGCGTTCGGCTGTGCGGTCACGACGCCGATTATAATGATCACATGCCGAAGAGCGGAGCCAGCGGGGGCCGGAAAACGGAAGGGCCAGGCAGCCCCGTGGTCTCGGTGGCCCGTCACGAGCGGACCTACCGCGAGAACCTCTACGTGTACCCGGTCCTGTCCCGCCGGGCCCGCGGCATCTCCATAGGCGTCAACCTCAACCCCGACAAGGTCTGCAACTTCGACTGCATCTACTGCCAGGTCGATCGGACGACACCTCCCGCCGTGCGGCGCGTGGATGAGGACCGGCTCAAGCAGGAGCTGATCGCCATCCTCAGGGAGGCGAAAAGCGGCGCGCTCTTCGAACGGCCCGAGTTCAGGTCGATCCCTGAGACCGTCCGCGCGGTGCGCGACATCACCTTCGCCGGCGACGGCGAGCCACCTTCGTATCCGAACTTCAGGGGGGTGGTCGAAGACGTCCTGGCCATCAAGAAGACCGCCGGCTTCCCGGATCTCAAGGTGATTCTACTGACGAACGCGACTCTTATCGATCGCCCGAAGGTCAAGGAAGCGATGCGGTTGATGGACCGGGACCACGGTGAATTCTGGCTGAAGCTGGACGCCGGGACCGAGGAGTACTACCGGCTGGTCGACCGCACGACGATCCCATTGGCGAAGGTGCTGGCGAACATCCTGGAGGCCGCCCGGGTGCGCCCGGTCGTCCTGCAGAGCCTTTTCATGAGGGTGCGGGGCGAGGGGCCGGCGACCGGGGAGATCGACGCCTTCTGCGATCGTGTGAGGGAGATACTGGCGGGCGGCGGCGCGATCTCCTTGATCCAGGTTTACACCGTGGCGCGGCGCCCCGCCGAGCCTTACGTCACGCCGATTCCGGACGACGAGCTCGATCGGATCGCGGCCCGGGTGCAAAGACGCATCGCCGAAGTGCCGGTCGAGACCTTCTACAGCGAAAGACTCACCTGACCCGGATCGACCGGCGGGCGGCGCGCCTTATGGGCACTCATCCCGGTTGATGATCGGGCGCCCGTCCGCGCCCAGGCGCGCCGAGTAGACGGCGAAGCCGCGCCCCTGCCGCGTGTAGCGCGCGTCCCGCACGACCACGTCCCGTCCACCGTCAGGCCCCTCTTCGATTGTCGCGAACGGGAAGCGGAAGAACTCGCTGACCACCTCGCCGGCACAGGTCTTCAGCAAGGCCTCGACGGCGGGCGCGTCGAGGTTCCGGGCCAGGACGGCCCCAGATGCGCCCGCCAAATCGAAGAACGGCAGCGCGCCTATGACGCCGTGGCGCACCGACGATGCGTCGGCGATGATCCACTCCCAGCGCAGCGGGTCGCCCGGGTGGGGCAGCGTGGCGACCTGCCGCGACGTGCCTCCCGGGAGGGCGGTGGCCATCCTCGCGATGCGCGCCTGGGCCGCGTGGTGCGAAGCGGCGCAGAGGCCCGCATACAGGACAAAGAGCGCGACGCCCATGTTTGCTGTCAGCGGTCCTCGCCACTGCCCTCGCGCGGCTCCGTCCATGAGGATGTGGCTTCCGATCCCGAGCGCCGCCGCGAGGAGGAGGGACCCAGGACTCGTCCTGTCCGCCGTCCGTCCGGACAGGAGCCACCGGTCGACGGCGAGGAGGGTGAGCCACCACAGGGACGTCAGCACGAGGAACCCCAGAATCGAGTGGGTCCAGCCCCGGTGGTAGTGGTCATAGACGAGGGCGCTCCGGAAGCTGCTCCAGGCGAGATCGATGTCGGGGAGGTTCGCGCCGCCGACGAGCGCCGTCGTCGCGAGGGGTGTTGTCTTTCCGAGACCGCCGCGCGCCAGCGCGAAACCCGCGAGGGTGTGAGAAACGTTTTCCATCGCGTCGGCGTGCTAGAATTTTTTTCGCATGAACAGGATCATCGCCCGTTCGCCCCGCAGCGCCCCGGCGCGTTTGTGGAAAGCGCTGAACGTCCACTTCGACAATTTCCGCGTATGGTACAAGATTACCTATCGTCGGGGTCGGATCCTGGCGACCGAGGGAGACGCCTGGCGATCACTGGACGTCCCCGCCTATTTCGAGAATCCATCCCTGTTCTATCACGGAGACGGCATCGTCCCGCGGGTCGAGCAGCGCGCGGTCGGTCACATCGCCGGCGCGGAAGTCGTCCGTTTCACGTTTCCGACGCTCCACCCGATGAAGTTCCCCGAGACGAACCTGGCGGTCGGGCGGCTCTACCGCAATCGAAGGGCGCCGGGTGCCCCGGTCGTGATCATCAGCCACGGCTGGGCGCATAAGACGCTCCGGACGATCGAGCACCTGTATGTCCGGCCGTTCGTGCGCGCCGGGTTCTCCGTGGCGTTCGTGGCGCACCCGCTGCACTTCGAGCGGACGCCGCCGGGCACTTACAGCGGCGAGCTCGTGGTCTCGGCCGACGTGGTCTTGACCGTCGAGGCTTTCCGGCAGGGAGTCATCGACATGATCGGGGCGGCCAACTGGCTGCGCGCCGGGGGGCACCGCACGATAGGCGTCTTCGGTTACTCGCTGGGCGGCTATCTCGCCGGGATCATGGCCGCGGTGCGCGACGATTGGGCGTTCGCGGTCCTGGGAGGGGCGGGCGACTCGCCGGTCTCGCCGATCCTGGACACGCCCCTGGGCCGTAACATCCGCGAAGACCTGGAGGCCTGCGGGATGCTCGACCGCGCGAAGCTGTCCCGCGCCTGGAGGGTCATCTCGCCGGCGGCGTTCCGGCCCCTGGTCGCGAAGGAGCGCATCCTGCTGATCGCCGGCCGCTATGATCGGATCATGCTCCCCGCCTCGGTGCGCCGCCTGTGGCGCGCCTGGGGCCGCCCGCCGATCCACTGGATGAACCGCGGCCACTATGCGCTGCTCGCCACCAACCGCGGCCTGATGTCCCGCGCGATCCCGTTCATGAAGCAAATGACCTCGGGCGCGAGCGCGGGTGGCGGGCCTCAAGACGCCGCGCCGACCGCAGGGCTTTCGGGGGCGGGGCGGCTCGTGAGGAGCTCGAACCATTTGTAGACGCAGTTGGCGATCGTCAGGACGATGCAGGTCATCATGATCGCGGTGAGCGAGGCGTTCAGGTAGTTCTGGAAGCGCAGGAAGGCGGTGGGCGCCTGCCGGGCCCGGGGCAGGAAGTTGTCGGTAATCGACAGCCATCCGGCGGTCAGCGTCGTGACGGCGACGAATGACAGCGGGAGAAGCGTCACCCAGGCGTAGCGCGCCTTCCCCGATTTGATGATGACGGTGGTTCCGATCGACAGCGCCATGGCGGCAAGGAGCTGGTTCGCGATCCCGAACATCGGCCAGATGGTGCTGATCGTCCCGGTGTGAATGAATCCGCCCCAGAGCGCCACGATGATGAGGGAGGCGGTGATGGCCCCCGGCATCCAGTCGGTCCTTTCCATCGGCTTGTAGAACTTCCCGAAGAATTCCTGTAGCAGGAACCGCGCCACGCGCGTGCCGGTGTCGATGGTCGTCAGGATGAACAGCGCCTCGAACATGATGGCGAAATGGTACCAGTAGGCCATCAGACCCCTGAGGCCAGGGATGTTGGAGAAGATGTGCGCCATTCCCACCGCAAGCGACACCGCGCCACCGGTCCTCCCCGCCACGTCCTCGCCCACTTCCCGCGACAGCTCCGGCAGGTGTTCGACCTGCATGCCGAGGGTCGCGAACTGGTCGGGCGGCACGTTGATGGCGAAGTAATCGGCAGGGCTGAGGGAAAGCACGGCGATGAATGCCATGATGCCGACGAACCCTTCGCACAACATGGCGCCGTACCCGATCATCCGCGCGTGCGTCTCCTTGTCGATCATCTTCGGGGTCGTCCCGCTGCTGACGAGCGAGTGGAACCCCGAGATGGCACCGCAGGCGATGGTAATGAAGCAGAACGGGAAGACCTTCCCCGGAATGATCGGCCCGCCGCCCGAGACGAACTCCGTGACCGCAGGCATCCGGATCTGCGGGGCGACGACGAACACGCCCAGGGCCAACGCCGCCACGGTGCCGATCTTCATGTAGGACGAAAGGTAATCGCGCGGGCAGAGAAGCATCCAGACCGGCAGGATGGAGGCGACGAAGCCGTAGGCGGCGAGTGCTATCGTGATCTGCCCGCGCGTCAGCGTGAAGGACGGCCCCAGGAACGAGTCGGCGACGAAACGGCCCAGGATGACGGCGAGGAAGAGTCCGACAACACCGATGAGCGTGCCGCTCCTGTACGCACCCGGCTTCCAGCGGTACATGTACAGACCCATGAACAGGGCGAGCGGGATCGTAACGGCGATGGTGAACGTGCCCCACGGCGAGTGCTGCAGCGCGTTCACGACTGAAAGCCCGAGTCCGGCGAGGGCGATGACAATGATGAACAGAATCGCCAGCATGGCGGTGAAGCCGGCGAGCGGATTGACCTCGGTGCGGGCGATCTCCGCCAGCGACTTGCCATTCCTTCGCATGCTGGCGGTCAGGATGGTGAAGTCGTGCACGGCCCCGCCGAGAACGACGCCGACCAGGAGCCACAGGATCCCGGGCGCCCAGCCGAACTGAGCCGCCAGGACCGGGCCGATGAGAGGGCCGGCGCCGGCGATGGCCGCAAAGTGATGGCCGAACAGGACCCACTTGTTGGTCGGATGATAGTTCTGGCCGTCGTTCAGCCTGTGCGCGGGGGTCGGGTGCCTGTCGTCGAGAGCAAACACCCTGGCGGCAAGGAACGCCGAGTAGTACCGGTAACCGACGGTCAGGATGCAGATGGCGCCGATCAGGAGCGGCAGCGCGTTCATCGTTTGATGCTACCACGGGTTCTTCCCGCGCACGTTCCGGGGCATGCGGCAGGATGCGCGGCGGCGGCGTACTATAATGCCGTCCCATGGAACAGGCACAGGCCGCGGCGCAGGCACCCATCTCGTTCGAGACGGCACCCGACAGGTACGTGCACTGGCGGTTGGAGGTTCAGGGTGAGGTGGCCCGCATCGTCTGGGACGTCAAGGAGAACCAGCCTCTCCGGCCCGGGTACGTCCTGAAGCTGAACTCGTACGACCTGGGCGTTGATATCGAGCTCCAGGACGCGGTGCAGCGCCTGCGCTTCGAGCACCCGGAGGTCCGGGCGGTGGCGATCGTCTCGGGGAAGGACCGCGTCTTCTCGGCCGGGGCCAACATCCACATGCTGGCTTCGTCGTCGCACGCCTTCAAGGTGAACTTCTGCAAGTTCACCAACGAGACGCGCCTCGCGATCGAAGAGGCCTGCGCCCAGTCCGGGCAGCGATACCTGGCGGCCTGCAACGGCGTCACGGCGGGAGGCGGCTACGAGCTGGCGCTCGCCTGCGACGAGATCCTCCTGGTCGACGACGGAAGCTCCGCGGTGAGCCTGCCCGAGGTGCCGCTCCTCGGCGTCCTTCCGGGGACCGGCGGGCTGACGCGGCTGGTGGACAAGCGGAGGGTGCGCCGCGATCACGCCGATGTCTTCTGCACCACGGCGGAGGGGGTCAAGGGCCAGCGGGCCCGGGACTGGAGGCTCGTGGACGACATCGCCCCGAAGAGCCGCTTCGACGAGCTGGTGAGGGATCGCCTCGCGCGTCTGGCCGCCGCGTCGCCTCGAAAGAGCGGGCCCGGTGTCGGTCTTGCGCCGTTGAACGTCATGGTCGGCGCAGGGGACATCGCCTACTCGCTCGTGCACGTCGCAATGGACCGAAAGGGTCGCACGGCGACCATCCGGCTGAAGGGGCCGGAAGGACCGCCCCCGGGAGACGCCGCGGCGCTCCGCCGGCAGGGGAGCGGATCCTGGATGCTGCGCCTGTTCCGCGAGCTGGACGATGCCGTCTGCCGCCTGCGCTTCAACGAGGAGGAGATCGGTCTCTGGCTCTTCAAGACGGAGGGGGACTCCGAGCTGGTGGCCGCCCACGACACGGCGATCGCGGACCTGTCGGCGTCGGACTGGTTCGCGCGCGAAATCATCTTGATGGCTGCCCGGACTCTGCGGCGTCTCGACGTCAGCGCCCGCAGCCTCTTCGCGCTCGTCGAGCCGGGGTCGTGCTTGACCGGTTCGCTCCTGGAGACCGCGCTGGCGTGCGACCGGACCTACGCCCTGGATGATCCGGACCGGCCGGTGATCCTCGGCCTGTCGCCTCTCAATTTCGGGGCCCTGCCGATGGGGCACGGGCTGACGCGTCTCGAGACGCGTTTCCTCCAGCGGGCGGAGGCGCTGCAGAGTCTCCTGAAGGGGGTCGAGACGGGGGAGCGGTCGCGATTCGACGCGCGGGGCGCCGCCGAGGCGGGCATCGTCACGGTGGCGGCCGACGAGATCGACTACGCGGACGAGATCCGCGTGGCGATCGAGGAGCGCACCTCTCTGTCTCCCGACGCGCTGACCGGGATGGAGGCATCGCTGCGTTTCCCCGGCCCCGAGTCGATGCCGACGAAGATCTTCGGTCGCCTGTCGGCGTGGCAGAACTGGATCTTCCAGAGACCGAACGCGACAGGCGACCAGGGGGCCCTCAGGTGCTACGGGAAGCCCTCTCGCCCCTCCTTCGACTGGAGGAGAACGTGATGCAGCTTCACGAGAAGATCCCCAACAACGTGGACCTGGCGGGCGACCGGAAGCTTTTGCGCGCGCTGGAGCACTGGCAGCCATCCTTCCTGGAGTGGTGGCAGACCATGGGCCCGGAGAGCTTCCAGGCGACCGACGTCTATCTGAGGACGGCGATCTCGGTCGACTCGGCCGGCTGGGCGCACTTCGACTACGTCAAGATGCCCGAGTACCGCTGGGGCATCTTCCTGGCCGCTCCCGAGCCGGACCGCAGGATCGGCTTCGGAGATCTCATGGGGCAGGCGGTCTGGCAGGAGGTTCCCGGCGAGCACCGCAATCTCCTCCGGCGGCTGATCGTCACTCAGGGCGACACCGAGCCGGCCTCGGTCGAACAGCAGCGACTTCTCGGAAAGACCTCCCCGAGCCTCTACGACCTGAGAAACCTGTTCCAGGTGAACGTCGAGGAGGGGAGGCACCTCTGGGCGATGGTCTATCTTCTGCACCGCTGCTTCGGCCGGGACGGCCGCGAGGAGGCCGAGGCGCTGCTGGCGCGCCGCTCGGGCGATCCCGATCGGCCGCGCATCCTCGGCGCCTTCAATGCCCCGATCGACGACTGGCTGTCCTTTTACATGTTCACGATGTTCACCGACCGGGACGGCAAATACCAGCTCGTGGCCCTCGCCGAGAGCGGGCTCGACCCGCTGGCCCGCACGACGCGCTTCATGCTGACGGAGGAGGCGCACCACATGTTCGTGGGCGAGACCGGGATCAGGCGCATCGTACAGCGTTCCTGCGAGCTGACCAGGAAGGCCGGGGACCGGGGCGCGCGCGCCGAAGGAGGCATCGACCTTCCGACCCTGCAGAAATACATCAACTTCTGGTACTCGGTGTCGCTCGACCTGTTCGGCGGCGAGATCTCCTCCAACGCGGCGGAGTACTTCGCCTGCGGGCTCAAGGGTCGGGCGAACGAGAAAAAGTTCGAGGACCACCTGGCTCTCGAGGGGGTCTACCGGATGGTGGTGCCTGAAGGCGGTGGCCTGCGGGAGACGGACGTGCCGCTGCGCAACGCCATGAACGAGGTCCTGAGAGATGCCTACATCGACGACAACCAGCGGGGCGTCGACATGTGGAACAAGACGATCGTCGAGCACGGCATCGACTTCAAGCTCTCGCTTCCCTCCCGCCGCTTCAACCGCCGCATCGGGATCTACGCGGATCTCTCCTTCACTCCCGAGGGAGAACCGATCTCCAAGGAGGAATTCGAAAGGCGCCGCGAAGAGTGGCTGCCCTCCGAATCCGACAGGTCTTACGTCAAGAGCCTGATGCAGCCGGTGTTCGAGCCCGGCAAGATGGCCAACTGGATCGCCTCCCCGACGAAGGGGATCGACGGCAAGCCCCTCACCTTCGAATACGTGCGTCTGGCCTGAGTTCAGACCCCGTCCCCGACCTCCCGCGGCTCCGGTGGCCCGATCACGCGTTCGTGATTGGCCCCTCGCCTCCGTGATCACAGGGCGTCCTGGTCCACGCCGCCGGATATCGCCCTCCCGCGCGAGTGAACGGTCGTGGAGCGCGACCTATATTCAGGTCGGCTCCCGGCTCGAGGGCGGGGGCAGGGAGGGGACCCGACGTGGCCGGCGACAGGGGAGGCGCGCTGCTCGACGCGCGGGGCGACCGCGCGACGAGATGCGCCGGAGCCCTTCTTCTTCTGATCGTGACAGGATCGCCCGACATCCGCGCCGGAGAGACGCGCGGGTCGATCGGCGGACGGGTCACCGATCGGGCCGGGCAGACACCGATCGCCGCGGTGCGCGTGACGCTCCGGGCCCAACGCCAGGCCCCGTCCCCGGTCCTGCCCGCGTCGCTCCCCCGAACCCAGGCGCCCGACGCTCCGCGCCCTGAGTCGGGCCGAGGCACGCTCACGGACGCCTCCGGTGAGTACCGCTTCGACGAGGTCCCACCCGGCGTCTACGTCCTCATCTTCGCGGGAGAGGACCACGCGGGGCGCACGCTTGCTCCGATCCTCCTCGACGCCGGTTCGGATCTGCGCGTGGATTCCGATCTGGAGCCCCTGGTGTCGGAGCGGATCACGGTGAGCGGCGGCGGGGTCGATGCAGGCCCCGGGCTATCGCGGATCGTCCTGGGACGCGACGCCTTCGCGAGCCCTCCCGCGGCGCTCGGGGACCCGTTCCGGGCGATCGCCGGCCGGGCCGGGATTGCTCCGGCGGACGATTTCAAGTCGGAGATGCGCGTGCGCGGCGGCGACGCGACGGAAACCGCCGTTCTGCTGGACGGCCAACCCCTGCCGTACGCCTACCACTTCGGGGGCGGAGCCGGCAGCGCCGGCGCCCTGAACGGCGACCTCGTGGACACGGTGCAGGTCGCGACGGGCGGCTTTTCGGTGGAGTACGGAGATGCTCTCGCGGGCGTCATCGACCTGTCGACGCGTGACGCCCGTCCCGGACGCGCCACTGGCACGGCCGGGATCGGCTCGATGCTCGCGCATGCCGCCCTCTTCGGGCCGGCCGGCGACGGCTCCTGGGTCTTCTCCGGACGCTTCAGCGACCTGGGTCTGTACGACGAACGCGTGGCCGGCGACGCGACGGACGGTGTCGCGTTCCACGATCTGTTCGGCGCCCTACGCATGCCGTTCACGAACGGCGGGAAGCTCGAGCTAGCGCTTCTGGAGGCAGGCAACGACTACCGGGAGGATCTTGGGTCATCCGCCCGCGCGGCCATGTCGAGCGTCAGCCGCGGGTTGCGCGCAAGGCTCGAGCTTGCGCTCGATCCGGAAACGCTCCTGCGCGTGCAGGCGGCGGACTCGGGCCTCTCGGTCGCCTCGAGCGTCACGGGCGGAGAGTCGTTCGATCAGCAGCAGCGACGGCAGGACCTGAGAATCTCGCTCCTCAGAATTCTGGGCCCGGCACACAGGCTCAACGGCGGTCTCGCGCTCGAGAGGGTCCTGGGCGGGATGACCGGCTCGGTCTTCAATGGCATCGTCCTCCTGCCGAGCGACCTCGACTACCGCGCCGATCGAGCGTCCGCGTTCGTAGAGGATATCTGGCGGCCGGCCGACAACGTGACACTGCGCTACGGCGCGCGCGCCGACCATTCCTCATGGACCGGCGAGAGCGCCCTGAGCCCGCGGTTCAGTCTCGAAGTCGGTCCCGGGGGCGGTGTGACGCTGCGATGCGCGGCGGGGCGCTTCGTGCAGTTCCCGCGGCAGGAGCAAGTCTTCCTGGCCGCGGGCGACCCGATCGGGATGCAGGTGGCCGACCACTTGATAGCGGGCTTCGAAGTCTCCTCGAAGAATGGAACACGGCTCGTCGTCGAAGGATACAGAAAGGACCTGAAGGATTCGATCGGCGAGGCGGTGAACCGCTTCGTGGAGCTAGAGGAGCGGGTCACCCGCTTCGACAGCGCCCGGGCACTGGGCGCCGAGATCACGCTGGAGCGCAGGAGCCCGGGTCCCTGGAGCTGGCAGGCGAATTACGCGTACCTCGAGGCCACGCAGGACAAGGAGGGGATCGTGTCGCCTCGAAACACTGACCAGAGGCACAGCCTCGGGCTATCCGGGCGACGGCGCCTGGGGCGAGGCTGGGAGGCGGGTGCGGCCTTCCGGTACGCGAGCGGCCTGCCCTACACGCCGCTCCGACCCTGGACGAACGGCGTCGATTACGGCGTGGTCCTGGGCCGACTGAACGGCGCGCGCCTGCCGGCCTACGAGAGGCTGGATCTGCGCCTGGAGCGTGCGCTCCCGGCCTCCTGGGGTCGTCTCGGCTTCCGACTCGATCTCCTCAACGTCCTCAACCGGCCCAACGTCCGAAGCATCGACCTCACATTCGACCCATCGGCGGGAGCGTTCTACGAGACGGTCTTCTACCAGTGTCCGTTCCTGCCGGTGTTCAGCCTCAAAACGGAGTTCTAGAGACACGACAGCCGGGTGCGCCTCAGCTCCCCGGCAGCGGAGAATAGACCGGCGGCGGGCCGGCGGAGGACGCGGGGGGTGCCGTGACGTTCAGCGCCGGGGGCGCACCGGTCTTTCTCCAGCCCTCCTCGGATCCGAACCGGGTCAGGATGGCGATGCCGAGCGCCAAGACGCTCACGACGGTCGAGACTACGGCGCCGAAGATCGGCACGAGGGAGATCAGGGCGTACACCGCGAAGCCGCCGAGGACCGCGGCGAAGTGCGACAGGTCGCGCTTGAAGACGTTCCGACCTATCGTCTGGCCCATCAGGAAGAAGAGGGCCGCGAGACCGAGCCATTTGATCCCCTTCGCCGCGAATAGAAGGCCCAGGGCGAGAGGTATCCCGATGAGGGTGCAGAACAGGATGACGAACAGCACCGTCGTCACACAGTAGCCGAGCAGACCGACGAGGATCGCCATTCCCCACCGACCCGGGAAGGCCGCCGCGATGACCGATAGGCGGCGCGGGACGAGCGCGGTGATCAGGAGAATGGCCAGGAACAGCAGCGAGAGGGAGATCAGCTTGAGGACGAAGATCAGTCTCCAGAGCCCCGCCCAGCCACCCTTCATGAAGGGAATGAAGTCCATGAAGTTCAGCTTCACTTCCTGACCGTCGACGCGGCTGCCGGTGGCGCGTTCGAGCGGCCCGCCGACGCTCACCAGATCGCCCTCGATCACGGCGGTGTCCTCGATGTGCGTGGGCGACATGATTCCGACGACGTCCCCGTGCACCTTTCCGCTGATGTCCAGGTGGCCCATGATCACCACGACGTCGCCGGTGACTTCGCCCTCCACCCGCGCGTTTCCCAGGATGGCCACGATGTCGTCGTGATGCACCGATCCCTTGGGCACGTAGGCATCGTCGGAGATCGCGACCATCGGTGTGCCGTCGCCGACGCGGACGTGGTGGCGTCGCGGCTCGCGCCCGCTCTCCTGCCCCGGCGCCGGGGCGGCGGGCTTCGCCGCGCTCTCGGCGCGTCCCCGCTGCGCCACGGCCTCCGGGACGATGCTGAGACAGAGGGCCGCCGTGATGACGGCCGCAAGGGCGCGTGGCAGGACGCGTGGCTTCATCGGATTCCTCCCTGAAAGTTCACTCGCGGCGCCGTCTTGCGGGCGCCCGCGAACACAAAAGCACTGAACAGGATCGAGAGAACGCCGCCGGCGGCCGCCACAATACCGGCTCCGCGCAGGAGCGGGGCCGCGACTTCAAGAACGGTCCACAGCGCGCGCAGGATCGGCAGGACACCGGCGAGGATCCTGGCGCCAAGGTCGGCAGCGAGCCGCCCGAAGAAGGCGAGGACGTGCCAGCACGACAGCCCCAGCCCGACGATCTGCCGCACGCCTTCGTCACCACCGCCGACGAGCACCAGGAGCGTGGACACGAGGAACGCCAGGGACGCGCAGGCGAGCATGAGCGACGAGGCCCAGGCCAGACGGCGGGCGCGCGGCGACAGCCTCGCCGTGCCCAGCTCGCCGCGCTCGGCTGCGATCCGCGCCATGACTTGAGAGACGACGTTGCACTCGGCCTTCTGGCGGCGCAGGGGCAGAAGGACCTCGGCCGCCCAGCGTTCTCCCGGGTCGCCTTCGGCCGGCCGGGATCGGATCCAACGGAACCATGCGCGCCGATGCAGGGTGTTCTTCCGGTCGCGCTTCATGAGGCGCTCTCCAGGGCGCCCTGCGGGGCGAGGGAGGGGTAATGGCGCCGGATGATCTCCTTGAGCATGGCGCGGGCCCGGAACAGCCTCGATTTGACCGTCCCCTCGGGAAGGTCGAGAATGCGGGCGATTTCCTCCAGAGGAAGCCCCTCGATGTGCGCCAGGACGAGGGGAGAACGGTAGTGTCCGGGAATCCGTTCGAGGGCCTCCTGCAGGAGCCGGGCGCGCTCTCTGTCGCTGGCGACCTCATGGACGGACCGTCGTCCGTCGGCCAGGGTGGGGGAGAGCTCCTCCATGTGGCTTTCGTGGCGCGTGCTCCTCTTGCGGTCGAGGGCGGCGTTGACGGTGATGCGGTAGAGCCAGGTGGAGAGGGCGTGCTCGGGGCGATAGCGGCCCAGGCTCCTGTACACCTTGTAGAAGACCTCGCTGCTCACGTCTTCGACCTCCTCGCGGGGGGTGCCCATGCGCAGGGCGGCGGTCGCCACCAGGCGCTGGTACCGGTGGACGAGGATCTCGAACCGCTCGACCCGGCCCGCCAGCACCTCACGGATCAGATCGACATCCGTGGGCTCGCCGGCCATCCATCCTCCGCCGATCTCGAATGATTCTACTGACGCGCCCCTGCCGAGGTTCCCGGCAAAGAGCGGGCCCGGGGCGTCCCGGGCCCTCGACGAGCCGTGTGACGAATGTGCAATCGGCCGGAAAATGACCGTCCGGGGCAGCTTTCCGGCGAGGGGGCGGCGGGCGCCTCGCCTCAGTGATCGAGGTTGAACATGACCAGGCGGGGCTCCGACATCTCGTGCATGGCGTAGCGCGGGCCCTCCCGGCCGATGCCTGAATCGCGCGTCCCGCCGTAGGGCATGTTGTCCACGCGCATGGTCGGAACCTCGTTCACCATGACGCCGCCCACGTGCAGGCGCTTCGCCGCGAGGCGGATGAGTCTGATGTCGTGCGTGAAGACGCCGGCCTGCAGGCCGTAGCTGGAGTCGTCGGCGGCGGCCACGGCCTCCTCGAAGTCGCGATACCGCGTCAGAGTCACCAGCGGCCCGAAGACCTCCTGGCAGGAAACCTTGAGATTTTTCTCCGCGTCGGCGACGACCGTGGGTGCCACCACGTTCCCCTGCTTCGTCCCGCCGGCGAGAACGCGGGCTCCGGCCGCCTTCGCCTCGGAGATCCACGACAGGATGCGGTCGGCGTTCGCGGCGTCGATGACCGGCCCGACGACCGTGGCCGGGTCCTTCGGGTCCCCGACTTTGAGCTTCGCGACCCCGTCAAGGAATTTCTTCTCGAAGGCGGCATAGATTGGGTCATGCACCAGAATGCGCTGGATCGAGATGCAGGACTGTCCCGATTGCGCGAAGCCGCCGGCCAGGCACTTCGAGACCGCGTACTCGAGGTCGGCGTCGGCATGCACGATGCAGGCGGCATTGCCGCCGAGCTCGAGCGTCACCCTCTTCTTCCACGCCTTCTGCTTCAGCCGCCAGCCAACCCCGACGCTGCCCGTGAAGGTCAGGAAGGGGAAGCGGTCGTCGGTCGCCAGGCGCTCGCCCACCTCCGGCTCGCAGTTCACCACGTTGAATGCGCCCGGCGGCGCCCCCGCTTCGCTCACGATCTCCGCCAGGGTCAGCGCCTCGAGCGGCGTCTGGCGGGCCGGCTTGAGGACCATGCTGCTGCCGATCGCCAGGCAAGGAGCGAGCTTGTGGGCCACCAGGTTCAGGGGGAAATTGAACGGCGAGATCGCCGCGATGGGCCCCAGGGGAACCATGAGCGTAAGGGCGAAGTAACCCTTGGTGTGCGGCTCGATGTCCACCGGCACGAGCTCGCCCGTCCAGCGCCTGGCCTCCTCCGAGGCGATTGTGAACGTGCTGACGCAGCGGGTCACCTCGGTCCTGGCGTACTGGATCGGCTTGCCCATTTCCTCGCTCATGGTGGAGGCGATCTCGTCCTTGCGCCTCACGACACCCTCGGCGATCTTGCGAAGTATCTCGGCCCGCTCGCCGCGTGACCGGAGGTTCATCTCCTTGAAGGCGCGGACCGCCGCCTGCGTGGCGTCCTCCATCTCCTGCTCGCCGCCAAGGTGCACGCGCGCCACCTCGTGCCCGTCGTAGGGGCTCACGACCGGCTGGGTCCTGCCGGTGGTCCTCCACGTGCCGTCGATGAACAGCTTCCGTTCCAATGACATGACTTCACCTCGCGTCCGGGGTGGGAGGGAAAGGTCAAGAGTATAGTCCAACCGGCCGACCGCGGCTCAGCGGGGGCCCGCGCGGGAGGCGGACGGCTGCAAGGGTGGTATCATCCGCCGACCCATGACCCGCTCGTCGGCCAGGTTCGAGGCGTTCTCCGAGGTGGCTGGGCCCCGCGGTGCCGCCCACTCGCTCCGCGAGGCGCGCGCATTCTGCGCACGTCTGGCGCGCAAACACTACGAGAACTTCCCGGTCGCGTCGTGGCTGCTGCCGGCGCGCGTCCGTCCCGCGGTTCAAGGGATCTATGCGTTCGCGCGCATCGCCGATGATTTCGCGGACGAAGACGGGCACGAGGGGCACCGGCTCGAGCGCCTCGACGAGTGGGAGAGGATGCTCCACGATTGTTTTCGCGGCGAGGCGATCCACCCGGTGTTCGTGGCCCTGCGCGAGGCCATCCTCGACTTCGACCTGCCGCGCCAGGCGTTCCTCGATCTCCTGGCCGCCTTCCGGATGGACGTGACGCGATCGCGGTATGCCGACGATGCGTCGCTCCTGGAGTACTGCCGCCTGTCGGCGAACCCGGTCGGACAATTGTTGCTGCGTCTGTTCGGCTACGACCAGAAGGAGCTGGCGCTGTGCTCGGACGCCATGTGCACGGCATTGCAGCTCGCCAATCACTGGCAGGACGTGGCCGTCGATCTGAACAAGGGCCGAATCTACCTGCCGGAGGACGCGCGGCGCCGCTTCGGCGTCACGGAGGACGACCTCGTCGCGGGGCGGACCAGCGAGAGTTTCCGCTCCCTGATGCGCGAGCGGGTGGCGCTCACCCGGGAGCTGCTCGCCGCGGGGCGGTCACTGTGCGACGCGGTCCGGGGACGCTTTCGCTGGGAGCTGCGGTTGACCTGGCTGGGCGGGCAGCGGATCCTCGATCGCATCGAGACGCAACGCTTCGACGTCCTGAAGCACCGGCCGAAGCTCGGGCCGCGGGACGCCCTCGTGGTCCTCGGGAGGGCCGTGGTATGGGGCAGATGAGACCCGAGTCGGGTCCGGGAAGCGACATCGCAACGGGCGTCCGGCCCGGATCGCCTCCGGGCCGCGCGCGCGCCTCCTCGGGATCGTCCTTCCATTACTCCTTCGGCCTTCTGCCGCAGGACAAGAGGCGCGGGATTCTGGCGGTGTACACGTTCTGCCGGGTCATCGACGATCTGGCGGACGAGGGACCGCTCGACCCGGCGCGGGCGGAGCTCGATCTCGACGCGTATCGCGAGGAGATTGCCCGCTGCTACGGCGGCGCGCCCAACCTCCCCGTGACCCGCGACCTTCAGGCCTGTATCCGCCGCTACGACATTCCGAGGCAGCCGTTCGAGGATCTCCTCGACGGGGTCGCGATGGACCTGCGACAGACGCGCTACCGCGACTTCGACGAGCTGCGTATCTACTGCCGCCGCGTCGCCTCGGCCGTCGGTCTCATCTGCCTGCCGATCTTCGGGTGCCGCGACGTAAGGAGCCGCGACTACGCCGTCGACCTCGGCATCGCCTTGCAGCTTACGAACATCCTCCGCGACCTCAAGGCGGACGCCTTACGCGGCCGAATCTACGTGCCGCTGGACGAGATCGCCGCCTGCGGTTACAGCGAGGCGGAGCTCCTCAAGGGGGAGCGCACGCCGGCCTTCCTGGCTCTCATGCGGCGGCAGGCGGCGCGTGCCCACCGGCACTTTCAGAGCTCGGCCAGGCTCCTTCCCGAGTCCGACCGGCAGCGTCTCCTGGCTGCGGAGGTCATGCGGGCCATCTATTTGAGGCTGTTGAGACGCATCGAACGCCGCGAGTTCCGGGTGTTCGAGCGCCGCATCTCGGTCCCGCGCCTCCAGCAGCTCGGCGTGGCGCTCCGCGCCTGGGCGCTCGGCGAGGTCGGGTCGTAAAATGCCCGGCGGCGCCGGGAAGAACCCCGACGTCATCGTCGTGGGCGGCGGCTTCGCGGGGCTGGCCGCAGCCACGCTCCTGGCCGAGAACGGCGCTCGCACACTCCTTCTCGAGGCCCGGCCCCACCTGGGGGGGCGAGCCCGCTCGTGGATCGACTCGGACACCGGCAGCGTCGTGGACAACGGGCAGCACCTGTTCATGGGGTGCTACCGCGAGACGCTCCTCTTCCTCACCCGGATCGGGTCGCTCGACAGGCTCTGTCTGCAGCCCCGGCTGCGCGTCCCCTTTCTCGAGCCGGGCGGGGGTGTGTCCGCGTTCTCCCTCCCGACCCTGCCGATCTTCTCATGGAGCGTCGCCGCCGGGCTTTTGCGCTACCCCGGTCTGGCGTTTCGCGAGCGTCTCGGATTGATGCGAGTCGGACGCGAGGTGCGCCGGCGGACGCGGGCCGGTTCGGGGGCGCCCGCGGACGCGCTGGACGACCGGAGCGTCACCTCCTGGCTGGCCGCCCTCGGACAGGGGACGGCGGCCCTGGACCGGCTCTGGAATCCGCTGGCGATGGCGACGCTGAACGAGGAACCGGAGCGGGCATCGGCGGCCATGTTCCTGCCGGTTCTGCGCGAGCTGCTCCAGGGCGACGCCTCCGGATGCCGTCTCGGCGTGCCGCGCGTCGGGCTCAGCGATCTCTACGCCGATCCCGCGTCCCACTTTCTGCGGGCGCGCGGCTCGGAGGTACGCCTGCGCGCACAGGTCCGTCAGCTGCTCATCGAGGGCGGCCGGTGCTCGGGGGTCCTCCTCGCCGACGGGGCGCGCGTGCAGGTGCCACAGGTGATCGCCGCGGTGCCTCCGGGCGAGCTCCTCGAAATGCTCCCGCCCGATGTCGCTTCCGACCCGTTCTTCGCCGGGTGCTACCGTCTCGAGACCTCGCCCATCGTCTCAATTTATCTATGGTTCGGGAGTCCGGTCACCGACCTGCCTTTCGCAGGTCTCATCGGAGGGGAATGGCAGTGGCTGTTCAACCGCCACGCCTTCGCCGGGAAGGAGGGTCCGGGCCATACCGTCACGCTGGTGCGCAGCGCGGCGCGCGCCTTCGTGGAGGCCTCGCGCGAGGCGCTCTTGCGCAGGGCCCTCGACGATCTGCACCGCTTCGTCCCCGCGTCGCGGCGGGCGGTCCTCCGTCATGCGCTGGTCATCAAGGAGAAGCGGGCGGCGATTTCGCCCCTGCGCGGGGCTTTCGGGCTCCGGCCGTCGTGGCGCACGCCTTGCGCGGGATTCCACCTGGCGGGCGACTGGACCGCCACCGGCCTGCCCGCCACGATTGAAGGGGCGACGATCTCGGGGCACGCCTGCGCCCGGCAGGTCTTCGAAGGCCCTGGGTCGCGTGCCGGCCTCCCGGCGTGACTCTCCTCGCCGGCGCTGCGCTCCTGCTCCTGGGCCTTCTTGCGATGCTTGTGGCAGTGCACTTCAAGGGCCTGCGCTACTTCGACCGTCCCACCCCCGCCCGCAATGCCTACTTCGATCCGATCCTCGACCTGCTCAAGTGGACCCTCGTGGTCGCCGGTCTTCTCCTGCTCCTGCGCGCTTCCCGTCCGGCCGTGGTCGTCGCCGGGGCCGCCCTTCTGGCCCTGTGGTCCTACCGGCGCTTCGTGCGCAGCGGCTACTTCCAGGAGAGGCTCCTGCGACGTGACTTCATCGCCCTGCGCAAGAGCCGTCCCGACATGTCGGACGAAGAAATCCTGTTCGAGCTGGCGTACCGCAAGCACCCCCGGTGGGGCCCCGAGCTGATCGAGCAGATGGCGAAGGATTACCCGACCGTCGAGTCCTTCGCGCGCATGCTGGGCAGGATGGAGCGAGGGTTCCGTGGCTTCCGGGGCCGCAGGCCAGCCTCGCCCCGGCGCGGGTGACGGTGTTCTAGGCGAGGAGCGGGATGATGTGGTCCTGCACGGCGGTGGTGACCTCGACGCCGCGCTCGTCCATGTAGACGTCGATCTCGCTACGCACGCCGAAATCGTCCAGGTAGATGCCGGGCTCGATCGAAAAACCGGTGCGCGGGATGAGCTGGCGCTCGTCGATCGTCTCGAGGCTGTCGATGTTGCAGCCGTTGCCGTGCACTTCCAGCCCGATGCTGTGGCCGGTCCGATGAATGAAGCGCTCGGCGTAGCCGCGCTCGCGAATGTAGTTCCGAGCCACTTCGTCCACGTCGGCGCCGCGGATCCTTTTTCCGAGCGATGCCCCTTCCTTCAGGAACGAGACCGCCGCGTCGCGCGCGCCGGCCACGATGTCCCAGATGGCTTTGTGGCGGGCCGGCACCTCTTTCCCCAGATAGGCCATCCAGGTGATGTCTGCCCAGACCGAACCCGCGGGCTCCTCGCGGCACCACAGATCGAGGAGCAGGAGGTCGCCCTTCTTGATCGGGGCGCTTCCTTTCGCCCGCGGCTCGTAGTGCGGATTCCCGCTGTGGGCGTTCACCGCCACGATGGGCGGCTCGAAGACGAGCCGGCGGCGCCGGAACTCTCCGGCCATGAACTGTTGCACCGAGTGCTCGGTGATCGCCTCCTTCGCCCGCACCGTCCGCGACACGTGGTCGAAGGTCGCCTGCAGGACTTCCTTGAGGCCGCGCGCCGCGCGGACATGGGACTGCAGCGCCTCCGGCGACCAGCGCGCCTCGAAGGACTGCACGAGATCGGCGCTGCTGACCACCTGCGCGCCCGCGGCCCGCACCATCTCGACCGTGCCCGCGTCCACCCGGGAGACGTAGGGGATGGCGCCGCCAGGCACGTATTCCATGGCGACCCGCTTGATGCCGCGCAGCAGGTCGCGCAGCCGGTCGACGAGTTCCCTGTAGGCCACGAAGGCCACCCGGCGGCCTGGAAGGTCGGCGAACAGGTGCGGCTCGATGGCGTGGTGCAGCCATACCGGCTCGCCAGCGGCGGGGACGAGCCCGAACCAGCGGCGCGTGGCAAGGCGATCATCTCCGAGGCCGATCACGCGGCGCGCGATCGGGTTGATGCCGTGGAAGTCGTACAGGAGCCAGGCTTCGAGGTCCAGGGTCTTGAGAGTCGACTGGATGCCGGCCACGTCGAGCATGGCCGATAACTTATCACAGGTGGTGCGCGCCCGAGCGTGGTCCGGATCGGCGCGTGGGTTCACCGCGGCGCGCCCCTGGCCTTCCGATGACGGTCCTGATCTCAGGGCTGGCAGGCGTCGCCGGCGCCGTTGCCGTCCGAGTCTTGCTGGCCCGGGTTGGGCGCGTCGGGACAGTTGTCGCAGGCGTCGCCGCGGCCGTCGTGATCGCGATCGGCCTGGTCAGGGTTGGCGAGCCGCGGACAGTTATCGTCGATGTCGCGGACGGTGTCGAGGTCGGTGTCGAGGGACTGGGGCGTGCACGGCACGGGCAAGGTGCTCGTCCCCGCGCTCCCCTCGCCGCAGCGGTTGATCCCCGTGATGACGTAATAGAAGGTGGAACCGAGAGGCGGCGACTGGTTGTCGGTGAACGCCGGAGCGGTCACCTCGGGAGGAAGGAGGCAGACCGGGCCCGTGCCGAACGATGCCGGGCCGCTGGCACTGCCGCGGTACACATTGTGGACGTTCGCCTGGACGATGGGCACGAACGTGAAGGCGCCCGGCGTCCCCCCGGCCGTCGCGGCCAGCGTCGGGCCGACCTCACCGGGGATGGCACTCACGCTGTTCACCAGCGGCAGACAGTCGGAAGTGTCCGGCACCAGGTCGTTGTCGTCGTCCGGATCGATGCAGTCGGCCATGCCGTCGTGATCGGTGTCG
>QHXX01000050.1:35968-92011 GCA_003223135.1 Acidobacteriota bacterium | reverse complement strand
GACCACGTCGTCCTTCACCTGCATCAGCATGTCGCGCGCGATCAGCATGCCTTCCTTCCGCCCGGCCTCCGGTGTCGCGGCCCTGGCCATGCGCTCGCGGATCGGGGCGGGGATCTGCATCCCGGGGACCTCGTTGTGCAGGAACTCGGCGTTTCTCGCGCTCGCGAGAGGGCACAGGCCCACCAGAACAGGAAGCCCGAGAGAACGAGTGTCGGTGAGGAAGCGGCGAAGGACCTTCCCGTCGTACACCGGCTGGGTCATGACAAACTCCGCGCCCGCCCGCTTCTTCTCCTCCAGACGCCTTAGCTCGCGCTCGTAGTCGTGCGCCGCCGGCTCGGCGCCGCAGGCCAGGAGGAACGAGGTCCGATCCTGCATGGCTTTGCCGGCGGGATCGACGCCGTGGTTCAGCGAGTCGAGCAGTCTCAGAAGGCCGATGGAATCGAGGTCGAACACCGCCGTGGCTGCCGGATAGTCGCCCATCTTCGGCGGATCGCCGGTGATGATCACCAGGTTGCGGATCCCGAGCACCCAGGCGCCCAGGAGGTCGGAATGCAGGCCGAGCAGGTTGCGGTCGCGGCAGCAGACGTGGAGCAGGGGGTCGATCCCGAGCCTCTCCCGGATCAGGAGCGCCAGCGCCAGGTTGCTCATGCGCGCCACGGCGCGCGGCCCGTCCGCCGTGTTCACGACATCGATGCCGGCGCGCCGCAGCATTGCCGCCGCCTCGAGTGACCGCGCCGGATCGAGGCCCGTCTCGGGGTTGACCTCGACGCTGACGACGAACGACTCCGGGCCGGTCAGGGGAAGACGGGGACCGTCGGGGGCGAGCCGTTCGCGGAACACGCGCGCGATCTTGGCGCCGAGAACCGATTTATCCTCCATCGGCACGGGCGGGAGCCGGCCCACTTCCGGGACCGAAGCCGTCTTCGCGGCCTCCTCGACCTTGACCCGCCCGCCCGAGAGCATCGCGGCGGCGTCCACGACCCGCGCGATGTGCTCCGGTCCGGTGCCGCAGCAGCCGCCGACGAGCGCAACACCGCTCTGGAACAGCCGCCTGGCGTACACCCCGAAGTACTCGGGCGTGGTCATATAGATCGTCCGCTCGTCCAGCCGGCGCGGGCGGCCGGCGTTCGGCTGCGCGCTGACCGGGCGGCCGTGGCCCAGCATCTCGCGCGCCACCTCGAACACGAAGGCCGGCCCTTCGGCGCAGTTCACCCCGACGACGTCCGCGCCGCGGTCGCGCAGAAAGTCGGCGATCAGTGCGGGCGGCAGGCCGTCGATCGAGGGACGCTCCTCGCTGAACGACATCTGCGCCACGATCGGTCCGGCATAGAGCGACCGCGCCGCCTTCAGCGCCGCCTCCATCTCGCCGGCGCCGATGAACGTCTCCAGGACGAGGAGATCGACGCCTTCCTCCAGAAGCGCCTCGATCTGCTCCTTGAAAACCGACTCGAGCGCCGAGCGGCGCTCTTCGGTGACTTTCGCGGCCATGGTACCGGTGGGACCGACCGACCCGGCGACGAAGGCGGCGCTCCCGGCCGCCTGCCGCGCCAGACGGACGCCGGCGCGGTTGATGTCGCGCAGCCGGTCCTGCGCGCCGTAGCGTCTCAGGAGCTCGCGGTTCGCGCCGAAGGTGTTCGATTCGATGATCTGCGCTCCCACCGCCACGTAGTCCCGGTGGATCTCGAGGACGAGGTCGGGCCGGGCGAGATTGGCCTCGTCGAACGATCGGGTGATGAAATAGCCACGCTCGTACAGCTGCGAGCCCATCGCCCCGTCGAAGACGAGGGGGCCGCGGGCGACGGCGTCGAGGAAGGGAGTGTCCCTGAGGGGCATCGGCTGCGTCTTCGGGCCGCCGGCCGGCGCGAGCGCCGCGGAAGGGAATGGAGCCGACGGCCGGGGTTGAACCGGCGACCTACTGATTACGAATCAGTTGCTCTACCACTGAGCTACGTCGGCGCCCGAATCGATCGTCGTTCCTGCACGGCCACGAGCAAGGGCGCGAAGAGCCCGTAGTTTAAGCGGGAGGGAGCCCCGATGCAAGCCGCGGCGGCTCCGCGCCGGACGACCTGACGCGGAATGGCAGGCGGCGCCGCGGCCCGCCACTTTTTGGCACTCGAAGATCGCGTTCGATCCTTGCCCGCGCAGGATTCATCATTATGTTATGAGGGCAGTTACGTCCCCGAAGGGCACGGCGAGGGGTCTGGCACCGTCCTTGCCCTTTGGAAGCGGTGAGGGGGAACGCGCCAATGATGAGCGTTCGCAGGACCCGGGAAGAAACACCGAGCGGTTTCACGTTGATCGAGCTGCTCATTGTCGTCGCGATCATCGGGATCATCTCCGCGATCGCCCTGCCGAACCTCCTGAACGCGATCGACAAGGGCAAGCAGAAGAAATCGATGTCCGATTTGAGGACCATCGGCACGGCGATCGAGGCCTATGCCACCGACACCGCCGTCTACCCGCTCTCCATGGCAAACTGGACTGCGCTGAAGCCGATCATCGATCCATATTTCATCAAGCAGCCTCCGGACGCCGACGGCTGGAACAATGCCTGGGATGCATCGACGGCGGCCGACGGCTCGAACTACACGCTCGCCAGCTACGGCAAGGACGGCATCCTGAGCACGCGAGGCGGCGGGCAGACGACCGATTTCAACTGCGACATCCTGTTCTCGGGCGGCCGGTTCTTCCAATGGCCCGAGGGCTCGCAGTCGTAGACCCGCTCCCCGCGGCATTGACCCGAAAACCCCCGCCTGCATAGACTCGCCGCATGGCCGCGTCCTTCGTCACGCTGGCGCGAGAGCATCGCGCGGAGATTCGCGAGAAAAACTCGCGATTCATCGCGACCGCGATCCCGGCGCGGGACGAGATGGAGGCCCGCACCGGGATCGAGAAGGTCCGGTCGGAGTTCCCGGATGCCACCCACCATTGCTGGGCCTATGCACTCCAGGGGGGGCGTGCCGGGCCCGTGGAGCGCTGTCACGACGCGGGCGAGCCGGGGGGAACGGCCGGGCCTTCCATCCTGCAGGCCATCCGGGGTGCCGGGCTGCGGGACGTGGTCGTCGTGGTGACGCGCTACTTCGGCGGGACGAAGCTGGGCAAGGGCGGTCTGGCGCGCGCCTACCGCGCCGGGGCGGCGCGGGCGCTCCGGGACGCCCCCACCCTGGCGGCCGTCCCGACCGGCCGCGTCCTCGTCGGCGTGCCCCTGTCGCTCGACGGCGAGACGCGTCACCTCGTGGCGCGACACGGAGGTCGCGTCGAATCATTTTCTTATGAAGACCCGGCGCGGTGCGTCCTGTTCGTCACCATGCCTCTCGAGGCGCGCGCTCGGCTCCGGGATGATCTACAGGCCCTGACGCGCGGTGACGCACGCATCGTGGATCTCGACGACGCGATTTGATCCCGCCCCCGGCGACTGTTATCATCACGTGCCCGCGGGGGGAACGGCCATGCCCCTCTTCAAGGATTCACAGATACAGCCAGAGGATGATGACGCCGGCGGCTCGACCCTGATCGATCGGGACGTCACGCTGGTCGGCGAGATCGTGTCCGAGGACAACATCCGCCTGCGCGGCCGCATCGAGGGGAATGTCGTGACCTCGGGATCGGTCGTCATCGAGCCGCACGCGTCGGTTCGCGGCGACATCACCGCCGACAATCTGATCGTCGAGGGGACGGTCGAGGGGAAGGTCGTGGTGGCGCGGAAGTTCGAGCTCAGGCCGACGGGGCGGATGCGGGGCGATATCCGCGCCTCGATCGTGGCCATCGCCGAGGAGGGCTTCCTTCAGGGGAAGGTCCTGGCGACCGAAAAGATCTCCACCAACACGCGCGCCCGGCGGCTCGATCGAGGATGAGGGCGAGCTGCCCGCCGTGACCACGACGAATCCGCGCCGGACCTCGATGGTTGTTTTCCTGGTCGTCGGCACGGCGCTGGCGGTCCTGCTGGTGGTGTATACCGTCCTGCACCGGCCGCCCCGTCTGCCGGCGGACGCCGATCACCTGAGGCCGCAGCAGCCCCGTGACTGCCTCGAGTGCCACGGCCCCGGCAAGAGGAGCCCGCGCAAGCCGAACCACCCGCCGGCCGAGAGCCAGTGCTTCAACTGTCACGAAAGCGCCTGAGGGATGAGCCGGCAAAGCGCCCGAGAAGGTGAGCGCCGACCCTGGGCGTGAGAAGCAGGAGGCGCCGCTTCAAGCTCCTGTAATCTTGCCGGCCGGCGATCAGATCCGAAAGGACGCGCGCGATGGCGGGGGAGGCGGCGCACAGGGACACCATCCGCTCGATGAAGCGGCTGTCGAAGAATCGATCGCCATGCGCGGCGGCCCACGACAGCTCGCGCGCGCAGCGACGCGCCCAGGCCTCGGAATAGAGATCGGGCTTCCCCGCGATCAGGGCCTCCGCCAGAAGGTCCCCCGACAGCATCGCGTAGTAGATCCCCTCGCGCGTGAGCGGATCGACGAAGCCCGCGGCGTCGCCGATGAGCGCCCAGCCGTCTCCCTGCGCGCGCCTTGCCCGTACCCGTGAAGCCTCTCGTAGAACTTGAGGGTGATGAACTCCTCCGACACCCCCGGCACGTAGTAGCCGATCCCCTGAGACACGTTCTTCGGCTCTTCGCCGGGGAGAAGACGTCTCCGGGCGCTCCCCGAAGCACCATCCGCCGCGACCAGGAAATCGAAGGGGCCGAAGGTCGACGCGTCTTCACCCGGATGGGAGGCGCGCACGCTCCAGGCGCCCGCGCCCGGGCCACCGCCGCTTTCGGTTCCGGCGCGCTGAAACGAGACCACTCGCGCCCGCGCCCAGACGGCACCTGCGGTCGTGGCGCGCGCCAGCATGAACGAGTGCAGATCGGCCCGGCTGAAGACGTACAGAGGATCGAGGGGGAATCGCGCCTCGCGACCGGAGGGGGAGACGATCAGGCATTCCCGGATTTCCTTGCCGGGAAGCCGGGCGTCGACCAGGAAGGGAAAGTGATGCATGCCGCGGATCGGGATTCCGCCGCCGCAGGCCTTTTCGAACTGAGCGCGCGGCTCGAAGACTGTCACCCGGAAGCCCGCATCCGCCAGACGCAGCGCGCACTGCGCGCCGCCCGGGCCGCCCCCGATGACGGCAACCGCGCGCTCCCGTTCCGGCTGCATGCCCACCTCCCGCGGTGTCCCGACGCCCATCGTAGCGGATGCCGGCCGCCGAAGGAAGCGGGCGCGCCGTTGTGAGCCGGTCGGGCCTTCCACTATAGTGACGCGCGTGTACGTGGCCGGGAAGATCCTCGAGGTCGTGGCGATGCTGACCCTGGGCGCGGCGCTCATCGTCTACGGCATCGGGGAGGGCAACATGAACGCCGAGCTCGGGTGGCTGCTCCTTGGCAGCCTGGTGTTCCTGGTCGGGCGCGCGCTGGAGCGCCGATCCGAGAGGGGGCGGTGAGTGCGGGGCCCCGCGACACGGCGCGACGCGCCCGATGAGGGGAGGGTCGTCCGCATCCTCCTGGTCGATGACGTCCTGCCGCTCATCGAGCTGCAGAAGAACTACCTGAAACGGACGACCTGCCGCATCCTGACGGCGCGCACCGGCTCCCAGGCCCTTCAATTGTGCCGGCTGGATCCGCCGGACCTCGTGCTCCTCGACGCGGCGATGCCGGAGATGGACGGTGTCTCGGCCTGCCGCTCGCTGAAAGCCGACCCGGTCCTCGGGCGGATCCCGATCGTCATCGTCACGTCGGCGGACCGGCGCGAGGAGTGCCTGCGGGCCGGCTGCGACGATGTGCTGATCAAGCCGTTCGAGTCGACCGCCTTCCTTGAAAGGGTGCGGCGGTTCGTGCCGCTCGCGGAGCGGCTTGAGAGCCGTATCCCGGTGAGCTGCCGCGTCGAGTTCAGGGCGAGGATCGGATCCTACACGGCCTATACACGCGATCTGAGCGCCCACGGCATGTTCCTCAAGAGCCCGAGACCGTTCGCGGTCGGCACCCGACTGCAGATGGTCATCCATCTTCCCCGGCCACGGGGCGGCCGGCCGTCTGAGAAGCCGGCGCCTCTTCCTGTCGAGGGGGAGGTCAGGCGGATCATCCGGCAGGCCGCCGGGAGCCGGCTTCTGCCCGGGATCGGGATCCGGTTCGTGGATCCGCCTCCCGAGGCTCTCAGGGTCATCGAAGAATTCATCGCGGCGCGCCGGGCGCGGTAAACCTCCGGACGCCCGCGACCGTTGGATCAGACGCGGAGGGGGGTGTGGAGGAGGATGACTTCGCCCTCATGGCGGGTGTCAGAAGTGGACGACCCGGAGCCTTCGAGTCCCTCGTCGAGCGTTACCAGCGACGACTGTATCGCCTGGCCTTCGGCTACCTACGCAACCACGAGGACGCCCTCGATGCGGTGCAGGAGACGCTCGTGAAGATCCACCTGGCGCGCCAGAGCTACCGCCCCAGCGGCCACCCGTTCACCTGGGCGGCCCGAATCCTCGCCAATCAATGCATCGACCAGATCCGCCGCCGGCGGGTGCGGCCGGAGCAGTCCCTCGAGGAGATACCGGAGGACCGGCCCGGGCGCGACATTCGCCGACTGGTTTCGCCGGACGAAGCCCCCCTGGAGCGCCAGCAGCGCCGCGAGCTCGGGCGCAGGCTGCGGGAGGCGATCTTCACCCTGCCGCCGAGGCAGAGGGAGATCTTCATGCTGCGCCACTTCGGGGACATGCGCCTGGAGGAGATCGCGGTGGCGCGCGGCTGCGCCCTGGGGACCGTCAAGTCGACTCTGCACCGGGCCGCCGCCGCCATCCGCGACCACCTGGTACGCACCGACCCGGCGTTCCGGGAGCGTGCCCCGGAGGGGGAGGCCTCGTGAGAGGTTCCCGCGGGCCGCGCGACTGCCGCGCTGCTCGTCGCCTTATGGCGCTGCGCTACTACGCGGCGCTCGGTCCCGGCGAGGACGCCGCGCTCGTGCGACACCTCGATTCGTGTCCGGCGTGCGCGCGGGGCTGGGACTCTCTGCGGCAGACGCTCGACGCCGCCGACCCGGCGACCGTCTTCCCCCTCGAGGCGGGAGTCGACTGGCAGGAATTCAAGCGCACGACCGTCGCCCGGGCAAGCGCCGCCGGGCACGAGCGGCGACGCACGGACAGAGAGCCTCTGCGCGTCGGTCTGCCGCGATCGTGGCCGGTCGCCATCGCGGCCGCGGCGCGCCTCCCGGCCCTGGCGGCGGCCGTTGTCGTGACGGTGGTCCTCTTGAACGCGTGGCTCCGGCCGGCCGGTCCGCGCGTGGCGCGCGTCCCGCCATTTCCGGGCACGAGCGGCGGCTCCGCACCCCTCGCGTCCCTCCTGGAATCGGCTCACGCCATGGAGGATCGCCTGGCGCGCCAGGGTGCCGCCCGCTACCTCAGCGACAGCCGGTCGCTCCTGTTGAATCTCGTCGGGGCGGCCGCCCCGTGCCGCAAGACGGATGGCCAGTACGACATCGCTCTCGAGAAGGAGAAGTCGCGCCAGCTCCTGAGGCGCCAGAACCTCTACGAAGGCGATCTCCGGGGGCTCGAGGACCAGAGGCTGGCGACGCTCGTGCGGCAGCTCGAGTCGGTCCTCATGGAGGTCACAGCACTCGACGACTGTGCCTCGGCGCGCCAGATCCACGATCTGCGCGAGCAGATCGAGAACCGACAGTTCCTGCTGCGCATCGATCTGATCACGCGCGAAATGCAGCGGAGGGCGGATGTCGTCTGACACCGTCCGTCCGGGCGCGACGGCGCGCCGCCGCCCGCGGGCGGGGGTCGTCGCGGCGGCCCTGTGGCTCTTCCTGGGGATTGCGCTTCTGGGGGCCGCGGTCACGGAGGACGAGCTGTTCCGCCAGGTCAAGGTGGACGTCTTCGACCAGAACTGGACGGCGGTCCTGCGTGGCTGCGAGGAGATCCTGGTTCGGAATCCTTCAGGGCCGACGGCATCCCAGGCCGCCTTCTACAGGGCGCGCGCCCTGACCCGCATCCCGGGGCGCGAGACGGAGGGGCTTCTGGCCTTCAAGGACTTCATCGCCGCCCACCCCCGGGACAGAGTGATGGTGGAGCAGGCCTGGGCGGCCGTCTTCTCGGCGGCCTGCGAGCCGCGCGGCGCCTCGAGACCCGAGTGTCCCGGCGTCCTGAAGGAGGGGCTGGACAGCGCGTCGGGTTATGTCGCAACCCTCGCCGCCATCCGCGCCAGCGACTCGGCCGACGCCAACCTGCGCCGCCGGGCTCTCCCGACGCTGAAAAAGGCGTACGACACCCAGACCGATTCCGAGATCCGCAACGAGATCCTGATCGCCATCCTGAAGATCGATCCGAAGCAGGTGCCGTCGACGGAGGCGTCCCGCTCGCCGTCCCCGCCCCCGGCGCCCGGGAAGGCCGTCGGCAAGAAAACGCCGAGCCTGATCCGCATGACGGTCTATGACAAGAAGGAGAAGAGCTACGAGCTCAAGGTCAATCTGCCGGTCGCCTTCGCGCGCATGTTGATCGAGGCGATGGGCGAGGATCAGAAGCAGGAAATGCAACGAGAGGCGCGGCAGAAGGGGATCGACCTCGACGACATCTTCGACGCGATCGAGAAGGCTGGCGCCGGCAAGCTGCTGGAAGTGGACGACGGCAGGAGCCACATCGAAATCTGGATCGAGTGAGGCGCCAGCGCGGCCTGGTTACCTCTTCTTCGCGGGTGCTCGTCTCGCGGAGGGTGGCTTGCCCTGCTTCTTGCAGTCGGGCTCGACCTTCTTGATCAGATCGAGGATCGTGTCGCGGTGGGTGGTGTCGGTTTCGAGGTCGCGGGCGGCCTCGAGGCTCTCCTTGGCCTCGCAGGACCGGCCCAGCACGTGGAAGGCGTTGGCGATGCGCAGGCGAGCCTGGACGTCCTTGTCGTCGTCGTTCGCAGCGGCCTGGTAATAGTTCAGCGACATCTCCTGCAGCCCCTTCTGGAAGAAGGCGTCGCCGAGCCTGAGGTGCATGTGCGGGTACTTCGGGTTCTTCATGCCGCAGACCTGGTACGCCTCGATCGCCTCGTCGAGCTGGTTGCGACGCATGAAGATTTCGCCCATCTTGAAGTAGGTGTCCGCCAGGTTCGGATTGATCTGCATGACGCGCCGATAATCATCGAGCGCGTCGTCCAGGCGGCCGCGGGTGGTATCGAGGTCCGCCAGCGCGAGATTGACGTCGGCATTGTTCGGCCAGATCTTGAGCGCCGCACGATAGTCGGCATCGGCCAGGTCCCAGTATCCCTGTGACTGCATCGCCGCCGCCCTCCCCAGAAAAGCCGCGATGAAGTGCGGCGAGCGCCGCAGCGTTTCGCTGAATTCGCGCGCCGCCGGGTCGTATAACCCCAGGCGCAGGTAGGAGCCTGCCGCCAGAACGTGCGGCAGGTGATCGGGTGAGCGACGCGCCGGTGGCTGCCCTAAGGCCTGAAGGGCCGCCTCGTACCGGCCGGCGTAGAAGGCGCCCTGGCCGATGAGAGTGAGCCGGGACGAGCGCGCACGGTCGAACACGGCGAAACCCAGCGCCACCGTGACCGCAAGCCAGAGAGCGGCCCCGGCGTAAACGCCCGACCGCCCCCGGATGAAGCCCGGGGAGGCCGCGCGCTCGCGGGGCACAAGGACGCGGAAGATCCCCGGGACTGATTCGGCCCGCAGAAGGGCCGTCTGGACGATCCCCGCCGTCACCCAGAACAGGAGCGCCGGGACGGGTTCCTGGAACGGCGCTCCCAGGAGCGCGACCGCCGCCATCGTCCCCACGGCGGCGCAGGCGGCGGCGCCGACCCCGTCCCACGGCGCGACCGCGCGAGCGGTCACGAGCAACACCTGGATCAGCACCACGAGGACCAGGAACACAAGCGCGAGGCCTCCCGGAACACCCGCTTCGGCCGTCATCTCCAGAAACGCGTTGCCCGCGTGGACAGCCTGGTGGCTGAGCGAGAAAGGCGAACCGGGGACCTCCGTCCAGGCGACCTCCAGAAAGGCGTGCCGGAAATTTGCGGGACCCACGCCCAGAGGATGACGCTTGATGAGAGCCAAAGTCCCCGGGATCGCGGAGGCCCGGTCGGCGGCGGGGTTCCCCGTGGTCGGGGTCAGGAGCGCCGTGCCCGCCAGCGGCTCGACCGGCTTGTGCGTTGGGTACAGAAGGGTCAGCCGCGACACCGAGACCGCGGCCGAGATCACGATCCCGGCGATGAGGAGAGCGCGCAGGCTCGCTCCCCCCGGATCGGGAGCGAGATCGGACCAGCGGCCGCCGTGCCCGGCCACCTGGACGACGCGCGCCAGGACGACGAGGATGAGGGCGGCGAGACCGGCCATCCAGCCCTCCGGCCGGCCGATGAAGACGAGCGCGGCCGCGACGAGCCCCAGAAGACCGCCGCACGCCTGGCGCCATACGTCCGCGGACAAGGCCGCCGCGCCGACGCCCATCGGAAGCGCGAGAACCAGGAATTGAACTACCAGGCCCGGGTCGCCGAGCGTCGATCCGCCGCGATTCGGCGGCAGGAAGAGAGCGATCGGTCCGCCGCTCGCGGCGGGTATGAAGACCTGAAGGAGCGACCCCAGGGCGACGAGAGCCGCCGCCACCAGGGTTGCGCGCAGGAGGAGTGAGACGTCGCGCGGGTCGCGCGCGAAGCGCGCCGTCGCCAGGAACAGGCCGACTCCCACCACCAGGTCCAGGAGTCCCCAGAGGGCGAGGCCGCGGTTGACCGCAACGCAGCACGCGACGGCGGCGAAGACGAGCAGCAGGAGCGCCAGCGTCCGCGCGGGGGAGACCAGCCGCGGCCGAACCTCTACGGTCGGGACCAGGGCGAGCCCCCATAGAGCGAGGGCCGCCACCATCATCAAGGTGCGCTTCGCGAAAGCGAACGGGTCCGCCAGATTCGAGCAGTAGGCGAGCGGTACGACGAACAGCGTGGCCGCCAGAACCCTCGTTCCGATGCGGTCGATGAGGTGCGTGCTCACGGGCTTCAGCATGCGGACGTGACGCCGGGGGTCCATCTGAAAGCCGCACTGGGCGCGGACGGGCCGAGAGCGGCGAGTGAAAAAGCGGCATCCTAGCACAGCGGCATGGGATCATCAAGAAAATGCCCGACAAGCGTGTGGATGGGCGTCCGCCCGCGAACCGGATTCTCTGACCGGAGTTCGCCTCCGGTCGGGGCGTCACCCACCACGGTCTCTTCAGGCCCTCCTTGCCGCCTGATCACGCGACCATCGTGTCTCGTCCCGTCCGGCACGCTTCTTTCTTCAGCGAGCCTTCACCACCAGCGTGGAGGCTCCCATGTTCATCCCGATCCGCTGTCCGCATACCCACTGCCCGGCCCACCGCGATCCCGTTCCCGGATTTTTCGTGCGCCAGGGTTTCTACCGTCCCCTCTGCCGCAGCCATCCCGTGCCGCGCTTCCGCTGCCGCGTCTGCCGCCGGGGGTTCTCGCGTCAGACCTTCCGCGCCGACCGCCGCCAGAAGAAGCCCTCCATCAACGCCGCCTGCCTCGACCTGATGGTCGCCTGCGTCGGTATGCGCCAGGCCGCGCGGGTCCTCAGGGTCGCACGGCGCACGGTGGAGCGTCGTTTCGCCTGGCTGGCCCGGCAGGCCGCCGACTTCCAGGCCAACCGGCTCGCGGCGGCGCGTCTCGCCGGCCCGTTCCAGCTCGACGAGCTCGAGTCGTTCGAGGCGAACCGCTACCAGCCGGTCACCGTCCCGGTCCTCATCGAGCGGCGTAGTCTGTTCATCGTCGCGACCGCGGTCGGGCCGCTGCGCCGCAAGGGACGCCTGAGTCCGCAGCAGCGCCTGAGGCGCGCCGAGCACGAGGCCCGGCACGGGCGCCGCCCATCGGAGTCCCGCCAGGCCGTGCGCCGCGTCCTGGGAAGCCTGCGCGCCGCGGCGGCGCCGGCCGGACCGGTCGTTCTCGAGTCGGACGAGAAGCCGCTCTACGGCCGGCTCGGCCGCGAACTGCTCGGCAAGCGCTTCGCATGGCGCACGCACTCAGCGTCGGCGCGCCGCGACCGGCGCAACCCGCTGTTCCCCATCAATCATACGAACGCCCGGCTACGGCACTTCCTGGCGCGCCTGCGGCGGCGCACCTGGTGCGTCACCAAGAGGAGGGAGTGGCTGCAGGCGCACCTGGGCATCGCGGCGCTGTGGTCGAACTTCTGCCGGGGCATCACCAACCGGACGGGAACGACCCCGGCGCAGGCCCTGGGGATGGTGCCGAGGCGCTACCGCCCGGAGGAGGTGCTGGGGTGGAGACAGGACTGGGGGGCTCTCAGCCCCCCGCCGCCCGCTTGAACCGCGGCGTCCCATCCGCACGGTCGTCGGGCATTTTCACTTCGGGTTGATTCTGTTCCGGCGCCGCGACTATGATGGCCTCGAAGCGAGGATCGACATCGTGTCCGCCATCGTCTATCGCACCTGGAGCGATCTGGAGGCCCAACTCATCAAGGGCATTCTGGAGCTTTACGGAATTCCCGTCAGCCTGGCGACCGATATCAGCCACACCCTGTACCCCTTCACCGTCGACGGACTGGGAGAGACACGCGTCCTCGTGCCTTTGGAGGCGGAGGGCGAGGCGCACACCATCCTGGCCGGACACCGATCGGAGGCGAGGCGCGTCGATGCCTGAGCGGGTCGAGGCGCTCGCCCCGACCCGCATCGACCTCGCGGGCGGTACCATCGACCTCTGGCCGCTGTTCCTGCTGCACGACGATCCGGTCACCGTCAATGCCGCCATCGATCTCTACGCCCGCGCCACCATCGAGTCGACGCGGGACGGCTCGATCGAGCTGGTCTCCGCCGACCGCGACAGGAGGGCGCGCTACGCCTCCGCCGCGCAACTGCGTGCGTCCCTGAGTCAGGCACCCCCCGAGCTGGAATTTCCGACGCGTCTCGCCGCGCACTTCCTAGGCCGGGCGGGGCCCGGTCCGGTGTCCTGCCTCATAAGGACCGATTGCCGGGCGCCCGCAGGGTCGGGACTCGGCGGTTCCTCGGCGCTCGGGATCGCCCTGGTCTCGGCCCTCGATCGCTACACCTCCCGCGGCCTGCCGACGGAGAGCCTGCTGGCGCTGACGCGGTCGATCGAAACCCAGGTGCTCCGCATACCGACGGGTGAGCAGGATTATCACCCCGCTCTGCACGGTGGCGTGCTGGCCCTCCACTATACGGTCGAGGGCACGCGCGTCGAGCGGCTCGCCGTGGACGTGGAGTCGCTTTTAGAGAGAACGGTTCTGGTCTTCACCGGCGTGTCCCGCTCCTCCGGGATTTCCAACTGGGACATGCTCAAGAGACACCTCGACGGCGATGGGGACGTGCGGAGAGCTCTCGACTCGATCATCGGCGCCACGCACGACATGCGCTTAGCACTCCTGCGGGCCGATTGGGACGCCGCGGGGGAGGCTCTCGGCCGGGAATGGGAGGCGCGCAAGAAGATGTCGCCGACGGTGACGAACGACGTGATCGATCGCCTGATCGAGGAGGCCCGCGGGTCCGGGGCGATCGCCGGCAAGGTGTGCGGGGCCGGGGGAGGCGGGTGCGTGGTGCTCTGGGCACGCGCCGGGAAGCGGGCCGCGGTCGCGGAGAGTGCCGGGCGGCGGGGAGCCGAGGTCCTCGATTTCCACTTCGTCACCGACGGCGTTTCCGTCAGAGAATCGTGAGCGCTGATTCTGGTTGCGCGCGGGGGTTGCTCATCGTAGACTTCCAGTCACCCAACTTTTTTCGTTCCGGGGGTTTACTTGATACCGGATACGGAGGAGAATAGCGGGGTTCTCGACAACCCGGTTCTGGGTGGGCCGACACGGAGTGTGGATCATGCGATACCGTAGGCTCCTGCCTTTCGTGGCGGCGCTCCTGTGCGCCGGCGTGCCCTGCTCGTTCGCCGATCAGGTCGTCTACTTCGTCAACGGCAAGGCGATCATGGTCAAGAGCGTCGAGAAGGGGGAGAAGTTCACCATCCTGGAGATGGAGGGCGGCGGCCGGATCGGCGTCCCGACCGAGCAGATCAGCAAGATCGAAGACTATGCCGTTTCCGATCCGGTCGCGGCGCAGCCTCCGCCGCCCCAGGTGGCGGCGGCCCCGGCGTTGCCGGCGCAGGCGGGAGGTCCCGCCGTTCCGCTCCCGCGACCGACCGTGATCCCGGGTCCAGGCGTCGGGGGTCAGCCTTTGGGCGGTCCGGTCCAGAACCTTGCCGGACTGCAGCCCCTCGAAATCGGCGGAGACAGCGCGACAGCCGCGGCGCAGCGCCCGCCGAATCGACCGGGCGCGCTCAACGGCGGTCCAGGCAGGCAGATGCTTGGCGCCGGAGCGTTTCGGCCCACCTCGCCGGGGGCCCACAGACCCGGCGGCCGCGGCGCCCCCTTCGCGGGCGCGCGCCGAGGACGGCCGCTCGAGGCGTACCGTAACGCGCCGCCGCCGGAGGAGGCGTCGAGCGCCCCGCAGCCAGCCGCCAGTGCCGCGCCACCAGCCGCACAGGGGCCTCCAACGGTAAAAGAACCCGAGGAGCCGCCCCCTCCGCCCGATGACTCCAATGAAGAGCCGTCCGACCCGTCCGCTCCCGAAGACGGCGACTCGTCGGGCAACACTGTCGAGATGCGGACCCGGCACGGACCCGGGGCGCTGGCGCGTCGCGTCCTGCCACGCTTGAAGGGTCGCGCGGTCGTCGACTCGATCCGCAACCCCGGAGAGGTCGCCGTGCTGAGGCGGCTGCCGCACTTCCTCCTTCTCGGGATCGACGCTCCCCAGGCCTTGCGGTTCCAGCGCTCGCTCCTGCGGGGCCGCATGGGTGACGGGGCGACCCTGGAAGAATTCGCCCGCAAGGAAGAACTCGAGAATTCCACGACACGCGCGGGGCAGCAGCTTCTGGCCACGCTCGCACAGGCCGACGTCTTCATCGACAACGACGGGACAATCGAGGATCTGCGCCACAAGGTGCGTCAGGCGCTCGAGGCGCGCGGGCTCTCCCTGAACGACGACGCTCCCCGGACAGGCTCCTAGTACAAGCTCTGTCGCGACCGACGGCGCCGGAACGCCGGGATCAGCGCCAGCCCCGCCACGAATCCGCCGATGTGCGCGAAGACGGCCACCCCTCCACCCGGGTCCATCGGCCCGGCGTTCAGGACCTGCAGGAGGAACCAGAAGCCCAGGACGATGATCGCCGGAATCGGCACGACGCGGAAGAAGAACACGAAGAAAACGAGGGTCAGGACGCGCGCCGCGGGGAACATGATCAGGTAGGCGGCCAGGACGCCGGAAATGGCGCCGCTCGCCCCAATCATCGGGACCTTGGAATCGGGCGAGACGGCCACCTGGCAGAACGACGCGATCAGGCCGCACACCAGATAGAACACCAGGAAACGGACGTGACCCGTGACGTCCTCGATGTTGTTGCCGAAGATCCAGAGGTACAGCATGTTCATGGCGACGTGGGCGATGCCGCCGTGCACGAACATTGCGGTGAGAAGGGTCATCCCTCCATGCAGGATGTGGTTCGGTTCGTGCAAGGCCGCCTGCGTCAGGTGGGCGGGGGTGACGCCCATCGCAGCCACGAACGCCTTGTACGCCTCGGGAGGGAGCAAGAGCTCGTAGATGAACACGACGACGTTCGCCGCGATCAGGCCGACCGTCACGAACGGAACGCTGCGTGTGGGATTGTCGTCCTTGAGGGGAATCAAGCGGGCGCTCCGCCGGGGGACGCACTATAGCACACAGCCCGGCCCGCTCCATCGCCTCCCGCCAAAGGCGGACCGGCCCATGCCCGCCGCGGTGAGGGGAACCGGTCGGGCGGGGTGTTCTTGACCGGTCTGGCCCCGGGGTCTATGATTACCGGCCACGTGCCTGAAGAGTCAGTGACTTCCCTGAGAGAAGCCGACCAACCCGAGAGCGAGGAGCGCGATGTCTGAGGCCCTGACCGACAAGATGAGCGTTCCAGCCGTCCGCGGCAGCCAGCAGGAAAGCGCCCGATCCGGGGCCGAGGCCCGACCGGGCACCCGGGCCATCCTGCCTCTCATCGATTCGCCCGCCGATCTGAAGCGTCTTGGTCAGAACGAGCTGGAACAGGTCGCCTCGGAATTGCGGCAGTATATCGTCGAGGTGGTCTCCAAAACGGGCGGCCACCTCGCCCCGAGCCTCGGGGCGGTGGAACTGACGATCGCACTGCACTATTGCTTCGAGGCGCCGCGCGACAAGATCGTCTGGGACGTCGGGCACCAGGCGTACGGACACAAGGTCATCACGGGCCGCCGGGACCGGCTGCCGACCATCCGGCAGTACAAGGGGTTGTCCGGGTTCGTCAGCCCGACCGAGTCGCCTTACGACGCGTTCGGTGTGGCGCACGCCAGCACGTCGATCGCCGCCGGCATGGGCATGGCCGTGGCGCGTGACACCGCGGGGGAGGACTACCACGTCGTCACGGTCACGGGAGACGGCGCCATGACGGGCGGGCTGGCGTACGAGGGCTTGAACAACGCGGGCCACTCGGGGCGCGACATCCTGGTCATCCTGAACGACAACGAGATGTCGATCTCCCCGAACGTCGGGGCGATCTCCACGTACCTGACCAGCATTACCTCGAGCAAGTACTACAACCGTCTCAAGGAAGAGGTGCGGTACATCCTCAAGAAAGTGCCGCTCGGCGTTCCGGCGGGAGAGCTGGCGAAGCGCATGGAGCGATCCCTCAAGGAAGTGGTCGTGCCGGGGGGACTGTTCCAGGCCTTGGGCTTCCAGTACTACGGCCCGATCGACGGCCACAATCTTCAGGAGTTGATTTCGGTTCTGACAAATCTCAAGGCGGTGAAGGGACCGCGCCTTCTGCACGTCATCACCAAGAAAGGGAAGGGCCTGCCTTACGCCGAGGCGAACTCGTGCGTCTACCACGGCGTCACCGCGTTCGACCCGGCGTCGGGGACGATGACGGCCTCGGGCAAGGCAACGGCCCCCGATTATTGCAAGGTGTTCGCCGAGGCGCTGTCCCGGCTGGCCTCGGACAACGAAAGGATCGTCGCGATTACGGCGGCCATGGCCGACGGCACCGGTCTGGTGAAATTCGGGGAGAAGCACCCGACACGGTTCTTCGACGTCGGCATCGCGGAGGCGTACGGTGTGACCTTCGCCGGCGGACTCGCGATCTCGGGAATGAGACCGGTCGCGGCCATCTATTCGACCTTCCTGCAGCGTGCCTACGACCAGATCATCCACGACATCGGCGTGCAGTGCCTTCCCGTGACGTTCTGCCTGGACCGCGCGGGACTCGTCGGGGCCGACGGTCCGACACACCACGGCGTGTTCGACCTGTCGTACCTGCGCGCCGTGCCGAACTTCGTGATCGCCGCTCCCAAGGACGGCGACGAGCTGTGCGATCTCCTGAAAACGGCGGTGGACCAGGAAGTCTACCCGTTTGCCATCCGCTACCCGAAGAGGGCCAGCCGTCGGTTCACGCCGGACCGGGCCTTCCGGACGCTTCCGATCGGCACATGGGAGACGCTGCACGAGGGGCGCGACGCCTGCCTTTTGGCGGTGGGCTCGATGGTCGAGGCGGCCGAAAATGTACGAGAGGAGCTCTTGAAGGAAGGTATCGAGGTGGCGGTCGTGAATTGCCGGTTCGTGAAACCTCTCGACGGTACCCTGCTGCGCGAGCTGGCGGCGCGTTACCCGATCCTGGTGACTTTGGAGGAGAACACGCTCCGCGGGGGCTTCGGCGACGGTGTGCACGAGCACCTGCACGAATCCGGCCTGGAGACCGGGGCGCTGCACCACATCGGTCTTCCGGATCGGTTCGTCACGCACGGTTCGATGCCCCAGCTCCTCGACGAGGTCGGGTTGTCCCCCCAGGCGCTGGTCCCGCGCGTCCGGGGCATTGTGAAGGGGCGGGCGTGAGCGCGACTTTGCGCATCGAGGCGAAAAAGGGCGATCTCGCCGGCCTGACGGCCGACATCGGGATCGTGTACAAATTCAAGGGGGACCCCTCTCTCCCGGGTCCCGTCGAGCGCTCCCTGGCGCAGCGTCTGGTCGAAATCACGAAGGAAGACCGCTTCGAGGGCCGCGCCGGCCGCCATCTCCTGTGGCACGCCCCGCCGGGGGACGGACTGCGCTGTCGCAGATACCTCCTCCTCGGCCTGGGGAGCAAGGATGAGGTGACGCTCGAGCGCTACCGGCGTCACCTGGGCGACGCGCTTTTGGAGTGCGACCGGCTGGGGGCCGCGAGCGTCGCGCTGCCGCTCCTGCAGGCTGGTTCTGGGCCATTCCCGGCGCGCGAGGCGGCCGTGGCCCTGACGGAGGGAATCCTCCTCGGCACCTATCGATTCGATCGCTATCGCTCCGAGCCACGCTCCGGTCGCAAGCACCTGCGCGAGGTCCAGGTGGCCGTCGGCGATGCTCCCCTGCGCGACGTGAGCGAAGGGATCTCGTTCGGCGAAACGACCGCCAGCGCCACCAATTTCGCGCGCGACCTGGTCAACGAACCCGCCGGAGAGCTGTTCCCGCACCGGATGGCGGAGATCGCCCGGCAGGTGGCGGAGGAGTCGAAAATCGGCATCAAGGTCTTCGAGCCGGACGAGATGCGCCGCATGGGCATGGGCGGCATCCTGGGCGTCGGCCAGGGCTCGAAGAACCCGCCGCGTCTCATCCGGCTCGACTACAAGCCGGAAGACCGGGCGGTCCGCAAGGTGGCCCTGGTCGGCAAGGGGCTGACCTTCGACTCGGGGGGGCTGTCTCTCAAGACATCGGAAGGAATGGAGACGATGAAGTGCGACATGGCCGGATCCGCCGCGGTCCTGGCCACACTCAAGATCCTGCCGGAGCTCGCGCCGCGCGCCGAGGTCGTCGGCCTCATGGGGATGGCGGAGAACATGCCGGGAGGCGGCGCCATGCGTCCCGGCGACGTCCTGAAGATCATGAACGGCAAGACCGTGGAAGTGCGCAACACCGACGCCGAGGGACGGCTGTACGCGGAGCACATCAGGAGCGACATCGCGGATTTCAAGAACACGGGCATCCGATGGGGGGGGGCGATCACGGCGGCACTCTTCCTGAGCCATTTCGTGCGGGAGGGGATCGGATGGGCGCACCTGGACATCGCCGGCCCGGCCTTCGGGGACAAGGAATACTCGTACATGAAGAAGGGCGGGTCGGGCGTCGGCGTGCGCACCTTGACCCGCTACCTCCTGGACCTCGCGGGCTGACCGCGTCGCCGGTGCCGGGCCTTCGGGGGGACGATGGGCCACCGGGAGCACCGCCTGCAGGGTCCGGCCTCGGTGCCGTGCGCCGTTCTCACCGTCAGCGATACGCGCGATGAATCGACCGACACGAGCGGCGCTTTCATTCGCCGATCCCTGCGCCGGGCGGGTCACGCGGTCGTCGATTACCGGATCCTGAAGGACGAGCCCCGCCGCATCGTCGCGCACCTGAGGGCGCTGGCGAGACGGGAGGGGGCGCGTGTCGTCCTCCTGACCGGCGGCACCGGCATCGCCCCCCGCGATTCGACCTTTGAAGCGGTCACGGGCCTCCTCGATAAACGGCTCGACGGCTTCGGCGAGCTCTTCCGTGTTCTCAGTTACCGTGCGATCGGACCGGCGGCCATGCTGAGCCGTGCAGTGGCCGGCACGTACCGCGGCATGGTGCTGATCTCCATGCCGGGCTCGGAAGACGCCGTGCGTCTGGCGATGAGGCGGCTGATCCTGCCGGAGCTTCGGCATCTGGCCGGCCTGGTCGCCGGGGGGAGGCGCGGGGACCGACATGCCCATACTCGCTGACGCCGAACGACAGCGGCCGGGGCCCGAAGCTGCCGGGGTCGCCGAAGATCTGCGCCGCAGGGTCGAAGGGGAGGTCCTGTTCGATTCCCTGCACCGCACCCTGTACAGCACGGCGGCGTGCATCTACCAGGTGATGCCGCTCGGCGCCGTGGTGGCCCGCCACGAAGGCGACGTCCTGGCCGTTCTGGAGTACGCGCGCCAGAACCGCATCCCGATCACCGCGCGCGGGGGAGGCTCGGGCCTGGCGGGCCAGACGCTGGGACGGGGCATCATCCTCGACTTCTCGAAATACTTCCAGCGGATCGCGGACATCGATGCGACGCGCGGGACCGTTCGCGTGCAGCCCGGAGTCATCCAAGCACAGCTCAACCGCGTCCTGAGACGCCACGGGATGCGCTTCGCCCCCGATCCCTCCTCGGCCCCCTGGTGCACCCTCGGCGGGATGCTGGCGAACAATGCCGGCGGCTCACATACGATCAAGCACGGCGCCACGAGGGAGAACACCGTGTCGGTGCGCGCGGCGCTGGCGGACGGCACGGTGATCGACACGGTGCCTCTGCCGCTCCCCGGGCAGGGGACCTGGACGCCGGGTCCCCAGGCCCGGCTGGCCTCGGGACTCCTCGAGGTCGTGACCAGCCAGCGCGAGACGATCGACAGGCACGAGCCCAGGACGCGTCGCAACGCGTCGGGCTACGCCCTGCGTGCGGCGGTCAAGGACTCCATCGACCTGGCGCAGATTCTGGTCGGGTCGGAAGGCACGCTCGGTCTGATCCTGGATTCGACCCTGCGCACCGTGCCGATCCCGAAGGCCAGGGCGACGGCCCTCGCCCTGTTTGACGATCTCGAGAAGTCGGGGGCGGCCGTCGTGGAAATCCTCGAGTTCGACCCCTCGGCGGTCGAGCTCCTCGACCGGACGTTCGTGCAGGTGATCCGCGCGGCCGATAAGGCGATGGGGGCGACCCTCCCGGATGGCACCGAGGCGATTCTGATCGTCGAGCTCGAGGGGGACGACGCGAAGGAAGTCCAGGACCGGATGGAGCGCCTGGCGGCCGTTCTGATCGGGCGGCGCGACCTCGCGACCGACGTGCGCCGTGCCGCCCGTCCCGAGGACACGGCGCGCATCTGGGCGGTGCGCAAGGCGGCCTCCCCCATCCTGTCGCGCCGCGAGGGGACGCGCCGCAACACCCGGTTCATCGAAGACGCCGCCATTCACCCGGCGCAGATGGCCGAGTTCGTCAGGCGACTGCGAGCGCTCTTGCGCAAATACGGCCTGCAGGCTGCGATTTTCGGTCATGCCGGCGACTGCAACCTGCACTGCAACCCGATGCTGAACCAGAAGGACGCGCGTGACCTGTCGCTGATGGAGACCATGGCCGAGGAGTTCACCGACCTGGTCATCGGCATGGGCGGCTCGCTGTCGGGCGAGCACGGCGATGGACGCCTGCGCACGCCCTACCTGCGCCGCGCCTACGGCCCGCTGGTCGACGCGTTCGAGAAGGTCAAGCGACTGTTCGACCCGCAGGGGATCCTGAATCCCGGGATCATCGTGCACGACGGCTCCTACGGCCTGACCGACGACCTGAGGTACGGGGAGGATTACCGACATTCTCCGACCGCAACGAGCATCGACGACGCGGTCTGGCAGAAGGAGATCGAGAAGTGCCATGGCTGCGGCGCCTGCCGGAACTACTGCCCGGTCGCCGTCGCCACGCGCGACGAGGCGGCCACCGCCCGCGCCAAGGCCAACCTGCTGCGCTCGGTCATCTCCGGTCGGCTCGAGCCGGATGTCCTGGCCACCGCTGAATTCAAGTCGGTCATGGATCTGTGCGTCAACTGCCAGCTCTGCCACTCGGAGTGCCCGACGGCCATCGACATCCCGGGCATGGCGGTCATGGCCAAGGAGATTTACGTCCGGGCGCGCGGCAAGGACACCACCGATCGGGTGCTGACGAATCCGGGCCCGATGATGCGCTTCGGCACGATGTTCGCGCCTCTGGCCAACGTGGCGCTGCGCTTCGGCCCGACGCGCCGCCTGATGGCCTCGATGACCGGAGTCGCGGCGGAGCGCGACATGGCGCCCTTCGATTCGGCCCCGCTGCGGCCGCGCGTCCCATCCGTCGATCCTGAAGGGCGCAAGGTCGCCTACTTCCACGGCTGCTTCGGGGGCTACCAGGACGTCGAGGGGGAGGGGAGGGCGACGGTCGAGCTGCTCGAGGCTCTCGGCTGCACGGTCGCCATCCCGCCGCAGGAGTGCTGCGGCATCGCGGCGATCACGTACGGCCACCTGGACGATGTGCGCTCCTCGGCCGAGCGCAACGTGGCGGCCCTCCTGGATCTGACGCGGCGCGGCTACGAGGTCGTCTACAGCGCCCCGTCCTGCGGGCTGGCGCTGGTCGAGGACTACCCGCGCCTCCTGGGCACGCCCCAGTCGGAGGTGCTGGCCCGACACATCCGAGATATCCACGAGTTCGTCCTGGACATCCTCGAGACCGACGCCGATCTGCGCGCGCGCTTGCGGCCGGTGCCGATCCGACTCACCTACCACAATCCGTGTCACATGCAGGCACGCGGGCTGGGGGACGCGGTGGTGCGCCTGCTGTCTCTCGTGCCGGGCGTCGTCGTGGTGCCGATCGTCCAGGACCACTGCTGCGGCATCGCCGGGACCTTCGGCATGAAGGAGAAGAATTTCGCGCTGTCGATGCAGATGGGCCGGCCGCTGTTCGAGAGCATCGAGCAGACGGGCGTCGGCGTCGTCGCCACCGGCTGCGGAACCTGCAAGATCCAGATCGAGCAGGGGTCGAGGATGCCCGTCGTCCACCCGATCCGCATCGTCCGCGACTCGCTCCTGGGCGGCCCGTTGCCGCCACGCGTGGCCGCCGTCGCCGGCCGGGCCTGCCCCGCGCCTGCCGCGGCTCCCTTGTCCGACGACGCCTCCGCCTGCCCCGAATAGCTCTGGCTCCCGCCCCATCTCCTCCGGTGCTTCGCGGGATCGCCGACACCCTCAACCGTGAAGCTGTCGGACGATCAGATACGCCCGCTCGGCAACTTTTGAGAGATCGAAGCCTTCGGAGTCGGGGGCGGGGCGGGCCGCGGCGCGCCGATTTCGAGCCGCGCCATGCGGATCGGTCGGCTTCCCATCGGCCTGCGCGAGCGAGCATGAGGCGAGACGCGGCCCGACCTGCCCGGCCGGCAGACGGTCTCCGGGCGATTCGAAATCTTGACTTGGGCGAAGGCGTGGCCTATATTCCACGGCTCATCCCGCCACGGACTACGCGGACCGAGAGCGACCGCTGCCGTTCCGTCGTGCCCCAGGAGCGAGTGCTTATGCCGGACTACCGAGCGACGCGACTGACGATCGACCCGACGGCGTACATCGCCCCGGGGGCTTCGCTCGTGGGCGAGGTGAGCGTGGGGAGGAACGCCTCGATCTGGTTCAACGCCACGGTGCGGGGGGACATGGAGCCGATCGTCATCGGCGCCGAGAGCAACGTGCAGGACGCCTGCGTGGTGCACGTCGATCGCGGGCGCCCGACGAAGATCGGCGACCGGGTCACCCTCGGTCACGGGGCGATCGTGCATGCTTCGGTTCTGGAGGACGACGTGCTCGTTGCCATGAAGGCGGTGGTCCTGAGCGGCTGCCACATCGGCCGTCACAGCATGATCGGAGCCGGGGCGGTGATCCCGGAGCGAACGCGCGTTCCGGAGGGCTCGCTGGTGCTTGGCGTCCCGGGACGGGTGGTACGGCCTCTGAGCCCGGACGAGATCGAGAGGATCCACGCCAACGCGCGCGCCTACGTGGAGCTGTCGCGGGCCTATCGCGACGGTATAGTCCGGGTGCCGCGGGGTGAGACGGAATGACCGAGAAGGACCGGGCCATGATCGCGGACGCGGCGCGGCGGCTGAAACCGCTCGTGGAGGGGGCGCGCACGGCCGCGCTCACCACCCACGTCTCCCCCGACGGCGACGGAATCGGCTCGGAGATCTGCCTCCTCGGCTATCTCAAGACGCATCGCATCGTGGCGCGCATCATCAACACGGAGCCTCTGGCCGCGAAATATCGGTTTCTCGATCCCGATGGGACCGTCGAGGTGTTCGACGCGGCGAAGCACGACGACTTCCTGCGCGCCTCTGACCTTATCTTCATGCTGGACAATTCGGCGACCAGCCGCATGGGGCCGCTCGAGCCCGTAATTCGCGCCTCGCGCGCCACAACGGTTTGCATCGACCACCATAACGTCCACGAGCCGTTCTGGAAGGTGAGCATCATCGATCCCGAAGCCTGCGCGACCGGCGAGCTGGTGTTCCAGATCATCAAGGCGATGGGTGGGCAGGTCGACCGAAATGCGGCGCAGGCGGCCTACGTGTCGCTGGTGACCGACACCGGCTACTTCCGCTTCTCGAAGACCTCGCCGCGATGCCACGAGGCGGCCGCCGAGATGCTGGCCGCCGGCGTCGACCCGCCGCGGGTATACGAGGAGGTGTTCGAGCGGAACAGCGCGGCGCTCCTGAGGCTCGGAGGTGTGGCCATGGCCGATCTCCGGCAGGAGGAAGGGGGTCGGCTGGCCTGGGTCTCCCTGGCGCGAGAGCAGGTCCTGCGCTGCCAGGCGGAGGCCGAGGACACCTCGGACATCGTCAACGATCTCCTGTCGATCGACGGGGTCCGGCTCGCGGTCCTGTTCAAGGAGCTGGACGATGGCCTTACGAAGCTCTCCCTTCGCAGCAAGGGAGACCTCGACGTGAACCGACTGGCCTCACGCTTCGGCGGCGGCGGTCACACCAACGCCGCCGGTGCCGTCGTTACGGGCGGGCTCGACGAGACTATCAGGCGCGTCCTGCGTTCCTGCCGCGAGCTTCTCAAGCAGCCGGCGTGAGCGATCAAGAGCCCCGGGCTCCTTCGCCTGACGGTCTGCCACCCCTCGTCCTGCGCTGCCGTCCGCTTCCCAGGTATCTCTGGCTGGTGGCGGCGCTCTACTTCCTGCTCACCGGCACGGCCTTCCTGGCCCGCGGCATGGAACCTTTCGCTCTCGGAAGCCTGTACCCCTGGCGTGGCGTCCTGGGTGTTCTCGTCGGAGTGTGCGCCGCCTACTACACGGCCCGCTACTGCTTCGCCCGTCTCATTCTCGACGACCGCGGATTCAGGCTGCAGGGACCGCTGGGCGCGACGGAGGTCTCCTGGAGCGAGATCGTCGACTGGCGGCGGCGCCCCCCGAAAGGCGGCCCGGCCCCGAACGTTCTGGTCCTCTACGGCCCGGACAGGCGCCGCCTGTTCGTGCCGCTCATCTACGAGGAGAGCCACGCGCTCGAAGTCGGCCTGCAGCAGCGCGCATTTCCCAGGTATTGAGACCGGACGGAAGAGGTGCGACCATGCTCAGGGCAGGCTGTCGAGGGGCGGGAAGCCGAGGACGCCCATGAAGATGTCGTTGAAGTCCTCGCGGCCTGAGAGTTCGATGTACTCGACGCGCGCCGGCATCGCCTCGGCGGCCTCGCGCTCGCGGTAGGAGAGCAGGCCGATCTTCGCCCCTTCACCGGCGGCATTGCCCACGGCGCGGATGCGATCGAGCGCGACCGCCGGCACCAGCCCGATGATGCGCGCGGCGTCGGGATGGATGTACGAGCCGAAGGCGCCCGCGAGCAGCACCTCGTGCAGGTCTTCGGGTTTGACCCCCATCACGTTCATCAGGACCTTGATCCCGGAGGCGATCGATCCCTTGGCGAACTGGAGCTGCCGCACGTCCTTCTGCGTGAACACCACCGGCCGCCCGCCCGTCTCGTCTGCCGTCGCCAGGACGAAGGCACGCACGCCCTCCACGTTGACGAGACGGCTCGCCAGGGCGTCCGGCACCAAGCCACGCACCTCGTCGGCGGATCGCATGCGGCCGGTGGGATCCATGAGGCCGCGCCTGTAGAGCTGCGCCACGACGTCGACGAGGCCCGAGCCGCAGAGCCCGACCGGCGGGGCGTCGTCGATGGTCTGCAGGACGACGGTGTCGTCCGTGATCTGGACCCCTTCGATCGCCCCGGTGGTCGCGCGCATGCCGCAGGAGATCTCCGCGCCCTCGAAGGCGGGCCCGGCCGGCGCGGCCGTGGCGACTGTGCGCTGCTCGTGCCCCAGGGCGATCTCGCCGTTGGTGCCGACGTCCACGAACAGGCGCAGTTTGTCTCCGCGCGGCACGGCGGTCGCCAGGAGACCCGCCACGATGTCGCCCCCGACGTAGGCGCCGATGGCGGGGAACAGGTAGACCCGCCCCTCCGGGTGGATGGAGATCCCGATCTCGCGCGCCTTGAGGTCGATTCCGTGCGCGGCGGCCGCGGCGAACGGTGTCACGGAGATGGGCTCCGGGTCGATCCCCATCAGGAGGTGGATCATGGTCAGGTTGCCGGCCACCGTGATCTCGTAGAGCCTGGAGGCGGGCACCCCGGACTCGGCGGTCACCCTCTCGATGATCCCGTTGATGGTGAAGGCGGCGAGGTGCTGCAGCTCCTCGAGCCCCTCCTTCTTCCCCATGGTGTGGGAGATGCGCGACAGGACGTCGCCGCCGTGGATCGCCTGGGCGTTCAGTGTCGAGATCACGGCGCGGGTCTCGCCGTTGTTCAGGTCCATCAGCGTACCGACGATGGTCGTGGTGCCGAGGTCGAAGGCGATGCCGTAGCACTCGCCCGTGGTGTCGCCCGGCTCGACGGCGACCAGGGTCTCGCCGGACAGGACCGCGGTCACGTCGAATTCGGCCCCGCGTAATGCCGTGGGAAGCGAGCGCAGGACGGCCAGGTCGGCGCTCATGGCGAATCCTTCCTCGAGCAGGGCGTCCTTGAGACGCTGAAAATCGGAGCGCTGGTCGTGGAGCGTCGGCTCCTCGAGCTTCAGGCGCACCTTGTGGACGTTCGGGTCGAGCAGGACCTGCCTCCCGACGCCGAACATCGCAGTCTTGGGCGTGGTCAGGAGGCGCGGCACCTGCACGACCATCTCGTCGCGCACCTCGGCCTGGCACGACAGGCGCCAGCCGGTCGTGAGATCCTCCTGGGACAGGTGCTGCAGGTCCGCCGGGGTGATCGGGGTGGAGCCTTCGATCACCTGCACGCGGCACTTGCCGCACGTACCGCGTCCGCCGCAGGTACTCTCGATCGGCTGGCCGGTCCAGGCGGCGGCATGGAACAGGGTCGTTCCGGCGGGCACCCGCGTCGTGGTCTCCTTGGGCAGGAACGTGACCTTGACCTTCTCGGTCTTGGGGATGGTCGTCGGTTCCATGAGCGGTTCCTGCTCCGATCGCTTCAGGACGTGGGGGAGGACGGCGTGATGGGGGCGGCCTCGGGGGCGGTCACGCGGCGCTCGGCCCGGGCGGCGGACACCTTGCGGAAATGGGCGTTCCACTTCCTGCCGAAGGGGTCGCGACCCAGCATCAGGTCGCCGGCCAGGATCATCTTGTAGATCTCGGGCTCGAGAGCGTTGGTGATGGAGGCCGTCAGGCCTACCTGCATTCCCAGCAGGAGGAATCCGGTCGTGAGGGGGGGGCGGTCGGGCAGACCGAAGCCGACGTTCCCTGCGCCCACCGACATGTTCACACCCAGGTTCTCGCGGATGAGCCGCATCGTTTCGAAGGCGATCCGCCCGAACTCGTGGTTCGCGCCGATGGGCATGCACAGCGGGTCGATGAGGACGTCTTCCTTCGGAATACCGTGGTCGGAGGCGCGCTCGACGATCTTTCTGGCGATCGTGAGCCTTTCCTTCGGGTCGTTGCTGATCCCGGTATCGTCGTTGGCGATGCCGATCACCGCGGCGCCGTACTTCTTGACGAGCGGCAGGAGTCGCTCCAACATCTCGTCCTCGCCCGTTACAGAGTTGACCAGCGCTTTGCCCTTGTAGACCGGGAGGGCCGCCTCGAGCGCCTCGGGGGTCGACGAGTCGATGGAGATCGGCGCGTCCGTCACCTCCATCACCGCACGGATAGCACCCGTAAGCATCCCCGGCTCGTCGGCGCCGGGGATGCCGGTGTTCACGTCCAGCATCACAGCACCGGCCTCGACCTGGGCCAGGGCGTCTCTGCGCACGCGCGTGAAGTCGAACCGCCGCAGCTCCTCGGCCAGCTTCTTACGGTTGGTTGGATTGATGCGCTCGCCGATGATGACGAACGGATCGTCCGGGCTGATGACGATGGTTTTCGTGGCCGAACAGACGACGGTCTTCATGCCCGGTGCTCCCGATGGCGATTGAGGAGGGCGCCCTCCCTGTCGTCCCTCCGGGCGTCGGCCGAGCCGGCGTCCCGCGCGGTCGCCTCCACGTGCGCGGACAGGGAGGCGCGCGCCGGCGTCAGGCGGGCGCGCGAGGCGATCTCGGCGACCGCCTCCTCCCAGTGGATCGGCAGCAGGTGGAAGCCTGCGAGGCCTCTGACCTCGCGGAGCTGCTCGATGATCTCGACGCAGACTCGGATGCCCTCGTCCTCGCGCCTGGCGCGCTCGCTGCCGGCCTGCTCCATGCGCCGCACGATGGCGTCGGGGACCTCCATTCCCGGCACGCGCTCGCGCATGTACCGCGCCGAGCGCGCCGAGCGCACCGGCGCGACTCCGGCCAGGATCGGGACCGTCCGATCCAGCCCGAGATCGCGCACTCGCTCCATGAAGGCCGCGAAGCGCTTCACATTGAAGGTGATCTGCGTCTGGATGAAGCGCGCCCCCGCCTCGACTTTCTTCTGCAGGCGGAGCGGCCTGAAGTCGTAAGGGGGTGCGAACGGGTTCTCGGTCGCCCCGGGGAAGAGAGCGGGGGCCGGCCTGATCTCGCGACCGCTCAGGTAGCGCCCGTGGCGCAGCACGGTCGCCAGAGACACGAGTTGAAGCGAGTCGAGGTCAAAGACCGGCTTGGCGCCCGGGTGGTCGCCGTGCACCATGTGGTCACCGGTCAGGCAGAGGATGTTGCGCACGCCCAACGCCGCCGCGCCCAAAAGGTCGCTCTGCAGCGCCATCCGGTTCCGATCGCGACACGTGACGTGCATGATCGGATCGACCCCCTCGCGAGCCAGCAGGGCCGCGGCCGCCCACGCCGCCATGTGGACAATACCGGCGGTATTGTCCGGGACGTTCACCGCGTCCACGTGGTCGCTCACGAGCCGGACGCGCCTCAGGACCTCATCCGGATCGGCGCCGTCGCCCGTGGCGATTTCGCAAGTGACGACCGGCAGGCCCGACCGGAAGGCCTCCTCGAGACGGAGAACGGGTGCTATGGGACGGGTCATGACGCCTCTTTTCCCTGCCGGTCGGCCAGCACATTGATCCAGGCCGAGCTTCCCGCCCCGCTCCAGTCGAGAGCCGGCTGGACCTTCAGGATGGCCCCGCCCCAGGGGAGCCAGCGCGAGCGGCGCTCCGCCTTCACCCACACGCACATCATGCCCGGGATCACCTCGCAGCGACCGTCCATGCGCACGCCGCCGCACGGTCCGTTGCGCAGCGTCTTCGGGCAGCCCATGGGGCAGGTCATGCCGGTTTCGTGCAGGATGCATTGCCCGCACATCTTGCAGCCGAAGACGACTTTCTTGCTCGCGGCTTCGAACGGCCGGACGGCCAGCTCGAGGGCGCGCGTCAGCCTGGGGTGCCGGCGGAAGAAGCCGCGCACGGGGGCAGGAACGGAGATCGACACGGCTGTTCTCCTCGCGCCGGGCGCCTGGACCAGGAGGCCCCGGACGACCGGAAGGGGTTCAGTCCGACGCGGCCGCCCGGATGACGCCGCCCGAAGAAGCGGCGTCGCCGAGCGCGGGGACCGGCGCCACCGTCTCGGGCTGCGCGCCGGCGGGTTTCGAGCGCCTCTTCGCCATCAGCTCCTTGGCGACGCGAACCGCCTCGGTGGCGTTTTCGCCGTAGCCATCGGCGCCGATCTCCTTCGACCAGGCCAGGCTGGTCGGGGCGCCTCCGACCATGACGATGTACTGGTCGCGGATCCCCTCCTTCTGCAAGAGTTTGATGACCTTCCCCTGGTTGGGGGCGGTGGTCGTCAGGAGGGCGGACATGGCAACGATATCCGGCTGGCGCGTCTTGATCTCCTGTACGAATCGATCGATCTTGACGTTGACGCCGAGGTCCACCACGGAAAAGCCGTTCGCGGACAGCATCGTGCAGACGATGCGCTTGCCGATATCATGGATGTCCCCCTGCACGGTGCACGCCAGAACCGATCCCTGGCTCTCGCGCACGGTCGACGCCTTGGCCAGCTCGGGCTCGAGGATCGCCAGCGCTGCCTTCATCGCCTCGGCGCTCATCACCAGTTCCGGAAGGAACAGCTCGCCGGCGCCGAAGCGGTCGCCGACGACGCGGATCCCTTTCACGAAGCCGTTGTCGATCGACTCGAGCGGTGCGATGCCCAGCTCAAGGGACTGACGGGCCAGGGCGGCCGAGGTCTCCGCATCTCCCGTGATCACGCTGTCCGCCATCTTCTGGTAGAGATCTTCGTGGCTCAAGTCAGTCCTCCTTCGCCCCCCGGAGCGCGCGGGGCACGCGATCCATCACACAAACGCCCGCGGCGCCATGAACTTCGATTGCGCCGCGCGCAGCGCGGCCGGCCCGTGGTAGCCGAGCCGGGCCGAGATCTTCGCGCACGTCTCCAGGCCGGTACGGATGAGTCCGGGCATCTTGTCCGGGGTGAGGCGGGTGTCGGGTCCCGAGATGCTGACGGCCGCGATGGCGTCGCCATTGCGGCTTCGGATCGGCAGGCCGATGGCGATCAGGTGATCCTCGAGCTCCCCGAATGACACGGCATATCCCTGCTCGCGGATCTTGATGAAATCGCGCGCCAGCGTCTTGGGATCGGTCAGAGTGCGCGGCGTGAACTTTTTGAGGGTGCGCGCGAGGATCTGCCGCTGCTTCTCGGGCGGTAGATGCGCCAGCAGCACCTTGCCGGTCGAGGTCGCGTGCGCAGCCCAGGGCATCCCGATGGCTCCGGCCGCGGCCACCACGTGTTTGCCGGCAATTTCCTCGATGGTCACGACGTTGCTGCCGCTGAGCACTTCAAGGTCCACGGTCTCCCCGGTGCGATCCGCAAGGTCCCTCAGGAAAGGGAGCGCGACGCGATGCACGTCGGTGTGCCGCAAGACCTGCTCGCCCAGGACGATCAGCTCCGGTCCGAGCCGGTACTTGCCGTTCTCCGGGCTCTTGCCGATGAGGCCCTCGCCTTCGAAAGCCGAGAGCAGACGGTAGACGGTGCTCTTGTGGAGGTTCACCTTGCGGCTGACCTCCGTGACGCCCATCTCCGGGGCGTCATCGCTGAACGCCTTGAGCACTGCAATGGCGCGACGCACCGCCTGGTTCCCCGTCACGATGCCCTCACCGCGCTCGCTCCTCTTCTTGTTGACGCCCTGTGTCGGCGGATCCTGAGCCATGTGAACCTTTCCTTTCTATCCGGTCTTTTCCTGCGCCCCCGACTTCGAAGGCGATCCCGATGTTCCCGTCCGTCCCGCCATCGCTTTATGCCGTCCTCGCATCACGGAGGGTACAAGATCGCCACGTGATTGTGCGTCCAGGGGGACCGTCCGCGCAAGCCCTATTTTGCCCATAATGACGTTACGACAAGGACTTGCGACGAACCTGGCGCCCCTAAGGCCGTAACAGCATCGCCTGCCGTCCCCACGCCGCCGAATGTCGCAGAAGCATAAGATGTCCAGCCGGCCGGTTCCGCTGGACTGTCATCGACTTCCGCTTCCTGTTTCCCATGTTGAAACTAGGACGCACAATGCGCACCGAACATACCACCGTGCGGACCGCCGGTCAACGGAAAACGAGAGAGGCATGCCTCTTCGTGACGCGGTGCTCTGCGTCCGCCGTTGAGCCGCCGGGAGGGAACGGACCTATACTTCAGGCTGCGGGATCGGATTCCACGAGGGTGAGCGGTGTCGATCGGCGTTCTGCTCGGCGGCTGCGGATACTACGACGGCACCGATGTGCATGAGGCGGTCTTCACGCTGTTCGCGATTGAGGCCGCGGGCGAAAGGGCGATCCTGGTGGCTCCGGACATCGCGCAGGAACGCACCGTCGATCACCTGAGCGGCGACGAGGTGCCGGACGCCCGCAACGTCCTGCGCGAGTCCGCCCGGCTGGCGCGCCGGCCCATCCGCGCCCTCCAGGAGGTACGGCACGACGAGCTGGAGGCGCTCTTCATCCCGGGGGGATACGGCCCGGTGGTCAACTTCTCCACGGCGTTCGCGCGACCGGGCGAGCCGCGCGCCGTGCGCCAGGAGGTGGCCGTGTTCCTGCGCCATTTCCTGGAGGCCGGGAAACCGATCGGTTGCGTCAGTCTCGGCGAGATCCCGCTGCGGACCGTACTCGGCGATACGATCGAAGTGCCCGCGCCGCCGGCGACCCCGGAGGCCTTGATGATCGATCGCGAGAGATCCATCGTGCATACGCCGGGGTTCACCGCCTTCACGCGCCTGGCGGACGTGAAGGCGGGGATCGACGCGATGGTGGGCGAGGTGCTCAAGCTGGTCCGCGAGAGACGCCGCATCGCGGCCTCCGCCTCTCGGGGCACGACGGGGGGCCGATGACCGTCTCCGTCCTGCTCTTCGCACGCTACCGCGAGGCCGCGGGCACCCCATCGGTCGAAGTCGAGGTGCCCGCGAACGCCACGCTTGCGGACGTCTGGGACCGCGTGCGGGCGAGGATTCCGTCGCTCCGGCGCGAGGAGCGGCCCATGTTCTCCTGCGACCGGGCCTACGCGCGAGGGGATCGGGCGCTCACGGGACACGAGGAGATCGCCGTCTTCCCACCGGTGAGCGGCGGCTAGGAGACGACAATTGGCCGGACTGTACCGGATCGTCGAGCGCCCGATCGATGTGGAGGAGGCCATCCGGGCGGTGGCAGGTCCCGACCGGGGCGCCATCGCCACCTTCATCGGCACGGCGCGCGACCACCACGAGGGTCGGCCCGTGCGCGCGCTCGAGTATCACGCCTACGCCGAAATGGCCGAACAGGTGATGCGCGACATCGGCCGCGAGACGGAAGCGCTCTTCGGCACGCCGCACGTCGCCATCCTGCACAGGACAGGCCGCCTGACCATCGGCGAGCCGAGCGTCGTGATCGCGGTGGCGGCGGAGCACCGGCGCGAGGCGCTCGCCGCCTGCGCGCACGTCATTGAGCGCCTCAAGGAGATCGTGCCGATCTGGAAAAAGGAACACTACGCCGACGGCGCCGCCTGGATCGAAGGCTCCGGTTCGACTCCCGCGTCCACCTGACCCCCCTCCGGTGAAAACTTGCGGGCGCGCGTGGCCGGGTGCTATACTTCACTCGGTTTTGCAACGCTTTAGCACGCAACGGTCCTCTCACCCGGCGCCTTAGGCGGGGCCTTCGGGCCTGGCCGACAGGGGGGAGCGGGGTGGTACAGCGCGCAACTGAGGTGAGACACCGCGAGGTTTTCATGCCGCGCGGCGATGACCGGCACCGGATTCCGGGCCGGCCGACTCACCGCTGGCTGTGTCTTGAACCAGGGGCGACAGCGCGCCGCCCGGCGTGGCCGACCCCGCGCCCGATTGGCTCTCGCAACTCTCCAACCAGGTTCTTCAGCGACACGCTCTTCCGAATCGACTCTAGGCACCCGATCTTGCGCCGTTTGGCGGGCGCCGTGTGTATCGGATCTCATGCCATGGCCGGGAGAGGATCCTTCCGCGCCGCCGGGATACCGGCTGCGCAGGGGACACGGCATGCGGATGACGTTCATCAATATTCTCCTCCCAGGGGCCTTTCTCCTGACCGGAGGTCTCGTCGGATGGTTCACCAGGTGGCTCTTCGTCCGCTCTAAGCTCGAGAAAGTTCGCGGCGAGAGCCGGGAGATCATCAACCGGAGCCTTCAGGAAGCCGAACACCAGAAGCGCCAGGCCCTCCTCCAGGCCCGTGAGGAATGGCTGAAGTCGAAGGCGCGGCTCGAGCAGGATCTGCAGGGCAGGGTGCGCGAGGGCGAACGCCTGAAGCGGGGTCTCGACGAACGCGAGGCGGGCCTGGGCGAAGCAGACCTCCGCCTGAGATCGCGCGAGAGGTCGCTGGAGGAGCGCGAGCGGGACATCCAGCAGTCACTGGCCGAAGCCAGGAAAGAGCGTGAAAGAGTCCGGCGCCTGGCGGACGACCTCAACTCCCAGCTCAGCCGCGTCTCGGGCCTCACCCCGGAAGACGCCAAACACATGCTTCTGACCAACATGAAGCAGGAAGTGCGCTTCGAGTCGGCCAAGATGATCCGCGAGGCGCGCGAGGAGGCGCAGAAAAAAGCCGAGGTGGAGGCCGGCAAGATCGTGTCCCTGGCTATCGAGCGCACGGCGTCGGAGTGGTCCGCGGAGCGCAGCGTCACGGCCTTTCCCCTGCCGAACGACAAGCTGAAAGGACGCATCATCGGCCACGAGGGCAAGAACATCCGCGCCTTCGAGAAGGCGACCGGTGTCCAGATCCTGATCGATGAACAGCCCGACAGCGTGGTGCTCTCCTGCTTCAATCCGATCAAGCGCGAGATCGCCCGGCTCACACTTGAGCGCCTGATCAAGGACGGCAATGTCCATCCGCGGCGGATCGAGGAGTTGGTGCAGAAGAACCAGCGACGCGTCGACGAGCAGATGCTGCGGGCCGGTCAGGAAGCGCTGCGGGAGCTCGGGATCAACGGCGTCCACCCCGAGCTGGTCCGCATCCTGGGGCGCCTGCGTTACCGCACGTCGTACGGCCAGAATGTCCTCATGCATTCGATTGAGGTCGCCAAGCTGACAGCCATCATGGCGTCGGAGCTGCGTCTGGACGGGGTGCTGGCGAAGCGGGCCGGTCTGTTCCACGACATCGGCAAGGCGATCGATTTCGAGCGCGAGGGGACCCACCCGGAAATCGGGGTCGAGGTGGCCACGCGGTACAATGAGCACCCCGTCGTGGTGAACGCCATCGGCTCGCACCATGAGGACGTGGATGTCACCCATCCGATCTCGGTCCTCGTGTCGGCCGCCGACGCGATTTCGGGCTCGCGCCCGGGGGCGCGGCGCAAGAGCGTGGTGGACTACGTGCGGCGGATCGAGCAACTGGAGGGGCTGGCGAACGAGATGGAGGGCGTCGAGCAGTCGTACGCCATCCAGGCGGGGCGGGAGATCCGGGTGATCGCGAGGCCCGACAAGGTGACCGACGACCAGCTGGCGCTCCTGGCCTCCGATCTGGCCAAGAAGATCCAGACCCGGATGGAGTATCCCGGGAAGATCAAGGTGACGGTCATCCGCGAGATGCGGGCGACGACCACCGCGCACTAGGGCGCGGGCATCTTACGGCCGCGGGGCGTCAACACCGGCGGCCGTGTTGAGGAGCGACTTCCATGACCCAGATGGAGCAGGCGAAGCGCGGCCGGATCACCGAGGAGATGAGGTACGTGGCGGCCGTCGAGGGGATCGACGCCGGGGAGCTGCGCGCGCGAATCGCCTGGACGCGGTGCGCCGCGAGATTCTCAGGCGCTGCCCGGTCATCCTGGGAACGGTGCCGATCTACCAGGCCGTCGCCGATCGCGGATCGGTCTACGAGATGCGGGCGGACGATCTGTTCGGGACGATCGAGGCACACGCCCTGGACGGAGTGGATTTCGTCACCGTCCATTGCGGGGTTACGCGCGAGGCGGTCCGCCGTCTCGATGCCGACGGGAGGATCGCCGGCATCGTGTCGCGCGGCGGATCCTTTCTGGCCTCATGGATGGCCCGCTCGGGTCAGGAGAACCCTCTTCTCGAGCAATACGACCGGCTGCTCGACATCGCCTACGAGCACGACTTGACGCTGTCGCTGGGCGACGGCATTCGCCCGGGGGCCACCGGCGACGCCACGGACGCGGCGCAGATCCAGGAGCTCCTGACCCTCGGAGAGCTGACGCGCCGGGCCCATGAGCGCTCGGTGCAGGTCATGATCGAAGGCCCGGGCCACGTGCCGATCCACCAGATCGAAGCGAACGTGCTGCTTCAGAAGAGAGTGTGCCGTGGGGCGCCGTTCTACGTGCTGGGACCCTTGACCAGCGACATCGGGGCAGGATACGACCACATCACCGGGGCCATCGGCGGAGCCGTTGCGGCGGCGGCGGGCGCGGATGTCCTGTGTTACCTGACGCCGGCCGAGCACCTGAGGTTGCCCACCCTCCAGGACGTGCGCGACGGCGTTCTCGCCACCAAGATCGCGGCGCACTCCGGCGACCTGGCGAAAGGCGTGTTCGGGGCGAAGCGCCGCGATGACCAGATGTCGGTGTACCGGAAGCAGCTCGACTGGGAGGGGCAATACCGCCTGGCGCTCGACCCGGAGAAGGCCCGGGAATTCCGGATGATGAGCGAAGACTACGACAAGGCGGTCTGCACAATGTGCGGGACTCTTTGCTCGATGGCCCTGGAGAACACGCGCAGCCGGCTGGGTGAGCTGCTGACGGCGCCCGAAGAGGAGGCGACGCACCGGCACGTGCGGGTCGGGTCCGCCGCGTACCGCCGCATGGGGAACGCATGACGCCATTCCGGAGTCGGTACGTCGAGAGGAGCGGCCTGGGGGCCATCCTGGACAAGGTCCTCTCGGGCGAGCGCCTGTCCCGCGAGGACGGCCTGGCGCTCTACCGCCACGACGATCTGCTTGGCGTCGGGACGCTCGCGAACCACGTGCGCGAGACGCTGCACGGGGACGTGGCGTACTACATCGTCAATCAGCACATCAACCACACGAACGTCTGCGTGGCTGGCTGCAAGTTCTGCGCGTTCTACCGGACCGCCAAGCAGAGCGACGCCTACGTCCTTTCTCCGGAAGACGTCGAGCGGCGCATGCGCGAGCACATGCACGAACCCATCCGCGAGATCCACATGGTGGGCGGAGTGAACCCGGACCTGCCGTTCAGCTACTACCTCGACGTCATCCGGACCATGAAACGGGTGCGGCCCGAGGTGCACGTCAAGGCATTCACCATGGTCGAGATCGCCGCCATGGCGGAGAACTTCGACATGACGCCGGAAGAGGTCCTGCGGCGGCTCAAGGAGGCAGGGCTCGGGTCGATCCCCGGCGGCGGGGCGGAGATCCTGACCGATCACGCGCACCAGGTGCTTTTCAAGGGGAAGATCGACCACCGCGGCTGGATGGAGATCGCCAAGACTGCCCACCGCCTCGGCCTCAAGAGCAATGCCACGATGCTGTTCGGCCACGTCGAGACGCTGGAGGAACGCATCGAGCACATGCTGCTCCTGCGCGAGGCGCAGGACGAGACGCACGGCTTCATGGCCTTCATCCCGCTCGCCTTCCACCCGGAGAACACGCGCCTGTCGCATCTGCCGAAGCCCTCCGCTGCGGACGAGCTCCGGAACCTGGCGGTCGCCCGGCTGATGCTGGACAACTTCCCGCACATCAAGGCGTACTGGATCATGATGACGCCGCGCGTGGCGCAGGCCGGTCTGCACTTCGGGGCCGACGACCTCGACGGCACGGTCGTCACCGAGGAGATCTATCATCGCGCGGGTTCGATGTCGCCGCAGATGATCGGCCGGCACGAGCTGGTCGCGCTGATCGAGGAGGCCGGGCGGGTCCCGGTCGAAAGAGACACGCTTTACAATCCCGTCGAGGCGGTCCCGCGCCGCCCGCCGTTCGATCCTCGCGCCGTTTCCCCGACCCCCGTGGACGCGGCCGTCGCCGGGGACGCCGCCCGAGCCTGAGAAGCCCGTCCGAGGACCGGGCAGGCTTCCAGGGCGCGACCCGGGAAGAGGATCCATCGGCCCCGATCTCATCAGCCGCGCGGGGGCGGTGCCCTGTGTGGGTTCATCTGAACGGACGGCTCGTTCCCGAGGAAGAGGCGCGCGTCTCCGTCTTCGACCGAGGCTTCCTTTACGGGGACGGAATCTTCGAATCGATGCGCGCGGTCGAGGGCGTCGTGTTCCGCCGTGATCGTCACCTGGAGCGATTGCTGCAGTCCGCGGACAGCGTCGGCCTGGGCCTGTCGCAGATACAACCCGGCTTGCCGGATTTTATTCGCGAGGTCCTCGAGGCCAATGCGCTGCACGACGCGCGCCTCCGGATCACCGTCACCCGCGGAGCGGGGCGGCCGGGCGAATATGTCGAGGCGCTGGGTCCGCCGACCGTCGTGATCTCAGGAGGACCGTTCGAGGGAGTCGACGAGGCCCTCTACAGGACCGGCGTGCGCGCCGTCATCCCGCGCCGCAGGCAGGTGCCGCCCGAGACGCTTGATCCGGCCATCAAATCGACGTCGCGCCTTGGCTCGGTCCTGTCGCGGCGCGAGGCGCGTGATCGGGGCGGCTTCGAGGCCATCCTGCTGGACGCCGGCGGCCACCTGACCGAAGGAACGGTGAGCAACTTCTTTCTCGTCGCGGGCGGTCGCCTGCTCACCTCGCCCGCCGCGGGCAGCCTCCCCGGGATCACGCGCGAGGCGGTCATCGAGCTCGCGCACGCGGCCGGGATCGAGGTGTCGGAAGAACGGCTGCCCGCCGCCCTCCTGCTAGACGCCCAGGAGGCCTTCTTGACCAACTCGTCGTGGGAGGTCCTGCCGGTGGTCCGGGTGGACGATCGTCCCATCGGCGAGGGCATGCCGGGCCCCGTGACGCGCGACCTCCTTGCGGCCTATCGGGATCTCGTGGGGCGGGAATGTGGGGCCGAAGCGCACGCCCCTCAAGAGGAATCACGCCGGTGACCGGGCCCCTCGTGCCGGTGGCGCCGCCGCCCCGTCCCATCCTGGAGGATCTTCCGGGCTTCTGCGACCCGCTCGAGGCGCTCCGACGCGTGCGGCACAGGCGTCACCCTGTCCTGCTCCTGAGCGGGCTCATGGGCCACCACGCCGCCCGATTCTCGATCCTCGCGTGGGATCCCGTTCTGGTGGTCGCGATCCGTGGCGGGGAGGCCCTGCTGGTGGGGGAAAGTGACGGCCGCCGGAGCGTCCAGACGCGCCCCGCGCGCGACCCGTTCGCCCTGCTGCGCGCGCTGGCGCCTGCGGGAGCGATCCGGCGGACCGCACCGGGCGTACCCTTCATCGGCGGCGCGATCGGCTATCTCGGTTACGGCCTGAGGCGGTCGATCGAGCGCCTGCCCCCGGCGCCTCCCGATCCCCTCGGTCAGCCGGATGCGTGGTTCGGGTTATACGATCGCGCGGTGGTGTTCGATCACCTCGAACGGCGTGTGATCCTCGTGGCGACGGGGCTCGGCGCCGAGAACGAGCGCCAGAGGCTCGCCCGGGCCGCCGCGGGTCTCGAGGACCTTCGCGAGTGCCTGGCGCGCTCGCCTGCGGCGCGGGCCGCGCCTCCCGCCTCGGGAGCCGTCGCACGCCGCCGGGCTCTCTTAACGACCGACAGGAGAACGTATCTGGGAAGGATCGCCCGCGCTCTCGACTATATCGCGGCCGGGGACGTTTACCAGGTCAACCTGTCGCACCGGATCGAGTGCGCCTTCGAGGGAGATCCGTTGTCGCTCTTCCTGGACCTCGCGGCCCGCAACCCGGCACCGTTCGCGGCCTACATCGATGCCGGCGACTTCCAGGTCGTCTCGGCGTCTCCGGAGCGCCTGGTGTCGGTCGTGGGAGACCGTGCCAGAAGCAGCCCGATCAAGGGGACCCGCCCGCGCGGCGACACGCCCGAGGAGGACGAGCGGCTGGCGAGCGACCTCATTTCGAGCCCGAAGGACCGGGCGGAAAACGTCATGATCGCCGATCTCGTGCGGAACGACCTCGGGCGTGTCTGCGAGGCGGGGAGCGTTCGCGCCGAGACGCTCTGCGCCCTCGAGTCGTTCGCCACCGTGCACCACCTGGTCACGACCGTCAGCGGCCGCCTGCGTCCGGATGCGGACCGGATCGACGTCGTGCGTGCGCTCTTCCCGGGGGGCTCGATGACAGGCGCGCCCAAGGTCCGGGCGATGGAAATCATCGACGAGCTGGAAGAGGAGGAGCGCGGCGTCTACGCCGGGGGGATCGGGTACCTCTCTCTCGACGGCGGGATGGACTTCAACATCGTCATCCGCACCCTCGTGTGCGCCAAAGGCATCGCCCACCTGCGTGTCGGCGGCGGCATCGTCGCCGATTCCGATCCCGAGAGAGAGCACGGGGAGACTCTCGACAAGGCGCGCGCGTTGCTCGACGTCCTGAACGCGGACCTGGCCAACCTCTGAAAGCCCGCGGGCAGGTTCCTAGAACTGGAAGTCGAAGGTGAGAGTCGTCCAGCCCTGCCCGTCGCGCGGCAGACCCGAGGAGAGAACCGCGCGTCCGCGCGTTCCGATGGGCGATTCCAGGGTCAGGCGGGCCGGGTCGCCGCGCGCCGGCAGCTCGATCCGGCCGCGCAGACTACGGAACCGGGCCCGGAGCAGGAGTGCGGGGTGGGCATCGAGTCTCAGTCCCACGTCGCCGCGCAGCCTGTCCGGGTTCTCTTCGGCGGACACGGAAGGATGCTGCCCAAACGACGCGCCCGCACGAGCGGCATGCCCCGCCCGCTGACGTCGGAGGGAGAGGCCCTGCAGGAAGTCCAGAGTCGGGCCCAGGCCGAGCGCCGTGCGGGCCAGCCTGTCCAGCTCGTCATCGAGGGCGCGGTGGAGCGACCGGGTGACTACCCCCGAGGCTTCCACGCCTCGTCGGGCCTCTGCGATTGAATCGAGATCGTCGTCCCGCCCGCTCCGGGCGGCGCCCCAGGACTCGGTGACGTTGTCCCGCCGGAACCGCCGGGCCTCATGGCTCATCCTCGACATCAGGCGCGCGGAGAATCCACCCCCTTGGGAGGCCGCCGACTCCTGCGGGCCGAAGGCCGGAGAGAATTGCGGCGTCCTCTGGACGAGGAACGGCAGGGCGGCGGGAAGGGTTCCGTTGCGAGCCGTCAAGCGCGGCGGGACGATGTCCGGCCATCGTGCCGGGGACGCCGGCAGGGTGGTCGAGGGCCGCGATGCGGCCGTATTGCTCGCAAGGTCGTCATGCGGTTCCGGCGGGACCACCGCGGAGACCGGGGACACGGCCAGCAGGAACAGGGCGCCCGCCTCCAGCGTGAAGCATGCGGGTCGCCTCCAGAAGGGCATGTCCAAAGCTACTGCGAACTGGCCCGAAGTCAAGCCCACCAAGGCTTTTAAAGGGATCGTCGCGGCAACCACGCAGCAGCGGGCGTCCGCCCTCCGAGGGCCGTCACCCGGCCGTCGCGGGATCCGGGTGCTATAATCCGCCCTCGTCGCCGGAGGGGAGGGCCGGCCGTCCTCCGGGCCTGGGAACCTGCCCGGCTGCCGGGAGTGGCCGCGTGACCCGCACGGCGTTCCTGCTCTTGCTGTCGTCCTGCAGTACCGCCATCATCCACGCGCTCATCCCCGATCACTGGCTGCCGTTCGTCTTGATGTCGCGTGTCGAGCGCTGGAGCGAAAGGCGGGCCGCGGCGCTCACCGGGGTGGCCGGTCTGCTGCATGTCCTGGTGACGATGCTGGCCGGCGGCCTCACGATCCTCGTCGGCTCGCCGACGATTGAGGACCTGGCGACCCGCACCGGCCGATCCCTGGAATTCCTGGGCGGGCTGCTCCTGGTCGTCTTCGGCGTCACCTACGGGATCTGGAGACACCGACGCGAGGCGCGCGTCCACGCGCGCGTCGACAGGCCACCCGCGGACCCGGGAGACCATGTTCACGCGCATGGACACCTTCTGGAGCGCTGGTTCCACGGCGCCTTGAGCGCCGGTGCCCTGGTCCTGGTCATCGGCATCAGTCCGTGCGCCCTCCTGGTGCCGATCCTGTTCAGCGCCTCCGTCGAGGGAACGGGGGCACTCTTGGCGTCGGCGCTGGGATTCGCGCTCTGCACCGTCGGCACGATGGTCGGCGTGACCGTATTCGCCATGCGCGGCATTCGCCGGATCGACCTGCCGTTCTTCGCCCACTACGGCGACCTGATCAGCGGCGCGCTCGTGAGCGCCGTCGGTCTCCTGATGATGCTGCACGAGTCGTGATCGCTTGCGCGAGCGAAAAGGATTCTGATATAAGAGCCGCCGTTGGCACCGGTCGCGTCCAAACGCAGGACGCCTCGTCCCGGTTGAGTGAGGTTGATGCTCCTGACGATCCGCGAGGCTTCCCGGCTCATCGGCAGAACGACCGCCACCGTCCGCCGCTACATCCGCTCCGGTCGTCTCAAGGCCGAGAAGGAAATTGGAAAATTCGGCGAGGAATACAAGATCCGGCGCGAGGATCTGCTGGCCCTGGGATTCTCGGCGGACGGGGATCTGCCGGTGCGCGTCAACGAAGAGCTGCCCGCGGCGAGGGGGCTGGCGCCGAGGGAAGTGATGGTGCCGTCCTCGATCTACAACGAGCTTCTCCTCAAACACGAGCAGCTCCTGGTCCAGTACGGGATGATCCGCGCCGGCGGGCAGAAGCTGTTCGAGTACAAGGCCGTCGCGGAAACGAAGGACGAGGAGTTGAGAAAGGCGGAGGATCGCTACCAGACGCTGCGGGCGCGCGCCGTCAAGGAGATCCAGTTCCTGCGCAAGCACCTGCGCGAGGCAGAGATCGAGGTCGAGGAACGGAACATCGAGATCACGCTCCTGCAGGAGAAAGTCAAGAGGCTCGAGGCGGCCGCCGCGCACGCCGCGACGGACGACAGCTTCGACAAGAACATCGTGGAGATCCGCCAGAAGGAGCGCGACATCGCCCAGATGCAGGCGGAGGACCCCAGCGGTGCCCCGCAATACGATCCCGCCGGAAACTGGATTCAGCGGCTGTCAACCGGAGACGGGGACAAGGATCACTGAGACAGGCGGGCGCTCAGCCGCGCCTCGACCCGCGGCGGACCTTGAGACTTTGTCCCAGACGCGGGTCGCGGAGGGTGCCCTTGGCCGCAGGCGCGCCGGTCGGCGGGACCGCGCCGGACAGTCCTCCCCCCGCGGCGGGTGAGCGTCGGACGGCGCGCAGGAGGGTCCGTGCTCCTCGCGGTCCCGGTTCGCGGCAGGATTCGATGATCGTGCGGATGACCTTCGACTTGACCACCGGGCCTCATCCTCCCGCGGTCCGTTGGCCGCGTTGCCTCGAATATAGAGACGGCGGGGCGGCGATCAAGACGGGCGGGCGGGGACTACACAATTGAAACGCGCAAAGGTTCGGGAGACGCGACGATGAAGCGGGCCCACTTGCCGGCGCTCGTGGCGCTGGCCCTTGTCTGTGTCACGCTCGCCGCGGCGGGCCGCGGTACGGGCGAGATCGTGCTGTTCGATGCGCCCAAGGGGGGCTGGCTCGGCGCCCTGAGGGACGATGCGTCGCTCGTGGTCCTCGAGGAGCGCGACGGCTGGCGGCACGTCCGGGTGGAAGCGTGGATCGTGAATCCGGCCGCCGGGCACGCCGGGGCCTCCGGCCCGACGTCCCGCGAGACCGGTCTGGGGGCGGCCGCGAAACCAACGGTGGCCCCTGCCGGTGACTCCGGAACCGTCCCGGCGCCGGTGCGGCGGGCGACGGTCCAGGGGGTTCTCGCCCCGCCCATGGGGGCCGGCGGATCCGCCGGCGCCGGGGTCCTCGTGCTCCTGGTCGGGCAGAGCGGCGCTCTCGACGCCGAACACCGCAAGGCCGGAGAGGAATGCCGCGCGCGACTCGAGCAGAAGGACCGCGACATCGATTCGCTGCGCGCGGAGTCGAATCGCGCACTCAATTCATCCGACAACTTCAGGGAGGCGGCCAGCCGCAACGACCAGATGAAGAGCCGGCTGGCCAGGGCGCAGCGGGAGAGGCAGGATCTAATCCGGGACTGCCGCTTGCGCGCGCAGGAAGTCTTCGAGCCAAAGGTCGTGCAGCGCGCTCTCTCCGACGGCAGCGGTCGCTTCGATTTCCAGGGGGTCGCACCGGGGCGCTATCACGTGGTCGCCTTCGAGACGGTCGGCGAGACCCCGCGCTCCTGGTCGTTCGCGTTTGACCTCGAGGGGGACGGGACGCGAGTGCTGGATCCGAACGCGGATCGTTCGCCTGTGCCCGCGGATTGGGGACTGCGATAGCCGACCGACGGGACATCGGCTGCGGCTTCGCACGGCCCACGCCATGACTCGGACACGCTCCTAGAGACGCAGGCTCACGATCGTGACCCCGCCTCCGCCCTGGTTCGTGGGGGCGCTCGCAAATGCTTCGACGTGCGGATGGCGCGCCAGCAGGCCCGCGATCGCCTTCTTCAGGCGCCCCGAACCCACGCCGTGCACCAGACGGACCGGGCTCAGTCCTGCGAGGTAGACGTCGTCCAGGTATTTGTCCACCAGCTCCAGGGCCTCCTGCACCGTCTTCCCAAGAAGCTGGATTTCGTCGGGTGTCTCGGTCGCCGGCTTCCGCGAAAGGGTCACTCCGTGCGGCAGGCGGAGCCGGCGGTCCGCCTGCGGGTCGGCGCCGCCCTCCGGTCGGCAGTCGCGGCGGGCGACCGTCATCTTCCTGCCACGCACGAGGATCACCGCCTTGTCTCCGCGGATCGACTCCACGGTGCCGCGCAGGTCGAGCCCCTCGATCACGACCCGTGCGCCGGGGCCGACGGTGCCTCCGTTTTCGGAGTGCACAGGCGTCCGGGCGCCCGCGACGCCCTGGAGGAGAGAACGCGCCCTCGCCCGCAGCGCCGCGGCCGCCTTGGTCTCCTGCCGGCGCAACGCCAGCGCCAGCTCGCGGTTCTTGAGAGTCTTGATGTAAAGATCACCCTCCTCGCGCATCGTCCTGAGTGCATGCTCGACCTCCGCCGACACGGCCTTCTGACGCACCACCTCCCGCTCACCGAACTCGGCCTGCAGGGTGGCGCGCTCGCGCTCGAGCCGCTCCCTTTCGGCGCGTACGCCCCGCAGCTGTTCCTGAAGATCCGCGGTCATGGTCTGAAGATGGGCCAGGTAGGAAGCGATCTGCTCGCTCGAATGGCCGCGACGCGCGCGCGCCGCCTCGATGATCGCCGTCGGAAGGCCGAGACGCTCGGCGATCTCCAGGCCGCCGCTTCTCCCCGGGATCCCCGGGATCAGCCGGTAGGTCGGAGTGCAGGTCGCCTCGTCGAATTGCATGGCGGCATTGGCGCAGCCATCGGTCGTGGCCGCGTACGCCTTCAGCGCCTCGAGGTGGGTCGTGGCAATGACCAAGGCGCCGCGAGCACGCAGGAAGTCCACGACCGCGATGGCCAGAGCCACGCCGTCCTCGGGATCGGTGCCGGTGCCCACTTCGTCCAGGAGCACGAGGCCCGGCGCCTGCAGCGCAGCGGCGATCCCGGAGATGTTCTTCATGCGGGCGGAGAAGGTGCTCAGGCGATCGGGGATGGACTGGCGATCGCCGATGTCGATGAAGACCCCGCGGAATACCGGCAGGACAGCGCGGCCGGCGGGGAGGGGCAGTCCGGACTGGAACATCAGCGACAGGAGCCCCGCCGTTTTCAGAGCGACCGTCTTGCCCCCGGTGTTCGGCCCGCTGATCATCAGCACCGTCGCTCCCGCGGGGAGCTCCAGGTCGAGAGGGGTGACGGCGATCCCCTCGGACTTCAGGGCCAGCTCGACGAGGGGATGGCGGGCCGCACCGAGGCGCAACTCGCCTTGCGCGGAGATCTCGCCCGGCCGCCCGCGGAGCTGCCGCCCCAGACGCGCCCGGGCCGAGAGAAGATCGAGCCGCCCGATGCCGGCGACCAGCGTGCGCAGCTCCGCCAGTCGCCCGCGCAGCAAGTCGCTGTACTCCTGCAGGAGTCGCTGGATCTCCGCGGCCTCGCAGTCGCGGAGCGTGACGATTTGGTTGTTCAGGTCGACGGTTTCGATCGGCTCGATGTAGACGGTTGCACCGCTTCCCGACACGCCGTGCACGATTCCTTGCAGGGAGCCCTGCGCCTCGGCGCGGATCGGGACCACGTGCCGGTCGCTGCGGATGGAGATGAACGTGTCCTGGAGCGCGCGTGCCACTTCCGGTCGGCCGACGATGGCGTCGAGGGCCTCCGTCAACCGCTCGTTCCGGCGGTGGATCTCTTGGCGCACGGCGTGGAGCTCGTCGCTGGCGGTGTCCTCCAGCTCGCCGGTCGTGGCGATCTTGCCGTCCAAAAAGCGGACTAGGTTGCCGAGGTCGGGAAGGTCGCGTCCCGAGGCCCACAAGCCCGAAAAATCGACGCGCGTTTCCGTCAGCGAGGACTTGAGCGTCCGACCGGCTTTCATGAGCGAGACGAGGTCGAGCACTTCGAGCGGCGCCAGAACGGCACCTTCCACCTCCAATCGCAGCAGGATCGGGGCGGGGTCGGGGACCGCGGCAAGTGGCATGGCACCCCGCGCCTCGAGATAGCGCATCATCTCGGCGAGGAGCCGGTTCTCCCGCTGCACCTCGCTCGGGTCGTAGGAGGGGCGAAGGGCGCGGGCGCAGGCGGCGCCCGGGGGAGTCACAGTCTCGGCCGCGAGCAGGTCCAGAATGCGGTCAAATTCCAGGGACGACAATACGTTCTCGACCACCCGCCTTACCAGAGGTTGTATTTTGTTCTTGACAGGGCCCTACATCTTGGGTAGAGTCGGACTACACGGGTTGGCGCAACCAGGAAAATTCGCGATTCATGTGGGAGTGAGAGTGAGATTCCCGGAACTGCCCGCCTTCCAGAAGTTGACCACGTACTGGAGACCTTTCCACGAAGTTCCCCACTCTTTTGCCGGGAGCTTGAGCTCCCGGCTCTGCGTACGTCAACCTCGGTAGCCGAAGCACGGGCAGTTCCGGGAAATGCATGACCCACGCCGCCCCGGGGCATTCATGGCCCGGGTACCCATTCGCGAAGTATAATTCCCGCCGCCGATGTCCCAAAGCGCTCGTGCAAATCTAGCACACAATGGGCTGGTCGCAGGCCGACGTCCCGGCACCCGGCAAGGGACGCCTGGCAATGACCATCGACGGTAACAGGCGCTGGTGCACCTTCCCCGACGACCGGGTCGCCCGGCCGCTGCAGAAGCCGGGGATCTTCGAGAAGAGAAACGAGGTCTTTACGTTCGGGTATCAGTTCACCGTGGCGGCGTTGAGGCGGGGCCAGGCGGACACGCCGTTGATGCTGTACGAATCGCCGGTCTTTCGCACCGCGTCCTGGATTCCGGCGTCCAAGCTGGGAAAAAACACGAAGAGCGCTCCCGCGCGCCCCATCATCGCCGGAGAGGGGGACCCGAGGTTGAGGCCCAGGGAGGCCCCCAAAGGACCCGACACGCCGGTTCCGTTCTGGCACGAGGTCTATCGCTGCGTCACGATGCCCGAACACATGGACTTCGATCTCGACCCCGGCACGTACGATGTCTACATGGCGTTCGATCTTCTCAATCGCGACGGCGGCTGGGTGCACCGCTCGATTGGTTACCTGACCGATATCAGGGTCGAGGCCGCCCGCCGGACCCGGCTCGACGGAATGATCAATCTCGCGAGGGGAGCCGACCGGCAGGTCGAGCTCCAGAGCGCGGCGATCGAGCCGGAGGCCACCGCCTCGCCGGCCGCTCCCGGTCCTTGACGGGTCGCCGCCTCGCCCTGATCGGCTGCCCCCTTCTCGCCCTCGTCCTGTACCTCCCGACGCTTCGATGCGATTTCGTCTTCGACGATCGCGGCGTCATCCTCATGAATCCGCTCTTGCACGACCTCCATAACCTCCCGCGGCTGCTCGTGTCGCCTTACTGGAACGCCCCGGGGCATCCGCGGGAGCTCTACCGGCCGCTGACCAGCGTGTCGTTCGCCCTGGACGGTGCGCTCTCCGGCATGCGGCCGGTCTGGTTCCACGCCGTCAACGCCGTCCTCCACGCTCTGGCCACGTTCCTGGTGACCCTCCTGGGGCTCGAGCTGGCCAGGGGTCAGGCGGCCACCGCTGCGATTGCGGGAACTCTGTTCGCGGTTCATCCGATCCACGTCGAAGCCGTGGCCGGGATCGTCGGGCGTTCCGAGATCCTGGCCGCGCTCGGCGTGCTGACGGCGATCCTCTGCCACCGGAGGTCTCTCCTCGTCGCCCGCGATCGGCTGGCGATCTGGACCGGCGCCGCGTGGTTGGCGGCCCTGTGCGGCATGTTCGCCAAGGAGTCCGCCATCGTCGGTCCGGCGCTATGCCTCCTATCGGAGGTCGTGCCGCCCGGGCGTGATCCGGCCCCCCGCCGCAGGGCGGCGCTCTATTCGGGGTACGCGGTGTGTGCCGCGCTTTACCTCGCCGCGCGGATGAGCGTCCTGGGGATGTTGGGCCCTGGCCAGCCGATCCCGTTCGTGGACAACCCCGCTGCGGCGGCCGGTGCTCTCGACGGACGGTTGACCGGGCTGGGGACCCTGGTCCGTTACGCATCTCTCCTGGTGTGGCCACTCCACCTGTCGGCCGATTATTCCTACGATCAGATCCCTGTCATCCACTCGCTCCTGGATCCACTCGCGGCGACGGGGCTCGTGCTCGCCCTCGCGGTGATTGCGGCGGGAGCGTGGCTTCTCAGGCGGGCGCCGATCGGCGGCTTCGCGCTCCTGTTCATGGCGATCAGCGCGTCGCTGACGACGAACGTCGCGTTGTTCATCGGGACGCTTCTGGCGGAGAGGCTCATGTACCTGCCGAGCGTGGGTCTTTGTCTTTTCGCCGGCTGGATGGTCGGCCGGATCGAAAGACGCAAGGCGCGCCTTTTGGCGCGGACCGCGATGGCGCTCGTCGCGGCGCTGATGTTCGGCCGCGCCTACGCGCGCATCCCGGACTGGAAGGACGACTTTTCCCTGTATCGCAGCGCCGCGCGCATCGCACCGCGCAGCGCGCGGATCCGCTACAACCTCGGGAATGCGTATCTCAGAGCCGCGCGTAACCGCGACGCCGAGGAGAACTACCGCAGGGCGCTCGCCATCTACCCGGAGTTCCAGGACGCTCGCGTCAATCTGGGGATGGCCCTGGTGCAACAGGGGCGCGCCGCGGAGGCGCTGGACTTTCTCGAGGCGGCCGCCTTGAAGGACCAAGGGAACGCAGATCTGGCAGTCAATCTCGGCACGGCCTATCGTGGCCTGGGCGACGACGGGCGCGCCGAGCGAGCGTTTCGCCGGGCCCTGGAGCTCGATCCGGACTCTTCCCGTGCCTGGAACAACCTCGGCTCACTCGAGCTTAAACGTGGTCACGTGAAGGAGGCGATCGCGGACCTCGAGAAGGCCGTGCGCCTCGAGCCGGGGATGGCCGTCTACCGTGTCAATCTGGGCGACGCCCTCACCGCGGCGTCCCGCCCGAAGGAGGCAGCCGGGCACTTCGAAGCCGCCTTTCGGCTCGATCCCTCCCAACCCGAGACGCATCGTGGTCTCGGCGAGGTCGCTCTCGCTCGCGGAGACCTCGAGGCGGCCGAGCGCGAGTTCCGCCTTGCCGTCGCGTCGCCACAGCCCTCCGCCCGAGCGTCGAATTTCCTGGGCTACCTCCTGACCCGTAAGGGCCGGTATGCCGAGGCGGCGGAACAATACGAACGCGCGGTGGAACTCGACCCGGGGCTCTCCGACGCGCACCGCAGCCTCGGGCTCCTGTACGCGCAGCGGATCGGGAACCGCGACCGGGCGGTCGCCCACCTCAAGGCGTCGTTGCAAATCGATCCCGCGCAGCCGGAGGCGCAGGAGTTACGCCGGCTGCTCCTTCGACTGGAAAGCAAGGGCGGGAGCTAGAAGTCCGGCCGTGACTACTGGCGGCCGGATGGCTTGGCGGTGGTCGGCGCCTTCTTCGCGGGGGCGGTCGTCGCCGGGGCCTTCACGGCCGCCAGCTCCTCGAGGATCGCCTTCTTGAACGCCTCGAAGGAGCGCTCCTGCACGCGCTTGCCGTTGATGAACAGGGTCGGTGTGCCCAGGACCCGCGCGGCGGCGCCGTCGGCGATGTCCTTCTGCACGGCCGTCTCCACAACGCCCGCCTGCATGACCTTCTCGAATTCCGCCATGTTCAGCCCGACCTCTTTGGCCCACTTCTTGATGTTCTCTTCGTTGATGGCGCTGAAATTCTGAAACATCCTGTCGTGGAGCTGCCAGAATTTCCCCTGCTGGTGAGCCGCCATGGATGCGACCGCCGCCTGCCGGGCGTACTGGTGGATGTTCAAAGGAAACTGCTTGTAGACCAGGTTGACTTCCTTCGGGAAGGCCTTGAGGACCTGGTCGAGAGTGGACTGCAGCCCGGCGCAGTACGGACATTGGAAATCCGAGAACTCGACGATGGTCACGGGCGCCTCCTTGGGGCCCCGCAACGGGTTGCGGCTGGTGTCGATCTTGTAGGCGACCCCGGAGTCCTCCGGCAGCTTGACCTCCACGAACGTGTCCGCCTTGGCCTTCACGACGCGCGCGACCTCGGCCTCCGGCTTCCCTTCCCGGAGGGCGTCGATGATGGTTCGCGCGAAGATCAGGCTGCGGCGGCAGGATGAATCGCGTTCGCGGCACACCGCGACGGTCATCTTGCAGCCGCAGTTGCAGTCGCTCCCGTTCATCACCTTGAGGGCCACCTTCTTCTGGGCTTCCGAGAGCCCGGTCCAGTCGATTTCTTTGACCTTCGACGGGTCGGTGACGGGGGCTTGCGTGCCGGCGAAAGAAACCGGTTGCATCAGGAGGAGGGCCACGATCAGGGTCGGTGTCGCCTTCGCTGTTTGGAGACGCATGGCGGATTGATTTTACGCGGCGATCATGAAAAGTCAAGGAGCGTAAGGGTTTGAGACTCCGGAACCTTGCGCGCTGGCGTCCGGGCACTATATTTGCGCCCCGTCGGAGACTGCCGGAGGGGGAGATCCCTTGACCCGAAGGAAGTGGATCCAGCCGCTGGAACGCGCCAACGTGAAGACGCTGAGGTTGGCCTTGCGCTGGATCCTCATCCTGGCCACCGCCCTGATCCTGGCGCCTCCCGGCGGGGTCCGGCCCGGGGCCTTCGAGGTCGGCCTCATCCTGGCCTTCGCGGCGAGCAACATCGCGCTGACCTATCTGCCCGATCGCCTGTTCCGCTCGCGGCGCCTGGAATACCTGGTCGTCGTCTCCGACACCTTTCTGGTCTCTCTCGGTCTGTTCCGCGCCGGGCTGGAAGGGAGCGACCTGGCGCTGGCCTTCTTCCTGAACCTCATGCTGGCCGCTCTCGGGACCGACCTGAAGCGCATCATGGCGGGGGCCACGCTGGTCTCGGGGTTCTACCTTTACATGACGCGCTTTCACGGCGGGACAGACGTCGACCTCACTCCTCTCTTGCTGCGAATCCCGTTCCTCTACACAGCGGCGCTCTACTACGGTCACCTCGTGCACCAGGGACGCCTCGATCAGGCGCGCGCCGGGCTGATCGAGCGGGAGCGTCTCGAGCTCAAGACCCTGCACGAGATCACCTCCGTCACAACCTCGACCCTGGACATCAAGGAGGTCCTGTACCTGATCGCACAGCGCATCGCCCTCATGGTCGACGCACGGCGCTGCTCCATCCTGACCGTGGACGAGAAGGACGGCCGGTGCATGGTGCTGGCCAGCAGCGACGATCCGCACATCTCCGGTCTGCTCCTGGACATGGACAAGTATCCCGAGGTGCGGCGGGCGATCGAGACCCGGGAGACGGTGGTGATCAACGACGTCTCGCGCGAGCCGCTCATGGAGCCGCTCAAGAAGACCCTGGAAAAGCTCGGGTTCCACTCGATCATGGTCCTGCCGATCCTTTATCAGGATGCCCTGCTCGGCATGCTGTTCCTGCGGGCGGCGCGGGTCGAGCGCCGCTTCAGTTCCGACGAGATCATGGCGTGCAAGGTGGTGGCGAACGCCTCGGCCAATGCCATCAAGAACGCCCTGCTCTATGAACAGATGCGGACCGACGCGCGCTCCCGGAAGGAGGCCGCCGAGAAGCTGCAGAAGATCCTCGACCAGTTCCCCGACCTCATCTACACGACCGACATGGAGGGGCGCTTCACCGAATTCAGCCGAGGCGGGGAGACCATGCTCGGTCTGAGGCGGAGCGAAGTCCTGGGGACCAACTGCCTCGATCTCTACCCGGAGACGGAGGCGCGTGGACGCATCCAGAAGCTCCTCGGGGATTCCCAGCCGCTGCAGGGCGTGGAGACGACCATCCGCACGCGTGACGGCAGCGCGCGCGACGTCCTGGTGGCCGCCTCACCCCTGCGGGACGAGGCGGGAGCGCCGTACGGCACGGTCGGCATCATCAAGGACATCACCGATCTGAAGGCGGCGCGGCGATCGCTGCAGGTGTCGGAGAAACTCTCGGCCATGGGCGAGTTAGTGAGCGGAGTGGCCCACGAGCTCAACAATCCCCTGACCGGGGTGCTCGGATACGCGCAGCTCCTCATGGGCGGCCAGATGGATGCGCGTCAGCGCAAGAGCGTGGAGCGGATTTTCGAGTCGGCCCTGCGCTGCCAGAAGATCGTCCAGAACCTTCTGGCGTTCGCGCGGCGCTATCCCTCCGAAAAACGATACCTGGGGCTGAACGGCATCATCGAGAAGACGATTGATCTGAAGGCCTACCAGTTGCGTGTCAACAATCTCAAGGTGATCAGGAAGCTCGATCCGCTCATCCCGAAGACCATGCTGGATTTCAATCAGATGCAGCAGGTCCTCCTGAACCTCGTCAACAACGCGCAGCACGCCATCGCCGGCCACAGAGGCCACGGAACGCTCACGATCGCGACGTCCTCCAGGGACGGCGTGATCCGCCTCGAGGTCAGCGACGACGGGCCCGGCATGGCCCCCGACGTCCTGGGCAAGATTTTCGATCCCTTCTTCACCACCAAGGCCGTCGGGGAGGGAACGGGTTTGGGGCTGTCCGTCTCCTACGGGATCATCAAGGATCATGGCGGCCGGATCTGGGCCGACAGCCGTGTCGGCGAGGGAACCCGCATCAATATCGAGCTGCCCGTGATCACCGACGCGCACATCACCGAGGCCGGCGGGGGCCCCGCGTCCGCTCATGAGGACGGCGAGCCCCGCTCGCTCCGCATCCTGGCGGTGGACGACGAGGCGGTCATCCTGGATTTGATCGTTGACGCCTTCGGGCGTGATGGCCGGCACACCATCGACACGGCGGGCAGCGCCCGCGAGGCTCTGCAGAAGCTGGAGCGCCGCTCGTACGATATCCTTCTGCTCGACCTCAAGATGCCCGAGATGGACGGACAGCAGCTGTTCCGCGAGGTTCGAAGACGGTGGCCGGACCTCGCGCGTCGCGTCATCTTCGCGTCCGGAGACACCTTGCACCCCGACACGCGTCACTTCCTGGATACCTCGGGTTGCCCGTGCGTGGACAAACCCTTCAAGCTGGAACACCTGGCGAGCGCCATGACCGCGATCGCCGGCGGTGCCGATCCCCTCACCGCAACGTCCCGCCGCAACTGACACCGACCTCGCCCCTTCCGAAGCAAAGAACCCGGGGTCGGAAGCGGCTCACCGGCCCGGCCGAGCCACGCCGGGAGGGCGGACCGACCCGCGAACCGCGTGATATACTTTCGCCCCCATGACAACACACGCCTGGAAGAGATATCGCATGATGGTCCCCGCGCGTCCAGGTCGACCAGGTTTTCGGCTGACGGCGCTCGTGGTCGCCGTGTTGTGCGCGTGGTCCGTGGCCGTCGCCCGCCAGGAGCCGCCGGAGGGCGACTCTTCGGAGGGGGCGGTCCCCAGGGAGACGCCACCGACCGCTCCGGCCCCGCAGGGGGGTGAGGCAAACGACGGCGCGCCGCCCGAAGAATCCGCCGGAGGGCAGGTCCCGCCCGAACTGCAGTCGTCGTACATCGAGCGCATCTACAAGGTCCGTCCGGCCAGGCTGTGGAAGGGACTCCTGGAATCCCTGGAGGCCGAGGGGTATCCACACGAGGAGCTGAAGGAGGAGGCGCGGACGGTCAAGACCTCCTTTGTGGATTTCAAGCAGGACGACTACCAGCTCCAGGTCGCCGATCCGCCTCAGCTCCTCGGGGGGAAATACCACGTCGTCCAGTTGCTCAAGGTGAGGGCGGGAAAGGTCTCGCTGGAGTGCGTCGTGACGCCGACGAAGCAGGGGGCCGAACTCAAAGTGCGCGCTCGCATCCTGGTCACGGGGGTGGATCGCGTCAAGCGGGTGCGGGTGCTTGTCGATCGCCGCTCGACCGGGGTGATCGAGTCGGAATTCATCCACAAGCTCGAGGCCCGCTTGGGCCTCGAACACCTCTGAGTCAATCCCCGATGCCCGCCATCGCCCCTTTCCGGGCTCTGAGCTACGCGCCCCGGCTGCGCGCGAGCCTCGACCAGCTGGTGGCGCCACCCTACGACGTCCAATCGGAGCAGCAGCGAGCCCTGCTTGGGGCGCGTCACGAGAATAACATCGTGCACGTCGACCTGCCGCGCTCGCCGGGCGGGGACGATTCGTACGCGGCCGCGGCGCGACGCGTCCAAGGCTGGACCCATGACGGGATCCTGGTCCGCGACGCCGAGCCCGCGTTCTATCTGTGCGAGCAGCGCTACCGCCGGCCGTCCGGCGGCGAGACCACGCGCCGCGGCTTCTTCGCGCGCCTGACGCTGGAGCCGTTCGGAGCCGGCACCGTCATCCCTCATGAGCGCACGCTCGACGAGCCGCGCGATGACCGCACGCGGCTGCTCGCCGCCACACGTCTCCACCTCAGCGCGGTCTTCCTCCTGCATCCCGATCCGGGCGGCGAGGTGGCGCGCATGGTGGGCGCCGCGATGGACGGCCCGACGCTGGAGCAGGCGCATGACGACGAGGGGACGCTCAGCCGCGTCGTGCGACTCGGCGACCGGGAACGAATCGACTTCCTGACGCGCAGCCTTCGCCGGCAGTGGGCGCTGATCGCCGACGGGCATCATCGCTACGAATCCGCCCTGGCGTATCGCGACGAGCGTCGTGCCCGGGGACAGCACGACGCCGAACACGTCCTGGCGTTCTTCTGCAGCCTGGAGGACCAGGGCCTCGCGATCTATCCGATCCACCGTGTGGTCCGCTCGATCCGTGGGTTCAATCCGATGCGCTTCCTGGAGCGCCTGGCGCTTCAGTTCCACCTGACTCGAGCGGCGTCGACCGACGAGCTGGGGAGGGTGCTCTCCTCGAAGTCCGGCCGCCCGGGCGTCTTTGGACTTGCACTTCCAGGGGGCGCCTTTTGGCTGGCGGAATGGAGAGAGGGGGAGGGGCTGGCGAGTCCCGAACTGGCGGAGACCCCCGAGCCGTTGCGGCGCTTGGACGTGATCCTGCTTCACCGTCTGGTGCTGGAAGGTGTTCTCGGCATCACGCCCGAGGCCCAGGCGCGTCAGTCCAACCTGGACTACGTCAAGGATGCGCGCGAGGTGTACGGGCGCGTCGAAGACGGCAGGGCCCAGGTCGGCATCCAGATGAACCCGACGCGCATCGAGCAGGTCATTGAGGTGACGCGGAGAGGCTTCCGGTTGCCTCAGAAGTCGACCTACTTCTTCCCGAAGGTTCTGACCGGCCTCGTGTTCGATCCCCTCGACTGATTCTCACGCCTCCCGAGACAGCGGGCTGAGCGCCCGGAGCCTCTCGACGACCCGGGCGAGCGCTTCCGCCACACGGTCGGGATCGGAGGCGCGGTTCGTTTCTCCGAAGGAGAACGTCAGCGCACCCCGCGCCGTCACCGGGTCCAGCCCGATGGCTTCGAGGACGTGGGACGGCTTTCGCACCGCTGTGGTGCAGGCCGAGCCGCTGGCCGCTTCAACCCCCTCCGCGTCGAGGTCGCGCAGCAACGCTTCCGCGTCCACCCCCCGGACACACAGACTCAGGTGCCCCGGATTCCGCCGCTCGGGATGCCCCGTGAGCACCAGCCCCTCGATCCGTCCGGTGACACCACGCCGCAGGCGGGCCGCGAGAGAGATGGAACGCTCCGAGCGCGGCGTCCTCCTGGTCACGGCCAGCCGTGCCGCCGCGCCGAACCCCGCCAGGGCCGCGACGGGCTCCGTACCCGCACGAAGCCCGGCTTCCTGGGTCCCTCCTTCGATCAAAGACGCCAGGCGGAGACCGGAGCGGACCCGGAGGGCGGCGATGCCCTGGGGTCCGTAAAGTAGGTGCGCGGTCAGCGTCACCAGGTCCGGGACGACCGGGCCGGGCGGCCAGGGGAGAGCGCCGGCGGTCAGGGTCGCGTCGCAATGCAGCGGCACACCGCGCGCCTGTGCCACGTGACACAGTTCGGCCAGAGGCTGTACCGTGCCGATCTCCGCGCTGGCGTGCGCCACGCTCACGAGGAGGGTGTCGTCGGTCAGTGCCCGCCGCAAGTCGTCCGGATCGAGAAGGCCATGCCGGTCCACCGGCAGAAGTCGGACGCGGAATCCCTGCCGCTCCAGGGTGCGCAGAGGGTGCAGGATCGAAATGTGCTCGGTGGCGGCGGCCAGGACGGATCGCCGCCTTGTCCCCGCAGCGAAGGCGATACCCTTCAGGGCCAGGTTGTTCGATTCACTGGCGGAGGACGTGAACACGACATCGTCGGCAGGGACCCCCAAAAGGGCCGCCACCGATCCGCGGGCCCGGTCGACCGCCTCGCGTGCAACGAGACCCCGCGCGTGCAGGCTCGAGGC
>QHXX01000050.1:0-35883 GCA_003223135.1 Acidobacteriota bacterium | reverse complement strand
TCAGAGTCGCGAGCCGATCGAGCGAGGCCCTCAGGCGCCGCCCGTCCTCGCGGAGACTCGACTGCTTCCTCTGACATTCCGACAGGAGTGTCTCCACCGATGCGATGCTTCCGGCGAGGCTCCGGACTGAACCGGGACGGGGGGAAAAGCGCAGAATTTTCATCGGCTTCACGGTGCTCCGGGAGCAAGCAGAGTGTACGGTGAATTGCTTTTGAGTCAAGGCCCCTCCGTTTCCCTGGATGAAATTCAACCCGTCAGACGTCGCGGAGGCTCCATTTGTTCTTGACTTTGTGGAGCAGGCACCGTACCTAGGGGAGGGCGTCGCACACCGGTCGTCTCTCATTACACAGCATCCATGGCCCGAGCGGAGGAGGCTGTCTGATGCGCAGGACGCCGCGATTCGTGGTCTTGGCGCTCCCTCTGCTCCTGCTGGTCGCGGCCCGCTGGCTCCATCCGGCTTCCGTCCAGCCGACGCGGGGTTTGCGCCCGACGATCGAGCCGACCCTGCCCCTCACCTTGGATCTGCGCGCGCTCCCGGCCGATCCCGCCCGGGGAGAGCCACCGCGGCTTGAGGCGACCCTCGTCGCCTGGAGCGACCTGCGAGATGTCTCGCTGTCTCTTGTCCTGCCCGAGGACGTGGACGGCGACCCTGGCACGCTGTCGGCCGACCGTGCGTCGGCGCTTCCGGCAGGAGAGAAGCGCGTCTATATCGTCCCGCTCCAGGCGCGGCGCGCCGGCGCGTTTCCGGTCAGGCTCGAGGCGTTTTTCCGGCTCCCGGACGGGACGGTCCTGCGCACCCAACAGGGAGTTCTGTGGAGGAGCGGCATCACCCCCCCGGAAGGGCGGCACCACGCCGGGGCGTATGAGTGGATGGGCGTGCCGGTCGCGGAGCCGCAGCCGTGAGGCGGGCCCTGCTGGGGCTCGCCCTGCTCGCCGGGACCTGCGTCCCCGCCCTGGCCGACTACAACGTCAGCGGTCGCTTCGTTTTCGTGGACAGGGAGTTCGATGCCAATGGATTCACCGGTGTCGAGCCGCAGCTCCCGATCCGCGTTGCCACTGTCGAGGTGGTGGATGCCAACAAGATCAAGGGCTCCGGCGTGACCGACGCCAGCGGCAACTTCCTGATCCACCTGGTGGACACCGCCACGCGCGACATTTACATCCGCTGCCTGGCACGCCGCCAGACCACCACCGCCGTGCCTCTCGACGTTCGCTCCTCGAGCCAGTCAGCCGACATCTGGTCGATCCGCTCCCAGACATTCGTGGGACACCCGCCGAACCAGGACGTGTTCATCGGGACGCTGGCGGCCGTGCCCGGGGCGGGGGGCGAGGCGTTCAACCTTCTGGATGCGACGATCCTCGGCAGCGACTACCTCGTGGCGCTGCGGGGCTCCGGGTCCTACCCTCTCCTTTACATCGTCTTCAACGCCATCAACCCGAACCTGTCCAGCTTCAGCCCGAGCACCAACTCGATCACGCAGGCGCGCAACGCCGGGTACGACGACACGGTCGTCCTGCACGAAATGGGTCATTACGTCGTGAAGAACTTCTCCAGGACCGACAGTCCCGCAGGAGAGCACCACCTGAGCGATTGCAATCAGAACCTCATGCTGGCGTTCGAGGAGGGGCATGCGAGCTTCTTCGGCCTGTCGGCGCGGCGGTTCGCGAATAAGCCGCACGCCAGCCTGTACGTACGCACGACCGGCCTCCCCGGTCCAGGCAACGTGCAGTTTTACTTCGACGCGGAGACGCAGCTCCCCTTCGTCTGCCGCGGCTCCTCGAGCGAGACGACCGTCTACTCCGCGTTGTGGGACCTCAACGATGGCGCCTCGACGACGGACGAGACGCCCGGGAGCGAGGAGGCCTGGGACCTCCTCTCCGGGCAGGATGCCGGCTACTGGAAGGTGATGACCCTCTACCTTCCAGGCGCCGCCAACATCAGCCTGGAGGATTTCTGGGACGGCTGGTTTCACCCGAGCGTGAACAACGGGCACTACAGCGAGATCAAGAGCATCTTCCGCGAGCTGGGGGTCGAATATTTCCCGGATGACTTCGAGTCCAACGACTTGATCGGCGAGGCGCGGAACGTCGTCCCCGGCAATACCCCTCTGCACCTAACCTATTTCGCGGACCGCAACAACGACCTTCTGGGCGAAGCCGACACCGATCTCTTCGCGTTCAACGCGTTGGCCGGCACACCCTACGCGATCGAGACGCTCAATCTTCTCAGCGATGCCAACACCTCGCTCACGCTCCTGGCGTCCAACGGCTCGACCGTGCTGGCGAGCAACAACGACCGAAGCATCAATGACCCGTCGTCGCTCATCCTGTACACGCCGACGACGAGCGGCACCCTGTACGTCAAATCCGTGCACGCGTCCGACTTCGGGATCTACGGCTCCTATGACCTTCGGATCGCGACGGACACGGGCGGCCCGGATGCCGACGGCGACGGCTACACGACCGCCACGGACTGTAATGACAGCGATCCCGCCGTCCATCCCGGGGCGACGGAGAGGTGCAACGGCATCGACGACAACTGCAACCAGGTGATCGATGAGGGATTCGACCGGGACGCCGACGGCTTCACGACGTGCAACGGCGACTGCAACGACGGCAATCCTCAGATCCACCCCGGCGTACCGGAGATCTGCAACAGCATCGACGACGACTGCGACGGATTCGTCGACGAGGGGTTCGACGTCGACGGCGACGGATTCACCGCCTGCGGCGGCGACTGCGACGATGCCAACCCGCAGGTCCGTCCCGGCGCCACGGAGATCTGCAACGGGATCGACGACGACTGCAATCTATCTATCGACGAGGGGTTCGACGGCGACGCCGACGGCACCACGACCTGTGCCGGGGACTGCAACGACGCCAACCCGCAGATCCGCCCCGGTGCCGTGGAGGTCTGCAATGGAATTGACGACAACTGCAACCTGTCCGTCGATGAGGGCTACACGGACAGCGACGGCGATGGTTTGAAAGACTGCGTCGACCCGGACGACGACAATGACGGCGTGCCGGACGCCCTGGATTGCGCGCCGCTCCTCTATTCCGTGGCGCACACGCCGGGCGAGGCCCTCAACTTGCTCATGGCCGGCACGCCGGGACTCACGCGGCTGGCGTGGGAGCAGGTCCCCGAGGCCAACGTATACAACGTCTACAGAGGGCAGGTGCGGGTGGATGGTTGGGTCTTCCAGAGCATTTGCCTGGTCTCCGAGGCCGCGAACGCGCACCTGGACGAGACGCAGTCCCCGCCGGCCGGATACTTCTACTATTACCTGCAGGCCGCCACGAACGTGTGCGGCGAGGGGACGCTCGGGACCGGCACCGGCGGTACCTCGCGGCCGACGGTGGCGCCGTGCCAGGCCCAGAACCGCGACACCGACGTTGACTCGATCCTGGACATCTACGACAACTGCCCGCTCAACGCCAACGCCTCGCAGGCCGACCAGGACCGCGACGGGCGCGGGGATGAGTGCGACAACTGCGTGGCCGTCCCGAACCCGAACCAGCGCGACGGGGACGGCAACGGACTGGGTGACGTCTGCCAGGACAGCGACGGGGACGGGTTCAAGGCCGACGTCGACTGCGATGACGGCGCTCCGTCGATCCACCCGGGTGCGACCGAGGTCTGCAACGCGAAGGACGACGACTGCGACGGGACGGTGGACGAAGGCTTCGACCAGGACGCGGACGGCACCACGTCCTGCGGTGGGGACTGCAACGACGCAGTCGCCTCCATCCACCCGGGAGCGGTCGAGATCTTCAACGGCGTCGACGACGACTGCAACAACGTCGTCGACGACGTGATCGAGGTGATTGTCATCTCCAAGGCCGAGTACCGTCTCTCGAACAGCACCCTCACCGTCGAGGCGACGACGAACTATCCCGTGGGCTCGGTCACGCTGTCGGTCGTGGGGTACGGCAACATGACGTACGTCTCCTCGGCCTCGGTCTACCGGCTCACGGTCGGGCCGACGGGCAACCCCGGCAGCGTCACGGTTGTGTCCACCGGCGGGGGTAGCCGCACCTCGGCTGTCACCGTCCAGTAACGGAAGTCTGGCGGCGTGCGTCCGACGCCGTCCGCGCGAGATGTCCGCGCAGCCTCCCCAGGAGCCGATTCACGGCGTGGCCGCGCGGGAAGAAGCGCACCACCGGCCGCTTGCGTATCCCGAGCCTCCTTATTTCCCCGACGAGGCCGGCGTGCCGTGGGTTCAGTTGGAGCCCGCGCACGAACGACCCGAAAGCCTTCAGGCGGTTGCCGGCCCTCAAGTACACGCGCCCCAGGTTCCAGTGCAGATCGGGGTTGTAGAATTCCTCCCGCACCGCCGCCTCGCAGATCCTGCGGGCCTCGTCCAGGCGGCTGGAGCACACCGCCACGCACAAGCCATAGTACGACAGGTACTTCATCGGTACCGCCTCGGAGCCCTGTCGCTTCGCCAGCTTCAGCGCCGCCTCGAAGTACGCGAGGGCTTCCAGAAACGCCCTCCTTTGGACCGCCTCCAATCCCCGGCGGAATGAGTTCTCCGACACCGCAGTGTCCATAGGGCCTCCCTCGATTCCCGGATACCGTCAATATAGGGCCCGGCCGAGCCGGTTCAAGGCCACGCTGCGCGCGGGGTATGAGGGAGGGCGCGGATGACGAAAGCGTCAGACGCGGTCGAGTGAGTCGACGAGAGGCTGGTTGACCTGGATATCGCCGCGCTCGCGCAGTCGCTTGATGAGGGCCCGATACAGGCGGTCCCGGCGCTGCCGCTGTAGTCCGTCGCTGATGGAGTCCTTCTGCGACGGGAGGTCCTCGCGGTGGTCGCGGCGCTCTTTCACGCTGAGAACGACGATCCCGGCGGTGGTCGTCACGGGATCGCCGATGGTGGCGGGTGCGAGGCTGCCGATCTGTCGCTCGACGACGGCGTCGAGCGGCAACCCGGGAAGGCTGGCGCCTCGCATCACCCCCGCCTGAGTCTTGAGTTCGACCTTGAGGACGCGCGCCACGGCCTTGAGATCGCCGGGCCGCCCAGCCGACCGTATCGCCTCCGCCACCGCCCGCCGGGCGCGCTCCTGCTCCACGTCCTTGAGGATCTGGCCGCGGACCTCCTGGAACGGCCGCGCCGCCGGCGGCGCCGTGCCGGTCACCTGCACCACGACCTGTCCCGCGGGAATGGCGATCGGATCGCTCACTTCGCCCGGGGCCAGCGTGAGCATGCGGGCGACGACCGGCTGGGACGCGACGACCCCCGGCAGGGCGTCGCCCTCCCGCACCTCGCCCGTAGGCTGTGTCGTCAGCCCCTGCGACCTCGCCACCACCTCGAGCTTCCCGCCGGCGGCGGCACGCGCGAAATCGGCGGCGCGCCTGAGCACGTGACCGCGCGCCTGCTCGAGCTTCAGCTCCTGACGGAGCGGCTCGCGGACCTCTTCCAGGGTGGTCGTGCGCGCCGGCCGGCTGTCCTTCACCTTGATGATGTGAAACCCGAAGCGCGACCGCACGAGGTCGCTGATGCTCCCCACGGGCAGCGTGAAGGCGGACTCCTCGAACTCCTTCACCATCTGGCCGCGCGGGAAACAACCCAGGTCGCCCCCGTTCGCGGCCGTCGAATCCTCCGAGTACTTGCGCGCCAGGGCGGCGAAGTCCTCACCGGTCTTCGCGCGCTTCAGAATCGCGCGGGCCTTCGTCTCGGTCTTCGCCGCGACGTCCGGGGCCGCCTGATCGCCCACCTTGAAGAGGATGTGCGCCGCGCAGCGCTGCTCGCCGACGCTGTAGCGGGTGGATTTCATGCGCTCGTACGCCGCCGCAACATCCTGGTCCGAGACGTTCTGCGCGGCGGCGGCCTCCGCGTGGCTGAACATGGCGAAGATCCCGACGCGGCCCTCCCCCCGCGCATACCGATCCTTGTGCTCTTCGTAATGGCGCCGCAGCTCGGCGTCGTCGGGCGGTCGCTTCGAACCGACCTTGGCCGGGTCGATGACCAGGTATTCCACCGTCGACTTCTCGTTTCGCCGCAGGAATTCCCGCTCGACCTCCGCGTCGCTCACGGTCACGGCGTCCTCGATCAGCTGGCTGAACTTGGCGATGAGCAGGCGGCGCCGCTGCTGCTCCTCGAACTGCCCGACATCGTAATGATTGGCCTCCAGCAGCTTCCGGTAGCGGGCCGGCCCGATGAACCGGCCGTTCTCCTGGAATTGCGGGTCGCGCATGATCGCTTCCACGACTTCCCGCGGGGTCACGGTGATGCCCTGGCGGAGGGCCTCCTGATAAATCAACTCCTGCTCCACCAGCGTGCCAATCGTCTGCTGGCCGATGCGAACCCGGGATCGCTGCTGCGCGTACTGCTCGCCGAGGAGCTGCTGGTACATGGTGTCCATCTGGCGGGCCGCCGATTGGAACGCGTCGCTCGGAATGGTGACCCCGTTGACCCTGGCGGCCCAGGCGTCGTCATGCCGTCCTCGAGAGGCGCCACCGCCCCAGGTCGCGAAGGCCCACCAGATGAACATGAAGATGATGATGACCAGGAGCCATTTGAGGTACCGGAAACCGTCACGCATCTGCTGCAACATCGGCACTGCTCCTCGATGAGAAAGCCGGTGTCATTCGCGGATGCACACAGTCTACCGGTGGACGTGATCGGCTGCAAGTCGCTTTTCTTGCGCAACGCCTCTCCGCTCCTATATTTGACTCGGTATCCCGGAGCCGTTTGCCCCGGGCCCGGGCGCCCGACTCCCTAAGTCGTGCGCACGCAATAGGTTCCAGGCGAGGTATGCGGGCTCTCCCCGGCCGCCGCCCGGCGGCCGGAGAGAGTAGAGGACCAAGGCATGGGGCAGGGACGGCAGAAGACCCCGATCCTCCTGGACTGGACGACGATCTCCTACCGCAGCATCATGCGGGGCGTCGTGTACCTGATCCTGCTCCTGGCCATGGGCGGCGTGTTCTACTACCTGCGCGCCGCGCGCCGCGCCACGCCCGAGGAGCTGGCGCTGCAGGAAATCAACCGGGCGGAGCGCATGTACCGCGAGGCGCAGGCGACCGCCGACACCACCTATGCGAGGGTGATCGAGAGCGCTGGAAAGATCCTTGACTCGGCCCGCCTGTCTTACGCACGCAAGGACTTCGAGGAGGCCCGCGCGGCGGCCCAGCAGTCGCAGTCGTTCTCGCAGAAGATTCTCGAGGGGTCCGCCGGCGAGGGGTTCACCGCCAAGATTTACAAATATGAAGGGGACGTCAAGATCAAGCGCTCCCGCCAGTTCGTCTGGGACGAGGTCAGCGGCAACACGGCGCTGCGCGTTGGCGATCAGATCAAGACGGCGGGCAACGGTTCGGCCCAGATCATCTACTTCGACGGGACCATCACCACCATCAACCCGGGCTCGCTTCTGGAGATCCGGGAGCTGTTCGAGGACCCCACGACCAAGGTTCGTAAGGTCCGCGAAAAGCTGAACTGGGGCGGCGTGTCCGCCACCATGCCGGGCGCCAACGTGGCCGGGTCGTTCCACGAGGTGGCCACGGAGTCGGCGACCGCCCGCGCCGTGGACAAGTCGGAATTCCAGGTGGCGTACGACGCGGAGACCAGGAGAACACGCACGGAGGTGCAAAGCGGCTCCGCCGAGGTGCAGACCGGCGGCAGGAGTGTGACCCTGAAGCCCCTCGAGCGGATGGTGGTCGCCGGCGAGCAGGTCGTCAGCAGGGTGAGACTCCTGCCCGCCCCGTCGCTTCTGGACCCAACCGACCAGCGCGTGTTCCTGCATGACGACCCGTCATCCGAGACGACGACCCTGCGCTGGGCCAAGGTCACGGGCGGCGAGCGCTATCGCCTTCAGATCGCGCGCACGGCGCTGTTCGGCGAGCTTCTGCTGGACAAGTCCGATGTCCGATCCGCGAGCGTTGCGATTCCCGGACTTCAGGAAGGGAATTACTACTGGAGAGTGTCGGTCATCGACGGTGCGAACGTCGAGAGCCCCTTCTCGGAGACCCGCAAGTTCAAGGTCGCCAGCTCGCGCGAGCGTCGCACGGACGACACCACGCCTCCGCCCCTGGAAGTCGTCGACTTCCTGCCTTCGGGCCACCTGGTGATCATTAACGGCCGCACCGAGCCGGGAGCGGTGCTCTCGGTCGACGGTCAGAGCGTGGACGTCTATGACGACGGTGCCTTCACGGCCGTGGTGCGCATGAAGAAAGATGGGATGAACCAGGTCGAGATCGCCGCGCAGGATCCCGCCGGAAACGTCACCCGGATGCGGCGCAGCGTCTATGTCGAGTCCTACTAGAGGCGCTGTCGATGGCGCGTGCATCGAAAATCCTGGTCGTCCTGGTCGATGGGGCGAAGGGTGTTCCTGCCGCCTGGCGGACGGGCGCCGGAGCCGATCGTTTCGCCGTGGTCCGGCCGGAGCGTCTCGAGGAAAAGGCCCGTGACGCGAGCCGGATCGACGCCGTTCTCTTCCAGGTGGATGAGGGTGGCAGGGCGCCGGCGCCCCTCAAGGATTTGAAGCGATTCTCGCGGGGAGCCCCCCTACTTCCCTTCCGGCTCGAGTCTCCCGCCTCGCGCCCGCGCCGACGGAATGGTCGCCGCGCTCCTCGCGACGCCGACCCCTCCGTCCTGCCAATCGCCCCGAACCTGGACGCGGGCCTCCTCGAAGCCGTGCTCGAGAGGGAGAAACAGCTCGCGGACCAGCGCCAGCGCGTGCGCCGCGCCGTCCTCGAGGCGCGCGACGCGGCGGCGCGCATGCGCGCCCTCACCGCCATCGTCCGGCTGACCGGCCGCGAGCTCGATCCGCACCGCATCATCGACGTCGCCATGGAGCGAGTCGGCGAGTTCCTCAACCTGCGCGCCTGGCTGTTCTTCCTCGCCGACCCGGAGCAGGGGCTGCTCACCGTGGAGCGCACGAGCGGAGAGGGACTGGGCGCCATGAAGGGCAGACGTTTGGGAATCGGAGAGGGCGTGGCCGGCCGGGCGGCGCAACGGCGGCAGCCGGTGATCCTGGACGACGCCGGCGCCGGGGACGCCTCGGTGCCCGACTTGCCTAAGGCGATGCCGGCGCGTTCGGTGCTGGCGGTCCCGCTTTTGAGCCGTGGTCGTCTGATCGGCGTTCTCGTCGCTGTGGACCGGCAGAGGGTCGGCCATTTCACGAACCGGGACGCGCGCCTCCTGTCGCTGACGCTCGAGCCCGCGTCGGTCGCGATCGACAACGCGCTTCTCCTGAAGAGATCGGAAGAGCTGTCGATCACCGACGACCTGACGAAGCTCTACAACTCCCGCTATCTCAATGCCACGCTGCGGCGCGAGGTGGAACGCAGCAAGCGCTACAGGACGCCCGTGTCCCTCATCTTCCTGGACCTCGACGGGTTCAAGAACGTGAACGACCAGCACGGCCACCTGTGGGGAAGCCGTACGCTCGTGGAGGTCGGGCGCGTGCTCGGCTCGACGGTGCGCGAGATCGACGTTCTGTCGCGCTTCGGCGGAGACGAGTTCACCGTGATCCTGCCGCAGACCGGACCGGAGGGTGCCGCGATCATCGCCGAGCGCATTCGCCAGAAAATCGCGGAGACGATCTTCCTGGCGTCGTATGGCCTGAACGTGCGCATCACGGCGAGCCTGGGGATCGCGTCGTTCCCGGATCACGGACGCACCAAGGACGATCTGCTCGCCCGCGCCGACCAGGCCATGTACCTCGTGAAGGGCCGCGGCAAGAATGGCGTGGCGCTGGCGGAGCCGGACAGTCCGAGGCCAGCGGTCGTTCAAACTCTGCGCTAATCCGCGCCCGGGAGGCGCGGCCGGATCTTTGGCGTAAACTACGGTGCCGTAATAGGTTGCGATTCAAAGTCAATGATTTGACTTTGCGCATGCAGGGCCCTAATATTAGCCGCGCCCATAAGATCTTTTGGCGCGGCCTTTTGCACGAAACCGCGGCTCTGAACGGGGCTGAACACAACTGGGAGGCGCAGGTGGGGGCGACGATGGCCTGGAGTCCACGGTCGGTGCTCAGTCTTTTCTCGAACGATCTGGCCATCGACCTGGGAACCGCCACCACGCTGGTCTACGCGAAGGGCAAGGGGATCGTCCTGTGCGAACCTTCCATCATCGCCGTCAACCAGAGGACGGGCCGCGTCGAGGCCGTCGGCAAGGAAGCGAAGGAGATGCTGGGCCGCACGCCGGCGAACATCATCGCCATCCGGCCGATGAAGGACGGCGTCATCGCGGACTTCGAGCACACGGAAAAGATGCTCGACTACTTCATCAAGAAGGCGCACAACCGTTCCCTGGGCGTACGACCGCGCATCGTCATCTGCGTCCCCTCCGATATCACCCAGGTCGAGAAGCGCGCGGTCAAGGACAGCGCGTATCGGGCCAAGGCCTCGGAAGTCTACCTCGTCGAGGAGGCGATGGCCGCGGCGATCGGGGCGGGGCTTCCTGTGACCGAGCCGACGGGCAACATGATCGTGGACATCGGCGGGGGGACGACGGACGTCGCCGTGATCTCGATGGCCGGGATCGTCTACTCGAGATCGGTGCGCATCGCGGGCAACCGCATGGACGAGGACATCATCCAGTACATCAAGCGCAAGTACAACCTGCTGGTCGGCGAGCGAACCGCGGAGGAGATCAAGATCAACATCGGCTCGGCATTCCCGCTCGACGAGGAGCTGACGATGGAGATCAAAGGGCGCGACCTGGTGGAGGGCATCCCCAAGACGCTGGTGATCTCCGATGAGGAGATCCGCGAGGCGCTCTCGGAAACGGTCTCCAACATTATTGAGGCCGTGCGCGTCGCTTTGGAGCAGACCCCCCCGGAGCTGTCCGCGGACATCGTGGACAAGGGAATCGTCCTGACCGGCGGCGGCTCGCAACTCAAGAACCTCGACAAGCGCCTCCGCGAGGAGACCGGCCTCCCCGTCTCGATGGCGGACGACCCGCAGGCCTCGGTCGTCCTGGGCACGGGGAAGATGCTGGATGACTTCAACCTCCTGCGCAAGATCGCGATCGACTGATCGGGACGATCCCCCGTGCATCCCCCCGGTCATCGCTCGGGGAGGCTGAACCGATGGCCCATCTCCTCACCGAGCGCAAGCCGTACCTTCTCCTGCTGATCCTCCTGACGTTCAACCTCGGCCTGATGTCCTCCCGCATCAAGAGCGGTGGCCAGCGGTCGCTTCTCGAGGAGGCGGTCATGAGCCTGGTGTCGCCCTTTCTCAAGGCCGCCGCCTGGACGGGTCAGGGTGTTTCCGAGACCTGGCGGACCTACGTCGGCCTGAGGGGCGTCGAGCGCGAAAACCGTCGCCTGCGTGTGGAGACCGACGCGCTAGCGCTCCGGGCACGGGAGGCGGAGGAGGCGCGCCAGGAGCTCGCGCGCCTGCGCGAGCTGCTCGATCTGCGCGACAGCGTGCCATGGACCACTGTCGCGGCGCGGGTGATCGCGCGCGGTGCCGACGGCAGCGCCCGCATCGTGACGCTCGATCGCGGCAGCAGCGACGGCGTGCGATTGAACCAGCCGGTGCTCACGCCACGCGGCATCGTGGGGCGCGTCATCGAGGCGGCCCCGGGGGCGAGCAAGGTGCAGACCATCCTCGATCCGAACTCGGGGGTCGCAGGTCTCATTCAGAGAACCCGAGTCCAGGGGATGGTCGTCGGCGTGGGGGAGCGCGGCTGCAGGATGGAGTATGTGAGCGAGCTTTCGAACGTCGAGGTGGGCGACGTGATCGTCGCCTCCGGGCTCGATCAGATTTACCCCAAGGGATACACCATCGGCGTCGTGGCCTCGATCGGCGAGGGCGAGGGGCTGACGAAGCTCGTCGAACTCCGGCCGGAGGTCGATTTCAGGCGCCTGGAGGAGGTGCTCGTGGTCCTGAAGCCGGAGGGGTCCCCCGAGAGGAACTCCCCGTGAGGATCGCTCGCGGTGCGCTGGCCCTCGGGGCCGCTGCCCTCGCCCAGGCCCTCCTGTCCCGCTACGTGCCCGCGCTGGCGCGCTACTGCGACCTGTTCACGATCATCGTGGTGTACTACGGATTGACCAGCCCGCCGACCGCCGCGATGATGATGGGGACCGGAGCGGGGCTCGTGGAGGATTCGCTTCTGGGAGCGGTCCTGGGAATGAACGGCTTCAAGAAGACACTCATAGGCTATCTGGTCGGCTCCTTCGGTTCTCTGTTCATGCTGAACCAACCGATCCCGAGGTTCGGGATTCTGTTCGCCGCGACGGCCCTCGACCCGCTGGCGGAGCTGGGTCTGTCGGTCGCCATGGGACGGGGCTTCGTCGTCCCGGGCACCCTCGATCTTCTGCAGCGGGGTCTGGGCAACGGCGTCCTGGGCTTGCTGTTCTTCTGGGTGGCCGCGCGGCTGCCCTGATGGCCATGGGCTTCGAGCAGGACTACAAAGGGTTCCAGGACTACTACGAGGCGCGGCGCCTGAACACGCGCATCCACGTCATCCAGGTGCTGTTCGGCGCGGTGCTCGTTCTGTACCTGTTCGCCTTCTGGTACCTGCAGGTCGTGAAGGTCGACTACTACAAGAGACTGTCCGACAATAACAGGTTGCGCCGCGTCACACTCATGCCGCTGCGCGGGGTGATCACCGACGCCGAGCACCGCGTCCTGGCCAACAACCGTATCGCCTTCAACGTCCGCCTCGACCGGGAGAAGGTCGCCGATATGAAGGCGTTCTTCCCGCGGCTGGCCGGGATCCTGGGCGTCCCCGAGAAGACCCTCAATGAGCGCCTGGCGAAGTACCACGGACGGCCGGCGTTCGAGCCGGTGATCCTCAAGGAGGACGTCGACCTGGCGGAGGCGGCGTACATCGAGTCACGCCGGCTGGAGCTGCCGATGCTGTCGGTCGAAGTGGAGTCGCGCCGCAATTACCTGTACGGTCCGTTCGCGGCCCACGCGCTCGGGTACGTCGGCGAGGTGAGCGAGGACCAGATCAAGAAGACGGATTCGTCGGGCGAGTACGAGCTGGGGGAGATCGTCGGCAAGGCCGGCGTCGAGAAGCAGTATGACGACGACCTCAAGGGAGTGAAAGGCTGGAAGCAGGTCGTGGTCAACAGCCTGGGGCGCGAGATCCAGGAGATCGAGGAGGGGCGCAAGCCGAACCCTGGCCGGTCGATGCGGCTGTCGATCGATCTGGACCTGCAGCGGGCGCTCGAGGACGCGTATGCCGACGAGGCCGGTTCGGCGGTGTTCCTCGATCCGAGCTCGGGAGCGATCCTGGCCATGATCTCCCGTCCGGCCTTCGATCCCAACGTGTTCGCGCACCGTTTCTCGCAGGACACATGGGAGAGCGTGGTGAACGATCCTCGCAACCCCCTGCAAAACCGAGTCTCGCTCTCCAAGTTCGCGCCGGGGTCGGTGTTCAAGATCGTCATGTCGATCGCCGCCCTCGAGGAGGGCGTCGCCACCCCGAGCCGCGGCGACCATTGCACCGGCTCGTGGCGATTTGGCGACAAGGTGTACCAATGCTGGGCGGTGCGCAAAGGCGGACACGGCTACCTGACCATGCGCGAGGCGATCATCCAGTCCTGCAACGTCTACTTCTACCACCTCGGCAATGACATGGGGATCGAGCGCATCTCGAAATGGGCCCACCTCATGGGTTTCGGAGAGCCGACCGGCATCGATCTGCCGCACGAGCAGGCGGGGACGGTGCCCGATCCGGAATGGAAGAAACGGGCGATGCCCCGCGACCCGACCTGGCACCCGGGCGAGACGATCTCAGTCTCGATCGGTCAGGGGGCGATCGAGGTGACGCCGATCCAGATGGCGACCTTCGCCGCCGCCATCGGCAACGGAGGCACGCTGTACCGCCCGCACCTGCTCCAGTCGCGCGAGGTGCGCGAGGGGGTCGAGGAGGAGGAGCGCCAGGACTACGTGGTGAGACGGGTCGAGCTGCACCCGCGTACGCTCGAGTTGATCAGGAACGCGATGTGGGGCGTGGTGAACGAGGACGGCACCGGTGGGCGGGCGAAGATCGCGGGCCGTGACGTTTGCGCGAAGACCGGGACCGCCCAGGTGTTCAAAGCGTCGCGCGATATCGACGCCGACAAGCTTCCGAAGGAAAAACGGGACCACGCCTGGTTCGTGGGGTTCGCGCCCAAAGACGATCCCAAGATCGCCTGGGCGGTGTTCGTGCAGAACGGCGGGCACGGCGGAACGACGGCCGCGCCCATCGCCCGCTTGGTTCTCGAGCGCTTCTTCCAGAAGCAGGACGCGCGTCAGGGAGGGCAGCAGGTTGCCAGCGTGGCGGTACCTCAATAACTTCGACTGGATCCTGTTCCTGGCGATCCTGGCGGTCTGTTCCGTCGGCCTGGTCGTGATCTATTCCGCCACCACGGGGACGCCGAGCGCCGGCGCCTTCCACAAGCAGATGATCTGGCTTGGGCTGGGGCTCGTCCTGATGCTCCTGGCGCTCCTCATCGACTACCACACCCTGGCGGAGTTTTCCTATGTCTTCTACGGGATCGGCCTCCTTCTCCTCCTGCTGACGCTCGTCTACGGTCGCGTGGTCAACGCCAGCAAATCGTGGCTGGGATTCGGAGGCGCCCAGTTCCAACCTTCGGAGTTCGCGAAGGTCGCCACCATCCTGATGCTCGCGGCCTATCTTGGGCGCGAGCGCGTCCGGGGGCTGGGAGCGCTGCACTTCGCCGCCCTCTGCGCCATCGTCGGGCTTCCTGTGTTGCTGATCATGAAGCAGCCGGACCTCGGGACCGCGGTGACCTTCGCGCCGCTGTTCGCAGGCGCCGTGTTTGGTTTCTGGCGGGCACGCAGGGACAGTTGCAATTCCTGCCGGAGCAGCACACCGATTTCGTGTTCGCAGTCCTGGCCGAAGAGCGGGGGTTCATCGGTGCGCTGCTCATGCTCGGTCTCTATTTCGTCATCATCTACCGATGCCTGGCCACGGCACGGTCGGCGCGCGACCGCCTCGGCGTCTTCCTGTCCATCGGGGTGGTCTGCACCTTCGCCGGCCAGGCGCTCCTCAACATCGGGGTCGTGGTGGGGATGTTACCCACCACCGGCGTGCCGCTGCCCCTCATGAGCTACGGCGGCTCCTCCCTTGCCAGCACCATGCTGGGCATGGGAGTGGTGCTGAATGTCTGGATGCGACGGCTCGTGAACTAGGAGTTCACAGCGCCGACCATGCGCCGCGAGATTCTGATCGACAGCGCCACCCCCGAGACCAGGGTCGCACTGCTCGAAGACGACGTCCTCACCGAAGTATTCATCGAGAGGCCCTCCGGCCGGGGTATCACCGGAAATATCTACAAGGGGCGCGTCAGCAACGTCCTGCCAGGGATGCAGGCCGCATTCGTGGACATCGGCACCGGTCGCGACGCCTTCCTCTACGTGCAGGACATCAGGCGCGGCGTCGAGGACGAGGGCCTCCTCGAGGATGGGGAAGCGGTCCCGCCGGCCGCGGCAGGGGCGCCGGCCATGCGCATCGAAGACTTGCTGAAGGAAAGGCAGGAGATCCTGGTGCAGGTCACCAAGGATCCCGTGCCCGAGAAAGGGGCGCGCCTCACCTCCGGCGTGTCGCTTCCGGGTCGCCTTCTGGTGTACCTCCCGGGTGTCTCCCACATCGGCGTGTCGCGCAAGATCGAAGACCCGGCCGAGCGCGAGAGGCTTCTCGAGCTGGCACGCGGCGTGGCCCGTGATCTGCACCTGCCAGGCGGGTTCATCGTGCGCACCGCCTGCGAGGGGCGCGGATCGGGGGAGCTTCTCGCCGACGCAGTCGACCTTGCCTCGACCTGGGACGAGGTACGTCGGCGGGCAGAGGTCGTGCCGACGCCGGCCCTCCTGCACCAGGAGGCAGGTGCGGTTGTGAAGGTCCTCCGCGACGTCCTGAACCACGAAGTGCACCAGGTCCTGGTCGACGGCGAGTCCGCCTTCAAGGAGGCCGTCGAATTCGTCGGACGGATCGATCCCACCCTCGTTCCGAAGATCCGCCGCTACGAGGGTCGGGAGGCTCTCTTCGGGGAGCGGGGCGTGGAGCAGCAGCTGGAGCGCGCGCTCCGGCCGCGCGTCTGGCTCAAATCGGGCGGGTCGATCGTCATCCAGTCGACCGAGGCCCTGGTGGCCGTCGACGTGAACACCGGCAAATATGTCGGCTCCAGGCGGCTGGAAGAGACGGTCCTCAGGACGAACCTCGAGGCGGCGGTCGAAATCGTGCGGCAGATCCGACTGCGGGACCTCGGTGGAATCATCGTCGTCGATTTCATCGACATGGAGGAGCAAAGCAGCAAGGACGAGGTCCTGAGAGCGCTCAACACCGAATTGTGCAAGGACCGGTCCCGATCGCGCACGCTGCAGCTCAGCGAATTCGGGCTTGTCGAGATCACCCGTCAGCGCACCAAGCGCAGCCTCGAGCGGCTGCTCTGCCGGCCCTGTCCCGCGTGCTCGGGCTCGGGACGGCTGAAGGCGGCCGACACCGTCGTCTTCGAGATCCTGCGCGAGATCCGCAGACTGGGGCCGATCGGGGAGGGGGCGCGTGTCGTCGCCCGCGTGCATCCGGAACTCGCCTCGTTCCTTGCACAGGAGCGCCCCGAGCTTCCCGGGCGGCCGGGCCGCCTGGCAGCGGGTGGTCTTGAGATCGCCGCCGATCCGTTGCTGCGGCCCGAGCAATTCAGCCTGACGATCAAGGAACCGGACTGAGATTCGACGGGGCGCCTTCCCGCCTCAGTCAGGAGCGCCGTGGCGTGACCCTGCGGGTCTCGCGCCCGACGGCCCCTCCGCGGCAGGCAGGGCCAGGGTGACCGTCGTGCCGGTGCCGGGCGCGCTATCCACGCGGATGGACCCCCCGTGCTCCTCCACGATCCTCTGCACAATGGCCATCCCGAGCCCGGTGCCCTGGGCCTTGCCGTGCGTGAAGAAGGGTTCGAACACGCGCCGGCGCACATCCTCGGTCATGCCGCAGCCGCTGTCGCGCACCGTGAGATGACAGGAGCCGTTCACGCGGCCGCAGCGGATGTCCAGGTGACCGCCGCCGCGCATGGCGTCGAGCGAGTTGGCGAGAAGATTGTGCAGCACGCGCACCATGCGAGGCGCGTCGACGGAGGCGCGCGCCTCTTCATCCAGGCCGAGCGACACACTGACGTTGCCGCGCTGCAGCCGGGGCTGCAGCGGCTTGAGCGTCTGGCGCACCAGGTCGGCCAGTCGCGCCGGGGAGCGCAGCAGGGGCGGGGCCTCGCGCGAGAACTGCAGCAGGTCCCCGGTGAGCCCGGTGAGACGGTCCGCCTCCGCCATGATCGTGGCCAGGTGCGGGCGCGACGGGTCCTCCTCGGGCGCCCGCTCGTGCAGGAGCTCGGCGAGACCGCGGATGGAGGACAGGGGGCTGCGCAGGTCGTGCACCACCGCGCGCGCCATCTGTCCGATCACGGAGGTGCGCTCGGCGCGTACGCGCTCTTCCACCAGATGGCTGTTCTGGATGGCGACGGCGGCGAGTCCGGCCAGGGCTTCCAGGAGGGGCAGGTCGGGCCGATGGTGCGGGAGGCGCCTGCGGCTGTCGAGATAGACGACGCCGATGACGTCCTGACGGACGGCCAGGGGCAGGCAGAGGATGGCCTGCAGCCGCAGGCGCACGATGCTGTCGGAAGCGGTCTGCCCGGGCTCGCCGGAGGCCACATCGCGGTACGCCGGTTTGCCCGAGGCCGCCACCTCCTCCAGGACCGACAGGCTGACTTGAACGTCGTCCTGCACCGGCGGGCCATGATGCCAGCGTGACAGGCGATCACCGTCCTTGAGGAACAGGTAGCCACGCTCCGCCCCCGAGAAGCGCACGGCCCCCTCCAGGACGCGATCGAGGATGTCTTCCACCGCCAGCGATGAGGTGATGGTGCGGGCGACTTCCATGAGCGTGACGAGACGGTCTTCGCGGTCCTCGGACCGGGCCCCTTCGAGAAGCAGGCGCAGGGTGTAGGGGCACACGGTCCCCAGCGCGATGCGAGCGCCGTGGGCCAGGGCGAGGCCGCCCGCCGGCACCGGGGCCCCGTCGGCGAACAGGGGGGCGGCGGACGCGCCGGGCAGGAGGTGACAGGTCCCTCCGAGGAGGACGATCTGCGCGTGATGCTGCGCGATCCCCGGGGCAGCGAGAGACAGGTGGGAGGACTTTTCCGATCCGATCGAAAAGGGTGTGCGGTCGACGGGGACGACCTTGGTGAACCCGTCCTGGCTCGAGATCTCGAGGCGCACCGTCTGTCGGGGCAATGGCCTCCCTCCGTACCGCCGCTCCGCAGGAATATGGTTTCCGGGAGGGCGGGAGGCAAACGGGGAGTCTCCGTTCCAGCCGGCCGCGGAGACGGGTGAGGGTTCGGTTCTGACCTCCCCGGATCAGCCACGGCGCGGCGGGCGGCGGTCCTTGCGGGTGCGATTCGCCAGACGCGCCCGGCGCCGCTGCGACGCTTCGCGCTGGCGCCGGCGATCCTCCGGCGACCCGGGCAGAAGAACAGGTACGGGAGTGGGTCGCCCCGTGGCATCGAGGGCGACCATGGTGACGAAGGCGCTGCAGCAGTGGGCCTGAAGCCCCGAGAGCGGATCCTCGGACAGGACCCTCACGCCGACCTCCATCGAGCTGCGAAACGCCGCGTTCACCGAGGCGCACAGCTTCAGAATGTGCCCGAGCCTCACGGGGGCGCGAAAGACCAGCGAATCGACCGACGCGGTCACCACGTTCATGCGGCAGTGCCGCGTCGCGGCGATGGCGGCCGCCTTGTCAATGAGGGTCATGACCCGGCCCCCCCAGGCATGACCGTACTGGTTCGTGTCTTCCGGGAGGACGATCTCGGTCATCTCGACGCGCGATTCCCTGGCGGGCTTCCGCGCGAACCGGCCGGTCATCGCAGACCTCCCGTTCCGGAGTGCGGTCTCTCCGGAGCGGCGCAGCCTACCACACGCGGGGACGCGCGGGCTTGACAGCCGCCGGCCGGCGCAGTACAGTACGCGGCCCAATTGAGATTGAGTCGCAATCACAATAAGACCGGAGCCCGATTGTGTGGATCGCGGGAGCGGGAGCGGGGTCGTGCCTGGGCGCCGGGCCGCGTGTGGCGGCACTGGCGGCATTCCTCCTCGCGGCGGGTGCCGGGAGCGAGGCCGCGGCTCCTCACGCGGCCGCCTCGGGCGAGGTGGCACGGGCGCGTTTCCTCATGGGCACGCGACTGGCGATCGAGACCGACGTCCCGGTGCCGGCGAGGGCGTTTGAGGCCGCCTTCGATGAAGTGGCCCGGCTCGAGACCATCCTGAGCAACTGGACGACAACGAGCGAGATCACGCGCCTCAATCGAAAGGCCGCGCGCGCGCCCGTGCGCTGTTCTCCCGAGCTCTTCGGAGCGATTAGCACCGCGCTACGCTGGGCCGAGGCAACCGGCGGCGCCTTCGACCCCACGGTCGAGCCGCTGGTCGTCGCACTCGGATTGCGCGGCGACCGGCCGCCGCCGGCAACCGGCGCTCCCGGTGAGGCGCCCGGCGGTCCGGCGCCCCCTGACGTTTCCATCGGCGGAGTGCTTCCGGCCGGCGGCGCGCCGGCCGTGAGGCTGCCGGTCGGCTGGCGCCATGTGCGGCTTGGGCGAAGGTCGCGCTCCGTGAGCTTCGATGCGCCGGGCGTGGGCATCGATCTTGGGGGAATCGGCAAGGGAATCGCGCTGGACGCCGCGGCAAGCGTGCTGAGACGTCACGGAGTTCGGCGCGCCCTTCTCGATTTCGGCGGACAGGTCCTGGCGATCGGCCGGCCGCAGGGGGCTCCGGTCTGGGTGATCGGCATCGCCGACCCGTCGGACCGGGACAGAGCGATCGGCGCCGTCGGGATCGCCGATGTCTCGGTCGCCACGTCCGGAAACGCCGAGCGTTCCGTCATGACGCCGCACGGGCCGGTCGGCCACATTCTCGACCCAAAGGAGCAGCGGCCGGCGAGTTTCGCGGGCTCCGTGACCGTCGCCGGCCGGGACGCGACCTCGGCCGACGCATTGTCGACGGCCCTCTTCGTCATGGGGCCCGAGAGGGGCACCGCTTGGGCCGACCGCAGGGAGATTCCGGCACTGTACCTGTGGCGCGACGGACACGGCCTTATGCAGCAGCGGGCGACGCGCGCCTTCATGGATCGATTCGAGGGCTGGGACGATGCAACCGGAAGCTGACGGGACGGCGGCCACGATCCTCCGAGGCGCGGACCGCCGCGGGGCGAAAGAGGACATCGCGTGAAGCGGCCCGCCAGGAACACCGGCTCGTGGCGGGGGCGCCGGCATCGGCCGCGACCCGCCGCTCTGTGGCTCCTGCTCGTTTTCGGAGGGATGGTCGCCTTCGGATCGGCGGCGGTCCGCACGGCCGCCTCGGAACGGAAGGCGCCTGGGAATGAGGGCGGATCCACCGGGGCCGCGGGGCAGGAGACACCGGCTGCGCGCGGCGGGCCGGGCACGAAAGGTCTCGAGGAGCGCATCGCCGAGCTCGAGGCTCTGGTCGGGAGGCTGCGGGCCGAGCTCGATGCTTTGCGGGCGACGGCCGCCGGCACGGCTGCCGGCGCGGGCGGCCCCGCCACGCTCCAGGAGCTGGAGAGGAAGATCGAGGCCCTGGCGCAAGAGATCGAGAGGCTGCGCATCGGCGAGGCCGCTGCGCCGCCCGCGCAGGAGCCGGTCCCCGGGTTCGGACCCGCGGCCTCGAAGGTCTACGCGATCAAGCGGGGAGTGTCGGTCGGCGGGTACGGCGAGATGCTGTACCAGAACATCGATGCGCGGCGCGATGACGGCGTCCCTTCCGGCGCTCTGGACAGGCTCGATCTCGAGCGCGCCGTCTTCTACTTCGGTTACAAGTGGAGCGATCACCTGCTGCTCAATTCGGAGCTCGAGTACGAGCATGCCGTCTCCGGGGAGGGCGAGCCGGGTGAAACCGCCGTCGAGTTCGCCTACATCGACTACCGGCCGTTCCGGCGCTTCGGGATGCGCGGCGGGCTCCTTCTGGTGCCGATGGGCTTCCTGACCGAGCTGCACGAGCCGCCGATCTTCCACGGCGCGACACGGCCGGAGGTCGAGCGTCTGATCATCCCGTCCACCTGGAGGGAGAACGGGCTGGGGGTGTACGGCGACCTCGGGCCGGTCTCGTACCGCGCCTACGTGGTCGCCGGCCTGCGCGCCTCTGGGTTCACGGCGGACGAGGGAATCCGGGAGGGGCGGCAGGAGGGTGCCGACTCTCTCGCGGAGGATCTGGCTCTCACGGCCCGGGTCGACTACACGCCGACGGCCGGGCTTGTTTTGGGGGCGGCGCTCTTCACGGGCCGGACCGGGCAGGGTGACCCTTCCCTCGCGGGTGCTCGCCTGACGCTAGGGGACGCCCACGCAGAGTGGAACGCCCGAGGCGTCCACCTGCGCGGCCTGTACGTCAAGGGGATCCTGAGCGACGCGGAGGCGGTCAGCCTGTCCAACGACCCGCTTCTGGCCGTCGATCCGACGCGCCCCACGGCGATCGGCTCGCGGACGAAAGGGTGGTACGCCGAGGCGGCCTACAACCTCCTGTCGCTTCGGCGCAAGGGGGACCGCGAGCTCGGTCCCTTCCTGCGTTACGAAGCGCTCGACACGCAGGAAGAGGTGCCGCCCCGATTCACCCGCGACCCGGTCAACGATCGAACGGTCCGGACCTACGGCATCACCTGGCGGCCGATCCCGAACGTGGCGATCAAGGTGGATGTGCAGGACTTCCGGAACCGCGCGGGAACCGGCATCGACCAGGTCAACTTCGCGCTCGGGTATCTCTTCTAATGACGGCGCGCCGCGCGGGCTTCGTCCTGTGTCTGGGCCTGTCGCTGGCGACGGGACGGGCGGGGGCGCGCGTCTATCTCACCGTGCAGCAGGCGCTCGATGCGGCCTTCCCGAAGCCTGCCAAGGTCGAGCGCAGGACCCTCTACCTCGACGAGGCGCAGGCGCGCCGGGTCGAGGAGAGGTCGGGCGCCCCGGTGGAGGCACGCGTCGTGCCCTATTACATCGGCGAGGACGCCGGCCGCCCGATCGGCTACGCCTACTTCGACACGCACCTGGTCCGCACCCTCCCCGAGACGGTTCTCGTGCTGGTGGCGCCGGACGGAACGCTGAAACGCATCGAGATCCTGTCGTTCGACGAGCCGGAAGATTATCTGCCGACGAGCCGGTGGCTCCGGCAGTTCCCGGGCCGGTCGCTTCAGGATCTCGGCGCGCGCCAGGGGATCAGGACCCTCACGGGCGCGACCCTGTCCTCGCGGGCCGTGACCCAGGCCGCGAGACGCATCCTGGCGATGCACCGCCTGTTCGTGGTGCCGCTCGACGGCGGGGCCCCCGCCGGGCCGTCGGAAGAGCGCCCGTGAGCGGCTTCGAACGGGCGGTCGTCCACGTGACGACGTGGCTCATGGCGCTCAGCGGGGCCGTGTACTTCTACATGAAGCACCTGATGACCGGGAGCGACCCGTTCTCGGCCCTCCATCACCCATGGCAGCCGCACGCCCTGTCGCTGCATGTGCTGACGGGTCCCGTCGCGGTGTTCGCCCTGGGGCTCATCGCCCGCGACCACATCCTCGACCGGCTCTTCGAACCGCGCCAGCGCCGGGGGCGCGCCACCGGCCTGATCATCCTCGCGCTGGCGGCGCCGATGATCGTCTCAGGCTACCTGATGCAGGTCCTGACCGACCCCGGAGCCAGGCGTGCTCTGGTGGGCGCGCACGTCATCAGCGGAGCGCTCTACACGCTGCTGTTCGCCGGGCATCTCATCGTCTCCAGAGCGGCCGGGGGCGGGGCGAACGGCAACGGTCGAGGCGTTTCCCGGCCGCGCGGCCGGACCCCGACCCGCCGCCTTGATCGTCCTGGACGTCGGGGTATAGGATCATTGACCCGGCGTCGGGCGCAGGTCGGGCCGGCCGGTCCGGAGGAGATGAAGCCATGACACGGACCCAACGAACGTTTCTGGCGGTCGCCGCGGCCCTTGCCATGGGGGTGGCCGTGGCGCCGCTCCACCCGGTCCTTGCCGAGGGCATCACGAAGGTGTGGGGCGTCGTGACCGACACTCAGGGCAAGCCGCTGCCCAAGGTGAAGGTCAATTTCGAGGCGGTCGATGTCAAGAAGAAGGTCGGCCCCGTCACCACGAACAAGGACGGCAAGTTCTTCATTGCGGCCCTCGACATCTCGGTCGCCAAGAAGTGGAAGGTGATCACCGATTTTCCGGGCTACAAGACCGTCAAGGTCCACTACGAGATCATCGACTCCGAGAAACAGGACCGAGGCAGCGGCGACGTCATCTTGGGTACCAAGCAGGAGTTTCCTGACCTGCAGTTCGCCCTGCCGGGTGACGTGGGGCGCAATCTCGTCAATTTCGTGATGGCGAAGGAGGCCGACTTCGCGGCGGCGGTCCAGGCCGAGCGCAAGAAGAAGGAGGGTGGTGAGACGACCGCATCGGCGGGCGCACCGTCCGGGGCGCAGCCCGCGACGCCCGCGGTCGCAGCGGCGACGCCGGAGCCACCCAAAGCGGGCGTGGAAGGACTGAAGAAGGCCAAGGAGCTGGCGGACGCGGGCCGTCACGTCGAGGCGATCGAGGGCTACAAGGCGTACCTCGCCAAGGATCCCACCGGCAATCCGGCCGTCTATTTCTACCTCGGGAAGAGTCTGTTCGAGACGGGCGATGATTCGGGCGCGGCACAGGCCTTCAGCAAGGGAGTCGAGCTCAAACCAGACATGAAGTGGGCCCATTTCTTCCTGGGCAACGTTCACCTCAGACAGGAACGGTTCAAGGAAGCCGCCGGGGAATTCGAGAAAGAAATAACCCTCCAGCCCGACTTCGACAAGGTCTGGTTCCAGCTGGGAAAGGCCTATGTGCTGGGCGGCGAAGACGATAAGGCCATCGCTGCCTTCGAGAAGGCGAACACGATCGACCCCACCAAGTCAGAGTCCTACATGGAATTGGCCGCGATTTACGAGAAGCGCAAGGACAAGGCGAAGGCCGAGGAGATGTACCAGAAGGTGATCGCGGTCGATCCGGGCAACGCCGCCGCGGTGTTCTACAACCTCGGGGTGCACGCCTGGAACGAGAACAAGGACAAGGAGGCGGTCCAGGCCTTCCAGAAGGCGATCGAGATCGATCCGAAATACGCTCCGGCCCACAAGGAGCTGGCGCGGGTTCTCACCAGGCTGCAGGACTTTCATGGTGCGGTGCAGCACTACCAGGAGTACCTGAAGCTCAATCCCCAGGCGCCCGACGCCAAGGAGATCCTGGACACGATCGCCCTGCTGAAAGGCTGATCGAGCCCCGGTGGCCCTCCGGCGACCGCCGGGCGGGCTTCATCCCGCGGCGCACACAAGCGCCGCGGGATTTCATTTTTCGGGGAACAGAATCTCGTCGACGATCTGGCAGAGAATGTGGCCGACGACGATGTGGACCTCTTGGATGCGCGCCGTCGTTCTCGAGGGAACACGGATGAGGTGATCGCAGGCGTCTCGCATCGCGCCGTCGCTCTCGCCGCTGAAGCCCACCGTCACGAGCCGCTTCGCCCGGGCCGCCCGCAGCCCCTCCAGGACGTTGGGTGATCGCCCCGACGTGGAGATCCCGACCGCGACGTCGCCCGCCCGTCCCAACGCCTCGATCTGGCGTGCGAAGACGCGCGCGAAATCGGAGTCGTTGGCGATGCTGGTGAGAACGGAGGTGTCGGTGGTCAGGGCGAGCGCGGCGAGCGCCGGGCGGTCGACGGCGAAGCGGTTGACGAACTCGGCGGCCAGGTGCTGCGCGTCGGCGGCGCTGCCGCCGTTGCCGAAAAACAGGAGGGTGCCGCCGGACTTGAGAGCAGCGACGAACGCGGCGGCGACCGCCTCGACCGTGGAAGCCTCGCCCGCGAAGAAGCGCTCGGCGGCGCCCGCGTGCTCACGGTAGAGATCCCGGATCCGCTCCGAAGCGGAGGGGATGGAGCGCCCCGGGCTCTTTCTCATGTCACTCCTTCCAGGCGATGATGCCGGCCATCCGGCCGGCGGCCCCGCGCTCGCGCCGGTACGACTCCAGGAGATCGGGCCGGCACAGTGTGCAGAGCCCGGCCGCCTGCATCGCCTCGTCGGGCACGCCCGCGGCGCGTGCCTGTCTGCGGTTCGCCTCCGCGAGGTCCACCCGGCTCCTCCGTCCCCCGACGACACAGGCGGCTGCGTCCGGAAAGGCCCCCACAAGCGCCTCGACGACCTCGTGAATCGGCAGGCAGTCGGCCACCCACACTCCGGCGGCCACGTCGGGTCCGCTCACGATCAGCGCATCCCCCTCTTCGCGCGCCGGCAGGCCACCGGCCGCGGCGCGGGCGCTCCGGTCGACCAGCCGCACCTTGGCGCCGTGGACCTGGCGCAGCGTCAGGAGCGGCACCTCGCGGCCCGCCGCCTCGGCGATCGCGGCGCGGGGGTCGGATCCCTTCACCGTGAAGACATGCAGGAGGCCGGGGACGGCGGCGAGGATCGGGACTTCAATCCTGCGGGTCGGGCCGGATCCGCGGAGCGTGGCCGCGTCCGCCGGGCGCGTGGTGGTCACAGGATGCACGACGGTGAGTCTAGGCGACCGGACGCTGCCTTGACAAGCCCGACCGCTTCGGGCAATCTTGCGGGCCGCAACGGGGGTCCGCTGAGCGGCGCTGCGCCGCGTCCCTCGCATCCCGGGCGCTCGCGCGGGGCGTGTCGGACCCCTCTTTTTTGTTGAACGGAGGAATGGAGCCGTGGGGTCTCTCGCTCTGATGGCACCGCCGCCCGGACAGGGGCAGGGGAACCCCTGGATGCAGCTGGTCCCGCTGGTCGTCATCTTCGTGATTTTCTATTTCCTCCTGATCCGGCCGGCGCGCAACAAGCAGAAGGTGGTGCAGAAAATGCTGGACTCGCTCAAGAACGGCGACAAGGTCGTCACCTCGGGCGGGCTGATGGGAACCGTCGTCGGCTTGGACAAAAGCGTCGTCCAGCTGCGCGTCGCTGACAAGGTCAAGGTGGACGTGACGAAGAGCTCCATCGTCGGTCTCCAGGACCAGGAGACGTCCACCCGGACGGAATCGTAGCCCCACGATGAACCTCGACCTGCGCTGGCGGCTCGGCCTGACCTTCGGACTTCTCGTCGTGTGCCTGCTTGCGGTGTACCCGCCGGCCGAAAAAATCCATCTGGGGCTTGATCTCAAGGGCGGCATCCACATGGTCATGCGGGTCAAGACGGACGACGCGGTGAAGGCCGAGATCGACCTGGCGCAGGAGAAGATCCGCTCGGCCCTCGGAGAAAAGGGTCTGGCGCCGGCGAAGATTTCCGCCGATGGCATGAACGCCATCCTCCTCGAGGGAGTCGACGCGGCTCGCGTCGGCGAGATCCGGGACCTCCTGACGAGACAGTTCGGCCAGTATTCCATCTCGACCCCGGGCGCGGGGCGCCTGCGCCTGCAGCTCAAGCCGAACGAGGAGGCAGCCATCCGCGATTCGTCGGTCCGGCAGGCGCTCGAGACGATCCGAACGCGCGTCGACAAGTTCGGCGTCGCCGAGCCGACCATCCAGAGGCAGGGAAGCGGCGCGAGGGCCGATCGGATCCTCATCCAGCTGCCTGGTGTCGAAGAGCCGGAGAGGGTCAAGGATCTGATCGGGTCGCCGGCCTTCCTCGAGTGGAAGCTGGTGAAGGTCCCGCCCGGTGTCGTGGCGGAGCAGTTCCGCCCCCCCGACAACCCGGACGCGCTCGTCCAGATGTTCGGCGGCAGGCTGCCGGACGATGTGGAAGTTCTGCCGCAGGACGTGACAACGGCGGACGGCAAGGCGCTGCGCCTCTACTGGCCGGTCACCAAGAACTCGCCGATTACCGGGAACGATTTGAAAAATGCGCGGCGCGACCAGGACCGCTTCGGGGCGCCGGCCGTGAACTTCCTTCTCTCCGCCGAAGCCGGTCGCCGCTTCCAGGAGCTGACGCGCAAGTACCAGGGGCAACTCCTTGCGATCGTCCTCGATCGAAAAATCATCTCGGCGCCCAGGATCAACGCGGTCATCGCCGAGCAGGGGGTCATCGAGGGCGGCAATTTCACGCTAGAGAGCGCCGAGGATCTGGCGCTGAAGCTGCGATCCGGGGCGCTGCCCGCGGGAATGGAGATCCTGGAGGAGCGCACCGTCGGTCCCTCGCTCGGCGCCGATTCTGTGCGTCAGGGGATCGTGGGATCCGCAGTCGGGTCGCTGGTCGTGATTCTGTTCATGCTGGTCTACTACCGCACGTCCGGAGGCAATGCCGTTTTCGCCCTGGTGCTCAATATTCTCATGCTCCTGGCCGCCATGGCCTACCTTGGGTCGACACTGACCCTCCCGGGCATCGCCGGCATCGCCCTGACCATCGGCATGGCCGTGGACGCCAACGTCCTGGTGTTCGAGCGCATGCGCGAGGAACTGCGGCTGGGCCGCACGGTCAAGGCGGCGATCGGCGCGGGCTTCCAGAAGGCCCTGGCGACCATCGTCGACAGCAACGTCACCACCCTCATCCCGGCATTCCTGCTGCTCGCGAAGGGGACCGGTCCGGTGAAGGGGTTCGGTCTGACGCTGTTCATCGGCATCCTCGCGAACCTGTTCACCGCCGTGTTCGTCTCGCGCACGCTGTTCGACCTTGTCCTGTCGCTGCGACCGCGGATGGATCGGCTGAGTATCTGAGGTTCCTCATGCTGCAGGTGTTCACGCACGCGAACTTCCGGATGATGTACCGCACAAAGTGGTACTTCATCGCCTTCTCCTGCCTGTCGATCGCCGTCGCGGCCTGGGCGATGGCGACGCGCGGTTTCAATCTCGGCATCGATTTCGCCGGTGGGACCGCGGTGCAGCTGAAGTTTCGCGAGCACCCGCCTGTCGAGGAGCTGCGCGCCGCGCTCGAGAAGGCCGGGCTCGGTGACATCAGCATCCAGGCCATCGGCGACGCTGTGGACAACGAGGTCCTGATTCGTGTCGAGCAGCGGCGCCCACGGGGCGCTGCGACGGGAAGCGAAGGGGGTGAAATCAGCGGCGAGATCCTAGAGGCCCTCAAGTCGAAGGAGGAGCGCGCTGCGGCGCAGGCGGGGAAGATCGATCTGAACATGGCCTCCCGCGCGACCCTGCAGGAATGGCTCGCACAGCACCTCCAGCCCGCGGCCGCGACGGGTGAGGCGGCGCAGAAGGCGGGAGAGATCGCCGAAGCATTGATACGTTACCGCACCGAGCACAAGGGCCTGTTCGGCTCGCTCCAGGAGGTCGCTTCGGTCCCCGGCGTGCCGCAGGAGGCCGCAGCGCTCCTGGCCTCGCAGTCCACCCTCGGCCGCTTTGCGGTGCGGAGCGTCGAATTCGTGGGGCCGACCGCGGGGCGGGAGCTGCTGGTGAATACCGGCTATCTGATCTTCTTGTCGGTTCTCGGCATTCTGCTCTACATCTGGTTCCGCTTCCATAAGTGGCTGTGGGGAGTGACCGCGATCATCGCCCTGCTGCACGATGTGTTCATCGCGGCAGGCATGGTGGCGCTCACGGGCAAGGAGTTTTCCCTCACCGTGGTCGCGGCCCTTCTGACCATCCTGGGTTACTCGATTAACGACACCATCGTGGTCTTCGATCGGATTCGCGAGAACTTGAGGCTGTATCGTGAGGTGGAGTTCGAGGAGGTGGTGAACGCCTCCGTCAACCAGACGCTCAGCCGGACGATGCTCACCTCCCTGAGTCTGTTGATCGCCATCGTGGCGCTCCTCATGTTCGGCGGAGAGAAGCTCAACCCCATGTCCTTCACACTGCTTGTCGGGGTCAGTTTCGGCACCTACTCCTCTGTCTTCGTGGCCGCCGCCCTCCTGGTCATCGCCGCCCGCCGCTTCGGCTCGAAGTACGTCAAGGCCTGACGGCTCCGATTCTCCCGACCTGCCGGCCCCGGGAACCGTCCTCCGGCCCAGAGCGGCGCGCGCCGGTCTTTAGGGCGTCCTCGCGCTTTTTGCTATACTGGATCCTCCGTGGTGAGCGCCGCGTGCCCGCGCGACCCCCGCGCGATCGACGTGGCACGCCCCCGGCCGGGGACGAAGGCGCCGACGGTCCGCCATGATCCGCTTCGAGGACATCCAGGAAAAAGTCGAGACCTACATGAAGGGGGCCGACCTCGACCTCCTGCGCAAGGCCTACGTCTTCTCGGCCAAGGAGCACAAGGGCCAGACGCGATCGTCGGGCGAGCCGTATCTGACGCACCCTCTGTCGGTCGCCTTCATCCTCGCCGATCTCAAGCTCGATCTGACCTGCATCGTCGCCGGCCTCCTGCACGACGTGCTGGAGGACACTCTGACGACTCGCGAGGCGGTCGAGGAACACTTCGGCAAGGACATCGCGCACGTGGTCGAGGGGCTGACCAAGATCTCGCGCATCACGTTCAATTCGAAGGAACAACAGCAGGCCGAGAGCTTTCGCAAGATGATGCTGGCGATGGTGGACGATATCCGCGTCGTCCTTGTCAAGCTGGCCGACCGGCTGCACAATATGCGCACCCTCGAGCACCTGTCGCCCCGCCAGCAGGAGCGCATTGCGCGCGAGACGCTCGACATCTATGCCCCCATCGCCAATCGCCTGGGCATGGCCAAGATCAAGAACGAGCTCGAGGACCTGGCGCTGAAGTTCCTCGATCCCGGCGGGTACCAGGGCCTGATGCAGGCGATGGAGGAGAAGCGCAAGATCACCGACGAGTTCATCAAGGAGATCCAGGGGACGCTGCGCGCCGAGCTGGAGAAGGCGGGAATCGCCTGCGACTTCTACGGCAGGCGCAAGCACCTCTACAGCATCTACCGGAAGATCAAGCGGCAGAGGATCGAGGTCGGCGAGGTGTACGACTACATCGCCTTCCGCATCCTCACGAGCAGCGTGAAGGATTGCTACGGGGCCCTGGGGATCATTCATGGACTGTGGCGACCCGTGCCCGGCCGCATCAAAGACTTCATCGCCATGCCGAAGCCGAACATGTACCAGTCTCTGCACACTTCGGTCATCAGCGACAAGGGCGTTCCCTTCGAGGTGCAGATCAGGACGCACGAGATGCACCGCGTCGCCGAGGAAGGGATCGCGGCCCACTGGAAGTACAAGGAGGGGAAGGGGGCGCGGGACGGCGACGCCAACGTCCAGTGGCTGCGGCAGATCATGGAGTGGCAACAGGAGCTCAAGGACCCGCGCGAGTTCCTCAACATGGTCAAGGTCGACCTCTACCCCGAGGAAGTCTACTGCTTCACCCCGCAGGGGCAGGTGAAGTCCTTCCCGCGCGGCGCCAGCCCCATCGATTTCGCTTATTCCGTGCACACGGAGGTCGGCCACCGCTGCGTGGGGGCGCGCATCAACGGGAAGCTCCAGCCGCTTCGCACCGAGCTCAAGAACGGCGACATCGTCGAGATCCTCACCTCGCCCAACCACCATCCCAGCCAGGACTGGCTCACCACCGCGAAGACACCGAGGGCCCGCGCCAAGATACGCCAGTGGCTCAACGTTGACCGGCGCAATCGCAGCGTCGATCTCGGCAAGACCGTCAGCGACCGCGAGTTCAAGAAATACCGCTTCAATCTGAGGAAGCACCAGGGCGACGGCACCCGACTGCTGGCGGTGCTGCACGAGCTGGGGTGCGCCAGTGTGGACGACTTCTATGCCGCCGTCGGCTACGGCAAAATCGCCCCGCGAGCCCTGATTCAGAAGCTCGACCCGCAAGCGAGGGTGCATGAGACGGCCGAGGGCCCGATCGCGCACGCCGTCAAGAAGGCCCTCGGGATGTCGGGCAGGAAGGTCACGGTGCGCGGCCTGGACGACGCGCTCATCTCCCTGGCGCGCTGCTGCAACCCGATCCGGGGCGAGCCCATCGTGGGGTACATCACCCGCGGGCGCGGGGTGACCGTCCACAGCGAACGCTGCCCCAACCTCGAGAAGCTCCTGTACGATCCGGAGCGGCGGATCGAGGTGGCCTGGGAGAGTGACGACGCGTCGCGGTTCGAGGTCCGGATCACCGTGTTCTCCGAGGATCGCCCCGGGATGCTTGCGAAGATCACGTCCGTCATCGCCGAGGCCAAGTCGAACATCAAGAACGTGGAAGCCCGGACGTTCGAGGACCGGCGCGGCGAGATCAGCCTGATCCTCGACATCGCCGACCTCAAGCACCTCGAATTGATTCTCGAGAAGGTCAAGGGCATTGACGGCGTGTACCACGTGGAGCGGCAGGTGGCCTAGGCTCCCCGCCCGGAACGTCCCACTCTCCCAGGAGGCATCATGAGCGCCAGGACGGTCAGCACCGACAACGCCCCACGTGCCATCGGCCCCTATTCGCAGGGAACCGCGGCCGCGGGCTTTCTCTTCCTCTCCGGCCAGGTTGCGCTCGATCCGAAGACCGGTGCCCTCGTGCAGGGGACGATCCGCGAGGAGGTGGCGCGCGTCCTGGAAAATCTCAGGGCCGTGCTGGAAGCTGCCGGCACCGGGCTCGACCGCGTCGTGAGAACCACCGTCTACCTGACCAGCTTGAAGGAGTTCGAGGCGATGAACGAGGTCTACGCGCGCTACTTCGGGGAGAACCGCCCGGCCCGCTCCACGGTCCAGGTCGCGGCATTGCCGAAGGGGGCGCGCGTCGAGATCGACGCCATCGCGATTCTGGGTTGAGCGGGACTCCGCTTTAGGGTCAGGAAGCGGTTCTGCCGGAGCGGGCGGGAGCGGCCTTCACCACCCGGCCGGCGCGCAGGCAGCGCGTGCAGACTCTCAGCCGGCGGCGGGTCTTCCCCACGATCACCTTGACCCTCTGGACGTTCGGGTACCAAACGCGCGACGAGACATTGTGCGCGTGGCTGATCTGCCTCCCGTGCACCGGGGCCTTGCCGCAGATCTCACAGGAACGGGCCACGTCGTCCACCTCCTGAGACAAGCGCGAAGGCGCGGACTCTACCACATCGAGCGCCCGTCGATCAAACGACCCCCAGCCCTTACGAACGGGCCGGACACTCGAATTCCGCCCATAGCCACATATTTCATGTGTTTACAAAGACATATGCAATTGTCCATTCTGCGATTTCCAAAATCGGAGACCCAACTTGCAAAAATGGAGTCGCGGAATATATTGGACTTTCGTGGGAAAGGAGCGTCCGACACGGTTCGCGGCAACCTCACGAAACGCCAGAGGTTAAAGGAGACCGAGGGTGTTCTTTTCGAAGGGGAAAAATCTGGTGGGGCTCGACATCGGATCGAGCGCCGTCAAGATCGTCGAGCTGAAGGAGCTCGGCAAGGGTCGCGGCTACCAGCTCCTCAACCTGGCGCTCGAGCGGCTCTCTCCCGAGGCGATTGTCGACGGCGCCATCATGGACGCCGGGCTGGTCGTGGACACCGTGCAGCGCGCCTTCTCGGCGCGCAAGATCAAGGGGTCGGACGTCGCCATCGCTCTCTCCGGCCACAGCGTCATCATCAAGAAAATTTCCATTCCCGCGACTTCGGAAGAGGAGCTGGCGGAGGTCATCCCCTGGGAGGCGGAGCAGTACATCCCGTTCGACGTGCAGGACGTCAACCTCGCCTACCAGGTCCTGAAGGGAGCCAGCGGCGGCGAGGGAAACATGGACGTCCTCCTGGTGGCCGCCAAGAAAGACAAGATCAACGACTACACCTCCGTCGTCAGCCAGGCCGGGCGCAATCCGGTGGTCGTCGACGTCGACGTGTTCGCCCTGCAGAACTGCTACGAGATGAACTATGACACCGATCCCGGCGTGGCCCGGGCGCTGGTCAACATCGGTGCCTCCACGACCAACGTGGCCATCCTGAAGGGCACGACCTCGATCTTCTGGCGCGACATCTCGGTGGGCGGCAACCATTACAACGATGCCATCCGCAAGGAGCTGAACCTGAGCTTCGAGCAGGCCGAGTCTCTGAAACGCGGCGAGGAGGTCGACGGCATCCCGGTGGAAAACGTCAACCCGATCATCGCCTCGGTGAACGACTTCATCGGCGCCGAAATCCAGAAGACCATCGACTTCTTCAAGAACACGACGCCGGGGGAGAACATCGAGACCCTGGTGATCGCCGGCGGCTCGTCGCGCATCCCGCACCTGCGCGAGGCGCTGGGTGAGCGCTTCGGAATTCCGGTGGAGGCGCTGAACCCCTTCAACCGCGTCCAGATCGGCAAGGGCATCTCGTCCGATATGGTCGATGAGATCGGCTCGAGCGTATCGATTGCGGTCGGCCTGGCCGCCCGGCGCGCGGGAGACACCCGATGATCAAGATCAACCTCCTCGCGGGAACGGAGAAGGTCAAGGCACGCGTCGCCAAGGCTCCCCGGTTCGAGGGCGTCGGGACGCTCGGGCAGAACGTCCTCATGGCCGGCGTGGTCATCCTGGCGCTGCTGTTCATCGGCTGGCGGTGGTACAGCCTGGAGAGCGAGAGCCGCATGCTTCGCGCCGAGATCGCCAAGGCCCAGGTGGAAAAGCAGCGGCTGCAGGCGATCATCAAGAAGGGCGAGGAGTACAAGGCCAAGAAAGAGCTCCTGGAGCGCAAGATCGCTCTCATCACCCAGCTGAAGCGCAACCAGAGCGGTCCCGTGCACCTCCTCGACGAAATCAGCAAGCAGCTCCCCGACTTCCTGTGGCTGGACAGCATGAACGAGTCGGGCGCGACCGTGGTGATCCAGGGGAAGGCCACGACCTACAACGCGGTCTCGAACTTCTACAACAACCTGACCGGGTCCCGGTACTTCAACAACGTGGTCCTGGGCACGATTACCGCCATCCCTGTCGGGGTGACCTTCTCCGTGACCTGCCAGTTCGTGCCGCATCCCGAGGCGCAGGCCGAGGCGAACGCCGCGAGCCCGCCCTCGGGCGGGTAGGGGGCGACGATGGACTTCAAGAAGTTGCCGTTCTGGGGCCAGTTCGCGGTGGTCGCCGTCATGGCGATCGCTCTGGTCGCCGTGGCCTGGATGGCGTACCCGAACTTCTCGGAAATGGAGAAACACAACGCCGCCTCGCGCGCCGAGCTGGAGTCGCTGCAGACGGAGATCCGCAAGGGGCAGGCGATCGAGGCGAAGCTGCCGGAGTTCGAGAAGGAAATCGAAAACCTGCAGCTCAAGCTGAACGACCTGCTCGCGATCCTGCCGACCGAGCCGGAGACAGGCGAGCTCCTGAAGTGGGTGAAGAACCTGGCCGATCAGTCGAACCTGGACCTCAAACAGTTCAACCCCGGGGCGCTCAAGCCGGTGGAGTTCTACAAGGAATTCCCGATCGCCATGGACGTCGAGGGCGACTACCACGACCTCGGGGTCTTCTTCGACCGCATCAGCAAATACTCGCGCATCATCAACGTGAGCGGCGTCGTGATCTCCGCGCTGCAGGGCCCGCACTCGATCAAGTCCTCCTTCACCGCCACGACTTTCGTCTATGACGACAAGCCAGGGGCGCCCCAGTCAGGGGCGTCCCAGTGAAGAAGCGTCTCGTCCTTAAGGCTTGCCTGGTCCTCGGGATGATTCTCGTCGGCGCCCCGGGCGCCTTCGCAGATGACCCCGCGGCCGCGGCGACCGGTGGGGCGGCCGGTGCGGCCCCGTCCGGGGCGGCCCCCGGGCAGGACTCGGAGACCATCAACAAGATCATGCAGGACAACGAAGCGATGCTCAGCGGCCGCGGCTTCACCTACGACCCCGCCGGGCGGCGCGATCCGTTCCGATCCCTGGTGGACGCGTCGAACACGGTGGGGAAGGGGCCCCGCCCGCGCGGTATCGCCGGAATGCTGATCTCCGAGGTGGACCTGGTCGGCATCGTCCAGAAGGGGAAGGGCGCCATCGCGTTCTTCAACGGCAGCGACAACAAAGGGTACTTCCTGAAGGTGGGGGACACGCTCTACGACGGCAAGATCACCCGCATCGACCGAAGGACCGGCACGGTCGTGTTCCGGCAGGACATCAACGATCCCCGAAGCATCAAGCCGTACAGAGACGTGACGAAGAAGCTGACGCCAGCGGAGGAGGGTAGCTTATGAGGTACGGGAAGGTCGCGATCCTGATCACGATCGCCGCGGCCGCCCTGCGATGCTCGGGCAATCCGCCCGTCAGCGAGCCGGGTCAGGCGGTGCTCAACGCGCCGTCCGCGGTGGTCATCAATTCCATTGACCACCAGGAGACGCCGGCGGGCACCGAGGTCGTCCTGCACGGGAACTACCCGTTCAGCTACACCTCCTATCAGCCAGATCCCCGTACCCTGGTGCTGGAGCTCCTGGACGTGCAGGTCGAGGGGCTGTCGCAGGAAGTGCGGATCGGCACGCCACAAGTCGAGGGCGTGCGGGTCACCTCCGTCGAGAGCGTGGACGGCGGCAAGATCGCGAAATTCGAATTCAAGAACGTCCTCACGGCGCAGCACTCCATCAGGCTCGAGGGCCACGACCTCGTCATCGACTTCCCGTCGCTGGGTGAGAGCGGCAACGCGCCCGAAACGCCGGTGGTCGCCGAGGGGGCGTCCGCGGGAGCGGCGTCCGTCGGGGCCGAGACACCGGCCGAGGGCGGCGCTCCGGCCACAGGGACGGCAGCGTTGGCGTCCCAGGTCCCGGCCGAAGGCGCGCCGATCGAGACGCTGCCCGCCACACCGGCATCCTCCGAGTCCGCGACGACGGGCACGACGGAAGGCACGTCCGGTGGGGGGGAGCTGAAGCCTCTTCCCCAGATGTCCTCCGGGACGGCGGAAACGGGCTCCGCCGGTCCCTCGAAGCCGGCACGCCAGCCGGCGGGGCGGACCACGAAGGTCGTGCGCGGCGCCGCGCCAACCGGTTCACCGGCCCACGCCCTGCTGTCGGTGGAGGCGCGCGGCGAGGACCACGAGAAGACGGTGGTCCTGACGGCCGACGGAGGGCTGGCGCACGAGCACTTCGAGCTCAAGAACCCCTCGCGCCTGGTGATCGACCTGTTGGGCGTCGTCGACAAGACTCCCTCCAAGGTGGTCCCGGTCGGATCGGGAGGGCTGTCGCGGGTGCGCGTGG
>QHXX01000049.1 GCA_003223135.1 Acidobacteriota bacterium | reverse complement strand
GGCCGGAGTCTGGTCTTCATCGGGACGGACTCCTCCGGTCTCTCGGGGGTCCTCTCCCAGGACTTCACGCCGGGCCGGGACACGCCGTCCCCGCAGCGCCGGCTCGCCGGCTTCTCCCGCGATTTCGTGACCGAGTCGCTCGGCCTCTCTCCCGACGGCCGCCACCTGACCATCACGGCCCTGCGACGCTTCAGCTCTCTCTGGATCGCCGAGGGCGTGCCCGGGGTGCAGGCGCCGCGCTCCCGCCGGCTCACGCCCGGGACGGACGCGCGGAAGGATTGAATCCGATCGTAGGCCGCGGGCGTAGAGGTTCCGGACGCGGGCCTTACTCGCGGTCCACCGAAAAATTCACCGACGCCACCGCGACGAACGGCTTGCCATCCTGAAGGGCGCCGCGCATCTTGACGGGGACCTCGGTCGACCCGGCCTGTTCCCGCATGTAGCGCGCGAGATCCCAGCCCTTGAAGGTGCAGCGCCAGCCCTTGCCGTGGGGCGAGATCTCGCGCGGTTTGATCGGCTCCGGGATCTCCGACCCGCCGAGCGCGAACACGACGACTTCGCGCGGCTCGGTCCAGGAATCGAGATCGATGTCCACGGTTTCATTGATCTTCCCTTTCCTCGGCTTGAATTTGACCGGATCCGGGACCTGCCCCTTCAGGATCAGGTCGCCCGCGGCAACGGGCTCCGCCGGGAGGGGCGCTTCCCCGGCGCGCCCATCGGGGCGAATCCAGGTCACCTGCCGCGTGAAGACTTTGAACTTCTCTCCCGCGAAGTGATAGGCCTCGCGTCCCCTGACCGCCAGAGCACCGAGAACACCGAACATCGAGCCGCTCGCGAGGGAGGCGTCGCCGCGCTCCTCTCCCGAAGAGAGAATCAGGCCGATCGTCGGCAGGCTGCTGCCGTCCGGGGCCATCAGAGCGGGGACGACGATCTCGAGTGCCCCTTCCTTTCCGCCGCCCTGGGCCGGCACCGCCTCGCGGACGATCCCTTTGACCAGCGTGTCCTTCTTCAGGAAGACACCACCTTCGACGGCCGCGTCCTCGCTCGCCCTGAACCAGACGGTGTCACCCGTGGCCGTCAGGCTGGAGCAGACGTTCTCGAGCAGCTCGAGGGTGGCCGGGGTGTTGGCCGGCACCTGCAGCATTCCCTCGGTGCTTTCCGGAGGGGCGACGGAGAGAGCGGCGGGCGCTACCTCGGCCTTCTCCTTCCGGGCCTCTTTCTTTTTGGCGCGCTCGTAGCGGTTCTCGATTTGGGAGGCGGCGTTGGTCATGTCGCCTTCGGTCGGCGTCACGAAGTCGCCGACCTCCTCGATGAGCGCCTTGCCTCGGGCCTCGTCGACGAGGGAAATGGTCAGCCATACATCGACGTAGTAGGTCTGCCCGGCGACGAGCTCGACCTCCTTGGTGACCCGGGTCCAGTTCGTCCAGAGCAGGTGCTCCCCGGGATCCACGTAGGCGAAGCTGTACGAGCCGTTCCTGACCACGCCCAGAAACGTCTGGTCGGCGTAAAGGTACTGTGTCCTCGCGCTGCCGTTGAACCGGGAGGTTCTGATGAAATAGACCAGCGCCTTGTCCGGCTTGACCTCTCCGAACTGCTGCGGGCCCCTTCTGCCGGCGAACACCTGGGTCACGCTCGCCGGTGCCAGGAGTGAGAAAGACAGAACGGCGACGGCAATTGCGGCTCGTTGGAGGCTCATGGGCACCTCTTGCGGGACGGGCGGTCCCCGGGAACGTCCTGTGAATCTATGCCGAAATCCTACGACCAGACCGGTGCGCTGTCAACGCGCGATGCGGACCCGTTGCCAGAAGGTGGACAGAGGCTGAGAGTAGCCCCTATCCTAGGATCGTGTCCGCGATTCGCCCCCGACGACGCCGGCTGATCGCTGCCGTGGTTGCTGCGCTGGCGCTGGGCCTCGGAGCGCTTGCGGCCCGGCCGCTGCTCGCGCGCGCCGTCCGCTCGCGGATCGAGGCCGAGGCCGCGCGGCATGGCCTCCTGGTCCGGATCGACACCGTGCGCATCGGCCCCTGGCCTCCGCTCCGGCTGACCGGCGTCGCTCTTGAGAAGCCGGGACGCTGGCGGCTGAGCGCCGACACGGTCGAGGCCTGGTGGTCCGGCCGGACGCGGCTCAGCGTGAGTCACGCCGGTCTCCAAGGGCCTGCGGGGCTGATGGTCGCGGCGGAGTCCACCACCTGGGACGTCGTCGGCGTCACCCATGACCCCTTGCGTGTCGCGCTACGGCAGCCCCAGGCCGGGCTGATCCTGAGCCGGACCGCCGACCCCGACGGGAGCGCGTGGGTGATCGAGGCCCACGATCTGCCGCTGGGCCGCCTCCTCGACGTGCGACGGTTCGACCGGCCCCTGCTCGACGGCGGGACGATCCGCGGCTCGCTGACGCTGAGCACGTCGGCCGGCGTCGATTCCTTCGACCTGGACATGGCCGCGCGCTCCGCCCGCCTGCCGGCCCTCGCGGGCGACGGATCGGAGCACCAGGAGCTCGGTGAGCCCACGGAGCTGGCCGTGCAGGTGGCCGGCTTCTGGAGCCGGGCGGAAGGTGCCCTGGAGGTTCCACGCTGGCGTGCCACGATCGCCGGAGCTGCGCTCTCGGGCACGCTCGTCGTTCGCGATCTCGACACGGACCCGGGCGTGGACCTGTCGCTCGACGTGGACCGCGTGGACTTCGCGCGCCTGTTGCGCACCTCGGGTCTCGAGGCCCCGGAGAAGCTCGGCCCCGCGGCCGTCGCCGGGCACGGCGACGACCTGGGCTCGGCCTCGCTCGCCATCCGCGCGCAGGGCCGGCTCTCGGACCCGGCGTCCTTCGTGGTGAAACAGCGGCTCGACTTCATGCCGCCGCGGCGCCTGCCGTCCGCCATCGAGAGGCTCCGGGGAGACTTCGTCCATGAGGTCGGCCTGGGCTCGGGCGCCGTCCGGGCGATCGACGTCTCGCCCGCGTCACCCGACTTCATCCCGCTCGCCGCGGTGCCGCCGCTCTTTCTGCGCACGCTCCTTTTGGGCGAGGATGCCGGCTTCTACACCCATTCCGGCATCGACTTCAGAGAGATGCCCGCGGCGCTTTTGACCGACTGGGCCCGGGGCGGCGCCGCGCGCGGCGCTTCGACGATCACGCAGCAGCTCGCCAAGAACCTGTTCCTGTCGCCCGAGAAGAACTTCGGGCGGAAGCTCCAGGAGCTGTCGCTCACGCTGCTGCTGGAGTCGGCCCTCGGCAAGAACCGCATCCTCGAGATCTACCTGAACGTCATTCAATGGGGCCCGGGTCTCTTCGGCCTTAGGCCCGCCGCCCGTACCTACTTCGGCCGGGAGCCTCAAGCTTTGACGCCGGCCCAGATGGCGTTCCTGGTTTCGCTGATCCCCGGACCCGTGAAGTACCAGAGCTCCTTTGCCCTCGGCACGCCCGGGCCCGGCCTCCGCAAGCTCGTGGACGCCCTGCTCGCGAAGCTGCGTTCCGCGGATGCCCTGACCGAGGAGGAATACCGGCTGGCCCTGGACGAGGAGATCGTCGTCCAGGGGCGCGAGGCGCGCGCTCCGGGCGCCGAATGACGCCACGGGTCGACTCGGGCTCAGTGAGGACTGACCCCGACATAAGAGCCGGCCATTGTGATGCGACCGATGAAAGGCACAGTTAAGCAACTCGTTAGTGACAAGGGATTCGGGTTCATTGCGGCTGAGGATGGAAATGAATACTTCTTCCATCAGTCCGCGTGCACCGGGGCGTCATTCCAGGACCTGCGCGAAGGCCAGGCCGTGACGTTCGATGCGGGGCAGGGACCCAAGGGTCCGCGAGGCGAGAACGTCCGACTCGCGTAACTCAGACAACATAAATTAAGGGCAGAGGGCAGAAGCAGAGGGCAGAGGGAACCTCCCTCTGCCCTTTTTGTTGACTTGCACCTCGATCAGGCGTAGCGTCCGCCTGCCCGCGCTGATCATTCGAGCGCCGCCTGGAGGAGCCTGATGAGCAACAATGTCGGCCAGCAAATCGGCGCGTCTGCGAAGGATGCGCTCGGTGCGGTCTCGTCGCTCGCACTCAATCCCGTCGGTGGTCTCGAGCCCGCATACTCAGCCCTTGGTCCCGCACGAGCGCTGGGCGCCGGTGCGGCCCTCTGCGTCATCTTCGCGCTCGTCGGCGCCCTCGGCGTGGCGATCGGCTCGGAGCGGCTGATGATGCTGTTCGGCATGATGATGGGAGTGGAGAAGCCGAACAGCTTTACGTTGTTCCTTCGCGCCTTCATCAGCATGCTCGTCCTGCCGGCGGCGATGGTGGGCGCGAGCTTCGGCGCCCGGAAGGTGCTGTCGGGCAAAGGTCCGCTGGCCGCCGACCTCTTCACGGTTGGCGCGGCGCTGACGCCGCTCGGTATCGCGCTGCTGCTCTCGAGCTTCCTTGGAGTCGGCAACTATGAGCTCAGCATGCTGCTGATGCTGTTCGCGGCGACGTATTTCGTGCTGATGTTGTTCGCGGGATTGACGCGGCTCGGTGGCCTGACCGAGCGCGCGGCCGCACCGGCCGTGCCGATCGTGTTCGTCGTGTCCCTCTACATCTGCAAGGTCGTATTTGCGGCGATGATATAGCGCCGGGGCGTTCCCCGGCGGCTATCCTAGTTCTTTCACGGCCGCAGCGACCTCGTCTGCGTGCCCCTCGACCTTGACCTTATCCCTCGTGCAGGGGCGCGAGGCGCGCGCTCCGGGCGCCGATGACGCCACGGGTCGACTCGGGCTCAGTGAGGACTGACCCCGACATAAGAGCCGGCCATTGTGATGTTATTCCAGACGTCGCCCGGGTCCTTCGCGATCGACTGCTTGAACGTCTCCTCGGCCTGGGCTCTCTTCCCGTTCAAGTTCAGCATTGCCGCCAGCTCCGCCAGTGAGGTGTCTTCCGACTTCGCAGTCACCGCCTTCTGCAGCGCGGACTCGGCTTTGTCGAATTCCCCGGCTTCCGCGAACACTTTGCCGATCCGCCGCCATTCGGAAGGACCTGACTTGAGAGATGTGGCCTTGTCGAACAGCTGCTGCCCTTTGGTCTTGTCTCCCGACAGGTAGTAGACGCGACCGACGGCGATCAGCTCCCAGGTGCCGCTCCCGGCCTGCGCCTCGGCCACCGTGAGCACCGCCGCGGCGGCTTCCTTGGCGCTCTTGCCTTCGAAGGTCGCGGACGTGAGGCTCGGCCCGCCCGCCACAACGTGGGCGACAGCCGCTCCCAGAACGAATGCCGCGACGGCCGCCAGGGACGGCTTCCAGGTTTTCATCGTGTCCTCCTTGTCACACCAGTCTATCTCTGTTCGAGGACGCAAGTTGTTGCGGCGAGGCCGGAAGACAAAACAGAATCAAAGTGCTTGACTGGCCGCCCGACCTGTGGAATCGTGCGTGCAACTTAACGAACATCTTTTTTCCGCCGAAGGGAGGACGACCATGCCCCCGCGAAATCTTCGGTTCCTAGCGGCCCTTCTCGGTATTTTTCTGCTCGCTCTCGCATGGACGGCGCAGTACCGTGCGGCCATCGAGGGCATCAATTGGTTTCCGATCGGACCGGCCCCCGGCCACTTCGGCTCCTTTCCCGGAGGGATCAGCGGCAGGGCGACGGCCGTGGCGGCCAATCCCGCCAACGCCAATGACATCTGGCTGGGAACCTCCCAGGGGGGCGTGTGGCACTCCACCGACGGCGGATCGACCTGGGCGCCGAAGTCCGACGACCAGCCGTCGCTGGCGATCGGGTCGCTGGCCCTGGCGGGATGCGGCGTCAACGGCTGCACCTCGATCTACGCCGGCACGGGCGAGAACGCGATCCGGCGTGACACCTTTTATGGCAAGGGACTCCTGGTGGGATCGGTCGATGGGCCGGACGTGTTCTGGAGCAACAAGACCGGCACGCCCTACAGCTTCAAGCACGGTTCCATCTACAACGTCGTCCTCGATCCCACCACTTCGGGAAGCGCCCAGATCATCTATCTCACCCTCTCCAGCGGCGTCACGGCCTCCGCTTCCGAGTCGACCGTCACCGCCCCGGAGCCGACTCCGGGCGGGTACGGCGTGTACAAATCCAGCACGAACGGCAACAGCTGGAGCAAGCTGACGATCCCCGGCGCGGACGGGTACCGCCCGACCGATCTCGAGATGCATCCCACCAACAGCATGGTTCTCTACGCCGGATACCTGGGGCGGGGGATCTTCAAGAGCACGGACGGCGGCGCCAACTGGTGCCCGCTGAACAAGGGTGTGCCGAAGCCCGGGGGGTGCCCCAACGTCAACGGCCTGCCGAATGTGAACAACACCACATTCGATCACGTGGAGATCGCCCTCTTCCGCACCAACCCCGACATCCTCTACGCCTCCTTCGGCCACTGCCCCAACAGGCTCCTGGACGCCTGCTCGCCCGACGTCTACAAGTCGACGGACGGCGGGTCGAGCTGGACGCAGACCTACGTGGGGACCGAGCTCGAGACCAGCAACTGCCCGAACGGGTACACCCGCTATACGCACGTCCTGACGGTCCACCCCACGACCTCGACGACCCTCTTTTTGGGCGGCATCCGCCTGTGCAAGTCGATCAACAGCGGCGCGACCTGGTCCCTCACCGACACCAATACCCTGGGTGGAGTCTCGACGCACTTCGACCATCACTCCGTGATCTTCCACCAGACCGACGCCAGCCGGGCCTACAACGTCAACGACGGCGGCATCGTCACCTCGGCGGACGGTGGCAACACCTGGACGCCGCGCAACGGCAATATCCAGAGCATCGGCTTCCAGTCGATCGCGTCCTCGCCGCTGACGGCGCGCGTGATCGGCGGGGCCCAGGACAACACCGGTCAGATGTGGACCGGCCTCAGCGGCTGGGAAACCCTGCCGTGCTGCGGCGACGGCGGATTCTCCATCATGGATCTGGACAACGTCATGCGCATGTATGTGACGACCAACGTGCCCAATCCTTTCAGCGTCGTTCCGACGCGCTCGAGCGACGGGGGCGCCTCCTTCGGCGACGCGATCAACGCCGGCCTCAACACCACCGACCCGCGCTCCTTTTATTCGCCGTTCATCCAGGACCGGTCGGCGCCTCATCCCCTCTACTTCGGGACCAACCGGCTGTTCAAGAGCACGAACGACGCGGCGAACTGGAGCGCCGTGAGCCCGGTTCTCAGCACGACGCCGACGACCGACGATATCTTGTTCGGACAGGACGTCATCACGGCCATCGCCGTGGCCCCGAACAATCCCAATCGCATCTATGTCGGCTACTACAGCGGCAAGGTGTTCGTCACCAACTCCGCCTGCGCCAACGCCTGCCCCGGGATCGGCTGTTGCTGGTCGGAGACAGACAGCGGGCTTCCCGCAGCGCCGATCACCTGGATCGCGGTGGATCCTGGCAATCCCGACCTCGCCTATGCGACGCTCTCCGGATTCTTTGCGGGCATCCACGTCTACAAGACCACCAACGGCGGGGTGAGCTGGACCGCGACCGCTCCCCATGGCGATCTCAATGGCGTCCCGGCCAACACCATCCTCGTCGAGCCGAGCGCACCGACCCGCCTCTGGCTGGGCACCGACATCGGGATCTACAAGAGCCACACGAGCGGCGGCAGCTGGTTCCGCCACAGCACCGGCCTGCCGCGGGTTCCGGTCTTCGAGATCTCCATGGATGAATCGCGCGGGCGGGTGTTCGCGGGGACGCACGGCCGCGGCGCCTTCATCCTCACCAGCCCGTTCCTCAGCAACTTCGAGGGCTGGGTGGACGACCAGATCTGGGACATCCCCGTCTACGGGAGCGGCTTCCTGTCGAACCAGAACTGTACCCTCAAGATCCTCCGGCAGAACAGCACCGTGTGCGCCTCGGGCACGGTCGACGCCATCGGCGGCACCATCAAGACCGACGCCGGCGGGGTGCTGGTGACGACGAAGGGCGGCTTCTGGAACGGCAAGCCGGTGGCGTGGGCCTGCCTCAACGGACAATGCGTCGGCGGCGCGAGTATCGCCTCGTGCAACCAGCCGGGCAACAAGGTGGCCGCGGTGATCGCCATTTGCGGCCCGCAGGTCGGCATCGACCTGATCACCGGCTGCCCGCCTGTCACCAGCCCTCCCAGCTCCTGGATCAGTCTGACCGGGCTGGGCGGTTTCCTGGCCGCGAGCGGCGAGGAGGTCTCTCCCCAGGCCCTGCCCGCCGGCGCGTTCCAGCTGCTTCCCACCCTGCAGACGGGGAACGGAACGAGCGAAACGCTGTGCTCCGTGAATGTGCCGATCGCGGCGACCGACACGCCCCCTGACGTCCTCAAGAAAGCGCGTGACGCGGTCAACGCCAGCGCGATCTGCATCGCCAAGGGAGTGAGCGCCGAGATCCTGCCCGCGATCCCGACGGAGGAGGAGGACCTCTTTCCGGGCGAGGACAACCTGAAACTGCTGGCGCCGGGGCTGACAGGAGGGCAGCTCGTGCCCTCCCTGCACGCCGCGCCCGGACAGGCCACCGGAATCTGCTTCAGCATGAACAAGCTCGGCATCCCGGTCGGCAACCAGGTACGCATCATGCGCGCCCGCTTTGAGACCGCCGCCGGGGGCGCGGCAGGCGGAGCCATCGAGCTCCGCGAGCGCAGCGGCCTCGGCAATTGCGCCATCAGGGTCCCCCTTCCGCCCGGGGGCTCGGCCAACGACATCGCCCAGGCGGTGGAGGCCGCGTTCCAGGCCCCGGGCATCCCCGGGCCGAACCCGAACTGCCCGGCCGACGTGAACCCGCGCGACGTCAACCGGCACGGCAACGGCCATTCCGTCGTCACGGTCCTGCCCACCGAGGTGGAGGTGTGCCTGGAGGACCCGCAGGTCGGCATCTCGCTCGCACCCGAGGAGGTGTGCTTCACCGACCTCGATTGCGACGACGGCAATCCGTGCACCCGCGATACCTGCAACACGCAGACGGGTCAGTGCAAGACGACGCCCGAGCCCGACGGCCTGCCCTGCCAGGACGGCGACCTGTGCACCGTCGGCGCCACCTGCACGAACGGCATCTGCGGAACTCGGGTCACCTGCAATGATCAGAACCTTTGCACCGACGATGTCTGTGATCCGCTGACGGGGCGGTGCCTCAACCCGCCCGTCGCCTGCGACGACGGCAACGTCTGCACCCGCGACTCGTGCGTCGCCACGACGGGGCAATGCCGGTTCGACACGCTCGCGGGGCAGGCGTGCGACGACGGGAGCCTGTGCACCTCGCATGATCTCTGCGTCCAGACTCCGGGGACCAACGCCCCCTCGTGCCAGGGATCGCCGGCCTGCGCGGACACCGACCCGTGCACGGTCGACGCCTGCGACCCCGCGACGGGGGCCTGTCTCAACCAGGTCCTCGACTGCAACGACGGCAATCCGTGCACCGTGGACTCCTGTGCGAACGGGCTCTGCCGTGCCGATCCCGTCTTCGGCATCGCCTGTGAAGACGGTAGCCTGTGCACCGTCGGCGACGCGTGTGGTCGCGACGCCACGGGCGCGCCGGCGTGTATCGGGTCGCCCGTGAATTGCAGCGACGGCGATGTCTGTACCGCCGACGTCTGCGACGAAGCGACCGGCGCCTGCAGGAACCCGCGCCTGCCGTTGAGCCTGGTGACGGGACACGTGATGCTCAGCAACGACAAGATGTCCTGGTCGCCGACACCGGACGCGAGCCACTGGAACACCTACCGGGGGACGATACCCGCGGCGGGCCTGGGGAGCCGTACGCCACCGTACGACCACGCGTGCTTCGAAAGCGACGACGCCGCCGGCGACGGAGCGCTCGTCTCCGTCGACCCGGAGAACCCGCGCGTCGGATCGGCGTACTACTACGTCATCACGGGAGAAGGGACGTGTGGGGAGAGCGCGCCTGGGGTCGACTCCGATCTTACTCCGAGGCCGCTGCCGTTCCCCTGCCCGACCCCGCCGTAGGCGGCGTCGAGTGCGTAGAGGTGCGCGGACCGGCGACAACCTTCGCTAGTGATTCCCCGGCGACTCAGCTGTGAAAGTCGTCGGATCCGATGACCCCGGTTGAGTCGGATCATTGCTCAACCCGCTGCTTTCGTTCTTGCCGTCCCCATCGGCATCGAACGCAACCGTGGCGTGGTTCGACACCATGTTCCCGGCCGCCAGGCCGGCTTTCAGCGCTGCTTGAATTGTGATCGTGATCGACCCGCCGCCGGCGAGTGCCCCATTCCATGTTACGGTATTGGCTCGCTGCGTCGCGCGCGCACTATCGCCCGTCGCGGTCGCCGAGAGTTTCTCCGGGAGCAAGGTGGTGCGGACCTTGCAGGTCTCAGGCAGGGATACACGGATCACTGCACAGAATCCGGTCTGTTCCGCGCTTCCGCGTCGTCGCTGAGCAACAACGTCCGCACCATGTTGAAGGAGAGGAACCTCATGGTCAATCGCCAGCACCTCTGTGGCTGTGTGTTGATACTCGCCTTCGGCGCCGCGCCGGGTGCCGTCGGGGAAACCGGGCCGATCGCCGACCGCACCGCAGTCGCGGATGGGCTTAAGCTGCGGTACCTCACGGCCGGGCACGGTCCCGCCATCGTGCTGCTGCACGGCTACGCCGAAACCTCCCGCATGTGGCGGCCGTTGATCCCGCGGCTCGCGTCGGCCTACACCGTCATCGCCCCCGACCTGCCTGGCATCGGCGGCTCCGACATCCCGGCGGACGGTCTCGACATGACGCGCGCGGCGGCCCGCGTGCACGCGCTCGTCAAAGGCCTGGGGGTCGACAAGGCGGTCGTGGTGGGGCACGACATCGGATTGATGGTCGCCTACGCGTACGCCGCCCAGTTTCCCGCCGAGGTGGAGAAGCTCGTGCTGATGGACGCGTTCCTGCCCGGCGTGGAAGGATGGGAGGCCATTTACAACAATCCGGCGATCTGGCATTTTCGGTTCAACGGGCCGACGCCCGAAGCGCTCGTCAAAGGGCGCGAGCGAACCTACTTTGAGCATTTCTGGAACGACTTCGCCGCCGACAAAGCGCGGTCCATTCCCGAGGCCGATCGCCAGGCCTACGCCGCCGACTATGCGCGCCCGGGGCGGATGCGAGCCGGGTGGGCGTATTTCGTCTCCTTTCAACAGGCGGCGCGGGACTTCGCGCAATTCTCCCGGACGAAGCTGACCATGCCGGTCCTGTCGATCGGCGGAGACAAGGCGAACGGAGACGCGCTCGGCAAGCAGATGAAGCTTGTCGCGTCGGATGCGACGTCAGTGACCCTGGCCGACACGGGACATTGGGTCCTCGAAGAGAATCCGCGGGAGACCACCGACGCGCTGCTGCGCTTCCTGGGCGCGCAGCCTGGTTCAACGGCGGCCTCCTCGGCCCTGCCCCCAATGCGGCTGACGCCCGACGAAGTCCGCACGAATCAGACCGGCTCGGGCCAGATCGGAAGCTCCTTTCTCCCGGGTGTCAGCACCAGGGTCCTCTCCGGCGATCCATCGAAGGCCGGCTTCTACACGATCGTGCTGTCCGTGCCTGCCCACACGACGATCCCGGCGCATTCGCATCGTGACGATCGCATGGCGACGGTCGTGTCGGGCACCTGGCAGTTTGGATACGGCGACCGTTTCGATGGGCGGGCGCTGAAGAGCCTGCCGCCCGGCAGCGTCTACTCGGAGCCGGGCGGCGCGAATCATTTTGCCCGGACCGGCGCCGAGCCGGTCCTGGTCGAGATCTCCGGCGTGGGTCCGACCGACACGCGCTATTTCGATCCCGCGGACGCTCCGAAGACGCCGGGAGGTCGATGATCCGCGGAACCCGGCGGACGGCACGTCGCTTCATCGGGCGGGCCTGGTCTCCCGGACGCTGGGGCGCTCAACGACGCGTCCGGCCCAGGACCGGATCGCCGGGCCCGGGGTCACCTCCAGAGTCGGGAGGAACTGCAGGAACGGCGCGTAACACACGTCCGCCAGCGTGAACCGGTCGCCGGCCAGATACTCCTTGCCCTGGATCTCCGTCTCCAGAATCGACAGGTGCTTGTCGATTTTCGCCCTGGCCTTCTCCATCGGCTCGACGATCCATTGCTCTTTGGGAAGGAACCGCTTGGGCACAAGAATGCTCCGGGCCGGTCCAGAAAACTCGAGGTCGCACAACTTCATGTGCATCGCCACGCGCGCCCGGCCTCGCGGGTCGGGCGGCAGGAGCGGCGGCGACGGCCTGGTGGCTTCGAGGTATTCCAGGATCGCCGTCGATTCGTACAGCGCCCAGCCATCCTCGTCGATCGCCGGCACCCGTCCGTACGGGTTCTTCGACAGATACTCCGGTTGGAACTGGGCGCGCCCCGGCAGGTCGACCTCGACCAGCTCGGCGGGAATGTCCTTTTCGAGCAGCGAAATGCGAACCCGCTGCGAGAAGGTGGACAGAGGATGATAGTAGACCCTGAGCACTGCCGATCCTCCGGACGATTCTACCGGGGAAGCGGGCGGGACCGCCACAATCGAAGCGTCTCGCGCCCCGACAGGAACAGCAGGAGCAGCCCCAGTCCGAGCCCCATGGCGGCCAGCCCGTACATCGCCGCCGGCAGAAGCGTGGTGACGCTTTCCACGGGCATCTCCTCCGCAGCCATCCCGGCGCTCCGCGCATCGCGGAGAAACCACAGGCCTGCCCGCACGAATCCGATCCCGCCGACGAGCCCGGCGATCGCCACGACAGCTCTGAAAGCGCGGATCATTGATGCATGGTTAAAGGGCCGGCTGATGTGGCCAAGCTCACCCGACCGTGTCGTCAGTGTACCTTCTTCGCCGCCGTTATCGACGACCTGTTAACGAGACTCGGCGGCATTAGGTACGACAGCCCATTGTCCCGGTGCTCGTACCGCGGCTGCTGATCACTTTTCCACACCTGTCTGATTCCAAACACTCGGGTCTTCAGTCGCAGCCGCGTGCCTCGCGCGCATAACCGACCCAGTGCCAGCGCTTTACCGTCCCGGGGGCGATTCCTGCAGCGCTGGCACGCGTCGTGAAGAGGTAAAGCGCGCGGTCGATGAAGAAAGAGGAGGAACGTGACCGTTGGAGTGACAACAAGAGCAACAGAGTTGAACCGATCGAATCAACGAAGCCCACTTTGAGGAAGGAGGATCCGATGACGATGAAAACAGCCGTAGCGGGTCTGGGGATTCTGGGAGCGCTCGTGATGGGCTCGGGACCGGCCCGCGCGCAGATACAGGCCGACACGAACGAACTGCATGTCTATGCCGGCGAGCTCTTCGGCGACAATCTGACCAAAGAGAAGGTCTCCGGCGACCTGCCCAAGCTCGACGACGACTTCACCTACGGCATTCGGTACGGCCGCAACTTCACCGAATCCTGGGGTCTCGAGATCTCGACCGGGTACAGCAAAAACTCCGCGACGAACGTTCCCGGGGGAGACATCGGCCTCGGCCTGGGGGTCCTGGACGTGGACGCGGTGTGGCACTTCACACCCAAGGCACGCACCGTCGGCTACCTGGTCGCCGGCGTGGGGTATGCCATCGCGAACCTCGACGATCCGATTCAGGGGACAGTCAAGGGCCAGCCGGTCAGCATCGACGACGGCGGCAGCTTCACCCTCAACGCCGGAGTCGGCGTGAAGTTCTTCCCCACCAAGGCTTTCATGATCCGTGCCGAGGCCCGTTATCGGTACATCGACAGCCTGCTCGAGAAATTCGACGATTCCTTGAGCACCGTCGAGACGACGGCCGGCGTGGGATGGAAGTTCTGATCCTCGCCCGCGAGCGAGGATGCATGGCAGCCACGCCCTCCGATCTCTCCGGCGGTCGCACCTGGGGATGGGAGGTCGGGGGCGTGGCCGACCAAAATTGCGAACCGATCAACAATAGGAGAAAGCCCATGCGCCATGCCGCGCCAGAAAGTTCAAGGCGCGATTCGGAGTCCGGTAAGGTCCGTTCAGCCAAACTCGGGTTCGACATTGAGTGGGGGAACCGGGCACACTCTCCTCTCGAGCTGCATGTCCGCCGATTGCGTTACTTCATGGACCTCCTGGAGACGGGATACCGTCAGGCGCTCCTGCCCGACCCCCTGCCGCTTTCGCTGCGTGCCGAGAGGGTAGCACTCGGTATCGATGTGCCCGAGCTCGACACAGTCCCGCTGTGGTCGGTGAAGCGCTCTGACGGCGCCGTGGCGATCCCGTTCGTCGAGTTCATCGTGACGCAGATCTGCAGGAGCCTCGGGGCGACCGCGGACGAGGCCGGGCTGTCCGGCAGCGCGGCCGGAGAGGAGCTGATCCTCGCGCGCGGGACCCTGCGGCGCATCCTGGAGCAGGCCAGCCCCGGCAGCGCGACGGCGGCGCCGGACCTGCCCCGCCTGGGAGACCTCTTCCTGTCCCGCGACCTTCTCGAGGAAGTCTGCGGTCCCAAGGGTGTTCTGGACGCGATCACCGGACAGTGCGAGGCGCTCCTCGCCGTGGAGCCGGTCCGACCCGGTCACTGATGCGATAAGCTAGCGTTGAAGAAGGAAGGGGACGAGCCATCATGGAGAGCACGGCTTCCAGCACGCGCCAGAAGGCGCTGGCGCTGAACCTCGATGCCACGAAATATGGCACATTCGCCGAGATCGGCGGCGGCCAGGAGGTCGCCCGCTGGTTCTTTTCCGTCGGTGGTGCCGCCGGGACCGTGGCTAAAACCATTTCCGCTTACGACACGGCGGTGAGCGACGGACTCTATGGACCTGCCAAGCAGTACGTCAGCCGGCAGCGCCTCGAGGCCATGCTGGAAATGGAGTTTGCGGAATTGCGGGAGCGGCTGCGGCAGAAGCACGGAGACACCAGGTGCTTCTTCGCCTTCGCGGACACCGTGGCCACGCGCAGCTTTCACAATTCGAGGAACGGGCGCGGTTGGCTCGGTATCCGATTCCAGGCCCGGCCACACGATGAGCCGTCGGAGATCATCGTCCATGCCCACCTCGTTGACTCGACGGCCGCGCGCGAGCAGGAGGCCCTGGGCGTGCTCGGAGTCAACCTGATTCACGCAGCCCTGTTCCTGCGCGACGACCCTCTGGGACTCATCGCCTCGCTGATGGACGACCTCTCGCGGGAGCGCGTCGAGATCGACATGATCAAGTTTTCGGGACCGGCCTTTTCCGATGTGGACAACCGGCTGATGAGCCTGCAGCTCGTGGAGCGAGGGCTGACCGATGCCGCGATGTTCACCGCGAAAGGCGAGGTCGTGCAGCCGTCCGAGGTTCTGTACAGGAAACCCATCCTGGTTGAGCGCGGCAGCTTCCGGCCCGCGACCAAGCTGACACTCGACCTGCTCGAAAGGGCGTTGGAGCAGTTTCTCGAAGAGCCGTTCGTGCGCGGGCAATCACCGGTGGTGCTGGCGGAGATGACCTTGCGCAGCCTCAATCCGGGGCAGGATGCCGGACACGAGGACTTCCTTGCACGTGCGGATATTCTCAGGACACTGGGCTTCGACGTGCTCATCTCGAGATTCGAGCCCTATTACCAGCTCGCCGAATACCTCGCCGGTTATACCGACGGTCTGATTGGCATCGCGGTCGGGCTGCCGACCGTCCGGCAGGTCGCCGACGAGAACTACTACACGAACTTGCCGGGCGGCGTGCTGGAGTCGGTGGGGCGATTGTTCAAACGTTCCGTGAAAATGTTCGTCTACCCGACCCGGGATCCGATCACGGGCCAGATCCAGACAATTGAGACCGCTCGACCAGCGGCGCCGTGGCATCACCTGTACCACCTGCTGCGTGAGATTGGCCGTATCGAACCCATTCACTCTTACGATGAGTCTTACCTTTCAATCCGCACACCCGATGTCCTGGCACGCATCCAAAGAGACGATCCTTCGTGGGAGGCCATGGTCCCACGACCGGTCGCGGAGATCATAAAATCAAAGCACCTCTTTCGACCGCAGACCGTGGGGGAATCGCCCGTCAACACCATGCCGATCGCGGAGCGCTCGATGGAGCCGGGAACAGGGTTGCCGCCCCGTCACCCCAG
>QHXX01000048.1 GCA_003223135.1 Acidobacteriota bacterium | reverse complement strand
TGCAGGTGCCCTGCATGTAACGGGTGTTCTCGTCGATGTAGAAGTAGCTCTCGACGCTCGTCCCGTGGACCCTCAACGGCGGAGACGTGCTGTGGTCGTTGTACTCGAGATGGCCCCAGAAGCGGCCGTTCTTGACTCCGCCCGCGACACCGAAGTTGGCCTTGGCTCCGTGGTGGACGATGAATCCGCCGCCCGTCACGAAGTCGCACGGGACCTCGTTCGTGGACCAGGCACCCGCGGGACCGGCGGCCAGCAGCAGAAGCGCCGTGATCAGGATGAGAAGATGTGTGCGCATGGCTCTCCTTTTTGGCAGTCTCTTTGGATGCCTACGGAGTCGCGGCGCTGGCGGACGCGACCACGACGTCGGCGATGCCGTTGACGATCACGTGCAGCGCGTTGACCAGAGCGCCGCCCGCGTCCGTCCGTTGCTCGTTGAGAATCACGACGCCCCCGGCGAGGGGGATGGTCTGGTTCGGCGCCCCGGTCACCGGGACGCTGACTCCGTTGATCGACAGACCGTCGATCTCCGAATCGCCGGACCCGCCGGCGCCGGTGACGGCCAGCGCCCGCGCCATGATGAAACCGGCCGAGATGCTGTTGCCGGCCACGGCCAGGTCCAGGCTCCCCAGAGACGCCTCCGAAGCCGCCTCGTCAGGCAGGCCGATGACCGTCGCGTGCAGCGAATCCCCGGACAGCAGGGACGGAACGCTGGCTGCGACCGACGATGCCTCGAGCGCGTCGGTGGCCCCGCGCGACAGAGGGCCGGTGTCCGCAAGCACCGTCGTCGTCCCGGGCAGGGTGATCCCGAGCACCGTCGGACCGGCCACGGTCGCCTGCACCGCCTTCGCCTGGGTGGCGGACTGCGCGGCAACCGTCGACGGCAGGCCCAGAAGACCGGCCGCCATCAATCCCAGGGTGACCCGCCCGCGAAGCATCCGAAATCCATGGCTCATAGCCACCTCCCGTGTCGTTGAAACTGCGGCTGCCCTTTGAACGCGTACAAAGTACGGCGGGAGCGGCCCCACGAGAATCGGGTGGATCGCCGCTTTTACGCGGGAGGAATTCCGGTGAGGGGACCCGGGGGAAACCCTGATGTGGCGGGCGGTTCGAGCCGCGAATGTCTCACGCGTCCGGGGCCGTCATCCTTGCTCCGGCCCGCCGGCCGCTGGTCGCCAGGAAGACAAGGGAGGCGACGGCGATGACCCCGGCGGCCACCGCCCACTCCTGCCGCGTGACGCTCGTGAGCAGCCAGAGGATGGCCCCACAGGCCACCAAGGGTATCGGACCGGAGCCCCGCACCCGGAGGGGCGGGCCGCCCGTCTGAACGCCGCGGCGTCTGAGCTCCCACGCCGCGAGACAGCACGCTCCGTACAAGATGAGGGTCGCGAGGTTCGCGAGAATGGCCAGCTTCTCGAAGCCGTTGGTGATCGCGAGCGCGCAGATGATCGCGCTTTGCAGGGCGATGGCCACGTGCGGCGTGCGGAAGCGGGGATGGATCGCGCCGACCTGGCGGGGCAGGAAGCCGTCGCGCCCGAACGCGAAGAGGGCGCGCGGAACGGCCAGGGTCATCCCGCTGACATAGCCGAACATCGACACCGTCGCGCCGACGAGCAACAGGGTCCGGCCCCAGGGCCCGAACACCCGCGCCGCCGCCTCGGCCAGAGGCGCGCGCTGTGACCCCAGGTCGGATCCGAGCACTCCCTGGGCGACCGATTGGAGCGCAAGGTAGAGCAGGGTGATCGCGATCATCGCGACGAAGATCGCGCGCGGCACCGTCCTTCCGACATCCTTGATTTCGCCGCTCGGCACCAGGGCGCTCTCGATTCCGCTGAAGGCGAAGATGAGGAGGATCGAGGTGCGCGCGACGGCGCCAGCCGGCGGACCCTCCGTCCACGCAAGGTTCCCCGGCCGGATGACGAGCAGTCCGGCGGCGATCAGCAGGAGGAGCGGCAGGAGCTTGGCCACGGTCGCGACGACGTTCAGAATGACTCCCTGCCGGACGCCGCGGATGTTGACGCCTGCGAGGAGGAGGAAGATGGCGACGAGAAGAAAGGCGCGCGGAGCCGCGCCGTCAAGGCGCGGCGCGAGCGCGCCGACGGAGTCGGCGAAAATCGTCGAGACCGCGGCGACGGCCAGGGTGCCGAGGAGCCAGACGAGCACTCCGGCGAGGAATCCCGCGAACCGGCCGAATGCGACCTCGACGTACGCGTACGGGCCGCCCGTCATCGCGACTCGGCTCCCCGCCTCCGCGAAGCAGAGGGCGATCAACCCCATCGACGCCGCGCACACCAGGTAGGCGATGGGCGCGCCCGCGCCGAGCGAGGCGGCGGCCGCCGCGGGCAGGCGGAAGATGCCGCCCCCGACGGTGACGTTGATGATGCTGGCGGCCAGACCCCAGACGCCCATGACCCGGATGAGCGAGGACTCTTTGACCATCCGCCCTCCTCGAACGTGCCCCGGCGGTGACCGCCCGGGCAGGACCGATTGTAGGATAATGCGCCGCTCGCAAGGGGGCGTTCCTTCTGCGCGGCGGCACGATCACCCTCATCCCTGCTGTGAGCGGAGGGTGGGGCCCGCCTCGACCGGGGCTTGCCCGTCTGCATCCAGGACCTCCCGCACTTTGCGCGCCAGGCTGTCGGGGGTGAACGGCTTCTGGATGAACAGCGTCCCGGGGTCGAGAATCCCATGATGGACGATCGCGTTGCTCGTGTAGCCGGACATGTACAGCACTTTCATGTCCGGGCGGACGGTCGCGAGACGCTGGGCCAGCTCGCGGCCGCCCATCTGCGGCATCACGACGTCGCTCAGCATCAGATGGATGGGAGCCTCGTGCCGCTTGCAGATCTCGATGGCCTCGAGACCGTCAGAGGCCGCGATCACGGTGTAGCCGTTCATCTCGAGCATCTGGCGGATGAGCTCCCTGAGCTCCTTCTGGTCCTCGGCGAGCAGAATGGTCTCCGAGCCTCTGGGGATGACCGTACGCGGGCCGTCGCGCGGTGGTCTGTCGACGACCCCTTCGACCTGAGGCAGATAGATCTTGAACGTGGTGCCGCGCCCCGGCTCGCTGTAGGCCCAGACATTGCCGCCGCTCTGCTTGATGATCCCGTAGACGGTCGAGAGCCCCAGACCCGTTCCCTTGCCGGGGGCCTTGGTGGTGAAGAACGGCTCGAAGATGTGGGCCATCGCCTCCTTGTCCATCCCGCACCCCGTGTCGCTCACCGCCAGCATGACGTAGGCGCCCGGGCGGACGCCGACGTGACGGGCGGCGTAGGCCTGGTCCAGAACGACATTGGACGTCTCGAGAGTCAGATTGCCGCCCTGGGGCATCGCATCGCGCGCGTTGACGACCAGGTTCATGATCACCTGCTCGATCTGCCCGGGGTCGGTCTTGATGCGGTGCAGATCGGCCGCCGGCGCGATGGTCAGCCTGATGTCCTCGCCGATCAGGCGTCTCAGCATCTTCTCAAGCTCCACGACGATCGCGTTCAAATCCAGGACCTTGGGCTCGAGGATCTGCTTCCGGCTGAAGGCCAGGAGCTGCCGGGTCAGAGAGGCGGCCCGCTGTCCGGCCTTTCTGATCTCGTTGACGTCCCTGCTCATCTTGTCGTTGCCGGGGAGACGCGCGAGCAGGAGCTCGGTGTAGCCGTTGATGATCGTCAGCAGATTGTTGAAGTCGTGGGCGATGCCCCCCGCCAGTCTCCCGATCGCCTCGACCTTCTGGGACTGCCGCAGCTGCTCCTCGCTGCGGCGTAGCGCCTCTTCGGCCTTCTTGCGCTCCCTGCGCTCCTCCGCGTCGCGCAGCTCGCGCTCGACCGCGGCTCCGAGACGGGTGAGCTTGTCCTTGGTCAGGAAATCGTGCGCGCCGCTCTTCATGGCGATGGCCGCGGTCTCCTCGCCGATGGTGCCGGACACGATGATGAACGGCAGGTCAAGGTTTCGCCGCTTGAGGATTTCGAGGGCCTGCATGGCCGTGAACGGCGGCATGGAGTAATCGGAGATGACGAGAGACCACGTCTCGCGTTCCAGGGCTTCGTTCATACCCTTCGCGGTGTCGGCGCGGGCGTAGACGGGCTCATAGTTCTGGCGCCTGAGCTCACGGAGGAGGAGCGCCGCGTCGTCGTCGGAATCTTCGAGGATCAGGACGCGAAGAGGTCGTGTCATCGCCGCCTATCTCGTCACGGGTGGCGGAGCATTGGTCACCAGCCAGTACAGACCCAGGTGCCCGGCGGCCCTGACGAAATCCGCGAATTCCACCGGCTTCTGGACGTAGCTGTTGGCGCCGGAGTCGTAGGCGCTGACCAGGTCCTTCTCCTCCTTGGACGATGTCAGGACGACGATCGGAAGGAGCTTCGTGCGCGGATCCGCCCGCACGCGGCGCAGGACCTCCAGGCCGTTCACCTTGGGCAGTTTCAGGTCCAGAAGAACCACCGCGAGCTGTTCGAGCCGGATCTTCCCTGACTTCCCGTTGGTGCCCAGAAGGTACTCGAGAGCCTCGGCGCCGTCCCGGGCGACGATCACCTCGTTGAGGATGTTGTTCTTTTTCAGCGCCCGCAACGTCAGGGCCTCGTCATCAGGGTTATCCTCCACGAGCAGAACGATCCTCTTATCCACCATTGGCCCCTCCCCTGCCGAGAGTGAAGTAGACGGACGCCCCCTGGTCGGGGGCGCCGATGGCCCACACGCGGCCCCCGTGCCGGCTCACGATCCGCTGAACGGTCGCCAGACCGATGCCGATTCCGGGAAATTCATTCTGGCCGTGCAGGCGCTGGAACGCACCGAAGAGCTTGTCCGCATACGACATGTCGAAGCCGGCGCCATTGTCCTTGACGAAATACGTCCTCTCACCCGATTCCTCCGCGAACCCGAATTCGATCCTGGCCGGCGTGCGCTTCCGGGTGAATTTCCACGCGTTCCCGAGCAGGTTCTGGAGCACGGCGCGCAGGAGCGCCGGATCCCCTTCGGCGATGGCGCCAGCGGCGATCACGCACTCCACCGGACGGTCGCGCTCGCTGTCCTTGAGCTCGGCCCATATCTCGCCCGCGAGAGAGCTGAGGTCGACGCTCCGGCCCCGCACCTCCGTGCGCGTCACGCGGGAGAGATTCAGGAGTCCGTCGATGAGCTGACCCATCTTGACGGTGGACCCGACGATCCGCTGGAGCGAGTCCCGACCTGACTCGCTGAGACCGTCGGCGCAATCCTCCATCAACGCACGGCTGAAGCCCTCGATGCTACGCAGAGGAGCGCGCAGATCGTGGGACACGGAGTAGGAGAAGGCTTCCAGCTCCTTGTTGGCGACCTGGAGCTGGGCGGTACGCTCCGCGACACGCTGCTCCAGCCTGTCGCGGGCCGCCCGGAGTTCGGCCTCCTGCTGCCGGATCTCCTCGAGCATCTCGTTGAAGGCCACGACGAGCGATCCGATCTCGTCGCGGCTGCCGCCCGAGGCGCGGACGGAATAGTCCTTCTCGAGAGTCACCCTCCGGGCCACCCCGGCGAGATCGAGGATCGGCTGCGAGATGCTCCGCTGAAGCCGGGAGGAGATGGCGAGGGCGATCAGGAGCGAGACCAGAAGCACGCACGCGAAGACGAGGACATCGCGCGTCATCGTGGCGCCAACCTCGCTGAGATCCGACACGATGACCACGGCGCCGATCATTTTCTGATCGAACAAAATGCTCCTCCACAGCACGAGCCTGTCGTTTCCCAGACGATGGCCCTGGCCGGTTTCGCCGAGGCTGTCCTCCAAAAGGCTCGTTTCCCCTGAGGGATCCTGAAGGTAGGTCGCGAACAATCGCCGGTCCGCGGCATACAGCCCGGCCGCGCGGATGCGCGGGTCGGCCTTGAGGGCGGCGAGGGTCGTTTCGGCGGATTTCGGGTCGCTGAACAGGAGGGCGGACACACAGTTGGCGCCCACGATGTCGGCCTGAATCGACATTCTCCGCACCAGCTTCTCGCGCAGCGCCATCAGGTCGAAGCTCGTGATCACGACGCCGGCGACGAGCAGAGCGACGCCCTTGCTGAGGATGCTGGTCAGGATCAGTTTCGTCTTGACCGATGCGTCGCCGAGGAATGCCATGCGATTTAGCCTCCCTGGCGGTCCGATTCGTCGACAATCCTGCCGAGTTTCATGAGCTGAGCGCTGACCTTGAGCCGGGCTCGCTCCACGGCCGTGACGTTGATGTCGAAGCGGACCTTCTTGTCCTCCATGCGGAACGCGATCTGTCCGCCGCGGGACGCGAAGTGATCGATCTCGCCGACCGTCAGGACCGACGCTCCCTCGAGGGCCTTCAGGATGGAGGCGAGACGATCCCGCTCCGAGGCGCTGATGAAGAGGATGTGGCTCGCGCGCGCGTCCCGGATGTTTCCGAACCTCTTGACGACGACCCGTCGGTTGTCGACGGTCTTGCCGCGGAGTGTGTCATCGAGGATGGGGCCGAAGGGGTCCGCCCCGAGGACCCCGACGACCAGCGCCTCGCCGCTCCGGGAGAACGCCTCGGGAGGCCAGGCCACGAAGGTCGTGAAGTAGTAGAGGTAGGCGGCCTTGATCTGGTACTCGGAGAGACCTCGCGGGACCGCTTCGTTTCCACGCGCCCCGCCCCCGCCGGAGATCAGGACCGCGGCCAGGAGCAGAGCGCCGCGCCGCAGCCGGACGCCTTTTACCATCGTCGCACAATCCTTCCGTACACGCTCCGTTCGACCTCGATCGGCCCGGCGCCTCCCCCGCCGAACTCGGCGTGATGGGGCGAAAGCAGGTTCTGCCCGGCCAGAGCGACCTCGAAGCCCTGGGGCAGACGCCGGCTGATCAGCACATCCATCTCCGTGTAGTCCTCGATCTGCTGGGCCGGCAGTCTGCCGACGTATCGGAGGGTCAGGTCCAGGCCGAGATTACGGCGAACGTCCAGGGACGAGCGGATCCAGGCCATGTGCCGGGGACTCGATCCCTCGGTCGAGGCCTCGGTCGTGGTATCGAGACTGTCCGCGGCCCCGGCAAGATTCATGTCGAGGTAGGAATAGGAACCGGTGAGCCGCCACGTGGCGATCGGCCGCCACTCCCAGGCCAGCTCGCCGCCGCGGACCTCCGCCGTCATCTTGTTCCGGAGGAAGAGCGGCACGATGGTGTGGCTCGGCGGCGGCGACGTCTCGGTGAAGGGAGCGCCCGGTTCCAGGCTCAGCAGGCGGATGTAGTCGTTGTAGAACAAGGCCAGGTCGAGGAACAGGCGCTCCGTCGCCTGCACCCGGTAGCCGATCTCATAAGCCGTCAGACGCTCCGGCGCGAAGTCCTTCGTGCCCTGCAGCCGGACGAAGGTCGGCGTGGTCGGATCGATGAGCCCCGTCGCCACCAGATCGCTCTCGACCCGCGAGGGCACGCGCAGGGCGCGCGAGGCCGCGGACCAGAGCACCTGCCGCGATGAGGGGCTGAAGAGGACACGCAGGCGCCCCACAGAAGCTCGTGGCGTGAGGCCAGGCGCAGATGATGCCGGAACTCGACGTCGAACGTGTCCCGATCTTCCGTAAAGTTCGTCTGGCTCCGGTGCGTGCGATCGTAATAGACCTGCAGCGTGGTGTCCGAGTCTTCACCGAGCCGGCGCCTCCACTGACCGAGAAGATTTCCGCCCGAAAGCTCGGCGTCCTCCTCCACGGTCTGGCTGTACGGCGCGCTGTAGGTGGAAATGACCGTGCGTTGTCCGGCCCTGCCGTCGTAGTGATCTCCCTGGATCGTGACATGGTCCCGCTCCCCCGGATCGGCGTCCGCCCGGAATCCGGCGTGCCCCAGGTGCCAGCCGTCGTAGTCGTCCGCGTTCTGGTGGAACTCCGGGTCGTGATCGGCGAATCTCCCGTAGGCCCGGAAGGCCATGCCTCCCGACGTCTTGCCTCCGAACCGCCCCGTCGCCAGGACCCGGTCTTCGTTCCCGCCGCGGATCGATGTGTACGCGCCCTGCGTCGCCTGGGCGCTCTTGGTGATGATGTTGATGACACCGTTGACGGCGTTCGCCCCCCACAGTGTCGCCCCGGGTCCCCGGATCACTTCGATACGGTCGATGTCGTTCAGGAGGATGTCCTGCACGTCCCAATAGACACCGGCGAACAGCGGGGAATAGACGCTCCGCCCGTCGATGAGGACGAGCAGCGACCGGGAGAGCGTGCTCGTGAAGCCCCGCACGCCGACGGCCCAGGTGTTCGAGTTGACGCGGGCGACCTGCACACCGGGGACGAGGCGCAGAAGATCGGGGAGAGTCGTGGCCCCCGAGCGCCGGATGTCCTCGGACGTGATGACCTGGACCGCCGCGGCGGCCTCCATGAACCGTTCCGGCGTTTTCGAGACCGAGGTCACCTCCATGTTCATCACGGCCTCGATCCCGACCGTGGTGAGATCCGGGGCGGCGTCCTGACACAGCGCCGGCTGGCTGAATCCGGCGGCCACGGCCATGAGCGCGGCCGGCAGGAACAGACCGGAACGAAGGAGCGGACTCTGTCGATTTTTCGGGGAGTCAGACCCGAGAGTCGCCTCTCTCATGCGCCACCCATCCGAGGCCGAACGCCCCGCGAGCCTCGCGGGCACCCGCCCGCGATCCAATGTATTTAGCTCGTCGGCCAAGTCAAGAAAGCGCGCGAGCTTACGATGTGCTCACGCCGGTTTCGGAAGCTGGGCGATGACAGGATTGTGATGGAGGACGAACGTTAACCCGCCCCCGCCGATTGCTGGTCGGGGACCGCAACGGCGACATGGGCCGGAGCGAACGCCAGCCGGCGGCGGAACTCGCGCTGAACCAGGACGAGATTCACAACCGCCTGGATCGCCACCGAGGCGACCGAGAGATACCAGACCTCGCGAATCTGGAATCCCGGCCGTTGGGACAGCATGTAGGCCGGCAGGGCGAACAACAGCAGGCGAAGCGACGAGCAGGCCAGGGGAGGCAGCGTGTTCCCCATCCCCTGAAACATGCTGGAGCTGGTGAAGATCAACCCCATCGCCAGGAAGTTGAAGGAGATGACGCGCAGGTACTCGGCCCCGAAGGCGATCACTTCGGGCTCGGCGGAAAAGGTGCCAATCATGGCCTGGGGCGCGATGTGGCTCAGGATCGTGAACAGGATCATGAGCGCGGAGACCAGCATGGAGGCCGACCTGAACGTCTCCCGCACCCGCCCGGCGTCGCGCGCGCCGAAGTTCTGTCCCGCCAGCGGGGCGGCGGCGAAGCTGATGGCGATGACCGGCAGCAGCATGGCCTGCATCACCCGGGCGCCGATGCCGAAGCCGGCCTGCGCCGCCGCTCCAAAATTGCGGATGATCCAGTACACCAGCACCATGTAGACCGACATCAGGGCGAATTCGCCTCCCGCCGGCAGGCCGACGCGCGTCATACCCCACCAGAGCGGGCGCCTGGGCTTCCAGTCGGCCAGGGAAAATTTCAGATAGTTCTGCGGACGCAGAAAATACACCCAGAAGACAGCCGTCCCCGCCAGGATGGCGAGAAACGTCGCCAGCGCCGCCCCCGTCACGCCGAGCGGGTGTCCCGTGCCCCAGCCAAGGATGAGCACCGGCGCCAGCGCGATGTTCAGGAGGACGGTCAGGATCTGGATGCCGACGGTCGGCTTCACCACTCCGCTGCCGCGCAGGGCCGCGCCCATGGCCACGATCGCGAACTGCAGCAGCATCGCGGGGATGAACCAGTTCAGATAGTTCACGCCCAGTCGCGCGGTGGCGGCGTCGGCACCCAGCCAAAGGCAGTACCGCTCGCGCAATCCGAACCCCAGGACCGCCACCACGGCGCCCACCAGGAGCGAGAGCAGGAACGCCTGGTTGAACACCAGATTGGCGCGCCCGTGGTCTTTTTGTCCCACGGCGTGCGAGATCAGCGTCGTGGTGCCGACACTGAGAGTCTGCGTGATCGCCAGGACCACGACCATCAGGTTGCCCGCCAGACCGACGGCGGCGATCGCCTCCTTGCCCAGCCGGCCGACGAAATAGAGGTCCGCGAGATAATACAAGGTCTGGAACACCATGCTCACCGCCATGAAGGCGGAGAGCGCGAACAGGTGCCGCGTCACGGATCCACGTGTCAGATCGTGCATGGGAGTGTTCTCGTGATTCGCCGGGCGGCGAGATGATATCACCGACACGGAGCGCGCCGGCTCGCCGCCCCGCCGATTTCAGGAATCGCGCCCGCGAACGCGGGCCTCGGGCTAGAATGAATCGCGTCAGGACGTTCGGGACGCGGATGGACGATCGTCACGTGCACACACCCACTAAGGAGCCGGTCCTTGAGAAGCCGAACAGTCTTCTTCGTCCTCGTCGCGACGTCCGTCTGGCTGGCCGCGGCCGCGCCGCGCGGAGCGGCGCCCGCAATCGAGCGCTCGGTGGTCCGCATCGTCAACCATGCGCAGCGCCCCAACTGGTACTCTCCGTGGAGCCCCGGCTCGACGCAGTGGCTGACCGGGAGCGGGTTCGTCGTCGAGGGCGGCATGATCATGACGAACGCGCATGTCGTCAGCGACGCGCGCTTCCTCGCGCTGTACCTCTACGGTGACCCGAACCCGCACGAGGGGCGCGTCGTCGTCGAGGGCCACGACTGCGACCTCGCGCTGATCCGTCCGGTCGAACCGAACCTTCTCGACGGAGTGCCGGCCCTCCCGATCGGCGGTCTCCCGCCGCTGCGCTCCATGGTCGAGACCTATGGCTACCCCAGCGGCGGCGACCAAATCTCGTCGACGCAGGGCGTCGTGTCGCGCATCGACCGGCAGATCTATACCCACTCCGCCGCCGATCAGCATCTGGCGGTGCAGACCGACGCGGCCATCAATCCGGGCAACAGCGGCGGTCCCGTCGTCCAGGAGGGCAGGATCGTCGGCGTCGCGTTCCAGAACAACAAGCAGCTCGAGAGCGTCGGGTTCTTCATCCCGACCGAGGTCATCCGTCACTTCCTCGCCGACGCGAAGGACGGGACGTATGACGGCTACCCGGATCTTGCCATCCGGACTTCTACGCTCGAGAACCGGGCCGCCCGGCGACTCGCGGGAATGAAGGAGGGTGAATCGGGAGTGCGGGTCGACTGGATCGCGCCGGGAGGCAGCGCCGATGGATCGCTGCGAACCGGCGACGTCCTCCTCCGCATCGGAGGCGAGCCGATCGCGAACGACGGCAGCGTCGCGTCCGGCGATCTGCGCCTGCCGTTCGGGCTCCTCGTGGATCGGCACCAGATCGGCGAACCGCTCGCCCTCAGGATCCTGCGCGACGGCGCCCGGAAGGACCTGTCGATCCCGCTCAAGACCTACCCGGGGAACGTGCGCTGGTCGAACCAGTACGACCGGCGACCGCGCTATTACGTCTATGCGGGTCTGGTGTTCGTCCCGCTGGATCGCGAGATGGTCAAGACCTTCGGCGATGATTGGATGTCGAACGCCGACTCCGAGCTGGTCTACGAGCTTCTCTTCCGCCCGCAGGAAGATCCCGCAATCCTCAAGAAAGAGCGGATCGTGCTGCTGCGCCGTCTCGATCACCCCGTCAACGTGAATATCGCGTTCTTCAGGAACATCCTTGTCGACAGGGTCAACGACCGCTCGATTGAGTCCCTCCAGGACCTGGTCCGGGCCATCGAGGAGAACCAGGGTCCCTACCACATGTTCGAATTCGCCTACTTCGGGCGCGTGGCCGTGCTCGACCGCGCGGCGGCGGACAAGGCGAATGCGGAGATCCTGCGCGACTACGCCGTTCCTAAAGATCGCAACCTGTGAAGACGCTCATCCGACTCCAGCTCTTCGCGCTGGCCGTGGTGGCGCTCGCCGCCCCCGCGCCGCGCCTCGCCTACGAATCGCAGGTCGTCGTGCTCGTGGTCACGACCCAGGATTACGACCCGTGGAAGCCGTGGGAGAAGAAGACCCCCGAGACGCGCATCGTGCAGGCCGTCGTCCTGGACGGGTCCCTTCTCGCGACGACCGCGGACCTCGTCGAGGGCGCGACGGTGATCCTGGTGGAGAAGCACGGGCGTCCGCTCCGCGAGCCGGCGCGGATCGTTCACATCGACCCCGACGCGAATCTCGCGCTCCTCACCGTCGACAGCCCCAGCTTCTTCCGCGATCTGCGGCCCGCCGTCCTTGCGCCTTCGATGCCGACGGAGGGGCAGGTGAGCACCGTCCGCTGGCGCTCGGGACAGCTGGAGGTCTCGGCGAGCCGGATCTCGCGGATCGAAGTCGGCACGACCTATCTCGGCGCCCTCGAGCACGCGTCCCTGATCGTCGAGACCGATCTCTCCGGCGGCGGCTGGTCCGAGCCGCTGTTCGCGGACGGCCGCCTCATCGGCCTCACGTACGCCCAGGACGGACAGAGCTCCACGGTGACGCCGGTGGACATCCTGCGGGCGTACCTCGACGCGGCGCGGGCGCCGGGGAGTTACCGGGAGTTCGCCAGCCTCGACGTGTCCTGGCAGGTCAACAGGGATAAGGCGCTGACCCGTTCGCTGGGTCTCGAAGGGGAGCCCCGGGGTGTGCTGGTCACGCAGGTGCCGTGGGGCAGCTCAGGGTGCGGCGCTCTGCGCCCGCGCGACATCCTGCTCGGCCTCGACGGCCACGCCATCGACGCGGCGGGATACTACGAGCACCGGCGCTACGGTCGCCTGAAGTTCACGCAGATCGCGGTGGAGGGGCATCACGCCGGCGACGTCATCCCCGGAGAGGTCTGGCGCGACGGCAAGAAGGTCTCTGTCCGTCTCACTCTCCGGCCGGCGCGCGCCGCGCAGGACCTCATCCCGGTGCGCAGTTCCGGGGCGGCGCCACCGTACGTCATCGCCGGTGGCCTCGTGTTCCGGGAGCTGGACGGCGATTTCCTGCGGACCTGGGGAAAAGACTGGGAGAAGAAGGCTCCTCCGTTTCTGATGACGCGATACGATCTGTTCCGGACGACCCAGACGCCCAGGAGGCGCCGGGTCATCCTCCTCGCCTATGTGCTCCCGTCCGCTTACAACCTCGGGTACGGCAATCTCGAGACCCTCCCGGTCGCGCGCATCAACGGTCGCGACGTCGATTCGATCGCCGACGTCGACGAGGCGTTCCAGCATCCCGACGGAGACTTCCACAGGATCGTCTTCGAGCCGAATCCCGTCCGCGCCGAGGTCGTGCTGGAGGCCGCGACGTTCGAGAAGGCGACGCGGGAGATCCTGGACGAGTACCAAATTCCGCAACGGACCCGGCTTCCGGAGACCCCGCTCCCCGATCTCGGCGATGCCTGCGCGGAGCGCCGCTGAGTCAAGTCACCGACGTCGCCCGAGGCCCTGGCGATCATCGTGAGGGCTATTCCGCGATCGTCACCGGCTCCGGAGCCTCACGGGCACAGGGGGCTGTTCACGAGGGACCAGCCGCTGGCGATCTGGAGTATCTTGCCGATGCGCGTCCCGGCGATGAAGCTCGGGAGCCATTTCGTGTCCACGACCAGGTGCGTCAGGTTGCCCGCGGCCTCGAGATCGGTGACGCGCACCGGGCTCCCGGAGTCTCCGAAGATTGCGGCGCCATCCCAGCCGTAGGAGTCGGCGTTCCAGGTCAGCGCCACCCCCACACGCGGCGTGCCACCGGTGCCGAGCGCCAGGCCGTGACCGTAGTGGGCGACCGTCTCGGGGCCCGCGCCGGCGTACGCCCCGCACGGGCCGCCGACGAGGGCGGTCGTTCCGCTGACCCAGGGGTAGAGCACAGGGTTGATCGAGACGAGGGCGAAGTCGTTGCCGATCCCGGCGTTTCGGTGGACGACGACCGTGCCGATGTCCACGAGGACGGGGTTGCTCGTTCCGGGGGCGAGCGTCAGAAGAATCACGTGCTGGCCGGTCTTGTCCACGCAGTGTCCGGCCGTGCCGATGCCATAGGCTCCGCTCTTGGTGAAAATGAAATTCATCGTGCAGCCGTACGGCGCGATCATCCACGACCCGGGCCGTATGCCGACCTCGCTTGGCAGCGGCGCGTCCGTGGGCGCGGCGACAGGTGTACCGCCCGCGGCCAGCACCTGCTCCTCGAGCGCCACCGTGAACCACGAGGGACGCGAACCGGCCAGCGGGATGGCCCAGCCGTCTTCGTAAGCGCTCCCGGGCATACGCTGCCTCCATACCCGGGTCCTCGCCATACGGTGGATACCCGAAACGGTCAGAGGGAGATCCCGGAGGCGACTTGCAACCGGTGCATTGGCTTGCGTAAACTTGCCGGGCTTCGGGTCACGGGCGCGGGCAGGGGAGCGCGCCGGGCCGCGACGCCAGGGAGGATGACATGATGCAGAGGCCATGCGTGTATTCGCGTCGTCGCGTGCACACCATGATCGCGGCGGCCGCGTTGCTGCTCGGGGGCGTCTTCGCGCTGTCGTCCGGATGCGTGTCGAGCGGCAAGTACAGGTCGCTGGAGCAGGAGCGCGACGCTCTGGCCGGCCGCAACCAGGCCCTCCAGGGAGAAGTCAATACCGCCAACCAGAAGGGCGATGCCCTGACTCAGGAAAAGACCGCTCTGGCCTCCGAAAAGGAAGCCCTTGAGCAGCGTCTGGCCCAGCTCCAGGAACAGGAGAAGACCCTCGGTTCGCAGGTGCAGCAGCACGAGGAGGAGGCCCGGCAGCTCAAGGCCACCTATGACGGTCTGCTCGGGAGCCTGAAAAAGGAGCTGGAGAACGGCCAGATCCAGGTGCAGCAGCTGCGCGACGGTTTGAGCGTCAACGTGGCCCAGGAGATCCTGTTTGCCTCCGGCTCGGCCGCCCTCGACAAGAGCGGGAGCGAGGTCCTGCAGCGCGTGGCGGAGCAGCTCAAACAGACGAAGTATCAGGTCGTGGTCACCGGCCACACCGACAACAAGCCCATCGGCGGCGGACTCGTCAACCGTTACCCGACCAACTGGGAGTTGGCGGGGGCGCGCGCCGCGAGCGTCGTGCGGCTGTTCGCCGAATCCGGTCTCGCCACCAGCCGCCTTCTGGCGGCGTCGATGGCCGACACCCGGCCCGTCGCCCCCAACGACACGCCGGAAGGACGGTCCAAGAATCGCCGCATCGAGATCCGACTGAGGCCGGTGGTGGTCGAGGACTAGGGCGCGGCGAAGAGCGCCTCCCGACATCACGCGCGCCTTCCCCTAGACATCCTTCCGCCCGGGCTGAGAGGCCCGGGCGCGGACTCACTTCTAACGTGTTCTCCGCAAGGGGGTTGCTCCCGATGAAGCGCAAGGGAGAAGAACCCCTTCCTTCGCCATTCAAGAATTCTTCAACCACCCAGCCGTAGCTTCCCGTCCGACGATGAGTCGGTGACTCTAACGTCGCGGAGCCGGCCCTGCCGCCGCGGGCGCGCAGAGGTCGGCGGGCGTGATCAACCCGCCTCGGTTCGGGGGCTGATGAGGCGATTGGAGGTCAGTGACATGTTGAAGCGGATGGCTCTGGCCATTGGCCTGGTGCTCGGATGCCTGTTCAGCGGTGCCGCCCTGGCGAGCATCGATGGGACCCAGAAGGGGCTCACGCTCCTCGCCACGGCACCCGCTAACCCGGACGGCTCCGTCGACGGGATCGCGACCTTTGGCGGCGTCATGCCGCCCTCGTCCCAACTCGACGGCCTGAGGGGGCTCGGACTCCGCGTGCAGGGATTCCAGAGTCTGCCCCTCGCCCTGGTGCGTGGTCCGAAGTCGGCGATGGTCGAAGCGGTGAGCCGCAGCCTCGCCGCCGATGTCTACCCCAACGAGCGGCTGCGGCTCTATTCGATCGCCTCGGACACCGCGATGCGCGTGAACGAGGTGCAGGCGCTCGGGATCGACGGAGCCGGCGTGGGCGTCGCCATCGTGGACAGCGGGATCGATGCTACGCACCCCGACCTCAGGAACCGCGTCACGCACAACGTGAAGATCGTCGACGGCTCGGCGGTGGGCGTGTCGACTGCGCCCCTGGCCATCCCCGTCGACCAGGGTCCCTACAACAACAGCGACACCTCGAGCGGCCACGGCACGCACGTCGCCGGGATCGTGGCGGCCGACAACACCGACGGCCAGGTCCTCGGCGTCGCGCCGGGCGCGGATCTGATCGGGTACGGCACGGGGGACGTGGTGTTCATCTTCAGCATCCTCGCCGCCTACGACGACATGCTCACCCACCGCGCCGACTGGCGGATTCGCGTGGCGAATAACTCCTGGGGCTCCTCGTTCCGCCTGTTCGACCCCGACGAGCCGGTCAACCAGGCGACCAGGGCCGCCCACGACGCGGGGATCGTCGTCGTCTTCGCCGCGGGCAACGAGACCACGGAGATGGCCATCAACCCGTACTCCGTGGCGCCATGGGTCATCTCGGCCGGCGCCGGAACGCTCAACCACCAGCGCGCGTCGTTCTCCTCGGGCGGCATCGAGTTCGACGATTCCACGCTCGGCCCGCTGCCGGCGGGCGATGAGAAGCATCTCTCGTTCAGCGGCGACAGGATCGGGCTGTACCATCCCTCCGTCACGGCGCCCGGCGTCGACATCGTCTCGACCGGGACGACCGGCGTCCTGGTGACCTCGCTCCCCGGCGGGACGGCCTCGGCCTCGGGCACCAGCATGGCCTGCCCGCACGTCGCCGGCGTCGTCGCGCTCATGCTGCAGAAGCGGCCGGCGCTCACCCCCGACGAGGTCAAGTCGGTCCTCCAGGTCACCGCCAGCCTGATGCCGGACACGTCCGACACGACGCGCGTGCAGCCGTTCTGGCAGTCGGGATACGGCTACGTCGACGCGAAGGCCGCAGTCGATCTCGTGGGGCGACACCGCTACAGCAGGGAGAAGGTGCTCGCGCGCCTGCAGCAGGCGGCGGACCTGCGTGTCCTGGGCGACCGCGACTACAGCATCGTGAGCACGGACTACTGGACGTTCCTCGCCGCGCCGGCCACCGTGGGCGGCGTTCCCGACGACCGCACTTACGGCCTCCAGGTCGCCTCCACGACCAAGGCCATCAAGGCCCTCGTGTCGTATCCGTCCCTGAGCTATGTGGGGATCAACGAATTCGACTACCACCTCACTCTGGTCGACGCGGCGGGTGCGACCGTGGCGGAGAGCACGGCGTCGTCGAGCGCCGGCACGTCACAGTTCTTCGTGGACCTGACGCAGGGCACCTACGCTTACGGGACGTGGACGATCAACGTGCGTGGCGACCTCGGGGCGCAGGACCAGGACACGATCATGGGAATCCGCGTGACGCTCACGGTCGCCCAGCTCGTGCCTCAGGTACGTGTGAGACCGACGCTACCGGTGTTCACGCCGACGGGATCGGTCACGTATTTCTTGCAGCCCGGTCCGGCGGGCCTCTTGACGTCTGCCGAGGGCTGCAATCAGCAGACCGGCGCGCCCGTGGGGGGGCTCGCGACGGCGCAGGGCGCGGGCACATGCCAGACCGGCAGCATGGGCTACGCGGTCAACTATGGCGCCGATGTGCCGGCGGAATTCACCTCCGCCCCGCTTACGGCGCCTCTGACCGTGGGCGGACCCCTCAGCCTGAAGTTCTACCTGACCGACCCGGCGCAGCCGGTGTGGCAGACGGGCTTCAACCCGAGGCTCGGCGTCGAGATCGACGCCATCGACGCCAACGGCGACCTGCTCCTAGCCGTCGCGTCCGGCGAGTGGACCGTGTGCAACACGGTCGGCGGCACGCGCGTCTGCAACGTCGGGCCACAGCCGGTCGCGGGGACGTACACGATGCAGATCCCCGCGATCACGCTGCCCGCCGGGAGCCGGATCTCGATCCTGGCCAGGGAGACCGCCGCCGTCGCATCCGCGTCACGGACCGTCTACGGCGGCAGGGGCATCGCCGCGAGCTTCGCCGACGCCGGTGTCACGCTCACGACCGGGACGCTGCAGTAACCCAGGTTTGGAGGCGGGCCTTCAGGAGGGCGCCCAGGACGGCGACATGAGGCTCCTGCATCATCGTGTGCGTGCCGCCGGGGACCGGGACCACCTCCATCTCCCGCGCCTCGAGGCCGTCCAGATCCCGTTTCGGCACGAGGCAGAGCCCGGGTAGCGTCTCGCCGCTCAGGTAAACGATCATGGTCCCCGGGTACATCCTCGGGACGTAGGATCGGGCGGCGTAGAGGTTCATCTCCTCCACGTCCCGGAACAACCGGGACGGAAGATAGGGAACACCCTCGAGAAGTCCGTACGCCCGCCTCCATAAGAAGGATCGGGCGGATCGCGACAGGCCGAGCGCGACGTCGCGACCCTTACGCACGAGGTAGGTGCGTCTGTCCCTGCCCGAGAGAGACCGTGCCCGTCCCAGGTGAAACGACAGCCGCGCCCCCAGGTGGTGCGCGCGACCGGACAAGCCGCGGAGATCCGGGCCGTAGCCCACGAAGAGGGCGAGCAGGGCCACCTCCTCGCCGCGGGCCAGGAGCTGCTGCGCCATCTCGAAGGCCACGATCGCCCCCAGGCAGTAGCCGCCGAGAAAGTAGGGGCCACGGGGCTGCACCGTGCGAATCTCGTCGAGGTAGTGGGCCGCCATCGCCTCGACGGCGCGATGCGGCGGCTTGCCGTTGAAGCCCTGCGACTGGAGCGCGAAGAACGGCTGGTCCGGCCCGAGACGGCGGCAGAGGTCGCGATAGAACAGGACTTCACCTGAATGTCCGTGAACGCCGAAGAAGGGTCTGAGACGGCCGCCGGGTTGAAGGGGCACGAGCGACGACCACTGGGCCGATGCCCCTTTGTCGCGGAGGACCTCGGCGAGCTGCGCCACGGTCGGCGCCGTGAAGAGGGTGGCGAGAGGGATCCGAAGGCCGAAGGTCGCCTCGATCTCGGCGAACAGACGCACGGCCAGGAGCGAATGCCCCCCGAGGTCGAAGAAGTGGTCCCCCATGCTGATGGGACTCGTCCCGAGCACGCGCTCGAAGAGGCGCGCCAACCGGACCTCGAGACCGTCGCGCGGATCCTCGAAGGCGCGCTCGTCCACCGGCCGGGCTTCTTCGGGATCCGGGAGGGCCCGGCGATCGATCTTCCCGCTGGGCGTCAGCGGCAGCGCCTCGAGGCGAACGAAAGCCGACGGCATCATGGAATCGGGCAGCTTCCCTCGCAGGTAGCGGCGGAGCGCTGCGTCTTCGGGCGCGGGTTCCGCCCTGGCAACCCAATAGGCGATGAGTCGCCTCTCACCCGAGGAGTGATCGCGGACGGCGACCGCGGCCTCCCGCACATCCGGGTGCCGCGCCAGCACGTCTTCGATCTCTCCCATCTCGATCCGGAACCCCCGGATCTTCACTTGCGAATCTCTCCGCCCCGCGAACTCGATACAGCCGTCGACGAGCAAACGACCCATGTCGCCGGTCCGGTAGATCCGTCTCTCCCCTCCTTCAGGGTCCGGAAGGAAGACCGCCCTCGTCTGAAGAGGCCTCCGCCAGTAGCCCAGGGCGAGGTGACGACTGCGGATGGCGATCTCGCCGTGGATCTGGCCGGGCTCGCCCCGCGGGCTGAGCAGCAGCACTTCGGTGTCCACAACCGCACGCCCGACGGGCACGGAGGCCCGCTCGATCCTGGTCGCCTTGTCGACGAAGTGCTGCAGCGACACCGTCGACTCCGTGGGTCCGAACCCGTTCACGAACAGGCAGTGGCCCGGCGTGGACCGGCGGTAGGCCTCGACGTCCTCGCGGCGGACCTCCTCCCCCCCGAGAACGATGAGCCGGAGGCTCGGGGCCAGCTCTTCTCCCGCCGACGCTCCTGTCAGGTGCCGGAAGACGGTGGGTGTCGAGTGGTAGACGGTGACGCCGTCGCGGCGCAACCTGACGCGCAGCCCGACGAGACCCGCCTCGCGGATATCGATGGGGCAGAGCGTGGCGCCGTTCAGCAGCGCTCCGAAGATGTCCATGACGGCGGCATCGACGCTGTACGAGGAGAGGAGCGTCAGCCGATCGTCGGCGGAGAGGCGAAGGTTCGTGGAGTAGGCCTGGATGAAGTGCAGGACGTTCCGTTGGTTCTGCAGCACGCCCTTCGGCCGGCCGGCGGAGCCGGACGTATATAGAAGGTAGGCGGCGTCATCCGGCGACACGACCCGGCGACGCCCCGCTCCAGGCGGGCGGTTCAGGATCTCGTCGAGACGGTGGACCATCCGGCCGCCTGCGAGCGCTTGGGCCAGGGATCGGTTTCGCTCGTTCGTGAGCACGGCGCGCGCGAGGCAGTCCGCGACGATGTGCGAGAGTCGCTCGGCGGGATGACCCGGATCGAGCGGCACATAGGCGCCGCCCGCCTTCAGCACGCCGAGGATGCCGGCGATCATCACGGCGTCATGGTCGAGCAGCAGGGCGATCCGCGCCCCCTCTTCACCTACGGTCGGCGCCATCGCCGCGGCGACTCGATCGGCCGCTTCGTCGAGCGCCGCGTACGTCCACTCCCTTCCCGCCTCCCTGACGGCGATACGACGCGGGTGCTCTTCGACCTGCCGGGCGAAGCGCTGCACGATGGACTGCTCGATCGCTTCCCGGGTGAACGAGACGACAGGGCGGTCCGGCTCCGCCGCGTCGCCAGGGCGGAGCGCTCCGCTGCGCTCGAGCGGCGTGAGAACCGGCAGGGCGGCGACCCGCTGCCCCGGATCGGCGACGATGCCCTCGAGCAGGACCTCGAATCGCTGCAGCAGGCGATCGATCGTCGCGCGTTCGAAGAGATCGGTGCTGTAGCGGACGCGGCCGATGATCCCCTGCGGACGATCGTCGGCCTCCAAGTACAGGTCGAACCGGGAAATCCCCGTGTCCACGTCCATCTGGGTCAGGTTCCAGCCCGGACGCGGGGGAGGCAGGGGCGGCTCGAGGATGAACATGACCTGGAACAACGGGTTGCGGCTGGAATCTCGATCGGGCTGCAGGCTCTTCACCACCTCCTCGATCGGGACATCGCCGCGGGAGAGCGCCTCGAGCGTCGTCTCGCGCACGTTCCGCAAAAGCTCCCGGAAGCTGAGATCCTCCGACAGACGCGTCCGGAGCACCAGCGTGTTGAGGAAGAAGCCCAGGAGGCGCTCGAGCTCGGGCCGGCCGCGGCGCGTGGTCACCGTCCCGACGAGGATGTCCTCCTGGCCCGTGTAGCGGTAGAGCAGGACGTTGAACGAGGCCAGGAGCGTCATGAAGAGCGTCGTCTCCTCCCGCCGCGAGAGCGCCTTGAGCTGTTCGCTCAAAGTCTTCGGTAAGGCGAAGGTCGGCTGGTCGCCGCGAAAGCTCTGCACGGGAGGTCGCGGCCGGTCGCCGGCCAGCTCGAGCAACGCCGGCGCGCCCTCCAATTGCCGCCGCCAGTAGTCCAGAGCGCTCGAGGACGCCGCTTCCCGCAGCCGTCGGACCTGCCAGAGGGCGAAGTCCCCGTACTGGACGCTCGGCTCCCGAAGGGGCGAGGGCCGGCCCCCGACGCGAGCCTCGTAGAGCGCCGTGAGCTCCGGGAGGAACACGGAGTACATCGACACGCCGTCGAAGATCATCTGGTGCAGGGTGATGTAGAGGCGGTGCTCTTCGTCGCGGAGACGGATCAGGCGGAACCGCGCCAGCGGTCCTCGAACGAGGTCGATCGGCCGCCGGGCATCCTCGGTGGCCAGCCTCAGCGCCTCCGGCTCCCGTTCGGTCTCGGGTAGCGACCGCAGATCCACGACGGGCAACGCGACTCTGGGGACCGCCTGAACGACCTGGACCGGCTCGCCCCCCACGACCGCCACCGTCGTGCGCCAGGCCTCGTGGCGCCTCAGGATCTCGCACAGGCTCCACTCGAGGGCCGCCACATCGAGGGGACCGATCCGGTGGACGGTCAGTGGTTCGTTGTAGAGCGGCAGCCCGGGGGCCATCTGGCTGTGCAGCCAGATCTGATGCTGGCCGGCGGAGAGGGGCGCGGCCAGGCCTGCGGGTCGGCGCGGAATGAGGTCGTGAGCCCCCGGGCTCGAGGGAACGTCCCCGCGCAGGTACTTTTCGAGGAGGCGGCGTTTCTGCTCAGAGAGCGGAGCGTCGGGGACGGCTGGCTGGCTCTCGATGCTCATCGGCGTGGGCCGGGCGTTACGGGGCGGACGGGTGTGCGTCAGCCTTGAACGTCACCGGCAGAGTCTTCAGGCCGCGCAGCCCATGGTTCGCCCTCCAGACGAGCGGAGCGGGCTCGAGTGCGAGGTCGGGCATCCGGCGCAGGACGGCCTCGAGCGCGATCTGGCCTTCGATCCGCGCCAGGGGCGCGCCGAAACAGAAGTGGGCGGCATAGCCGAAGGCCAGGTGCCGGTTGTCCTGCCGGGTGATGTCGAGACGATCGGGGTCGGGGAAGCGCTCGGGGTCGCGATTCGCGGCGCCCATCACGGCGATCACCGCCTGGCGCCTGCGGATCTGCCGCCCCGCCAGCTCCACGTCGGCGGGGGCCAGGCGGCCCGTGTGCTGGATCGGGCTTTCGTAGCGGAGGAGCTCCTCGACGGCCGACGGGATCAGGGACAGATCGCTTCTGAGCTTCGCGAGCTCGTGCGGATGACGCAGGAGCGACAGGATGCCGTTGCCGATGAGATTGGTCGTCGTCTCCTGTCCCCCGACCATGGTCACGATGCAATTGGCGATGACCTCCTCCTCCGTCAGCCGGTCCCCTTGGATCCGCGCGTCCATGAGCTCGCTGATCAGGCCCTCCCGGGGACGCGCGCGCCGGTCCTGCATCGCGGAGCGGAAATAGTCTGTCATCTCCTCGACGGCGCGCAGGATCTGCGGCGCGCGGTCCGGGTTGTGCTGGAAGCTGCCCAGCATCTCCGCGAAATCCTCGGACCAGGCCTTGAGCCGGCGACGGTCCTCGACGGGGACGCCCAGCATCTCGGCCGTGACGATGCACGGGAGGGGCTCGGCGAGGTCGGCGATGACGTCCATGCGGCCCGTCGGCAGAACCGGATCCAAAAGCCGATCGGTGATCTCGCGGATGTGACCCCTGAGGACTTCGACGCGGGCGGGACTGAAGGCCTGGGCCGCCAGACCCCTGATCCGCGTGTGCGTCGGCGCGTCCATGAACAGCATCTGTTTGACCATCACCTGCGCGATCGGGCTCAGGTCGGCGAGGCCCATGGCCGTAAGCTGGTCGGGGGTGGGCGTGCGTTCGGCGGAGAAGTCGTGCAGGACGCGGACCACGTCCCAGTACCGGGTGACGACCCAGACGTGCAGAAAACGGTCCCAGTGCACGGGATCCTCCGCCTGCAGCCGGTGATAGAGCGGGTACGGGTCGGCGACAACGTCGGGCTCGAGGAGGTGATAGAGGCTCAGCGGCGGATCGTGGCGCGTCGCCGCGGCCCGGCCGGCGCTCATCGCAGCATCCCCACCGCCTCGTCCTCGCTCATGGCTTGAAGCTTCTCGAGCAGGAGCCGCTCGATCTCGGCCGAGAGCCCGGCGACGGTCGGCGTCTCGAAGATGGTGCGCAGCGCCAGCTGCACGGAGAACACCTCGCGCAGGCGGGCGATGAGCTGCGTGGCCAGCATGGAGTGGCCGCCGAGCATGAAGAAATTGTCGAGGACGCCGACGCGCTCGAGGCCGAGGAGGGCCGCCAGGATCGCGGCCACGCGCTCCTCGACGGGCGTGCGCGGCGCGACCAGGCCGTCGTCCCGGAGGGCGGGGACCTCATCCATCGTCGGCAGGGAGGCGCGGTCGACCTTTCCGCTGGCGTTGAGAGGCAGGGCCTCGAGCGCCACGAAGGTCGCCGGCACCATGTAGTCGGGAAGACGCGTTCCGAGGAAGTCCTGCAGCGCCCGGGGGGCGGGCCGCTGACCCGGGGCGGGCACGATGTAGGCCACGAGCCGTCTGTCGGACGGCGAGGTCCCGCGAGCGACGACGACGCTTTCCTGGACCGCCGGATGCTCGTTGAGCGCCGTGACGATCTCGGCCGGCTCGATGCGATAGCCGCGGATCTTGATCTGCTCGTCGATCCGGCCCAGAAATGCGATCTGGCCGTCCGGGAGGCGCCGGGCCAGGTCTCCGGTCCTGTAGAGGCGTGCCGAGGGCTCCGCGCTGAACGGGTCTTTGATGAACTTGTCCGCCGTCAGATTGGGCCGCCTCAAGTAGCCGCGCCCGACGCCGGCGCCGCCGATATACAGCTCACCTGCCGTCCCCGGGGCGACCGGCCGCCGGTCGTCGTCCAGGATGTGAACCTGGACATGGTCGATCGGCCGCCCGATCGTGGGCAGCGTGTCCGCACCCTTGCTGGGACGCACGAGCCCCGACGTCGCGACCACTGTGCACTCGGTCGGACCGTAGTTGTTCACCACGGCGAAGGGCAGGCCCGCAGGCGGGTAGCGGTGGAGCGTGTCGGCCCCTGTCAGCATCATCCGGAGGGCCGTGTCCGCGGGCCACGGAAGCGTCATCATCCGCTCCGCCATCGGCGTGGGCAGGAAGGTGATGCTGATCTCTTCGGAAACCAGCCAGGCGCGCAGCGCCTCGGGCTCCCTCCGGATGCTTTCTTCGGGGATGTGCACGCTCGCCCCGGCCGTGAGGTAGGGCCAGAGCTCCCAGACGGCCGCGTCGAAGCCGACACCGGCGATCTGCGTGGCGCGATCTCTCGTCGTCACCGCGAACGTGCGCCGGTGCCAGCGCACCAGGTTCATAAGGCCGCCGTGGGTGATCTCCACGCCCTTCGGCTGGCCGGTCGACCCTGAGGTGTAGATGACGTACGCAAGGTCTTCGGACGACCACGGGATGCGGCGCCGTTCGGGAGGTTCCGGGCCACCGTCCCGGCCCTCCGGGTCCAGCGGGATCGGGAGCCAGTCGCCCCGGGGCAGGCGATCGGCCAGATGATCGGCCGTCACGACCAGCCGGGGCTTGGCATCGTTCAGCAGGAACGCCAGGCGTTCCAACGGGTGGGCAGCGTCCAGGGCGAGGTAGGCCCCGCCGGCCTTGAGGATCCCGAGCGCGCCGACCACCATCGCCGGCGAGCTTTCGAAATGGAGCCCCACGATCACGTCGTGCCCGACGCCCAGCGAGCGCAGTCGATTCGCCAGACGCTCGGCCCGGGCCTCGAGCCGGCCGTAAGTCAGCCGCCGATGGCCCGCCGCCACGGCGAGCGCCTCGGGCGTCGCCGCCGCCTGAGCGCCGACGCACTCGGGAACCCACTCGAGTCCTGCGGGGTTCCGGGTGAGAGTCGTATTCATGGCGAGCGCCTCCGTCTCTTCGTCACGCGGTCAGGGCCCGACGCGCTTCATTCCGCTCCATCGGCGCCAGGTGCCGTACGTCGCCGTGATTCGAGGCCACCGCCGCGGGTCGCCCGTCAAGGAACGCCCGGCACCACAGCTCGAAGGACAGAAGCGTCCAGACCGGCAGGTCGAGGTCACGGCCGCGCGTGGGGTCCGCCAGGAGCCGCTCGATGGCGGCCGTGTCGAAAATACCGCGACGCCGGCTGCGTTCCGAGAGCAGCAGGTCGCGCGGGAGGTCCCGGAGGGGACCTCGGAACCAGCGGCCGAGGGGGATCGCGAAGCCGCGCTTGGGCTTCTCGAGAACCGACTCGGGCAGCAGGCCCGTCATCGCGCGCTTCAGGATGTGCTTCGACCGGCCGCCGCGCAGAAGCAGCTCCGGCGGGATCCTGGCTGCGAACTCCACGACTTTGTGGTCGAGCAGCGGGACGCGGGCCTCGAGCGAGTGGGCCATGCTCATGCGATCGACCTTGGTGAGGATATCGAGCGGGAGGTAACTCGTGAGATCCACGTCCTGGAGGCGTGACAGCCAATGGCCGCCGCGCGAGAGGCGCTCGGCCTCACGAAACCACGGGTCGTGGCGCGCGACCTCGTCGAAGACGTCGGGGCGCAGGATCTGCCGCTTCTCGGCCCGTTCGTAGAGCGTGAGCCGGTTCAGATAGCGCCGGCCGTCGGGCAGAGACAGATGCAGCAGACGGTTGCGTCCCCTCATGCCTCGGGGCATCATCCGGCCCAGCCGGCCCATGGCCCAGCGCTCGAGCGGTCCATGGCGCCGGTCGCGGTCCTCGGAGCGGTAGCGGTCGTAGCCGGCGAACAGTTCGTCACCTCCGTCCCCCGACAGCACCACCTTCACGTGACCCGCGGCGAGTTTCGAGACCATGTAGGTGGGAATGGCGGAGGAGTCGCCGAAGGGCTCGTCGAGGTGGAAGGCCACTTCCTCGAGGATGGACGCGATGTCGGGCTCGAGGATCTTCTCGTGATGGTCGGTTCCCAGGGCCCGGGCCACTCCCCGTGCGTCGGCGGTTTCGTCGAAGTCCGCGTCCCGGAATCCGATCGAGAACGTCTTCACCGGGCGGCCGGTCGATCGCGACATGAGCGCGACCACGCTGCTCGAGTCGATCCCCCCGGAGAGGAAGGCGCCCAGCGGGACGTCGCTGACCAAATGAAGGCGCACCGATTCCTCGAGGAGGCCCCGCAGCTCGTCGGCCAGGTCCGCCTCGCTGCGTCCGGTGGCGGGTTCGAACCGCACGTCCCAGTAACGCTCGACCCGGACGCCCCGGCCGGCCTGGGCGACGAGCACGTGGCCCGGTTCGAGCTTCTTGACACCCTCGACGATGCTCTGGTCGGCGGGGGTGTAGAGCGTCGAGAGCAGCGATCCGAAGGCCCTCCAGTCGATCCTCGCCTCCACCTCGGGCAGGCGCAGGAGCGCCTTCAGCTCCGAGGCGAACGCGAGCCGCCGGCCCATCTCCGTGTAGTAGAGGGGCTTGATCCCGAGCCGATCGCGCGCCAGAAGCAGCGTCTTCCGCGACTGGTCCCAGACCGCGAAGCCGAACATGCCGCGGAGCGCCTCGACGCAGGCCTGCCCGCGATCCTCATAAAGGTGGACGATGGACTCGGTGTCCGAAGACGTGTGGAAGCGATGGCCGCGCCCCTCGAGGTCGCGACGGAGCTCCTTGTAGTTGTAGATCTCGCCGTTGAAGACGACCCACGCGGTCCCGTCCTCATTGCGGACCGGCTGATCCCCCGTCAGGAGGTCGATGATGCTCAGCCGGCGCATCCCGAGACCCACGCCGGGAGCGAGGTACACGCCCTCGCCATCCGGCCCGCGATGTCGGAGCGCGGCGCACATGGCGTGGACGTGCCCTTCGAGAACAGGGCCGCCGTCGAGATCGACGATTCCGGCGATGCCGCACATCGATCGCTCCCTCAAACGGGGGGGCCACCGGTCACCCTGCAGGACCTCCCGGGCCGCCCGGCGCGCCCCTCCTGCCGGCCACTCCCGATCCGCCCTAGGCCGGCCCGCCGGTGAGCCCTCGAACCCCACTGTCCCCCACAACATGGGCCAGAATGCGCCGGCTGCCAATCGGGGCAGTCCCCGCATATTGCCCCGGGGAATTCTGGGACAGGACTCCGGAGAAATCCCTCGACGGACCGGAAGTTTCCCCGAGCGAGGCCCCGGGTCGCGGGATCCTTCCGATCGCAGATTCAAGTCTTGCCGCGCGTATAATGGCGGCACACTCAATGGCGGAAGAGTCGACCGCAGAATGGAAACCGGGGGATCAGATGAACAGGACCGATCGGGAGAGGCTCTTTCGCTGCTATCCGGTACTCGAAGAATTGCCTGGGGACCTTCTAGGCAAGGTCGAACAGACCTCCAGGCTCGTTCAGGCCCCGGCCGGCCGGAGACTCTTTGAAGAAGGGAGTCCTTGCACTCACTACCCGTTGCTCGTCGAAGGCGTGATCCGGGCCACGAAATGCAGCCCCGAAGGACACGAAATCCTCCTGTACCGTTTGAACCCGGGGGAGAGCTGCGTCATCACGGTCGTGGCTCTCCTCGGGGGGAGTCCCTACCCCGCGATAGGGGCGGCCGAGACCGGGCTGACCCTCTTCAGCGTTCCGCGGAGCCTGTTCCTGGAAATGATCCTGGGTTCCTCGCCCTTCCGGGTCTTCGTATTCCAATTCCTGTCTCAGAGGATGGCGCACCTGATGGCCCTGATCGACGACGTGGCCTTCCGCCGCGTCGATCAGCGACTGGCCTCGCGCCTGCTCCTCCACCGGGAACCCATCACCGTCACCCATCAGATGCTGGCAGACGAACTGGGGACGACCCGCGAGGTGGTCAGCAGGACGCTGGAGGCCTTTCAAGAGTCGGGCATGCTGCGACTGGGTCGGAGGCGGATTGAGATCCTGAACCGGCATGCCCTGGACCGGGTCCATCGCGCTGAGGCCTGAGACGCTACCCCCGTGTCCGCCCTCCGGCCCTCGGTCGACGGTCAACTCGGTCTACGCCACTCCTCGGACCGGAGGGCGGACAGTCCCTCGAATGGGCCGAAGGAGGTGGGCGTGTGTGGTGAGGCCACACTAGCATCACCGCAATCTCTTCTTCGGTGACTCCGGTCACATTCGGATCGCGCCCGGCACCCATTTACTTCACTCGAGGCGTCGAATTTCTGCTAATCTGAGCGCTCACGGCGACAGTTCGAGGGGCCAGAAAATCCAGTCCAGGAGCGATCATTTCGCAGCCGCGAGGGCACGTGCACCCCCTGAACGGAACCCTGAGGAAGCGGTCGGTCGGCCTGGCGCTCCTGATCCTCTCCATCCTGTCCTTCCCGTCGGTTGCCCAAAGTCCCCCTCCGGAGATCGTGCTGATGGTGAAGCATGGACCCGGCCCGCTCGATGTGACTCTGGAGTGGACGGGTGGCCAGCCAACCTTCGAGGTCTTCCGATCGGCGGACGTGAAGGCCCTGTGTCGCGCTGACACCTCGCTCGGCGTGACCGATGGCAGAATCTGGATCGACCCGGCACCCCCGGGCACCGTGTTCTACAAGGTCCACAGTCCCTCCGCAGCTGAACCACCCGAGATTTGCAACGGAGTGGACGATGACTGCGACGGTATCATCGACAATAACGCGCTGGATTGCGACGCGGGCGCGTGCCAGGCCTGCGTGGCCGGAACCTGTCGAGTCCAGTGTGGGGCCTGCGACAATTGCATCAGCGGGACCTGCCAGACCCGATGCGGCTCCTGCCAGACGTGTGTGAACGGAAGCTGCGGTCCCTGCAATCCGACCCTGTGCCAGGCCTGCGTGGCCGGAGTCTGCCAGAGCACCTGCGACGACACTCAGTGTCTTACCTGCGGCGTGGGTGGAACCTGCGTGAGTTCCTGTGCCACGTGCGAGACCTGTCTCGCCGGCATCTGCACGGATAACTGCGATCGCGGTCAGTGCCTGACCTGCCAATCGGGCTCCTGCAGGCCGTTCTGCGACCCGATCTGTCAAACCTGCTCGCCGCAGGGCTGCATCGACAACTGTGGACCCTGCCAGCGCTGTGCGGGCGGAGCCTGTCACAGTCTGTGCAGTCCGAACGCTTGCGAGGACTGCATCGACGGGATGTGTCGAAGCAGGTGTAATCCCGGCGAGTCGTGCGTGAACGGTCTCTGCGAGCCTTCCAGCACGGGGTAAGAAAGTGCCGGACGAACCTCTACACGAGGCGGGCTGAGAGCCCGCCACTCCTCCCTCACTTCCTCAACGCCACAGAGCCTCCTCGGGCCTTTAGCGCCTCGGCGGATAGCCCGGAGCTTGCGCTGGAGTCATTCCCGTCCGGCCGGTCATTCTCCGCCCGATGTTCGACAAGGCGTGAAAAAAACCTCGCCGGCGGCCTCCGTCGAGCTTGACGGCGACCGCCGGCGAGGCGGAATCGAAGAGACTGCGGTAGCGGCTCCCCCGCCGCTACCGCACCCACATCAATGAACCGTGATGGAGCTCGCCTCTCGCTCGGACTTGGAGTCCCGGAGCATGAGCAGGAGCCCGGTCTGCGACGGCGACGCCGCATCACCACCCGGGATGGCGTCGATCGTGAGCGTGCTGCTCCCGCCCGCCGGCACGCCGGCGGGGGGGACGCCCGACCCGAAGAAGCGCGGAACGCCCAGGGTGTACGTCTTGCCCTCGATGAAATCTGTCAGGGCGCCCGTGAAGTAGTTGTCGAACGCGTAGAACGAGACGTCGAACTGCGTGCCGGGTGTCAGGCCCAGGGCCGAGAGCGGCGCCGTCAGGATCGCGTTCGCCGAGTCCAGGTCGGCGTCGGTGAAGAAGAACGCGGCCGACGTGCCCGTGGTGAGATTGAACACGGCGGTCAAGTTCTGCCCCGAGGACCCGAATGCGCCGTTCTCGGCGTTGAAGACGACGAAGTCGGGGTCCCCGTCACGGTTGTTGTCGATATAGATGTCGAACTCGGCCGGGTAGTTGGGGTGCGACCTTGCGCCGAAGGTGTTGACGGCGAACTGGACGCCGAAATTCCCGCCCCCGATGCCGACCAGGCGCGCCCCCACCGCTCTCAGGTCAACGACCGCGAAGTTGTCGCCCGGATTCGGCAGGAACGGATTAGGGATTTTGCCGCTCGTCCCCAGAAGCGAGAAGGAATCCACGCGCCCGGCGATGGCGCCCGTCGCGTTGCTCAGCGCCAGACTTCCGGTGCCGCCGACGAGCGTGACATCGTGGGAAGCGGGCGTTACCGCCGCCGACCTCTTGAAGGTCGCGCTGCTGTTGCCCGGTACGACGAGGCTCGCGGGTGCGTCCAAGGTCACGGCCCCGCTCGCCGCGTCATTGGCGTAACGGAACGACGGCGTGATCGTGTAGGTGCGTGCCGTGGAGCCGTAATTGCGCACCGCGACCGTCTTGCTGATGCTCTTGAGCCCCGTCGCCGCCAGGTAGCCAAAGGACAGGCCCCCCCCCAGATTAGCGTCACCGTCGTCCCACGCCGCCGTCGTGCTGTCGGCCGCCCGGTTCACGCGAACTTCGCCCCCGCCGATCCGGGTGATCGGCGCCAGGACGCCGGGCAGCAGGGCCGGGTTGATCTTGATGTTCGTCTCGGCCGTGTTCATCAGCACCGACTTGATCTCGGACGGCGTGCGCGAGGGGTACTTCTGGAGCAGGAGCGCCGACGAGCCCGCGATCATGGGTGTCGCCCCGGAGGTACCACCGAAGGCGGACTGACCCGTTCCCGAGCCCGCGTCGGCCGAGACCGATGCGCCGGGCGCCCCGATGTCCGGCTTGATCGCGTTGTAGCTGACGCTCGGACCGCGCGCCGAGGTGCTGACCATACTCATGACGAGCGGCGTGGTCACGGCGGGCGAGCAGCTCGCGATGACCGGAGCGGCGATATTCGCCTTGATCGAGTTGGAGAGGCTCTGCTGGATCACCAGGGTCGGCACGAACGTGTCGCCACCGCCGAAGGAGAAGGAGATCGCGTCACCGGCCGCCACCAGCCCGATCAGCACCCCGACGGCCCCCGCCTTGGCGGCGCGGTCCACCTTGAGGCTGACGTTGCACGCGCCGCGGTCGATCAGGGCGACCTTGCCGGCGGGATCGGCGAGGTAAGGATCGCCACCCGGAGACACCGTCCCGGCCGGACAGCCGCGGCCGACGAAGGCGATGGTCTTATCGGTGAAGCCGGCACCGATCGGCGCCCAATCGACGGTCTCCGTGTTTGCATAGGTCCCGGCAATGGCGGCCGGAGAGCTGATCACGAGGGGGAACTTGATCGCGCTCGGAACCTGGGTCTGCGCGACGCTGATGACCTCGGGCGCCGAACCGGGTGAACTCGTGATGTACGGCCTGTCGGCGTTGTTGCCCGCCGCGACCGCGACCACGACCCCGGAACGGGCCAGTAAAGGCTCGCGCCCGGCGCGACTCCCTTGTGGAAGCCGCCATCATTCCCGCCGATGATGTCGGCCACGTGAGACCCGTGGCCTCCGCCGCAAGGGGCACCGATCGCGGCCGGTCCGCAGTCGATCGGATCGGGATCGGGGACGAGGCATGCCCGCGGGGAACCATTGGGGTTGAAGCCGCAGCGGGCAGGGTCCGGAGTCGGCCAGACTTCCCCGACGAAGTCGAACCCGCCCACCACCTTTGCCGTCGGGAACAACCCGTCGAGAGTCCTGTTCCGCGCATCGGAGGTGCTGGTGCCATAGGCGTCCGTATAGGCCGCCGCGGTCCCGGCACCGCCGAAGAAGGCGTGCGTGTAATCGATGCCCGTGTCCAGGACGGCGACCCTGGTGCCTGTGCCGGTGAAGCCCTCGGCATGAACCGCCGACGCTCCGATGTACGGAACCGTCTCGCTAAGGGCCAGCTCGTAGTTGATGAGCGGTCGGATCGACTTGATGCCCGGCAGGGCTTCGATGTCCTTGATCCTGGAAGCGTCGATGGAAATGACAACGGCGTTGTGCGCCTTGCCCACCCGGCCCAGCTCACGGCCCCCCAGACCGCGGATCTGCCCCATCAGCGCGTCCTGCTTCTGGCCCAGCTGACGAAGGTACGCCTTCTGCTGGCCCGGATTGAGCGCGCCACCGCGCTGCTTGAAGTTGGGACCATGAGCAACCGCCAGCGGGGCGTCGATCATCCCAACCACGAGGTCGATCTGTCCTTTGGCTGATTCAAGGCGCGGGTCCACGGACACAGTCAGAGCGCCGCCCGGGACGGCCAGAGCGGACGCGTCGGCGAACCGGCTCCCACCGGAGGACCCGCCGGCCTGTGGTCTTTCCACCGCCATGATGGCGACCAGGAACAGCAGAGCGGACCCTACGAGTACAATTCTCTTCATCGGCTCCCCCCTCTGAACGTGAATGGGCCCGAGCACATTCGGCCCGGGCATGACCGAAACGACGCGGACTTACCGATTTGAATCGAGCACCCTAAGATTCCCCGGATTTCGTGTTTCGTCAAGCGGAATTCTGCCTGTCCAGGCGTTTTTTTCTCTGCCGGCCGGGCGTCTCCCGGCCGGCGAGGGGTCCTGGAATCGTCCATCTGGTTGCGTGTACAGGAGTATAGGAGACTGCTCCTTACCCTCGGTCGGGGCGAGGAGCACCCTCGAGCAGGTCGCCGTGCTCAACCAGGGGTCATACCGCTGGACCGAACCCCAACTTCGGCCCGACCCGTCTACCACCCCATCTTCGCAAGATAGAAGCAGTAAAACAGCGCCCACGCGCCGAGACAGAGCCCGAGCCAGGCCCCGGGATGCGCCGCCACCGATCCCCGGAAGGTCCTGCCGATCAGGATGAAGAGAAGATAAGAAGGAAGGATACGCACGAAACGGGCGAAGAGCGTCCAGGCGAGAACGGGGAGGAGAGGGACCCCTGCGGAGAAAGCGGAGAATGCATAGAGCTTGAGGGGTACGCCCCCGAGCACGAGGAGTGGCGTCACGGGAAGCCCGGTCTCCTTCACCGTGCCCTCGACGTGACGCGCCAGCTCCTCGGTAATGCCGGGCTGGGCGATCAGGAACGCGCGGTACCCTTTTGGATCATGCGCCGCGATGGCATACGCGGTGCACACGGCAAGGACCGAACCCACGATGGATGTCGCCCAGGCGAGCCCGCCGCGCCTGGGCGAGAAGAGCGTTGCGAGGGTGATGAACACGTCGGGCACGATGAAGAGGAAGAGCCCTTCCGCGAAGCCCCAGGCGAAACCGATCACGGCCGATCCGAGCGGAGAGATCAGGCGGCGCGAGGCTTCCCGAAGGGTCATCGGGCCTGGCGTTGGGCATCGCGCACACTCTCCCGCGCGCGATACGGCTCATCCGAGATGATGCCGTAAGGATGCTTCGCCACGGCGCGGGCGATATCCTCCGGCCTGTCGGGAGTCCAGAGGAAGATCGGCCATCCCCTTGCGAGAAGACAGTCGATGGTGCTCTCCGCGACCTCGTGATTGACGCTCAGGTAGTCGGGTCTGATGAACTTGCGGATCGCCCGGCGGGTCGATTCCCGGCGCAGGAACCAGGGCAGATCGACGAGGTCTCCTTTCTTGATCTCTTTGAGCAGCTCCGCGTTCCAGTTGGTATCCATGAAGATAAGCACGGTTCGGATGCCGGGATCGATCCGCTTGAGGCGGTTGAGGACGACCGGGTTGAACGAGCTCAAGAAGACGCGGTCGCGGGCGTCGTGATCCCTGATGATCCGCACCGCCTCCTGCTCGATGCCGGTCGGGGACGCCGAGGGCACCTTGAGCTCGACCATGAGGATTCCCTTCCCACCGGACTGCTCGACGAACTCCTCGAACGGGGCGACGAACGCGCCGGTCATCCCCGGCTTGAACTTGGGCGCGAGATCGAGCTTCGTGAGCTCTTCGAGAGTGTGCTCGGAGACCCTGCCCGTGCCGCCGGTCAGGCGGTCGACGCTCAGGTCGTGGAAGATGACGATCTTCCCGTCCCGGGTGAGCTGGCCGTCCACGTCGACGCCGTCGAAGCCGTCGGCGTACGCCTGCTTCGCCGCGTACAGGCTGTTGTCAGGACCGTAGTTGCCGAGGCCCCGATGCGCGAAGATCAACGTGCGGCCGCCGACGGCTCCGCTCCCGCCATACCGCGGCTCGTAAAGACAGAGATACCAGAAGCC
>QHXX01000023.1 GCA_003223135.1 Acidobacteriota bacterium | reverse complement strand
GTAACCGAGGCGATCGACCTGGTGGCGTCGAAGCGCGACGACGACGGCAGGTGGCCGCTCGAGGCCCAGTACCCCGGCAAGATGCCGGTCGAGACGGACGAGGGCGGGGGCCGGCCGAGTCGGTGGAACACCCTCCGCGCCTTACGAGTGTTGGACTGGTATTCAGCACGAGACTAACGCACATGCCGCTGGCAGGAGACTCGCAACTACCCCGACTGGCCCGTTCAGTCAAGCACCAGGCATGGTTGGCGACTCCGACGGTAGTCTTCGCCTTGATGACGGTCGGCTGCACCGCGAGCTATAGACCCGGCCTGGGCGAGCTGATGAATTTCACGCAGATGCGGCACGCCAAGCTGTGGTTCGCGGGTCAAGAGCAAAATTGGCAGCTCGCTCAATACGAGGTGGACGAGCTGCAGGAGGGGTTTGATGAGGTGGTGCGATTCCACGCGTCTCACAAGGACTCACCGCTTCCACTGTCCTTACTCGTGCCGAAAATCATGACCCAGCCGATGGCCGACGTCCGCGACGCGATCAAGGCGCACGACGAGCGGTCCTTCGTTACCGCGTACGACGAACTCACCGCTGGCTGCAACTCGTGTCATCAAGCAGCAAACTTCCGTTTCAACGTAGTGAAGCGACCTGTTGGCGGGTCTTGGTTCAGCAACCAGGCGTTCACGGTTGGGCAGTAGTACTGTGGAACGCAAGGGAGTTCGTTTCCTTATCGCGTTGGTGGTCGGCGCCGTGACCTTTGTGGTCGTGATGGTGGCTGATGGCCTTGCCATTGCCGCGATCTCAAAATTGACGGGGTCGGGGCTACTCGGTATCTGTGGACCTTACGGGTCCGACGGTGCGATTTATTTCATGCTAGCAATGCTGGTCGTGGGTCCCGTCGCGGGTCTTTTCGTGGGTGTTGTCACAGGTCGCCGATACTATCGCTGGCGAGCCGCCAATCTGGATGCTGGTCAGGCGTTCTAGGCCCGATGCGCGTGCGGTCAAGCGTCGTGGAAGCGAGTTACGCCAACGGACCATCGCCAATCTCGAGGCGCCGCCCAACAGCCGGTTGCAGGCGACGGGGGGCGGGTTGGGAGGTGCTGGGCCGGCTAGTAGCTCGGCGGGCCTCCCGGGGAAGGGTCTGATGGAGGCTGAGGCAGCAGCGAGTGATCTGCCCGTCCAGCGTCTCAGTAGGTGGCCTGGTCACCATGGCGTCTAACAACCGGCTGAAGCTGACGGCGCCGGGGAGGTCGGTGGTGGCTCGGAGGCTGCATTCGCGCCCCGCAGCGTAGCCGGAGCGCTGGACGGACGAGGGGACAACAACTCCGTAGACGAGGTCGCGATGAGATCTCTCGAAGCTGCGATCGAGATTCGCGCGAGCCCTGAGGCGGTTTTCGACCTCATTCACGATTACGCTCGACGGCTCGAGTGGGACCCTTTTTTGAAGGAGGCATGTCTTCTCGAGGGAGCGAAGGCGGTCGGCCTCGGGGTCAAAACCCGATGCACTGCTCGGAATGGGTTTGCCGGCCTTGCTATGGAGACGGTTTACGTTTCCTTTGATCGGCCGAAAGTGGCTGCGGTGCAAATGACGAGGGGACCTGCAATACTCGAGACCTTCGCCGCCAGCCTCCGTCAGGAGGATATCGGGTTCGGACTGACCCGCGTAACGTATCGGTTCAATTTCTCCACCAGGCCTCGCTGGCTCCGGGCGATTGCAGGCCCAATCGCGTCAGTTCTCTTTCGGCGGGAGGTACGGCAGAGGCTCAAGGCGCTCAAGTCTTACCTGGAGCGCTCACGATGACCGGCGTTTCCCGCGTCGCCGAGCCGGCGTCGTCCAACCACCGCATGCAGGCGACGGCGGGCAGGTCGGAGGTTGCCGGGGGTCGCTCTGGGTGTGCGCCCGCCGCGCCTGAGCCGGGGCGTTAGACAGCTTCATTGCTCGACTCCCCGGAGACAATGGCCCGGGCAAGCGGCCAAGACATCTTCGCATTCGCGACAGGCATCCTGATGACGCGATGAAGGCGATCATCCAAGGGAGATACGGATCTCCTGATGATCTGGAGCTCCGAGAGGTCGACAAGCCGGTTGTCGGCCACGATGAGGTCTTGGTGCGGGTACGGGCCGCCTCGGTCCATCCGGATGTGTGGCACGTCGTGAGCGGACGGCCCTATGTCCTCCGCCTGATGGGAGCCGGGTTCTCCAAACCCAAGAACCCGATCCCCGGCACGGACATGGCGGGAATCGTCGAGTCCGTCGGCGGGAGCGTGACACGGTTTCGGCCGGGCGACCCGGTATTCGGCGAGACCGTCGTCACCTTCCAATGGGTCAACGGCGGCGCCTTCGCCGAATACGTGTCCGTCCACCATGAGCTGCTGGCGCGGAAGCCAGACAACATCACGTTCGAGCAAGCTGCCTCCGTCCCCACCTCTGGGTTCATCGCTCTCCTGAACCTCCGAGGCCTGAATCAGTTGCGGCCGGGGCAGAAGGTACTGATCAATGGTGGCGGGGGCGGCGTGGGGTCTCTCGCCTTACAGATCACGAAGGCCCACGGCGCGCACGTGACCGCCGTGGACAGCACGAGCAAGCTGGACATGCTCCGCTCCCTCGGGGCAGATGAGGTCATCGATTACACCCGGGAAGACTTCACCCGACGCGGTGTTCGCTACGATCTCATCTTCGATGTCCCGGGCAATCACCCTTTCTCCGCCTGTAGGCGTGCGCTCACACCTGACGGAAGATACGTACTCATCGGGCATGAGCATTTTGGAGCGTCAGGCAAGCGTGTCTTCGGACTCGTCCCCTACTTTCTCTCACTGATGGTCCTCTCACGCTTCGTGAAGCAACTGCGAGGTCCGGGGCTGCCGATGCCCACCAAGAAAGACGCGATGGCCGTCCTGAGGAACCTTCTCGAAGTCGGGAAGATCACACCAATCATCGACAGTACTTACCACCTGAGTGATGTTCGCGAGGCTTTCCGGCACATGATCGAGGACGAACTCCATGGGAAGGTGATCCTGACTGTAGTGGACGCTGTCTAGCCAGCGGCTGCACCCGACAGCGGCCGGGTAGAATCGTGGTAGCTTGGATCACATTCGCGCGGCCGCTTGGGTGAGCCGCGAGCGTTAGCCGACGTCTTGTAAGGGGGTAGACGACTTGCCGAAGCTGTTCGCTCCGGAGGCTCCGCTGGCGGTGAGAGGGGGGTCGATCTGTGTGCTCCTGTTGACCACGGTCGATGTGCTTGTCGGGCTAGGTTGGGTGAGGCTTGACTCTGTTTGGGAAATCGGCTTGTGGTATGGCTTTTTGCGTCCCGGTGTCCGCCTCCTGGCGGGAATCGCGTTCGCTTGGGGCATCGCACAAATGCTCGGGGTGTTCTACTGGAGTTGGTTGGTCACCAGTGTCCTACTCGCCCCGATCGCTGTCGTGACGACCTTTATTCGTATGCTGTCCCATTCCGAAGGGATTGGCGCGGTCACCTTCGGTCCCGCCGCGGTGGTCGCGGGTTTCCTGTGGTTGCTGGCGACAGTCCTCCTGTTGTCGCCCGCAAGCGTGCGTGCATACTGGCGTCATGGTCGCCTGTGGCTGAAGTGAACAGTCGACTAACCGCGCGCCGCACCCGACGGCGGCCGCGAATGAGCGCGACGCGGACCGACGACTCATACGACGCGCGCGTGGCGCAGATCTTGGCAGAGCTTGGGATTCCTGCAGCGTATGGTGTGGACAGGCACATGCCGTCTTATGCCGAGGCCAGGGACCTCGTGTCAGTCGGCATGGACATCTATGGACGAGACCGGCAGCTTACGCCACATGCTGCCGGTCGGTGGACCGAACTCCGGGTCGCAGCGCATCGGGACGGGATCGCGTTGTTGCTCGTCTCTGCCTTTCGAAGCCTGGAGTATCAACGGAAGATTTTCGAGCGGAAGATCAGAGCTGGCGAGTCGCTCGAGCACATTTTGAAGGTGAACGCGCCGCCGGGCTATAGCGAGCACCACACCGGCAGAGCCGTCGACCTAACGACGCCAGGCTGCCCGCCGCTTGCCGAGGAATTCGAGACGTCCGCTGCATTCGCATGGCTCGTCCGACACGCGCATCGCTTGGGTTTCGCCATGACGTATCCGCGTGAGAATCGATTTGGAATAGCCTACGAGCCGTGGCACTGGGCCGTCCAAGAATAGGCGGGCTAACAACCCGATGGAGCCGCCGGTGGGCGTCTGGTTCGGGGTAGATTCATGGCGGACAACCGCCCGCCGGGGCTGAGGGGGAGCGTTAGACGCCACGAAAAGGGGGGCGGGATTGCATCGGTCGGAGGTCCGCGCTCGTCTGCCGCGGGTTATGAGGAGCGTTAGCCGGCCATGACCAAGCCAACACACGTGATCGAGCGATTGATTCCGCCGGTGGGTGACTCCGATCTCCGAGCTCTCGCTCGGCTTCTGGTCGACGCGGTCGAGTCTGGAGCTGCCGTGAGTTTTCTCGCGCCTCTTACGCTCGAGCGCGCTGAAGGCTGGTGGCGAAGGGCTATTTCTGCATCCCGCTCCGGTGCCATCTTCCTTGTGGCTCGCGATGTCGAAGGGATCGTCGGTACCGTCCAACTCCATCCGGCCTGGGCGCCGAACCAGCCGCATCGCGCGGAGATTGCGAAGTTGCTGGTACACCGCAGGAGCCGCCGCACAGGCCTGGGCACTCAGCTGATGCAAACCATTGAGGACGCGGCGCGGCGCGCCAGGTTTAGCCTCCTGACGCTGGACACGAAGCGGGGAGACGCGGCGGAGCACTTGTATCAGAATATCGGATGGACCCCCGCGGGGACGATTCCAGGGTATGCCCTCGATCCGGACGGAACCCCGCATGACGCGGTGATCTTCTACAAGGAGCTGAATCGAGCCGACGAATCACGGGCTGGCTGACAGGCCGTGGCTGAGCGGCAGGCGTTAGACACAAGGAAACCGGCGCTTGACGCCAGACAAGCGGCTACAGCTGATGGCGCGCCGGAGGCCCACGGCGGATGCCCCGTTGGCTGCAGCTTGGCCGGGGTGTTGGGCGTCACCTGAGGTGGGTCATGATGACCTGCACGAATTGTGGAAACGAAGTGTCCGAAGCCGAGCGAGGGTCCGTTGGGTTCCTGGGCAACATCGGCTTCCTTCTTGTTGCCAAGGCTCCCTGGTGGCCGTCCACCGTCTGCAAGAAGTGCAGCAGACAGGTACGCTTATTCGGCACAGTCTGTGTCGTCGTGTTCGTCGTTGTTGTAAGTGTGGCCGTTGCGCTGTCGTGGCGGTGAGCTGGTCAGCGAGGACCGCGAATGCAATGGTGGACGAATTCGTTGCCGCCTGCGCACGGCATCGAAACGACACTGCAAAACGAAGGACAATGCGATGAAGAAAGCACGAAACCGCTCGCACTTCACCCCGGAAGGCTGGCATACGGTGACCCCAAGAATCGTCGTTCATGACGCCGAGAAGCTGGTCGAGTTCGTCAAGCAGGTGTTCGGGGCAACAGGCGACTATCGGCCAGATCGACCATCCGTGATAAAGATCGGTGACTCGATGGTCATGGTCAGCGACGCTGGAATCCGCAACCCGATGCCGGCCTTCCTCTATGTGTATGTCGACGACACCGATAGGACATATCGGCGCGCCGTTCAAGCCGGTGCAAGCTCACTCGAAGAGCCGTCGGACACGCCCTATGGCGACCGTCGCGGCATGATCAAGGACGAATGGGGTAACACCTGGCAAATCGCCACCTACCCAGGAGATGCCGCCTGAAGACCGCATGCATGCGGGGTATCAGGCCCACAGTAATGGACCATGCCGCAATGGAGACCGCGATGACCGGCGCCGTAGTGAAGCGCGGATAGCAGGCAACCATGATGTTCACGACGACCGGGCCTGACCTGAAAGAGCAGACGCGGGGGGCGGTGGTGGGCGTAGACGAGTTCCGGCGCATCGCTCTCAGCCTGCCGGAGGCATCAGAGTCAGGCCACATGGGCCATCCGGATTTTCGCGTTGGGGGAAGAATCTTCGCAACACTCGGATACCCCTCTGCAGGATGGGGAGTGGTAAAGCTCACGCCAGATCAACAGGAGCTTTTTGTCCAGGTTGCGCCCGAAGTCTTTGTACCGGTGAAAGGCGCGTGGGGACGTCGCGGCGCGACGAGCGTGCGGCTGCGGGCCGCCCCAAAGGGCATGGTGCGCAATGCTCTCGTCGCTGCATGGTGCAATACGGCGCCCAAAGCGCTCGGTCGACAGTTCAAGTCTCTGTCGTCGAGTTCTCCAGAGTCGGACACCTAGTCGCGTCCGGTTCCTGCGTTGATGCCTCGCCTTGCCACGTTCCGCATTCAGGCGGCGGGGTCGGTGATCAAGACATGACCAGAGACGAGGAACATCTGCGCTTGCTTTCAATCTTTCACTATGTGGTGGCAGGGCTTTCGGGGTTCTTCTCGTTGTTCGCTGGCATTTACATCCTTATGGGTGTGCTCATGCTTTGTGGCAGGTGTTCATTGCGATGGGCTCAACCTTTCTCCTGTTCGGGCTGACCTTCACGGTGTGCCTTGTATTGGCCGGCAGGTATGTGAAGAGTCATCGCCACTATACGTTTTGTCTGGTCATGGCAGCCTGTTCACGATTATTGTTCTGCAGAGAGAATCGGTTCGACGGCTTTTTGGTTGCGAACCATCATCCCCGCCCGTGGTGACATCGTGAGCGGTCACGTGCAAGGCCGCCGGAGCGTTAGAGAGCATTCAGGGAACGCTGCGGCAGAACGGAGATGACTGTATGAGCGAGTATAAAACGGTAGTCATATGGAGCCGCGACGGCGCAGCCTTCACCGACAATCGCTACAGCCGCAGCCATCGCTGGCTGTTCGACGGTGGGGTCGAGGTGCCGGCATCCTCGTCCCCAAAGGTCGTCCCTCTCCCCCTGTCGGTCGCGGCGGCGGTCGATCCAGAAGAAGCCTTCGTCGTCAGTCTGTCGAGTTGCCACATGCTGTGGTTCCTGTCCATCGCCGCCAGGCGCGGGTTCTTGGTCGACAGCTATCGAGACGAGGCGATCGGGGTGATGGCAAAGGACTCGTCCGGCAAGCTTGCGATGACGCGCGTGACACTCCGCCCCGAGGTCCACTTCGCCGGTGATAAACAGCCGACGGAAGATGATCTGATCGCGATGCATCACGAGTCGCATGAGCAATGTTTTATTGCCCGTTCGGTTAAGACGGACGTGCGGTGCGAACCGGTCGGGATCACCGGCTAGCACACCAGCCGCCCGTCGGGTGTCACGACCATGAAGGATTTAGCGATCGCCCTGGAAAACCGACCCGGCGCTCTCGCCGATATGGGAGAGGCCTTGGGCCGCGCCGGGGTGAGCGTCGAAGGCGGAGGGGCCTGGGTCGTAGGCGGCAAAGGGGTCGCTCATTTCCTCTTCGCGGACGGAACCGCCGCCCGCCAGGCGCTGGAAGCGGCGGGCATCCAAGTCCTCGCGGAACGGGACGTGCTCGTTCAGCGGTTGAAGCAGGACGTGCCCGGTCAACTCGGTCGGCTCACGCGCCGGATGGCAGAGGCTGGCGTCAACATCGAGGTTTTGTACAGCGACCATGCCCATCAGCTGATCCTTGTCGTGGACGACCTCGCGCGAGGGCAAGAGGTTTCCGAGGCGTGGACCCGTGAGGGTCGATCGTGAGGTCGACATCCGTGCGGCGTCCGTCCTTGCCTGCCGCGGGCTACGCGGAGCGTCGGGCACTCGCCGTGGACCGTTATGACGAATGCGAATGTCGGTAATCCAGGCACGAGGTCAATCCCCGAGACCTGGCGCACGCGTCTGCTCCGGTGGGGCTTCAACCTGTTCCCCGCCTACTGGGGCACGGGGGGGCGGATCACATATATCGCACCGGACTGGCATGAAGTCCGCGTTCGCCTGCCGTTGTCCTGGCGGACGCGAAATTACGTCGGCACGATTTTTGGCGGAAGTCTTTACGGAGCGGTGGATCCTATCTACATGGTCATGCTGATCAAGTTGCTCGGCGAGGGGTACGTCGTCTGGGACAAGGCGGCCACCATTCGTTTTCGGCGACCAGGTCGGACGACGCTGTATGCCCGATTCGAGATCGCGCCCGAAGAGCTGGACGCGATCCGATCCGAGCTCGACGGGACGGGGAAAATCGACAGGGTGTTCCAGGTGGACTTAACGAGTGCCGACGGCACCGTGCACGCTTCGGTCGAGAAGATGCTTCACATTGCCCGCCGTGGGCTGGAGCTGAGCGGTCGTCCCAGCCCGGTAGTCCCTAACCACCGCATGCAGGCGACGGAGGGCGGGTTGGGCGGTGGGATGACCCGCGACAGGCGTGCGCCCGCCGCGCCTGAACCGGGGCGTTAGATGGCGGTGTTTTTGAACCGTCTCGAGATGAGGATTTGTCGCGATTCACGCTTCCCCTGCGTGGAACTAATGCACGGCACCTGTATGCCTGGCACTTTCGAAACGCGGACAATAGAGCGGCGAACGACGGCAGCACGAACGCGCCCGGAGTTCACCGCGAATTCATCTTTTCTCCGGAGGTCGGGCGAACGATCGACTACGACGAATATGCGGAGAAGATGTTGGCAAAGGTCGACCGTATCGAGGCGTTTGGCCGGGGGACGCTCGACGTTCTCGATCTACGTCGCACCGAGCCGAAGCGGGGCGAATTGCCGGGCTTCCTCTGGGTCAAGTTCGTCGCGTGTTTGACATGGCCCGAATAGAGCGGACCGGCGTGCGCGCTCGCGTGCCGTGGCTTGCCCGGGGCGGGACCGACCTTCCACTGGGACGATAGGCGAATCGATGCGCCCCACGGCGATCGCCACATCGATCGGTGCCTCGCTCCACCGGCGGGATAGGAACATGCCGCGATGGATGGCCCGGGACGGCGTCATCGTCATCGACGGCATGGTCATCGGCGCAACCGTTTGAGGGGAGACTATTGATCGCTGACCCTGAGAGGATTCGACGCGACCCGCCCGCAGGGGCCTCACCATAGGAGCCGATCATGGAGCGATGGCTGGGAAGGCATTCAGAGGTGATCTACGCTCTCATGCGCATGGTGGTCGGGTTTTTGTTCGCATGCCATGGAGCCCAGAAGCTGTTCGGCGCACTCGGCGGTCAAAGGCAGCTTTCCAATCCGCTGATGGTCGCAGCGGGAATCATCGAGTTCTTCGGAGGCGGTCTCGTGGGGCTGGGACTAGGCGCAGGCTACGCCGCCTTCGTCGCGAGCGGCATGATGGCCGTAGCCTATTTCATGGCGCACGCGCCGGGCGGATTCTGGCCGATCGTCAACAAGGGCGAGCTCGCGGTTCTGTACTGTTTCGTCTTTCTGTATATCGCATCCAGGGGATCGGGTCGCCTGAGCATCGATGCCCTTGCAAGGAAGCGCCGCTTTTGAGAAAGAGCGTTGGAGGGTCCGGTGGCGTCGGTATCGGTAGACAACCGCCGTCGTCCTCCTTCAGAGCGCTCAGTCCGCATTCGGAGCCGCCGGGCTCGGCTCGACGGCATCCCCCCGCTGGCACATGCTCGCCGTGGCGGCGACCGCCCACGCGCTGCGCGGCGAGTTGCCGGGAGCGCTTCTGGTGTACGCGGCTCGGATCGACCCGGCCGCGGGCTCGCGCGGATGAGCGACGGACAACATAAAGAGGCCGAGTGATTCGCACGGAACGTCTTGAGCTCGTGCCGGCCACGCCTGCATTGACACGCGCCGCGCTTCATGGCCCGCGTGCTCTCGCGGCCGGGCTGGGCGCCGCCGTGCCCGCCACGTGGCCGCCGGAATACCTCGACCCGGCGTCTCTCGAGTTCACGCTCGAAAGGCTCGCGGCAGGCGCCGACCAGGCGGGGTGGTGGCTTCACTTCGTCGTGCTCAGGGACGCCGGGGGCGGCCGCACCCTCGTGGGGAGCGCGGGGTACAAGGGACCGCCGTCCGACGATGGCACCGTCGAAGTGGGGTACGGGATCGTGAGCGATCACCGACGCCGGGGCTACGCTTCGGAGGTTGTGCGCGGGCTCGTCGCCCACGCCTTCACCCTGCCCGCCGTAAAGCGCGTCATCGCCGAGACCCTCGCCGGGCTGGCGCCCTCGATCGGCGTCCTCCGCAAATGCGGCTTCCGCCCTGTGGGGGAAGGCTCGGAGCCCGGGGTCATTCGCTTCGAGCTAGAACGCGCCGAGCACACCGCGGAAGCGCGATACTGATGCGCGGCGATCTCGTTCGCATCCTGCGGCAGGGGGCGGCCGTGTCCGCCGTGCGCGATTCGGCCCTCCGCGGGCGTGGGGAGGTCGCCGCGGTCGCCTGCCGGTTCTGTGCGGCTCTCGATCTCGGGCAATTCGCAGAGCGGCGCGGGGGCAGTTTTCTATCTCGGCTCGACGCCTCGACCGAGAGGCTCAGACAGGCCCTGCCGTCCGGGGGGCGCTCCTGGGGCGCGGCCCGGAACGTCATCGATCTGTTCTTGAGGGAGGCCTTCTACAACAGGTATATTTGCACCCAGTTTCGGCTTGAGAGGGCCGAGGAATGGCTCGAGCTGCCGCTCGATTCGAACCTGGCTCGCCGCCTGCGCTCGGCATTCCCGGAGTGCAGGCTTCCGCCCTGGCGAAGCCTGACCTTGCTCACGCCGGCGGTGAACTCGAACTATCAGGGCGTGGCGGCCGAGATCGCCGACAACAAGGGGATTGCGCGCGTGCATCTCGGGGCCTTCCTGCGGCCGCCATCTTTGTGACGGAATGGGTGCATTTCCGGAAGGAGGAGGACGAATGCAGACCGGTGCGGCCGATCGAGGGAGCTTGCGGGACGATGGCGAGGAATCCGGGAGGCTGAGCGCGGCGCTCGCAAACCTGCGGGGCCTGCTCGTGCAGGGGGAGAGTCTCGAGGCCTACGCCGTGCAGCGTCGCCTGTTCGCGCTCGGCCATCGCCGCCTGATCGTCGGCGCCACGACCGGCCGTCTGATCCTCCTGCAGAGGGGTCTCATCGGCGGGTTCGTGCCGCAGGATATCCGCTGGCAGGACCAGAGGGACGCGCGGCTGACCGTCGGTGTGTTCGGTGCGGACCTTCTCGTGAGCGCGGTCCAGGGCGGCGACCTGGCGGTCGCCCCTCAGGGGACCCGGTTGCTCGCGATCACGGGTCTTCGCAAGTCCCAGGCGGCGGCCGTCTACCGGATCTGCCAGGCCCAGGAGCAGGCCTGGCGGGAGAAGCGAAGGGTTCGCGAGATCGAGGAGATCCGTGCCAAGTCGGGAGGGATCGCCATCGGGAGTGCTTCGGGCACCTCGGAGAGCACGGCCGCGGGCCCCGGAGAGGGAAACCCCGCCCAGCGACTCCAGCGCGCCAGGGAGATGCTCCAGAAGGGACTGATCAACCGCACAAAGCACTCGATGAGGCGGCTGGAGGAGGCGCTGTCGCGGAGAGGCTACACGGTCATCAACGTGGGATATCGCGCCGGCCGGCGGCCGATCGAGAATCTGTCCGATGACCTGGGCGCGCGGCTGGCGGAGATCGGCGAGTCCCCCGAAAGGCGCGTCCACTTCGTGACGCACTCCTTCGGCGGGATCCTCCTGCGTTACTACCTGAGGGATAGGCCGCTGCCGAACCTGGGGAGGGTCGTGATGCTCAGCCCGCCGAACGGCGGCAGCGAGCTCGCCGACCTGCTTCGGAAGCTCCCACTGGTCCGGAGGGCCGGCGGTCCGAACCGCCCGCGGCTCGGGACCGATCCCGCGGGCCTCCCTGCCCGGCTCGGCCCCGTCGACTTCGATCTCGGCGTGATCACGGGGGACCGCAGCATCAATCCCCTGTTCTCCTGGCTCATCCCCGGGCCGGACGATGGGTTCGTCGCGGTCGAGCGGGCGAAGGTCCGGGGCATGACCGACTTCCTGGTCGTCCCCCGCACGCACACCTTCATCATGAATAGCCGGCAGGTCATCGAGCAGACGCTGAAGTTCCTGCGGGACGGGTCGTTCGACCATAGCACTCACGCTTGAGGGCAGGTCGACGAGGAGGATCACGCTCATGGCACGGGCACGCGAGGTTCTGATCGTCGTGGTTGTCGTCGCCGGGTTCATCGGGCTCCCGGGGGCGGCCGACGCCCCGCCGAGGCGGGACGAGGTTCAGAGGTTCGTGCGCGCATACATCGACGCCAACAACGGCGCCGACCCGACCGCCGTCATGGACCTCGTGAGCAAGAGATCGGAAGTGTCCACGGCCGAAATGGGGGTCATCAATCGCGGCTGGGACTCGATCCGCTCCGAGGTCGAGAAGCTTGCCGGCTCGCAGGGGACGCATCGGCTCTCTCTCGGGACGATGGACGTCATCTTGCTGGGCCCGGGGTACGCCCGGTCGTGGCCCCGGTGACCATCGATCTTTCAGTGGGCGAGAACCAGGCCCAGATGCGCATGGCGATGACCCTCGTGCTCGAGAAATCGTCGGGCAAGTGGAAGGTGCTCCACGAGCACGACAGTCTCCAGTTCCCGCAGGGTGACATCCCGGGAGCCGAGGCCAACTGAGCGGCCGGCGGCCGATCGAGGTTCGTCCGAATGATCAGTCGCGAAGGCGCCGGTCCGTTGCGCCTCGCGGAAGACCGGAGGCTTCCTGATGCCCTGCATGGAGCCCTGCGACGCCGCAAGTCGAAGAGTCCGCCGCCGGTTGCTCGAGGGGTGCCATGAGTAGGGGCGCCGGTGCGAAGAGGGCGGAGATCTGGACAACGCTCCTCGAGACCGCCATCCACGCCCCGTCGCCGCACAACGTGCAGCCGTGGCGCGTGCGGGTGAACTCCGACCGCGAGGCCGACCTGTTCATCGACAAGGAGCGGACATTGCCGAAGGAGGACGTCACCGGGTCCTTCATCATCCTGACGATGGGGATGTTCATCGAGGCGCTGGGTCTGCTGGCGGCTCACCGGGGGATGCGGCTGGAGCATTCGCTGCACCACGATCCGTCGCGCTACACCCCGGAAGCGATCGCGGCCACGCGCGAGACGATGCTGCCGTTCGCGCGCCTGCGGCTGTCGCAGGATGGCGCGGCGCCGCCGGCGTATCCGGGCGATCTCTTCCTGCGCCGGCAGACGTCGCGCATCTCCCTGCGGCCGGACCCAGTCCCGGCCGACGCCGCCCATGCCCTGGCCCGGATCGCGAACGAGTGGGACCAGAGATACGAGGCGATCACAGACCCTTCGCGCATCGAGAGAATCCTGGCGTGGAACACCGAGGCGCTGTTCGACGATCTCAACGCGCCCGACTATCACGACGAGATCGTCTCCTGGTTCCGCTTCACCGACGGCGCGGCGCGCAGGCACAGGGACGGCCTCGACTATCGCTGCATGAACGCGTCGCGCCTCGAGTTCTTCCTGATCGCCCGCCTTCCCTGGCTCCTGCAGCTCCGTCTGACCCGTCCCTTGCTGTGGAAGATGTACCGCGACCAGATCGGCCGGGTTCCCACGCTCGGACTCCTGGCCGGCGGCTTCTGGCGCCCCGAGGACGCCTTCCGGACCGGGCGCTTCCTGATCCACTTCTGGCTGGAGACGGCGCGGCACCGGCTGTACATCCACCCCTACGGCAACCTGGTGACCAACAAGAAGGCCAACGAAAGGATGCTGCAGGAGACGGGCATCCGCGACATCTGGCTGATCTTCAAGATCGGCCGCTCGGACGAGCCGCCGCGCAGCTACCGGCGCCCGGTGGAGGCGATCCTTCTTGATTGAGCGGGCTCTCGTGCGCGCCGCGGTCGCGGCCCTCTGGATGCTGCGGCTTCTGTTCAGCCTCAGCCCCCGGACCTACCTACTGCTCAACGCGGGGCCGGTGCAGCCGGCGCTGGCGGCGGTCGGGAGGCTGCGGGCGCGGGCGGTCTTCCTGAAGGGGCAGGCCCGTTGCCCGGCGTACCGGAGGTTTCTCGAGGAGGCGGGCCATGACGGGCGGGGGTCGTGGGACCTGGGGCGCGTCCCGGTGATGACCAAGGAGAACTATGTCAAGCGCCACGGCATCGCGGAGCGCTGCTATGACGGGACGCTTCCCGCGAGCGGTGTCGTGATCGACGAGTCGTCCGGATCGTCCGGCGTGCCGAACAACTGGGTGCGCAGCGCCGAGGAGCGCCGCGACGTCAAGCGTATCCTGATGACCAATTACGCCATGCGGTACCGCGACCGAGGCTGCATCCTTCTCAACTGCTTCGCGCTCGGCCCGTGGGCCACCGGAATGAACGTGTCGATGTCGCTGGTGGACGTCGGCATCCTGAAGTCGATCGGCCCCGACCAGAAGAAGCTCGAAAACACGCTGACCATCTTCGGGCCGCGCTACCGCTACCTGGTGTTCGGCTACCCGCCGTTCATCAAGTCGTTCGTCGATACGACGGCGATCGACCTGTCGCCGTTCCACATGGACCTGATCGTCGGCGGCGAGGGGATCTCCGAGGGCCTGCGGGCCCACCTCCTGAAATACTTCCGGAGCGTCATCTCCTCCTACGGCGCCTCGGACCTGGAGATCAACATCGGGGTCGAGACCGAGATGACGATCAACCTCCGCCGCAGGTGCGCCGCGGACCGGGTTCTGAGCCGCGAGCTGTTCGGCCGCGACACGCCGCCGATGATCTTCCAGTACAACGCCGCGACCTACCTCATCGAGAGTCTTCCCCCGGACGGCGAGCTGATCTTCACCATCGGCCGGCTGCGGAGCGCCGCGCCCAAGATCCGCTACAACCTGATGGATCAGGGCGGGGTCATGACCTATGCGGAGCTGGGGCGGAAACTTGCCGCCCGGGGCATCGCGATCGCGGACCTGGCGCCGCGGCCAAGCCGGTTCCCGATCCTGTTCGTGTTCGGCCGCGCCGACCTGACCGTGCCGTTCTACGGGGCCAAGGTGTATCCCACCGACCTGGAAGGCATCATCAACGGGCATCCGGTGCTGGTGAAGCAGATCAACTCCTTCCAGATGGTGAGCTACGAGGACGAGAAGATCGACCGGAGGCTGAAGATCCATCTGGAGAAAGTGAAGGACCTCCGGGGAGAGATGGCGCCGCCGCAGGCGCTGCGCGACCTGTTCTTCGACGGTCTGGTCGCCTGCAACCAGGACTTCCGGGAGGTCACGCGCATGTTCGACCGCGGCTGCGTCGAGGTGGAGGTGCACGAGTTCGGCCAGGGGCCGTTTCGCGACCGCGACCTGCGCGTCAAGAGCAGGTACGTCGGGTCATGATCGGAGACCAGGCGCACGTTGTCCGCGGGCGCGGGGGGCGGCTCGTGAGAGCGCCCGCAGGCGCCGCGGCGGCGGGCCTCGTGATGACGGTTGCAGTGGCGGGTCTCGTGATGCTCGTCGCGGCGGACGGCGCTCCGGCTCTCGCGCCCGCGCGGCCGGACGGTCCCGCGCCGCCCGCCAGGAAGGAGGCGAAGGCCTGGCGCGCCCTCGAGCCCGGTCTCGATCTGGGCGAGTTCCCATCGCCCCGGCCGTCCGATCGAGGCGACTCGATCGTCCGTCTGCTGCGCGTCGACCCCGCCCGCTTCGACCTCCGTCTCATGAATGCCTCCGCGTCGGGACAGGGGCGGCCGCTGACGGCGAAGGCGTGGTGCGCGCGGGCCGGTCTGGTGGCGGCCATCAACGCCAGCATGTACCAGATCGATCATCGTACCAGCGTCTCGCTCATGAAGACCGGGACGCACACCAACAACTCTCGGCTCTCGAAGGATCGGGCCATCCTGGCGTTCGATCGTCTGGACGCCTCCGTGCCGCCGGTGACGATCATCGACCGCGACTGCGATGATTTCGAGGCCCTGCGGGGCAGGTACGGCACTCTGGTGCAGAGCATCCGGATGATCTCCTGCAAGGGGAGGAATGTCTGGAGCCCGCAGCCGCGCCGGTGGAGCACGGCGGCGATCGGCCGGGACGCGCAGGGGCGCGTCCTGTTCGTCCACGTGCGCTCGCCTTACAGCACGCACGACCTGATCGACATCCTGATGGCGCTGCCGGCGGGGATCGAGCGCGCCCTGTACGTGGAGGGCGGGCCCGAGGCCCAGCTCTACGTGACGAGCGGCGGGCGGGAGTACGAGTGGGTCGGCAGCTACGAGTCCGGCTTCAACGAGGACGATGACAACCACGCCGCCTGGCCTGTCCCGAACGTGATCGGAATCGTACGACGCGCGCCGCCGCCCAAAGGACCGGCGCGATGAACGCGATCGCGCTGTGCTAAGATGTCGCCCCTCAAACTCAGGAGATCCCCGATGACGGACCCGCTGAAGCTGGTCGCCGCACTGGTCCTGGTCATCCTGGGCACGCGTTTTTCCGCCTGGGGCGAGGAGACGCCGAGGGGCGGCTCGAAGGTCTTTCCGTATCCCGTCCAGGTCACCGTCCTCGAGAACGGCCTCAAGGTGGTGGCGGTGCCGTTCGACAACCCCGGCCTGGTCGCCTACTGGACGGTGGTACGCGCCGGTTCGCGCAACGAGATCGAGCCGGGCAAGTCGGGCTTCGCGCACTTCTTCGAGCACATGATGTTCCGTGGCACCGACGCCTACCCGCGGGAGCGCTACAACGCCATCCTGAAGGAGCTCGGCGCCGACCACAACGCCTTCACGACCGACGACTACACCGCCTACCACGTGCTCGCGCCGGCTTCGGGACTCGAGACGATCATGACGCTCGAGTCCGACCGGTTCATGAACCTGAAGTACACGGTGGAGGACTTCAAGAAGGAGGCCGGGGCGGTCCTGGGCGAGTACAACAAGAACGCCTCGAGCCCGTTCCAGACGCTGAACGAGAAGATCCGCGACGCCGCCTTCACCGCGCACACCTACAAGCACACGACCATCGGCTTCCTGCGCGACGTGAAGGAAATGCCGAACCAGTACGAGTACAGCCTCCAGTTCTTCGACCGCTACTACCGGCCGGAGAACTGCGCGCTCCTGGTCGTCGGCGACGTCGATCCCAAGCGGCTGGTCGACCTGGCGCGCAAGTTCTACGGGGGCTGGAAGCGCGGCAGCTACCAGGTCGAGATCCCGGCCGAGCCCCAGCAAACGGAAGAGAAACGCGTCGAGGTGGACTGGCCGAATCCGACGCAACCGTATCTGGACATGGGCTATCACGGGCCGGCGTTCTCCGACACGCAGGTGGACCTGCCTGCGCTCGACCTCGTGTCACAGCTCCTGTTCTCCGAAGCGGCGCCTTTGTACCAGAAGCTGGTGGTCGTGGAGCAGGAGGTCGACCTTTTGATCGGCGGCGCGGCGGACCATCGCGACCCCTACCTGTTCGAGATCGTCGCGCGCGTCAAGAAGCCCGAGCGCGTCGCGTACGTCGAGGCGACCATCACCGCGGCTCTTGAGGATCTGAAGACGAAGCCGATTCCGGCCGACCGGCTCGGCAAGGTGAAGTCGCACCTCAAGTACTCCTACGCGATGGGTCTGGACACGGCCGGCTCGGTGGCGCGCAGCCTGGCCCACTACATCGCCCTGACCTCCGACCCCGAGGCGGTCAACCGCGTGTACGCGATCTACGATCGGATCACGCCGGAGGACGTGCGCAACGCGGCGCGCAGGTATTTCGCGCGCACCGGCCGGACGGTCGTGATCCTGAGCCACAAGGAAGGCGCGCCCGCGGGGGCACAGGGTGGAGCCGGCGCCATGGCCGCGGCGGCCGGGGTGACGGCACGATGACCCCGCGACCGCTTCCTGTCGCCTGCGGCCTCGCGGCTTTTCTGAGCCTGATGTCGATCGGGGCCGCGGACACGAAGGAGAAGAAGACCATGAAGCCGACGTCGAACCAGGGCGCGGAGGCTCCGATCAGGATGAGCCTCCTGCCGAGCCCCTCCTCGCCCCTCGTCGCGTTCCGCATCCAGTTCCGCTGCGGAGCGATCAATGACCCGCCGGGGAAGGAAGGGCTGAATGCCCTGACGGCCATGACGATCGCGCAGGGCGGCACCAGGGAGCTCACGTACCAGGAGGTGACCGAGCGTCTGTATCCGATGGCCGCAACCATCGACGCGCAGGCCGACAAGGAGCTCACCACGTTCATAGGCAACGTGCACCGCGACCACCTGAAGGCCTACTACGATCTGCTCACCGGCATTCTTCTGCAGCCGCGTTTCGACGAGAGCGACTTCAAGCGGAGCCGCGACATCCTCCTGGCCGCCATCGAAACGAACCTGCGGGGCAACGACGACGAGGGGCTCGGCAAGGCGGCGCTCCAGTGGCTGATGTACGACGGCCATCCGTACCAGAAGCTCGACATCGGCACCGTGCAGGGGCTGAAGTCGATCACGCTCGACGACATGAAGGCCCATTACCGGCGGTGCGCCGCGCAGAGGAACGCCGTCCTGGGAGTCGCGGGCGGCTTTCCGATGGGCATGGTCGATTCGCTGAGGCAGGACTTCGCGGTGCTGCCCCGGGGCGGCACGCCCGAGGTCAAGCTCGATAAGCCGCGGGCCCTCTCGGGCGTGGAGGTGATGTTCGTCGAGAAGCCCGCGCCCGCGACCGCCATCTCGATCGGCTTCCCGATCGGCGTGACGCGCGCCGACAAGGACTTCTACGCCCTCATGGTGGCGAACTCCTACCTCGGCGAGCACCGCACGTTCAACGGCCGCCTGATGAACAAGATGCGCGGCGAGCGCGGGCTCAATTACGGCGACTACTCGTACATCGAGAATTTCATCCAGGATGGCGGCAGCACGTTTCCCGTGCCCAACATCGCTCGGCGGCAGCAGTACTTCAGCATCTGGATCCGGCCGGTGCCGCACCCCAACGCCCTGTTCGCCCTGCGCCAGGCGGTGCGGGAGCTGAAGATGCTGGTGGACGGCGGTCTGAGCGTGCAGGATTTCGAAGCGACCCGCAAGTTCCTCCTGAACTACTCGCGCCTGTGGACGCAGGGCCTCAGCCGGCGTCTCGGCACCAAGATGGACTCGGAGTTCTACGGAACGAAGTTTTTCATCGATCGGATCCAGGAGGAGCTGCCCCGCCTGAAGCTCGAGGATGTGAACGCCGCCGTGAAGCGCCACCTCCAGGCGGTGAACCTGGCGGTGGCGATCGTCACCGAGAACGCCTCTGCCATGAAGGAGACGCTCCTGTCCGGCAAGCCGACGCCGATCACCTACCAGACGCCGACTACGAGCGAGGCGCTGCTCAAGGAGGACAGGGAGATCGAGGCGTTTCCCCTCCCGATCAACCGCGAGCGGGTGCGCGTCGTCAAGGCGCAGGAGCTGTTCGAGAAGTAGGCAGGGCGTCGCGCATCATCTGGGAGGCGCGGTGAAGAAGAACGCGCCGGTCGCCTTCATCTTCCACGAAGACTGTCTTAGGCACAGCAACGGACCCGGCCACCCGGAGCGGCCGGAGCGCGTCGCGGCCATCCGCGATCACCTCAAACGACGCGGGCTCCTCGACCGGCTGCTCGAGCTGCGGCCCGAGCCCTGCCCGCTCGACCGGATCGCCCGCGTTCACAGCCGCGACTACATCGAGTCGATCCGAAGGATCTGCGAACGGGCCCCCGCGCAGCTCGACCCGGACACCGCCGTCTCACCCGGCTCGTGGGAGGCCGCGTTGCTTTCGGCCGGCGGGGCCCTGGCCGCGTGTGACGCCGTCGTGTCGGACAGGGCGGCCGCCGCGTTCGTCTGCACCCGCCCGCCGGGACATCACGCCGAAGCGGACCGCGCCATGGGTTTCTGCCTGTTCAATAACGTCGCCATCGCCGCGCGCTATCTTCAAGAGCGGCACCGACTCGGGCGCGTCCTGATCGTCGACTGGGATGTGCACCACGGCAACGGCACGCAGCACATGTTCGAGGACGACGACACCGTGTTCTACTTCAGCACCCACCAGTATCCTTTCTACCCCGGCACCGGCTCGGCCCGCGAGACCGGCACGGGCCGGGGCGCCGGCTTTACCCTGAACTACCCGATGCTCGCGGGCGCGGGCGACGAGGAATACATCCAGGTCTTCCGGGAGGTGCTGCGCCCCGAGATCGACCGCGTTCAGCCGGAGGCGATCCTGATCTCGGCGGGCTTCGACGCCCACCGCGACGACCCGCTCGCCGGCATGGCGCTGACCGAGAAGGGATACGGCGCGATGACCACGATCCTGAAGGAAGCCGCCGACAGGCACTGCGAGGGACGGATCGTCTCGCTGCTCGAGGGCGGATACGACCTCAAGGCGCTCGGCTCCGCCGTCGAGGCGCACTTGAAGTCGCTCCAGGCGTTCGCGGAGTGACGGCCGGCGCGCCGGGTCCGGTCAGCGGGAGCGCCTCTTCCCCCCGGGCTCCTCGGATGGGGCCAGCGTCCTGAGCCCCAGGGCGTGAATGTCGCGGCCGATCATGTCCCGCAACGCCTCGTTCACCATACGGTGACGATGAAGGAGCGGCTTTCCCTCGAACGCCGCGGAAACGATCAGCACCTCGAAGTGACCGCCCCCCGAAGTGGCTCCCGCGTGGCCGGAGTGCCTGGCGCTGTCGTCGTGGATCTCCAGGCGGGCCGGCTCGAAGCGCCCGCGCAGAATCGCCTCGATACGCTCGCGCACGCCCGGCATCTTCGAGTTCGCTCCCGTCTTTCCGGGCCGTCCCGGACGCGTATCGTCAGTCGTCGCGCTCTCCTTTGGAAGGGAGAGGCTTGCCCGCTCCCGCTTCGACCGCCCGGTCGTAGACGAGCGACGCCGCCGCCAGGTCCTCGAGCCCGATGCCCAGTGACTTGAAGAGCGTGATGGCGGGGTCGCCGCTCCGCCCCGGATGGCGACCCGCGATGATCTCCTTCAGCTCCACGGCCCGGCCGAGCGGCGTGCCGCCGTCGACCGCCAGCAGGTCGCCGGCCTCGAGCCATGCCTGCTCGAGCGAGTCGACCACGATCGTTTCGGCGCTCCGGACCGCGGCGTCGTCCAGCTCACGCCGCTCGGCCCTGTTGCTCCCCACCGCGTTGACGTGCGCGCCGGGACGCAGCCAGGCGCCCTGCAGCACCGGCTGCGCCGCGGACGTCGCCGTGACGATGATGTCGGCCCCGCGCACGGCTTCCTCCGCCGACGCGCACGGGGTGACCCTCACGCCGCACGCCGCCTCGGCGTCCCGGCAGAACTCCCTGAGACGCTCAGGGCTTCTGCCGAAGACCCGGATGATTTCCAGTCGCCGCACGGTCGCGATCGCCTTCGCCTGGCTGCGTGCCTGCCAGCCCGTGCCGATGATCGCCAGCGATCGCGCGTCCTTTCGCGCCAGCCACCGCCCCGCCCGTCCGCCCACTGCCGGAACGCGGTCTCCACCGCCTCGACGCACGCCTCCATCGACAGCAGCCGCCCCACGTCTCCCTCGGTCAGATAGAGCGCCATGGTCACGAGATGTTAGCCCATGTCCTCACCTCCCGCCCCCCGGCCGCGGACACGCCCGGAACCGTTTGTCGCTCGCCGGGAGCGTGAGGTATAGTGCGGCCTCGAGACCTCCCACGGACACGACATGGACGGTGGCGGAATTCCGAGGATCCAGGCAGCGTTCCGCGCCGCCGGATCGAAAGCACAGAGCAGGGTCCGATGCGGCTCTCCATGACCACGACCGGGTTCACCCTCGAGGGCTTCCGGGTCAAGAAGACGCTCGGCGTCGTGCGCGGGATCACGGTCCGATCGCGCTCGGTGTTCGGCACGATCGGCGCGTCGCTGCAAACGATCGTCGGTGGGAACATCACCCTGTTCACGGAGCTGTGCGAGAAGGCCCGCGCGGACGCCTTCCAGCAGATGTTGCAGCATGCCGAGGAGCTGGGGGCAAACGCCGTGGTGGGCGTCCGGTACGACGCCAATGAGGTCATGCAGGGCGTGACGGAGGTCCTGTGCTACGGCACGGCCGTGGTCGTCGAACCGGACGCAGTCACGGCATAATCGACCGGCACGATTTCGCCGGTCGTCATCCTCGACGCCACCAGGGGAACGGTCCTAGAATCCGCAATCCATCGTTCGGTCTCGGGGAGAATTGATTCCTCGGGGGAGAGGTGTGGATGAAGAAGGCAAGCGGCAACGGAAGGGTCGCACGGATCGGCCGGGACGCCGTGCGGGCCAGGACGGGAAAGACCTGGAGCCAGTGGTTCAGGATTCTCGACAGGGCCGGCGCCAGGAACATGAGCCACCGGGACATCGCCCGGCACCTGGGGAGGAGGGTTCCCGGGATCGGTATGTGGTGGCACCAGATGGTGACGGTCGGCTACGAGCAGGCGCGCGGTCTGCGCGAGAAGCACCAACGCCGGGATGGGTACGGAATCAGCGGCAGTCGCACCGTGGCCGCGCCCGCCTCCGCCCTGTTCAAGGCGTGGAACGATGCGAGGGCGCGCCGGCAGTGGCTTCCCGGCGAGCGTCTCGTCATCCGCAAGGCGACCACGGGCAAGTCGATGCGCATCGCCTGGAGCGACGGGACCACCCGCGTGGAAGTCCTCTTGTCCCCGAAGGGCCCGGGCAGATGCCAGGTGGTCGTCGATCACACCAGGCTCAAGGACGCGAAGGCGGCCCGGCGCATGAAGACCTACTGGAGGCGCAGGCTCGACCGGCTCCAGGAGATCCTGGAAGCATGAGCGGCAGGCACGCCATCGACGCCCTCTGTCCCGAGGACTGGGAGCGGGTGCGGGCGATCTACGACGAGGGGATCGCGACGGGGCATGCGACGTTCGAGACCGCGGCTCCACCCTGGCAGACGTGGGACTCCAATCACCTTCGATGCGCGAGCGGCTCAACGTCCCATACGCAAGGAGAAAGTCGATGAACAGTCTCAACGCATGGGCCTCCCTGGGCCTGGTCATGGCGCTCGCGGGGTCCTCCGCCGTCCAGGCGCAGACGAAGCAAGGCGAGGCCGGGGGCGCCAAGAAGGAGTTCAAGGTCACCTGGCTGGGGCACGCGGCCTTCGAGGTGGTGTCGCCAGGAGGCACCCGCCTCCTGATTGACCCGTTCCTGACGAAGAACCCGGCGACACCGGAGGCGTTCAAGAACCTGTCGCGCTACAAGCCGGACGCGATTCTGGTCAGTCACTCGCACTTCGATCACTCGGGGGACGCCTTGGAGATTGCGAAGGCCAGCGGTGCGCCCGTGGTCGGCACCTTCGACTTCATCAGCAGCCTCGGGCTCCCCGACAAGCAGGCGGTGGGGGGCAACGTCGGCGGCACGTTCGCCTTCGGAGACGTGAAGGTGCATCTCGTGCCGGCGATGCACTCGAGCGAACCGGGCGGCCGCCCGCTGGGTTTCGTCCTGTCGTTTTCCGACGGCCGGACGCTCTATCACACGGGCGACACCTGGATCTTCGGTGACATGGCCCTGATCCAGGAGATCTACCGGCCGAGCGTGATCCTGCTGAACGTCGGGGGCGGTCCCTACACGCAGGACCCCGGGACCGCCGCGCTGGCGGTCCGGAAATACTTCAGCCCCGAGGCGATCGTCCCGATGCACTTCGCAACCTTCCCGGCTCTGGCGAGCGAGGCGGACGTGCGCGCGGCGTTCAAGGACGAAAGGCGGCTTCAAGTCATGAAGCCGGGCGAAACGAGATCGTTCTGAGGCGCTTGATGGGCGAAGCGTGGGTGGAGGGAGGGGCCTAGTTGCGGTTCTTGCTCCAGCGGTCGTGGGTGATGCCGTGTTTGTGCACCTTGTAGTTCATCACCCGGCTGCTGACCCCCAGGAGCTTGGCGGCCTCCTTCTGGATCCAGTTGCTGCGCTTGAGGGCCTCCAGAAGCGCCGTCTTCTCGAGCGCTTCCAGGTTGAGCAGGTCGACGGCGAGGGCCGGTGTCATGCCGAGGGTGTGCTCGCGATCCAAAAGGGTCAGGTCGACGGGGCGGATCGAGTCGCCCTCGCACATCAGGACGGCGCGCTCGATGGTGTTCTCGAGTTCGCGCACGTTGCCGGGCCAGCGGTACTCCTGGAGCCTCCTGACCGCCTCGGCGGAGAAGCCGGCCACGCGACGGCGCAGCTCCCGCGCGAAGCGCTTCAGGAAGTACTCCGCGAGAGGTACGATGTCCTCGACCCGCTCGCGCAGCGGCGGCACCATGGTGTTGACCACGTTCAGGCGGTAGTACAGGTCCTCGCGGAACTTTCCGTCCTTGATCGCGGCCTCGAGGTTGATGTTGGTGGCCGCGATGATGCGCACGTCCACCTTGATCGTGCGGCTGCCGCCGAGGCGCTCGAACTCCTGGTTCTGGATGGCGCGCAGCACCTTGGCCTGGGTGTTGGCGCTCATGTTCCCAACCTCGTCGAGGAACAGCGTGCCGTCGTTGGCCATCTCAAAGCGGCCGATGCGCATCTGGTCGGCGCCGGTGAAGGCGCCCTTCTCATGCCCGAACAGCTCGCTCTCGAGCAGGTTATCCGGCAGCGAGGCGCAGTTCATCCGCACGAAGGCCGCGTCGTGGCGCGGCGAGTTCCTGTGGATCGCTTCGGCCACCCGCTCCTTCCCCGTGCCGGTCTCGCCCTGGATCAGGACGGTGGCGTTCGAGGCGGCCACCTTGTCGATGACCTTGAAGATTTCGCGCATCGAGGAGGAATTGCCGACGAGGCCGTAGCGATCGGAGGGATCGGCGAGCGGCTCGGTCATCGAGCTGAGACGCACCACCAGCCGCTGGTGCTCCATGGCCCTCTGGATCTTCATCTCGAAGGCCTCGAGCGACAACGGCTTCTGCAGGTAGTCGAAGGCGCCCGACTTCATCGCCTCGACGGCCCCGGAGCCGTTCTCGCCGGTAACGATGACCAGGGTGCCGGCGTTGGTCGAGCGCGCCTTGCGAAGGATCTCCAGACCGTCCGCGCCGCCGACGCGATGTCCGGCGATCACCAGGTCAAACACCTGCTTCTCGATCTTCTCGAGGGCGTCTTTCCCGGTCTGGGCGACCTGGACCTTGTACCCGCTGCGGCTCATCGACTGGACGAGGCCGTCGCGCAGGCTCCTGTCGTCCTCGGCAACCAGGATATTCTTCATGCCTCCGGCTCCTCCGCGCGGATCGTGCTGGAAGTCATGCTCAATACAACGGGTTAATATAAATTTCGAAGATCGAGAGTCAAGGAAGCGAGCCGCATTTTTCGGATCGATTCGGGCTCCGGGCCCCGACGATCGGAGATGTTCTTGTCAGGCGTTTGACGTCGCTCTAAACGATGGCGCCAGCACGCACTTGCGCAAGGAGCCTGTTCCACGGCGTCCGGCACGCGGCCCGTCCAGATACCCGGACAGGCTCCTAGCGCCTCTCGGGGAGAAAAAAGGAGAGGAACCGCTCTGCGGCGGCGAAGGTGGCGCGGGCGGCGCGCCCGATGGGTCCGATCCGGCCGTCCTGTGCTGTGGGTTTGGGGAGAATTGGACGAAAGAGGCGGAAGAAGGCAAAGCTCAGACGATAAAAGTAGGCCAGGATGTCCGGTTCGATCGCGATGACCCGCTCCATTCCCCTTTTCATGCCGGGAACCTCGACCGCCACGACCCGGGCGATGACAGCGGAAGCGTCGACCCGCTCGCGCAGACGGTTGTAGTCCCCCCGAAAGACCAGGTGCACCGCGCCGTCTGTGCGATCCTTCCAGACCAGCCGGTGGATCGTCAGATAGCGCTCGCCGCGGAACACCGCGATGTCGCCGACCTTCAACTCCTCGCCGTGCGCCGGGCGGAGGTACACGCGCCAGCCGAACTGCAGGGTCGGGTGCATGCTGGTGCCGTTCACGGCGACGATGGCCGAGCCTGTGCGGCGGAGCGCCTCGGTCAACAGGTCGACCGTGAGCGGCTCGTCGCTCAGGTTGAGTTTCATGGGGCCACCGCAGGCAGACGGCTCACAGGACGCGGAACGAGACCTCCTCGGTGGAACGCTGGTCGCTCAAGTTGTCAGTCACCTGCACCCGCAGCCGGTAGATGGCCGGAGGCCAGTCCTTCAGCGGGAGAGTGTACCCCTGCACCTGGTTGCGCTGGCGCGTCAGGCGAATCGGCTTGCCGAGCGGCACGAACTTCAGTCCGCCGGTGCCGTCGTTCTGTGCGACGAAGAACCGGTACTCGAGGTCCAGGTCCGGCCGGCCGTCGATGGGGTCGGTGTCCGGCCCGTAGATCTGATAGTAGAACGCGAACTCGTCGCCGTTATGGAACGCGTCGTCGGAGCGCGGCAGCACGCGCAGGTTGCCGAGGACGAATGGAGCGGTGTAGGCCGCGCTCCTGCCCTCGACGCGTTCCAGACGGCTCGCGAGCGTGATGCGGCTCAGCATGAAGCGCGGTGTTCGAAGATCGGGGATGTCCACGGCCTCCTTGAACGAGTGGATCTGCTCGGAGTCGTGGTCGATGAGACCGTAGTAGGCCGTGTAGGTCCCCGGCCGGACCGGCAACCCTCCCTGGAACAGAAGGTAGCCTGCCGGGTCGAGCACCGGGCCATGGTCGCCGCCGCGCAAGCCGTTAGGCTGGGCAAAGTCGTATGAAGGCAAGTCGGGCAGAGCACCCACGAGGCGCGCCACCACTTCGAACCGGTCGCGCCCGGTGGCCGGCCCGATCCCGGAGCCGGAGTCGCCCTGAGCGGCGACTCTCGCGCTCGGGGGGCCTTGTCCGGCCGCAGGCGATCCCGCCTGGCTGCCGGAGGCGCCACCGAGGAGGCCCGTCTTGACGCCGAGCGTGAAGATGGCGAACGTGTTGCCGTCGCCGGAGCGGAAGAAGTCGCGATGGGTGCGGAAGGGTCCCGCGTCGAACAACGCCCGGGCGCCGATAATCGTATCGAGCAACTTTTTCTGTTCCGGCAGGCTCTTAATCTGCATCGCCTGGATCTGGAAGGCGATGCCCGTGGCCGTCTCGAACCCGTGCAGGAAAACATCGTTCGACAGACGGTACTCGCCGGTCGCATCCTTGGTGAAACGGACGACCGGGAGGGCATCGATCCGCTCACCCCCCGGTGGGTTTCGGTAGGTCCAGACGATGGAATCCGGGACGAAGTCATCGCGGACGAGCTGCTGTTCGAGGTCGTCGGGAGGGCCGAGCAGGATGAATATCTTTCCGCGGTCCGTTTTCCATCCCGGCTTGGTCGAGTCGGTGAACCTGCGATTCGCGTCGGCCACGCGCGCGTAGAAGATCGCGCGATACTCGTTCTCGGGGGTCGAGCCGACCGGATCTCGGCTGGCCCAGAACCTGTGAATGAAAGCCGCGCGGTCCTCGTCGGTCGTGAGCGCGCGGAAGGCGTCGTCCTCGTCTTTGGTCAAAAGGTAACGTACCGGCCCTTCGCGCCAGAGCGCGGTCGGCGCGTCGTAGTCGGTGATGCCACGAGCGGCGTGCGGTGTCGGGCGCTTCTCGTCCATTCCGGCCCGGACATCTGACGCGGGCGCCTCGGCGGGAGCGAAGGCCAAGGCTAAAGCCAGGACCGCAAGGACCGCAGGAGCGCCGCGCATCAACGTCTCCGAAGGGTGTCGGGTGCGCCTATGTTAGATCACCCTTTCCGGCGCATTCAAGGTGACAGATCCCAATGTGTGGCGTCCCCGAGCGACGCGCGACGGCCGGACAGGAAGCGCAAGGCGTTGCGTGAATTTGAAGACGTACGTGCCGGGGCGGGACTTCGACGAGATGCTGTTCCGGTCCGATCCGCAGCACCCCCTGAGGGGCCTCCGCGTCAGGTCTTGGCCTTTTTCTCCCGGATCTCGATCTTCTTGATCGTCACGTCCTTGATCGGACGGCTGGCGGCTCGCGGCGCGCTGCCGACGGTCGGCACGTTGGTGATCGCCTTGACCGTGTCGAGACCCTCGACGACCCTCCCGAACACCGTCACCCGCGCGTCGAGGTCGGGCTGTGCCGTGGCCGCGATCATGAAGATGCTCCCCGACTCGTCGGGGCCGGTCTGGGAATTGCGTACCTGCGCGACGACCCCCGGCAGGACCTTGAGGCCGTTCGTCTCGGGCGGGACGTTGTAACCCGGTGATCCACGCTCGTCGCCGGTCGGGGATCCTCCCAGGATCATTTCGCCCTTCACGATCCGATGGAACAGGAGACCGTCGTAAAAATTCAGGTTGGCCAGGTCGATGAAATTCCTGGTGTGGTAGGGCGCGAGATCCTTGTAGAACTCGATGACGATCTTGCCGAAGTCCGTGTCGATGACCGCCTGATAGTCCCTTGCGGGGTCGTACTTTTTGATGATGCGTGTCGCCAGGCTCTGCTCGGGGATGCCGGCAGCCGACCAGGTGATGCGGTAGGTGCCGATGGCGGCGATCTTCGGGAAGTACTGGTTCAGATTGACGATCTTGCCGAAGTAGGCGTTAGGCTCCAGGACCTTCGGCTGCCCGTCCTTCAACATCGGCGGGATCTTGGCCTTCTCCAGCTTGTTCCCCTCGCTGTCGAGCACCTGGAAGCCGCCCTCGATGTCGAGGCCCGGGTTGAGCCACGGCGCAGCCCCCTCGTTTTTCAAGAGGATTGAGACCTGCGTCGGGTCGCCCAAGTATGAGAACCGTCCGGGTGTCTCGATGTGGACGTACAGCTTGGCCGTGTCCTCGCCGAGCGCCTCCGAGGGCACGCCCTGGAGAGCGGCCGCAACGGCCAGGAACACGGGGACCAGGATGCCGGCAAGCCGCGCGGCCGGCCCCCTTCGCTTGATCTGGGGACACGCAGTCATCACTTGCACCTCATCATTCACGATGGATTCTTCGCGGTGACCGGAGACTGCCGGCAGGACCCTCAGAACCCGGGCCCTCAAACGGCGACGCGCGGCGATACGGCCGCGCGCCGGGATCATGCTACGACAGGACGGAGGGACTGTCAAACCGCCGCCCGGCGGGGTCCCCGGCGTCACGAATCCGGATCGATGATCAACCACGGATCAACATCAGCAGGACCAGAAGGGGATACGGCAGCGCCTCTCCGAACGCCGGTCCCAGGGTCGCGGCGGCCAGAGAACCGAGGAGGGCGACGAGGGCCAGGGCCACCCCGATCGCGGAACGTACCCGGGACGGGCGGGTCCCCGGGCACGGAAAACGGCGCACCCTCGCCCCGGCCTTCTCCAGGCGATGCGTCTCGTCTCGCGTTCGGGATCGCACCTGCGTCATGCTCCGGATTCCTGCATTCTGGCACGCCGGAGGTCCCGCGGCAAGGAAAACTCCAAGCACCTCGCGTGGCGGGGCCGCCAGGGCCGCGGGACATCAGCCCGCCGCCCGATGGCACAGGCCCCGGGCCAATGCTGAAACGACATTCTATGAAAAGCGTTGCGGGATGCGGGTTTTAGTCGTATATGGAGGCGGATTCGGGAGGGGAGGGGATGTTCTGCTCAGGGTGCGGCGGGGCGATGACCGACACCAGGTATCTCAACGTTCCCGTCGACGCCTGCGACGCGTGCGGGGGGACCTGGCTGGAAGAGGGTCGCCTCAAGTGGATCATCGAGATCGGCCCGAAGTCGCTGCCCGCCGACCGCGTCAAGCAGCTCACCACCTACTCCCGGGCGATGGCGCCGAGCTACCGCCTTGGAGAGGACGAGACGCGGCGCATCGTCAAATGCCCGTACTGCATCGGCATCATGCGTCCCGTCAATTATTCGGCGAACTCCGGGGTGGCCATCTACAAGTGCATCAACGACCACGGCGTCTGGGTCCCCAAGGACGGCATCGATCGTCTGGTCCTGTTCATCGACACGTGGGACCGTCTGCTGCGTGAAAATGGGACGTACTACGCCTACCTGGCACAGCTCGAGCGCAAGCGCTTCCTTCGCAAACTGAACGTCTGAGACACGGAGCGCCGCTCCCCAGGCGGTGCCACGGACCGACCACCCGCCCCTTCCACGACGGGGGTAGCTGGATTCGTCTCCTGCGCCCCTCACATGTTCTTCGGGGTGCGGGCCAGGACACAGCCGACGACGCGGCGGGCGCCGGCGTGGAGGAGGACCCGGGCGCAGGCCTCCAGCGTGGCGCCGGTTGTCACGACGTCGTCCACGAGGAGAATCGTGCGGCCGCGCACCCGGGAGGGCCGCGCGGCGAAGCAGCCGGCGAGGGATCGACGCCGCTCCAGCCGCGACAGGCCGAGCTGGCGGCGTCCGGCGCGGCGCCGTCTGACGGCCCGGATGTCGAGAGGAAGACCGGCGGGTCGGGCGATCGCCCGGGCCAGCAGTTCCGCCTGGTTGTATCCCCGGCGGAAGCGCCGCCAGAAGTGGAGCGGAACCGGCACGATGAGGTCGGTGCGGTGCCCGAAGATGATCGGGCCGAGCCGACTCGCCATGCGGCGGCCGAGGGCAGGGGCGAGAGCGTCCATGTCGGCGAACTTCAATCCGTGGACCAGGCTGCGGATCGGTCCATCGTAATCGGCCGCCCAGAGCAGGGCGTCGAGGACGCCCCGTCGCGGCCGGTACCCGGGGGCCCAGGGAAGGCGCTCCCAGCAGGGCGGACAGACCCCGCCTTCCTGGCGCCAGGGGAGCGTCTGCTCGCACAGGAGACAATCAGCGGGCAGGATCGCCGCCAGGATCGCCTCGACCAGGCGCCCGGCAGCGCGCGTCGCGGTCTTCAACCGGTCCTTCGTCGGGCGCGGGAGCTCCGGGCGCGGCCCGGCCCCTAGCGCGCCAGCAACAGAGACCGGCCCTCCATCTCCTCGGGTGGGCGCAACCCCAGAATCTCGAGCATCGTCGGCGCGACGTCCGACAGTCGCCCGCCATCCCGTAACGCCATGCCCGCGAGCCCCTCCGCGACGACGTGCACCGGGACGGGGTTCATCGTGTGCGCCGTGACCGGAGAGCCGGTTTTCGGATCGATCATCAGCTCGGCGTTGCCGTGGTCCGCCGTCACGACGGCGAAGCCGCCGAGGCGCAGCGTCTCACGGACCACGACCTCGACGGAGTGGTCGATCACCCGGCAGGCGGCGACGGTTGGCTCGAATGTCCCCGTGTGGCCGACCATGTCGGCGTTGGCGTAATTCAGAATGACCACACGGCGGGGCTTCGCGGCCAACCGTCCCAGGACCTCCCGGGTCACCTCCGGCGCGCTCATCTCGGGCTTCAGGTCGTATGTGGCGATCCGCGGCGAGGGGACGAGGCAGCGCTCCTCGCCCGGGAAGACGCGCTCCTCGCCGCCATTGAAGAAATAGGTGACGTGCGCGTACTTCTCCGTCTCGGCAATGCGCAACTGCTCCAGACCGGCTCGGCTGATGGCCTCGCCGAGAATGCCGGTGAGGTGCTGCGGCGGGAACGCCACCGGCAGCGGCCAAGTGCGGTCGTAGGCGGTGAAACAGACGAACATCGCGGGGACAGGCCGGGCCGGGATAGGAAACTTGTCAAATCCCTTCTCGGTGAAAGCGCGCGTGATTTGGCGCGCCCGGTCGGCACGGAAATTGAAGAACACGATGCTGTCACCGTCCCGGACGCGCGCGTCACGCCCGGAGTCGGCTCCTGGCTCCCCGACGATGGACGGCGCCAGAAACTCGTCGGTGACGCCTTTGGCGTAGCCGCTCTCGACCACAGCCTCGGCGGTAGGATGGCACGGGCCCTCGCGCGCGACCAGCGCGCGGAAGGCTTTCTCGGTCCGGTCCCACCGGGTGTCCCGGTCCATGGCGTAGTAGCGCCCGGAGACGGTCGCGATGCGGCCCAGCCCGGCGGCGCGCAGGAATTCTTCCGCCTTCCGCGCGTAGGACAGGCCGCTCTTGGGCGGCGTATCGCGGCCATCCATGAAGGCATGAACGAAGAGGCGCTCAATGCCTCGCCGCTTCGCCGAACGGACGATCGCCTCCAGGTGGTCGATGTGGCTGTGCACGCCGCCGTCGCTCAGGAGGCCCATCACGTGAAGCGCCGCCTCCTGACGAGCCGCCGCGTCGTAGGCGCGGCCGAGCGTTTCGTTGCGGTCGAACTCGCGGCTTCGGATCGCCCGGTTGATGCGCGACAAATCCTGGAGCACGACGCGGCCCGCGCCGAGGCACAAATGCCCGACCTCCGAATTGCCGATGACGCCCGGCGGCAGGCCGACCGCCTCGCCCGAGGCCGCGAGGAGGGCCGACGGGTAGGTGCGGCCGAGCCACTCCATGAAGCGCGGCGCGCTCCTGGCGATGGCATTGCCTTCGGTCGTGTCGCTGTGACCCCAGCCATCGAGAACGATGAGGACGGCGGGCAGCGACCGTGAGTGCGAGGCCAGAAGCGGCTCCTAGACCTAAACTTCGCCCGTCTCGGCCGTGTACACGGGCGCGGTGCTGATTCCGAGCTCTTCGATCGGGCGCTCCTCCTGGAAGTCGACCACGACGCTGTTCCACTCGCCGCAGCGGTCGCAGTAGTCTGTCCAGGAGGGGAACTTGCGGACGCATGTGGCGCAGACGTACTCGATCTTGAGGACCTCGGCCTGGCGCAGCACGAGCTCGAGCTCCTTGAGGGCCTCGCGCAGGTTTCCCTGGCGCTCCATGATCTTCGCGAGGTAGTAGTGCAGGGCGGGGAAGTAGGTGACCTGACCCTTCATCTGCGAGAATTGCTGCAAGGCCTCGTCGATCATCTCCAGCCGGTAATACAGCTTTCCCAGGAAGAAGCGCGGGATGATGTCCTTCCGGCTCTTCCAGATCGCGGCCTTCAGCGCCTCGATCGCACGGCGCGGCTGCTCCTGCTGCAGGTAGTGGTCTTCGAGGGTCGCCAGGAAGATGGGGTGGCCCGTGGCCTCGTAACCCTTTTCCCACACCTCGACCGCCTCCTCCGGCTGCCGCATCGCCAGAAGCGCCTTGCCCATCGCGAGGTGCGCCGGGACGAACGACGCCTCCATGCCGACCAGCCTCCTCAATATGCCGATGGCCTCGCGCGGCTTGCCCTGCTGCAACAGGCTCTGAGCCAGCATGTAGCGGATACCGAGGTGATACTTCTTCTCCGACTTGCGCGAGTGGCCCATCTCGGAGAGCTGGTCCTCGATGCGCTGCTGGATCTCCCAGGCCTTCTCCCACGCCCCCTCGCTGACGCAGATGGCCCGGTATTTCCGGCTGGCCGCCAGCGAGCGCTTCGGATTCAGCTCGGTGATACGGTTGAGCACCGCCTTGGCGTTCTCCAGCGCTCCGGATTCCTCGTAGTCCGATACCAGCGAATAAAGAGGATGCAGACTGTCCTCCTTCACGCGCGCCGCGCGGCGGTGGTATTCGATCGCTTCCCCGTAGCGCCGCAGCGCCCGCAGCACCTCGCCGCCCTTCAGGAGGGCCTCGAAGTGGTTTGGCTCGAGCGCCAGCACTTCATTGAAGTGCTCGAGCGCCTTCTCCTCGCGTCCGTTCAGCATCGACTCGACGCCGCGCAGGTAGAACTCCTCGGCCTCCTGCTGCGAGCGCGCCTGGCGGCGGACCGTGAAGTCGCGCAGCATGCGGCGCAGGTCGCGCAGAACGCCGAACAGCAGCGGCACGAGCATCGACACGCCGCTCGCCAGGAGAAGGGCGAACCAGACGGGGATCGCCAAGTTTTCGCCGATGATGATCCTGGCGTCGAGGGCCTGCTGGTTGGTGCCGTACAGGATCGACAGGACGATGACGACGATCGCCCCGAACATCAGATAGAGCACGGTGCGGATCTTCATCGCGGTCCCGCGGGGCGCGCAGGCGCCCGTTCAGAGCAGAATTCTACAGCAACCCCTTCTCGACCTTCGCCTGACAGGAGAGGCAGTGACTGGCCCACGGCACCGCCTCGTGGCGCTTCTTCTCGATCTCCTCCCCGCACTCCATGCAGACACCGTAGGTCCCCTTGGCGATTCGGTGCAGCGCCTCGTCCACCTGCTGCAGGATTTCGCGATCGGTATTGGAGAGGGAATAGAGGAACTCCTTGGTGTAGGCGCTCGAGGCCTTGTCGGCCAGGTCCTGGGTCCCTTCATCCTCGGTCAGCCGACCGTAGGTCTTGTTCTTGTTGTACGCCTCCGCCAGGCCCTTCTTCTTCTCGAGGAGGCGCTTCTTGTACGCTTCGAGCTGCTTCTTTGCCATCGCCATCGCGGAGATTTCCTTTCGGTCCCGCAGGCCGAGCGCCAGCCTCAGGGAATCCCGTAACGCTTGCGTTTCTCGAGGAGGGTCTTGCGGTTGATGCCGAGGATCCGGGCGGCCTCGCTGCGATTGTTGCCGGTCAGTCGCAGGACCTCGCGGATGTACGCCTCCTCGAGCTGGGCCAGTGAGTAACGCCTGTGCATGGCCTCCGCGATCGGAGCGAATGGGCGGGTGACCCCGACGCGGATCGCCTCGGCCCGGATCTCCGGGCCGTCCTCCAGGATCGCTGCGCTTTCGATCACGTTCTGCAGCTCCCTCACGTTTCCCGGCCACGAGTGTGCCATCAGCCGGTCGAGCGCGCCCTTCGTCAGGCGCTTCGGGGCGGAGCCCCGTCTCCGGGCGATGCCGAGCAGCACCTGCTCCGCCAGGACCGGCACGTCCTCCAGCCGATCCCGCAGCGGCGGGATGTCGATCAGGATCGTCCCGCCGTCCGCCAGCTCGAAGCGCCCCTTCTTCTGGTCGGTCGCTCCGGTGAAGGCTCCTTTCTCGTGGCCGAACAGCTCGCTCTCGAGCAGGTCGGCCGCGATGTTGGCGCAGGTGATGGTGACGAAAGGGCCCTGCCGCCTTGCGCTGGCCTCGTGGATGAACCGCGCCAGGAGGCCCTTGCCGGTACCGCTCTCGCCGACGACGAGGAGATTTGCGTCGCTCCCCGCGACCCGTCGCGCCAGGTCGACGACGCGTGCCATCAGCGCCGACCGATGGACCAGGGGGACCGCCAGAACGTCCGAGGCGATCGCGTTCACGCGGGTGTCCTTCCGCCGATCAAGGCGGGTAATGTACGGATCGCCCTCCCCAATGTCAACCCTTGCGAGCGGCGGAAGCTCCTCTGTTCCTGCGGTTTTGCGGACCCGCGAGGGCCATGCGCGGGGCGTCGCCCCAGAGGTTCTCGAGTCCGTAGAACTCGCGGGTCTCGCGGGTGAACACGTGCACGACGAGATCGGCATAGTCGATCAGAATCCAGTCGCCGAGATCGTATCCCTCCAGGTGTCCCGGGCGCTGTCCCTTGGCCGCCAGACGCTCGATGATGGCGTCGCAGATCGCCTGGGTCTGCCGTCTCTGGGTGCCACCGACGATCACGAAGCAATCGGTGAACGACGCGATCCCCTTCAGGTTGAGGGCGACCGGATCCTCCGCTTTCTTGTCGGTGGCGGCTTCGAGCACCATCAGGACCTTTGTCTTAAGCTGTATAAGCGCCTCCTCTCGCCGTCAGACGCGGCCGGGCCCTTCGCGCCCCGCAGACTCGGACCCGGGCGCGCGCACGGCTTCGCACGGGCCCGCGGTCGAGCCCGCCGCCGCGGCGTTCCCCCGGGCCGCCAGGACGGCCCAGACCTCCTCCAGAAGACCCCGGATCCCCTCGCCGCTCACGGCCGACACCGCATGAAACGGAACGCCCGCCGCGTCGCACCGCGCCTGCAGGTCTTTCAAACGGGTTCGGTCGGCGAGCGCGTCAACCTTGTTGGCCGCGACGATCCGGGGCTTTCCGGCCAGTTCGGGGCTGAAGGCGCGCAGCTCACCGTTCACAACCTCCAGGTCATTTTCCGGAACCCGCCCCGACATCTCGGACACGTCCACAAGGTGAATCAGAACGCGCGTGCGCTCGATGTGCCTCAGGAACTTCATCCCCAGCCCCTGACCCTGGTGCGCCCCCTCGATCAGCCCTGGGAGGTCGGCCACCACGAAGGTCCGGAACTCGCCGAGATCGACCACCCCCAGATTCGGCTCGAGGGTGGTGAAAGGATACGCCGCGATCTTCGGCCGCGCCGAAGAGATTCGCGAGATCAGGGTCGATTTCCCCGCGTTCGGAAAGCCCACGAGCCCGACGTCGGCGATGAGCTTTAGCTCCAGACGGAGCCGGCGCTCCTCACCGGGCGTCCCCGGCTCGGCCTCGCGCGGCGCCTGGTGCGTGGGGGTGGCGAAGACGGCGTTACCGCGCCCGCCGCGCCCGCCCGCCGCCACCAGGACCACGTCGCCCGCGCGGGACAGGTCGGCGAGTATCGTTCCCTCCGCGTCGCGCACCACGGTACCGGGCGGAACCTTGATGCGGAGGTCCTTGCCGTCGTGCCCCGCCCGGTCGCTCCCCTCGCCGTGCCGCCCGCGCTCGGCCTCGAAGCGTCTGCGGAAGCGAAAGGCGTTCAGCCCTTTGAGCGAGGCGTCCGCGACCAGGTATACGGCGCCACCGTCACCGCCGGGGCCGCCGTTCGGTCCGCCGCGCGGGACGTACTTTTCGCGCCGGAAACTGACGCACCCGTTGCCTCCGCCCCCGCCGGCGACCACGATCTCGGCCTGATCGATCAGCATGTGCCTGCGCCCTTCGCGAGAGCCCGGCCGGCCCTCACGACTCTAGGAGCCTGTCCAAGAGGTTCGACTTGGGGAACGGCGCGTGGCTACGACCTGGCGGGAGCAGCCTGCGCAGGGAGGACGCTGATGAACTTCCCCATGCGCCCGCGATCCTGGAACTTCACGAACCCGTCGATCCGGGCGAACAGGGAGTCGTCCCGTCCCAGCCCGACGTTGTCACCCGGCTTGAAGCGCGTTCCTCTCTGCCGGACCAGGATCGAGCCCCCGGTGACGAACTGGCCGCCGAAGCGCTTCACCCCAAGGCGCTGGGAGTTGCTGTCGCGGCCGTTGCGTGAACTTCCTCCGGCTTTCTTGTGGGCCATGACGTTTCCTCGTTCGTCCCCTGATCAGCCCGCGTGAATCTCTTCGACGACCACCGCCGTGAACGGCTGCCGGTGGCCGCGGGTGCGCCGGTACTGCTTGCGGCGCTTCTTTTTGAAGATGAGCACTTTCTTGGCCTTGTCGTGAGCCACCACGCGAACGACGACTCGCGCGCCTTTCAGGACCGGGCGACCCACTTGAAGACCGTCGTCCGCCTGGAGCGCCAGGACCTGGTCGAACGTCACCTTGTCCCCGACTTCGCCCTTGATTTTCTCGACCCTGATTCGGTCTCCGACGGCGACCTTGTGCTGTTTGCCCCCGGCTTTGATAACAGCGTAGCTCACGCTCGCTCCTCTTTTCCCTGGATGGACCGGCGATTATACTGGCCGCCCCGTGGAAGTGTCAACGCCGGATCTGGCCGAGGTGGTCCGCGGCGTCCGCGAGGCGGGCCGCGCCGCCCTGCGGCTCATGCTCGCTCGCGCGGCGGAGTCGGCGGCCCTCCGGCGCGCATGGCGCGGCTCGAAATCGCCGCATCGCGGCGCGGCCCGCCCGTCACCGCGGGTCACCTCACGGAGGCACGTCGCGCCGGGCGCAATCGCTGAAAACTTTGCCACGTCTGCTGGAGGGACAGCGCGGTGGGCGGAGCAAGGCGAGCCGAGGGGAGGGTCGCGCAGCGACCCGGACCCGTCCCCGGCAGGCGCAGGGCCGGCGCCTCGATCAAGGGGTAGCGCCGCGATCCGGTGGGCAAGGAGGTTCGATCTCCGCCCGCTCTTAGTCTTCGCTCTGGCGTACGCCGTCCGGCTTCTGTACGTCGTGCAGATCCGGCGCGCGCCGTACTTCGACGTCCCGCTGGTGGACGGGCCGAACTACTTCCGGATGGCGACCGCCATCGCCGCCGGGTCGCTGACCGCCGGCCGGGAGGTCTTCTGGCAGCCCCCGCTGTATCCCTACTTCCTGGCGCTTCTGTTCGTGACCGTGGGCACCCGCATGGAGGCGATTTACGCCGTCCAGGCGGCCGTCGGATCGCTGTCGTGTGTTTTCGTCTATTTCATCGGCCGGCGGCTGTTCGGCGCGCACGGCGCCCTGTGCGCCGCCCTCGTCACGGCCTTCTACGGCCCGCTGATCCATTTCGACGCCCAGCCGCTCATCCCGGTCCTGCACATCGTCCTGATCCTGGGCGGGCTCCTGATGCTACTGCGGGCCGCCGGGATTGGGGGGGCGGCGCCTCCGATCGGGCCGATCCCGCCGGGCGGCGCCCCATCAGCACGGTCTCGCCGCCGCTGCCTCGGCGCCGGGGTCCTCTGGGGACTCGCTGCCACCGCGACCCCCAACATCCTTCTCGCGGTCCCCGCGGCCGCCTGGTGGGCCTGGCGCCGAATTCGTGCGGCGGCCGCCCGGCTGTTCCTTCTGGGCGTCGTGCTGCCGATCGTCGTCGTCACGGCGCGCAACTACTTCGTGGCCGGCGATACGGTGCTCATCTCGAGCAACGGAGGGATCAATTTTTATGTCGGCAACAACCCGGACTACGACAGGACGATCCGCCTGCGGCCCGGGGGAGAGTTCGAGCGCCTGGCGCAGGAGCCCGAGAACATCGGCATCGTCAAGGCCTCCGCCCGGTCGAGCTACTTCGCCTCCCGCGCCTGGCAATTCCTGCGCGGATACCCCGCCGAGGCATGGCGCCTCTATATTCGCAAGGCGAAGGATCTCATCGCGGGACGCGAGATCCCGCGCAACCAGGACCAGTATGTCTACCGGGGGTTTTCGCCCCTCTTCGCGCTTCTCGTGTGGCGCTTCGGCGTGTCGTTCCCGTTCGGCCTCGTGGCGCCCCTGGCCGTGGCGTCGGCCTTCGCCCGCGCGCGCGACACGGCAACCTCCGGCACGCCGAAGACCGCCCCGGAAGGCCGCCGGGACGGCCTTGGGCTTCTGCTTCTTTACGCCGCGGCGTACGCGCTCTCGATCCTGCTGTTCTTCCCGACCGATCGCTACCGGCTGCCCTTGGTCCCGGTCGCCGCCCTGTGCGCCGGCAATCTCCTGGGCGCCCTGAGGTCCAGCCTGAGGCGTCCCCAAGCGATCGCCGCCCTCGCCTTCGGGCTCGTCCTGTTCAACCTGGACGCCTTCCGGCCGGGCGAGTCGTATCCGGAGGAGGAGGCGCTCAATAAGGCATACGCTCTCAGGATGAAGGGGCGAATGGAGGAGGCGCGCGACGCCTATCTGCAGGCGATGGCGCTGAATCCGCGCCGGATCGATCCTTATAACTCTCTCGCGACCATGGCGGCGGAGCAGGGGCGCTGGGACGAGGCGGCGCGACGCTACGCGGATCTCCTGGAGATTGCACCGGACTTCGCCGATGTGCGGCGCAGCCTCGGAGAGGCCTATCTCGCTCTCGGGCGCAAGGCGGACGCGCGGCGTGAATGGGAAACCGCGGTCAACCTTGCCCCCGGCGAGGGGCTGGCCCTCGCCGACCTGTGCCTGTCCTACTACGACGACGATGTGATCGCGGTCGCGGAGGCGTACTGCGAGCGCGCCGTGGCCGTCCGCCCTGACCTCGCCGAAACGCACCTCGCCGCGGGTCTCGTGGCCCGGGCCCAAAGACGGCGCGACCGCGCCCGAGCCGAGCTGATGGAAGCCGTCCGTCTCTTCCCCGCGAACAGTGCCGGCCGCCGGCGCGCCGAAGACGTCCTCGAGAGGATGCGCCGCCGGGACGAGCGGCTCCAGTCCGAGCCACCCGTCGGCGTCCCATGAAACCGCCCCGCTTCAGCGGCCTTTGCGGAGTTCGAGGAGGACCATCTTGGCGATCGTCTTGAGCGTTTCGAAGACGCCGGTCCCCTTGGAGGCGACCGCCTCGAAGACCGGCTCGCCCTTGCGCACGAGCTGGCGTTTCATCTCCTCGATCGGCAGGGCGGAGGGAAGGTCGCGCTTATTGAGCTGCAGGACGTAAGGGACGGCGCGGAGATCGTACCCCTGCTCTTTGAGGTTGAGGTCGAGGTTCCGGAGGCTCTCGAGGTTCGCTTCCATGCGGGCCGCCTGGGAATCGGCGACGAAGACCACGCCGTCGACGCCCTTCAGGATCAGCTTGCGCGAGGCGTCGTAGAACACCTGACCGGGGACGGTGTACAGGTGGAAGCGGGTGCGGAAGCCGCGGATCTCGCCGAGGTCGAGGGGCAGGAAATCGAAGAACAGCGTGCGGTCGGTCTCGGTGGCCAGGGAGATCAGCTTCCCCTTGGAGTTGGGGTTGGTCTTCTCGTAGACGTACTTGATGTTGGTCGTCTTGCCGCCCAGGCCGGGGCCGTAGTAGACGATCTTGCAATTGATTTCGCGTGCCGCGTAGTTGATGAACGTCATGGGCCCGGTGGCAGCTCCACGCCTGCGTCAGTCGCTGAACAGCTTGTCGATGTCCTCGTCGGTGATCTCCGCGAACGGAGAGCCGCCCGCCGCGGACTTGCGCGGCTGCGCGGACTTCTTCAACATCACGTCCAGGATCGCCGCCAGCTCCGTCGAACCTTTCTTGACCCGTAGCCGCACCAGGCCGAGGGAGGACCGCTCGTCGAAGACGACCACGAGGATCACCCGCCCGCCGACCACCGAGATGTGCAGGTTGTCCCGCTCGCCCTCGTGGAACAGGACGGAGAACTCCTTCTCGCCGATGAGACGGGCCAGAGAGTCGGTGGCCGCGACATTGCCGGCGGCAAGCGAGGCCAGTGCGGTCGTGTCGATGGAGTTCAGCTCGCCGTTCGCGGCGATCTGCTGTCCGTTCTTGTCCACCAGGAAAATGAGTTTGGCGTTGCACTCGGTCCGAAGGCGGGAGATCACCTCGCGGATCCTGGCAAACTCCTCTTCGTGAAGGACCAGATCGGTACCAGGCATTCAGTAGGGTCCTCGGCCTTGCCTGCCTCGCCCGCGTGTCAGTCAGCCGACGGACGGATGCCGGCGCGTGTCAATATGGGGCACCCGCCTGCAAAGATCAACGACCCCTGGGGCCCCGCGCGGCGCGCAGGGCAGGGGCTGCCGCCCCGGAGACACGCCGGCGTCCGGAGTGGTCGGGAGGCCGCGAGGCTCAATCCCTGGGGAGATCGATCGTCTCCACGTGGATCCGGTCGACCGCGGCGCGGGCCGCGGGCACACCCCGCTCGAGGAACTCATCGCGAGGGATGAAGGAGAAGCCGCATGGGGCGTCCGGAGAGACGATATCCCGGTCGCTCAGGTCGCGCTCGTCGATCGGAAACAGGCGGCAGACCCTGGGCTTAATCTCGTGGATGGTGCAGCGCACCGGATCGGATCGCCGGTCGAGGAGGGGGCAAGTGAACATCAGATTGCAGCAGGCACCGGTGCGGTTGCAGTGGCCGACCCGGCGGGCGAGGCTCTCACGCACGTAGGTGGGACGGAAGTGGGCCAGGTAGAAGCGGCGCACCTTGCCCCAGCCCAGGGTCGCACGCTCGCTGAACGTCAGGCTGGAGAGCTTTCTCACGACACCCTTGCGCGCCGCCGTTTCAGGCGCCTAGGAGTCCTGGGGCCTGTTCTCCAGGAGATACCGGCGCCGGATGACCTCCATCCCCTCGTTCGCGAAGTAGTTGGTGAGGATGCGCGCGGCGTAGTCGGCCGCCGCGGCCGGAGTGGCCCCGACCCATTGCTTCGGCAGGGCGGGCGCCTTCGGCTCGCTCCGGTTCATGGTCCAGAACGTCCCGTCCGGCAGCCGGATCTGCGCGATCCAGTGTCCCGGTGCCTGCTCGACCACGATCGCGTAGGTCTCATCGGTCTTCTGGAGGGTGCGGACCGTGTATTCGAAGGCGACGTCCTGGCCCATGGCGCGAACATTATACACTCCGCGCCGAAAGCACCGCGCCGGCAGGGCGCTTCGGTCTCAGAGGCCTATCGTCTGTCCCGCTCCGGCGGCGCGCGCGCGCGTCAGGACGACGGCCGCCGCCGCGACGTCCTGCACCCCGACGCCTGTGAGGTCGCACACCGTGATCTCGCTGTCCGAGCGGCGCCCGGGGCGCTTCCCGGCGGTAATCTCCCCCAGCTCGCAGTCGATACGGCTCTCCGAAATCGCCCCGGAGGCGACGGCGTGGTGGATCTCGCCGAGCCTGAGGCACTGAGCCCTGCTGTCGGCGACGATCCGATCGGCGCGCTTCAGGACATCGGTGTGCAGTTCCTGCTTGTCGGGGCCGTCCGACCCGACCGCCGTGACGTGCGTCCCCGGCGCCAGCCACTCGGCGCGCACCAGCGGCTCGCGGCTCGGCGTGACCGTCACGACGATGTCGGCCCCTTCGACAGCCTGGCGGACCTCCGGGACGGCCGTCACCCGGCATCCCTCCGGGATCCCAGGATGGCCCAAAAGCTCGTCGACGCAGGCGCGCGCCCTGTCGGGACGGCGGCCGTAGATGCGCACTTCGCCGAACGGTCGCACGAGCGCCAGCGACTCGAGCTGGAAGCGAGCCTGGCTGCCGCAGCCGACGACACCGACGACGCGCGCATCGCGCCGCGCCAGGTGCTTCGCCGCCACCGCCCCGGCGGCTCCCGTGCGCTGCTCGGTGATGAATCCGTTGTCGAGAAGCAGCGCCGCGAGGGCACCGGTTTTCGCGTCGAAGACCAGGACCATGCCGTCGTTCTGGGGCAGCCCCCGCTCGGGATTGTCGTAGAAGCCGGAGGCGATCTTCACGGCGTAATGCGGAGTGCCGCGCAGATGGCCGGCCTTGATGTGGATCTCCCCCCGGCTTTCCTCGACGTCGAGGTTGATGACCGCGGGCAGCGACGCCCCGCCGGTGGCGTAGGCGGTGAACGCGTCCTCGACCGCCTTCAAGCAGGAGGCGGGATCGAGGAGGCCCCGGATCTCTCCTTCGCGCAGGACGAGGGCATTCCGCACCATGCACCCAGACTACCATCGCCGGGCGCTTCGGCGCCATCGCGCGACCGCCGCCGGCGGATCATCCCGTCACCCGGGGAAGGCCGCGCGCTTTACAGCTCCCGTCGGGCGCTGGTAATCTGCACGCCGGGAGGGGATCGCCGTGCGCATCGAGCCGTTCCGGATGGAGAGGCTTCAGTCCACCTACGAGAACTACGTCGATTACAACCTGTCCGAAAGCGGCGTGCAACCGATGCGCGCGCGGGACCTGCTGCAGCAGGCCGGCGGTGCGGAGCCCTTCCTGTCCGCCGAGCTGGGCTACATCCAGTCAAACGGCACCGAGGAGCTGCGCGACCGGATCGCAGCCTTCTACGCCGGGGCCGTGCGCGACAACGTTCTGGTGACCAACGGCGGGAGCGAGGCGAACTACACGGCGTTCTGGTCCTTGCTCGAACGCCGCGACCGCGTCGCGTTCATGCTTCCGAATTACCTCCAGGCCTGGGGGCTGGCGCGCGCCTTCGGCTCGGCGGCCGACGCCTTCCGACTGGTGCCGCGGCGCGAGGGGAACGCGACGCGCTGGGCCCTCGACGTCGAGTCGCTGCGACGGGCGGTCACGCGGAAGACGCGCGTCATCCTCGTGACCAACCCGAACAACCCGACCGGGGCGATCCTCACCGAGGAAGAAATGGAGGAGATCGTGCGCGCCGCGCGCACGAGCGGCGCCTTCATCGTCGCCGACGAGATCTATCGGGGCGCCGAGATCTCGGGGACCACCACCCCGACCTTCTGGGGACGCTACGATCGCGTGCTGATCACGTCCGGCCTCTCCAAGGCGTTCGGCCTGCCGGGTCTGCGGATCGGCTGGGTGGTCGGCCCCGCGGCCCTGGTGAAGCGGCTGTGGTCGTGCCGCGATTACACGACGATCGCCCCTGCCGTGCTGTCGGACTACCTCGCCCGCATCGCGCTGGAGCCGGAGCGGCGGGAGGCAATCTTCGCCCGGACGCGCTCCATCATCCGCACAAACCTGCCGGTCCTGGAGTCGTGGATGCGCGCGCGGGCGGATGTCTTCGGTTACGTGCCGCCGCAGGCCGGGGCCATCCTGTTCGCGCGCTATACTTTGCCTCTCGGTTCGGTGGCTCTGGTCGAGACATTGCGCGTCGAGAAGTCGGTGCTGATCGTGCCGGGAGATCAATTCGGGATGGCTCGCCACATCAGGATCGGATTTGGATCGGACACCGACTACATGCGGCGCGGTCTGGCGCGCATCGACGAGACCCTCGCCGGGCTTCCGGGGAAACGCCGCGTGGCGCGGAGAGGGTTGTCCCCGGAGGTGCGCCGCGCGGCCCGGGGCGCCTCCTCCTGATCTGCGCCGACCGTCGAGGGATTCCTCCAACTTCCGGAGAGAATCCTAGGGCGCGCTCCGCCCCTCCTCCATCAGCAGGCGCCGGGCCTCCCGGGTCGCCTCCTCGAGGTCTTTCACCTGGCCGTCGAGCTGCTTTTCGTAGACGGCCTTCGTGACGCGCCCGATGATCGGCCCCGGCTTGAGCCCCATCTCCAGGAGGTGCCGCCCCATCAGGATCGGCCTGGGGGGTCTGCTCTCGACGCTCAGCGCGCGCACTTTCCCGATGAACCACTCCTGCGCCTCGGTCGAAAAGTCGCCGGTGCGGCCCAGACAGTCGGCGCGCGATACACGGTACAGGAGGTCCGGTTCAAGCTTGCGCGCCAGGCGCCGGAAGGCTCCGTCGCCGACATTCTCCCTGTTCTTGAAGTAATGGCTCGGCGTGAGGTGATGGGACACGAGCTGCACCACCTGCTCGCGCAGATCGTAGCCGTGCAGCGTGCGGACGTTCAGCCGGTCGAGAAAGGCGCGCGTCGGCGGAATACCACCCTCCTCGTGCTCGTAGGATCGGATGCGGCCGTCCACGACCGCCGTCGTCGCAGGCTTCCCGAAGTCGTGGCAGATCACCGCAAGCATCACGGCCAGCGCCCTCTCCTTCGGCAGACCGTCGATCTCTGCCTTCGCCCGGTCGATCGCCATCAGCGTGTGGGTCCAGACATCGCCCTCAGGGTGCCACTCCTTTTCCTGCGGACAGCCCTTGAGCGCTCGGAGCTCGGGAAAGAGGCTCCCGACCACGCCGAGACGATCGGCCCACTCGAGCCCGATCGAGGGGCGCCGCGCCTTCAGGAGAAGCTTCTCGAACTCGCCCCAGATCCTCTCGGCCGGCAGGTCGGAGAGGTCGATTCTGCGGCACAGGTCGACCGTGGCGGGGTCGATGCTGAACTCGAGGCGGGCGGCCAACTGGACGGCACGCAAGACTCGAAGACTGTCCTCGACGAATGTCGAAGGGTCCACGGCCCGCAGGACCCGGGATCGTAAATCGTCCAGACCTGACCAATGATCGATTGTGCGGCCCGCCAGCGGGTCGTACATCATCGCGTTGACCGTGAAATCGCGCCGCCGTGTCGCGTCCTTCTGGGACAGGTTCGGGTCTCCCTGCACCTCGAAGCCCCGGTGCCCCGGCGCGACCTTCGTGTCGCGGCGCGGCAGGCTGATATCGATCGCCGGCACGGCCGCGCCACCCGCGTGTTCGGGCTGCCGCGGGACGAGCTTGTACACGGCGAACGACTGGCCGACAAGCCTCACCTCTCCATAGCGACCCAGGACGAACGCCAGCCGGTCGGTCGGCAGCCCGTACACCTCCAGATCGAACTCTTCGGCGGCGGGCATCCCGGGGACCCCCTGCAGCCGCAGCATCTCCAGATCGCGCACCCACCCTCCGACCAGGAAGGCCTGGCCTCCCTCGGCGCGAAGGCTTCGGCAGAGTTCGAGGATGAGGGGGGGGAGAGGGGTCATGCTTCCAGTATAGCGAGAGACGGCGCCCTGTAACCGTGTCCCCGGGAACGGAAGCCTCCCGCGGGAATGGCGGCCCTCGCGGGGCCCGGGGAAGTCGCCGGCGACGGGTCCGGTCCCGGCGGGCGATCCCTCAAGTGCTCAAGCGATTGCCGCAGCAGGGCATTTTCCTGAAGAGTGCCCAGTTCACGGACACTTTCCCGCCGTTTCGCTCCTTGACTCCACTCCACTGGGGCTTAACTTTGAGTCGATGTAAGTGGAAGCCCTACCGGCGTCTGGGGGTGTTCTTGGGGGCTTCCCATCGGGAGAATCGACGGAGGCGCGCAGGTGGACGGGAGGCTGCGGGAGGTGAAGTCTGCGCTGTTCCTGGCCGGGTTCGTTGCGTTTCTGCTCTCACCGATCGTCTCGTGCCTGAGCAGGCCGAAAGAGCCGCTGCGCATCGGCGTCAATGCCTGGCCGCCGTTCGAGCTCCTCGACCTGGCGCGCGGCAGGGGGTACTTCGCCTCCGAGAACGTGGATGTCGACCTGGTCGACTTCTCTTCCTACACCGGCATCCTGAGGTCGTACCACCAGGGTAACATCGACGGCTTCCTCGCGACGCTCAACGAGGTCCAGATCGCCGACAACTTCCAGGACCAGCCGGCGGTGATCCTGGTGGTGGATTACTCGTTCGGCGGCGATGCCCTGGTCGTGCGGGACGGAATCACCCACCTGAAGGAACTGCGCGGCAAGCGGATCGCGTTCGAAGAGTCGGCGCTCGGCTCGTACGAGCTGGAGCGCATCCTCGAGATCGGCGGTCTCAAGCCGGAAGAGATCATCGCGATCAGCCGCCTGCCCGAGGAAGCGGAGCAGGACTTCCACAAGGGGAGGGTGCACGGTCTGATCACTTACGAGCCGGGTCTCGGGCGCCTGTTGCGCACGGAGCGTGCGCGGATTCTGTTCTCGTCGCGCGACATCCCCGGGGAGATCGTCGACGTGATGGCGATGCGCCGCTCGGTCCTGAACCAGCGCGCCGACGAGGTCCGGCGCGCGATCCGGGCCTGGTTCCGGGCAGTCGAAGAGTTGAAGGATCACCCTCATGCGGCCGCCGCCGAAATGGCCGGCCGGCAGCGCATGACGGTCGAGGAGTTCCTGCAGGCCCTGAGGGGCGCGCGCATCCCGGACCTTGCGGAGAACCGCGTCCTGCTCGGTAGCGCCTCATCGCAGGGGCGGCTCCACGACACGGCCACACGCCTCGCCGAGTTCCTGGTGCGGCACAAGTTGACCGGGAAGGCGGCCTCGGGAGCCGAGTTGATCCGGGCCGATTTCCTGGATGCGATGTAGCGTGAACGACAGTACCACCCCCGTGCGCGGCATCTTGAGGCGTCTTCCGACTTCGACCCTGATGGGTCTCGCCTTCACCCTGCCCGCGATGCTCATCTCCGGCCTGGTCCTCTTCTACCACTCGCTGGGAGCGCGCCGGTTCCTGGCGGACGAGGGGGTGCGCTATGGCGACATGCTCGCCGATCAGCTCCTGTCGGCCTCGCAGCGCTTCCTGCGCCTCGGGTCGCTTTCGGCCGTGCAGGAGATGATCGAGGAGACCGGCAGCAAGCGGTCGGTGCTGGCGGTCGCACTCATCGGCAAGGACGGCAAGATCATCGCCAGCAACAAGCGCGACTGGATCGGCCGCGACGAGTCGGTCGTTCCGGACCCGGACTTCACTGCGATCGCGGCCGCCGCGCGGGCCACCGCCCGTGTCCAGCACCGGCTGGTTGACGACGGCGAGCGCATGATCCTGGCCTCGCCTCTCCTGCTCGAAAGCGTCAACCCGAACCTGTCCAATCTCGGCGGTCTTCTCTATCTGAAGATAGACCAGCAGCGGCAACTTCACGAGATCTACGCCGCGATCCTCAAGCGCGGCATGGTGTCGGCGCTCGGGCTACTCCTCGTCAGTCTCGGCCTGCTGCTGTGGGTGCAGGCGCACCTGGCCAGGCCGCTCCTGCGGATCGCGTCGTTCGTCAGGACCTTCGCCGCCGGCGCCTCGGGACCGGCGCCGCGCATCGCCGGGCCGCGAGAGGTGGCGCAGCTCACCGAGGACGTCACCCGCATGATCGGCGACCTCGAGGAAAAGCAGGCGGCCCTCGCCGCCTCGATGGAGCGGCATCGCCGTCTCATGGAGGGGGCCTACGACGCAATCGTCACCGCCGACCCGGAGTCGGGACGCATCCTCGAGGTCAACAACATGTTCTGCTGCCTGTTCGGCTATGCCCCCGAGGAGACGGGCCCTTTGACCCTGCGCGACCTGCACCCGGAGGAAGAGCGCGATCGCCTCATGGAGGCCTACCGGTCGGTCTCCGAATTGGGGCAGCGCGCGTTCCACGACCTCCCGTGCGTGCGCAAGAACGGCGAGCGCTTTCTGGCGGACGTGCGTGGCGGGCCGATCTCGCTGGAGAACCGTACGGTGACCGAGTGGATCTTGCGCGATACGACCGAACGACGCACGCTTGAGGACCAGCTGCGCCAGGCGCAGAAGATGGAGAGCGTCGGGACGCTCGCCGGGGGCATCGCGCACGATTTCAACAATCTCCTGACCGGGATCCTCGGATACACGCGTCTGGTCAAGATCCGCATGGCGGCTGAGGATCCGAACCGCAAGAAGATGGAGCTGATCGAGAAGTCGGCGATGCGGGCCGCGGAGCTGACCGCGCAGCTCCTGACCTTCAGCCGCAGGGCCGCCACCCGAAAGGCGCCCGTGAACCTGAACGAGACCGCGGCCCGGGTGATGGAGCAACTGCGCCCGACGCTCCCATCGGGCGTCACGGTCGCGTTCGAGTGGGAGCCCGGCCTGTGGACGGCCGCGGTCGATGCCGCGCAGGCGGAGCAGATCCTGCTGCACCTGTGCGCCAACGCCCGCGACGCGATGCCGCAAGGAGGTCGCCTGACGATCGCGACCGGCAACCGCGCCCTCACGCCGGGCGAAGCGCAGGGAAATCTAGAGGCAAGACCCGGGCGCTTCGTGACCCTGACGGTGCGCGACACCGGTCGCGGCATCGACCCCCGGATCAGGCCGCGCATTTTCGAACCGTTCTTCACGACCAAGGAGTTCGGCCAGGGCGCCGGTCTCGGTCTGTCGATGGTGCACGGTGTGGTGAAGGGACACGACGGCTGGATCGAGGTCGTGAGCGAGCCTCAGCGCGGCTCGGCCTTCGTGGTCTACCTCCCTGTCTGGGACGAATCACAGGCCGCGGCGCGCCTAGCGGCCGAGTCCCCCGCCGTGCTCCTGGATCGCCTCGCGGGGGTCCTGCCGCAGGCGCTGCCCGGCGCCGCCGTCCGGCCTCCTGCGACGGCCTCGCTTCCTAAGGCGCAGCACACGGTCCTCGCGGTCGACGATGAGTCCACGGTGCTGGCGCTGGCTCGCGACATCCTGGAGATGCACGGCTACCGCGTCCTCACGGCGCGGAACGGCGAGGAGGCCCTTCGAGTCTTCTCCGACCACACCGGGACGATCGATCTCGTCCTGCTCGATCTCTCGATGCCCGTGATGGGCGGGCGCGAGTGCTTCAGACGCATGAAGGGGATCGACCCGGGGGTGCGCGTCCTGATCTCGAGCGGCTACTCCGCGGAGGGCACAGCGGCCGAGCTGCTCGGCGAGGGCGCCCTGGCGTACGTGCAGAAACCCTACGACGTCGACTCCCTGGCGCGCGTCGTGCGGCAGGCCCTCGAGCAGGGACCTCGTCTCGTTGCCAGCCGGAACTGACCCTTTCGCTCCCGCCCGGCGCCCCTCGCCTGCATAGACAATGACGCGGGTTCGCGTAGGACTTATGATGCGCGGCCCCGAACCCCATACTCTCTATGAGGACTCCGCCCGCGCGACCCCGCCAGGTCCACGGCAGCGCGGCGCGTAACCTCCGCAAACCCAGGCCGCTATCTGCTCTGCGGACCGTGTTCCCACCCGCCACGGCTCCTGGCGCGCGGGTTGCAACCTTTAGGAAGCTCGCGGACCCGAACACACGGAGGACCCGATCGACATGAAGCGCATTCCCATGGCCGTTCTTGGACTCGTCCTCTCGCTTCTTCCGTGGCGGGGGTCCGCCTGGGCGCAGGGTTGAATCCTCATCCGTCAGAACGCGCCCGTGTTCGGCGCGTCCGCCGACCCTTACCTGGGCAGAGGTGAATGGCTTTTCGGCACGGCCGCGCGTGGGCTGCGCTCGCACGACCACTACAGCGGCACGGCCGAGCAAGTGCAGCGGCAGCAGAACAGGAACTACGTCGTCAACGAGCAGTACTCCCTCGATCTGTCCGGCAGCTACGCGGTGACGCGCCGTTTCAGTGTGGGACTGGCGCTGCCGCTGGTGCGCGCCTCCTGGTCGATTCCGCTCCCGATCAACCCCGCCGGACCGCGCAGCGAGCAGAACGGCCAGGGGATCGGAGACGTGACCCTGACCGGCCGGTACTGGATGTTCAATCCGGACGTGCATCAGCGAGGAAACCTCTCCCTGGGTCTCGGACTCAAGGCGCCCACGGGGCAGTACGATGTGACCGACACCTACCCCGACCGCACCGGAGCGAATCCACAGGACAAGGCTGTGGATCAATCGATTCAGCCCGGGGACGGCGGCTGGGGGGCGATCGTGGAGATCAACGGGTTCAAGCGGATCGGCCGCGCGTCCTACTACGGCAGCGGCACGTACCTGGTCAACCCCCGGGACACGAATGGCACCCCGTCGCTCGTCGTCGGGCTCTCCCCGGGGGGCGTCGTGACCCCGGCCCAGGCCCCCCGGGCGGTCAACTCGGTGCCAGACCAGTATGTCCTGCGCACCGGGGTGGCGGTCGCCCTGGGGAAGAGCCCCTTCGCCGCGGCCCTCGGACTGAGGATGGAGGGGCTGCCGAGATACGACTTCATCGGCGGCAGCCACGGCTTCCGGCGCCCCGGCTACGAGACGTTCGCGGAGCCCGGCTTCTACTACTCGCGCGGCAATGACACCTGGTCGCTGAGCGTACCGATCGGATTGAAGCGCAACCGTCGGCCCGACCCGTACACGGGCAACGCGGGAGACGCGACGTTCCCGAACGTCATCTTCCTCGTCGGCTTCACGCACCGCTTCGGCGCGCCGGCCGGGGCGCCTCAGTCGGATGCCCGTGGAGCGTCCGGATCGAGCACGAAGGGCCCGAGGACCGCGGCCTGCGCGGACCCGAGGTTTGACTCGCCGGCCGAAGCGCCCTAACATAGGGGGCCTCATCGCACCGAACTCACTGCCGGTCCGCGCGGCACGTCGCGCGGAGAACGCAACGGGGGCGCACCCCCGGGACAACAGGGAGGTTGCCAGCATGAAGAAATTCGCCACGCTCTTCGTTCTGATGGCGCTCGTCGCCCTCTCGGCGGGCTTTGCCTGCGACAAGGACAAGAAGTCCAATACCCAGGCCGCCGTGTCCGATCCATCCACCGGGGTCAGAGACGTCGCCTTCACCGGCTACCTCACCGACTCCACCTGCGGGGCCGCGAACGCCAACGCCAAGGGGAAGAGTTGCGCCGCCGACTGCATCAAGAAGGGCGCCAAGGTCCAGCTCTACGCCAACGAGAAGCTCTATACCCTCGACAAGTCGAGCGTGGCGGAGAACCAGCTCGGCGTGCCGGTGAAGGTCACGGGAACTTTGGACGAGGCCAACGGGATCATCAAAGTCGCGTCGATCGAGGTCGTGAAACAGGGCTGAGTCAGGGGGCGCCGGCGTGACACAAGGGCCCGGCGCCCAGAATCACGAAGACCGGTGACTCCCAGGGGCCGCGGCGACGCGGCCCTTTTCTTGTACCCGCAGAGATCGCGAATCAAGCTCCGACGTTCTCTCCGCCCGGACCCGACCTGGCCCGGGTCTTGCGTAGTCAGCTACGGTTAGCCCGGCTCCATCGGATTGACCTGGGGGGCTCGAGGATGAACGGTCCGGCCGTCGCGGCCTGAGGCGCGCAGTACGCACGCGAGGTTGAGGCCGGCCGTCGTACGCTCACCAGACCGGCGGCGTGCGCTATATTGAAGCGGATGGTCACGGCGCAAGAGGACGAGAGGGCGCGGGCCCGGCCGAACACCGGCGGTCGGACGGCCGGGGGTCCGGAGAAGTATCTTCCGATCGGCACACCGCCGGCGCGGGCCTGGCGGCCGGGGGTGGGATGGCTGACCGCCGTCGCCGTCCTCGCCGCGATCGCCATCAATCTGGCCGGCATCGGCGCCATCGCGGTGGCGCAGCGCGGTGTCATCGAGGAGGCCAGGAGGCTCTTGCGTCTGGAGGCCGAGGCGCGGGCCGGGGCGCTCGAGAGCGTCCTTGCCTCGACGCGGGCCGATCTGGCTTTTCTGACCGGCTCGCCGATCTTTTTCGGGCTGGAGTCGGCCCTGGTGTCGCGCGACCCGCGCGAGGCCCGTTGGCGACGCCTGGAAGCGGAGGGCGCGCTGCTGCTGTTTCTCCGGGGCCACCCCGAGACGGCGCACCTGGTAGCGCGTACGGGCGAGGGCAAGATCCTGGTGGCGGCCGGCCGGCGCGGCGGCATTCCAGTCCTGTGGAAGCCGGGCGAAGAGGAGGGACGCCCTCGGGTGGAGAGCGCCGCGGGCCCCGAACCCGGGGGGGACCCGGTCGCGGAACGGGTCATCACGGGACGGTTCGAGTTCACCACGGGGGTCAGGCGAGTGTCCGGTGCGGTCACGCTCGAAGCGACCATCGACGCGGGGCGTCTTCTGGCCCACAATCATGCGGTCGAGAATCCGGCGCGCGCCTGCGCCCTGCTCGACCGGGACGGCGCGCTCCTGGCCGCGGAGAGTGGCGCCAGGGACGCGGTCGCCGGGGCGGGTGCCGTGACCGCCGCGACGAACGGGGGCGCAGAGCCCCGGTACACCGAGGCGTCGGTCCGCACCGAGAGCTGGTCGGCCCCGTCTCCGTGGCGCCTTCTCTGCTGGCAAAACCACGGACCCGCGGAAGCGCTGGTCGCGCCGCTGTCGGCGCGCTACCGCATGACGCTCCTCTTGAATGTGGCGGTCATGAGCCTGGCGCTCCTGCTCGGCATGTTCGCGGTCAAGGAGGCGCGGCGGCGCCAGGCGCTGGAAGCGGCGGCCCGCGAGGAGACCCGCGTGCGCGATCTCGAGCGCCAGCTGTTCCACACCGAGCGGCTGAGCACGGTCGGCCGGCTCGCAGCCGGGATGGCGCACGAGATCAACAACCCGCTGGAAGGGATGTCGAACTATCTCGGCCTGGCTCGGGAGGACCTGGCGAAGGGCGACGCGCCTTCGGCGGCCCGGCGACTGGAGATGGCCCAGGAAGGGCTGCGGCGCGCCGCCGACATCGTGCGACAGGTCCTGCAACATGCCGACCCTGCGACGGCCCCCCGCGCCGTCCTCGACCTCAACGCCGTCCTCCGGCAGTCGGTCGAATTCGTTCGCTCACGCCCGGAATTCCGCTCGATCCGCTTCGAGCAGGACCTCGCGCCCGCGCCGCTCGGCGTGCAGGGGAGCCAGGCGCTTCTGGGCCAGGTGTTCCTGAACCTGATCCTCAACGCCTGCGAAGCGCAGCCGGCGGGGGGCGAGGTGCGGGTCACGACGCGCCGCGACGGCGAGCGGGTGGTGGCCGAATTCGCCGACCGCGGTCCCGGGGTGCCCGCGGAGGAGAGCGCGCGCATCTTCGAGCCGTTCTACTCCACCAAGGAATCGACAGGGCTCGGCCTGTCGATCTGCTACTCGATCGTGACGCAGCATGGCGGCGAGCTCGCCGTGCAGGACCGCGAGGGTGGCGGGGCCATCTTCCGGATCCGCTTCCCGGCGGCCGAGGCGCGCGTTGGCTGAGAAGGGAAAGGGAACGGACATGCCTGAGAAAAAGCCGGCGCGGGGCCGGGTCCTGGTCGTGGAAGACGAGGCGTACGTCCGTACCTCCCTGGGTGATCTCCTGGGTCAGCGAGGCTTCGACGTCGACCTGTCGGGTAGCGTCGCCGACGCCTTCACTTCGCTATCCCGCTGGCCCGTGGACGTGGTGCTCACCGACCTCAGGATGCCGGGGAGCGACGGGCTCGATCTGGTCAAGAAGATGCAGGCTGCCTACCCGTACCTCCCGGTCGTGATCCTGACGGGCCAGGGGACGATCGCCTCGGCGGTCGAGTGCATCAAGGCGGGTGCGAGCGACTACATCCTCAAACCGGCCGACCCGGACGCCCTCGAGGTGGCGCTCGAGCGGGCGCTCCGCACGCGGGCGCTGCAGCGCGAGGTGGACTACCTGCGCGGGGGCGAGGGGGTGGTCGACGACTCGCCGGTCGGAGCCTCGCCCTCCTGGACGGCGGTCTTGGAGATGGTGCGTTCGGTCGCGCCCAGCGACTCGACGGTCCTCCTGCTAGGCGAGTCGGGCACCGGCAAGGAGTTGGTGGCGCGGCTGATCCACCGCCAGGGTCGCCGGTCGAAAGGGCCTTACGTGCGGGTGAACTGCGCCGCCATCCCGCTGGAGATGTGGGAGAGCGAGTTCTTCGGCCATCGCAGGGGATCGTTCACCGGTGCTACGGCCGACCGCGAGGGACGCTTCCGCCTGGCCCACCGGGGGACGCTGTTCATGGATGAGATCGGGGACATGCCGCTCCAGGCGCAGGCCAAAATCCTGCGCGTCCTGCAGGACGGCGAGTTTGACCGGGTCGGAGACGAGCGTCCGACGCGCGTGGACGTGCGGGTCATTGCCGCCACCAACAGCGACATCGACGCTCTCGTCGCCGACCGGCGCTTCCGGCAGGACCTGTTCTACAGACTGAACGTGGTGCGGATCGAGCTGCCGCCCCTGCGGGAGCGCAGGAGCGACATCCCGCTCCTCGCCGAGCGCTTCGCACGCGAGGTGGCGGCGCGGCTGGGGCGGCCGGCGCCGGAGATCACGAAACACGTGCTGGACGACCTCATGGCCTACTCATGGCCGGGGAACGTGCGGGAGCTGCGCAACGTGATCGAGCGGGCCCTGATCCTCGACCCCAGTACAGCTCTCGCGTCGCTCGACCTGCCGCCGGTCGGCGGCCTGGCCGCATCCCCCTCGGCCGCAGTCCCGGACGGCGACGACCTGAATATCCGATCGGTTGTGGCGCGGCGCGAGAAGGAGGTCGTGATCGAGGCGCTGCGCCGATCGAACGGCGTGCGCAAGGAGGCGGCGCGGCTCCTGGGAATCGACCAGCGCAACCTGGCCTATTACCTGCGCAAGCACGACATCGATCCCGACGAGTCGGCCGGCTGACATGGCGGACCTGCGCGAGGTGGACAGGAGGAAGGACCCTGGCCCGGGACGCGGGATGACGGACCGTCGCCGACACACACCGCGCCGGAGCACGGTCCTCCTGCGCGCCCTGGTGATCTTCGAGCTCGTGAACGCCGCCTATCTGGCCGCCTTCGATTCGGCGACGATCTTTTATCACGTGCAGGTGGTGGCGCACGTCCTCGCGGGGTTCCTGCTCGTCCTGGTCCTCATCGCGCGCGGCCCTGCGGCCCTGCTGCGGCTCCGGGCCCGCTGCGGCAACGCCACGGCCCGGGCGTGGCTTGTCGTCGTCGGCGTGGCCTCGGTCGTCGCCGTTGCGACCAGCCTGGTGCTCGCGGTCACCGGCACCGCCACGAAGTGGAGGCCGCTCCTTTACACGCACATCGGCTCCGCCGTGGGGGCGTTCGCCGCCGGCATCGCCTGGCAGGCGGCGCGCGGGAATCGTGCCGGGGCGCGGCGCCTCGCCATCGCGCTGCTCGTCGTCCTCGTCCTGCCCGTCTCCGTGCGGGCGCGACGCTGGCTCTTCCCGCCTCCCGCCGCGACCATCGTGAACCCGATCACGCCTCCCTCGACACCGTTCGAGGAGGGCGGCGGAGAGAAGAGTCCGTTCTTCCCGTCATCGGTCTCGACCGTCGGGGACCGTCTGATCCCGCATGATTTCTTCCTGGAGTCGAGAGCCTGCGGCAACAAGGGCTGCCACCCGGACATCACCGCGCAGTGGGAGTCCTCGATGCACCACTTCTCGTCGTTCAACAACCAGTGGTACCGCAAATCGATCGAGTACATGCAGGAGGTGACCGGCACGAAGCCGTCGAAGTGGTGCGGCGGCTGCCACGACCAGGCCGTGCTCCTCACGGGACGTATGGACACCCCCATCGTGCGGCAGATCGACACCCCGCAGGCCCAGGCGGGTATCGGCTGCCTGGTGTGCCACTCGATCGTGGCGGTGAAGGACACGATGGGACAGGGCGGCTACGTGCTGGAATACCCCCAGATGCACCGGCTGGTCGCGAGCGGAAACCGGCTGCTGCACGTTCTGCACGACACCATGACTCGGTTGGACCCGGGGCCGCACAAAGCGACGATGCTGAAGCCGTTCCACCGATCGAGCCGCGCTGAGTTCTGTTCCGCCTGCCACAAGGTGCATCTCGACGTGCCGGTGAACCACTATCGCTGGTTCCGCGGCTTCAACGAGTACGACGCCTGGCAGGGAAGCGGCGTGTCGCGCCAGGGGGCGCGCGCCTTCTACTACCCCGACAAGGCGAAGGACTGCGCCGACTGCCACATGCCGCTCGTGAGCTCGGACGACCAGGGGAATCAGGACGGCTTCGTCCACTCGCACCGCTTCCCCGGGGCGAACACGGCCGTGCCGTTCGTCAATCACGACGAGGTGCAGCTTCAGACGACGACCGACTTCCTGCGGGCCGGTATCCTGACGCTCGACATCTTCGCGGCCAGCGAGGCCATGGCACCGGACACACGGACGGCCGCGGGCGCGGCGGGCCGCGACAGACCCGGGAAGGGCGCCCAGGAAACGGCGGAGCCGCAGGTGGCGACCTTCTTCCCCGATCTACCCGAGGTCGGCGCATCGCCGGTCTCCCCCGCGCGGGTCCCGGCCGCGAAACGGCCGGTCCTGATAGCGCCGCTCGATCGCGCCGATCCGTTCCTGCGGCCCGGGAAGACCTACCGCATCGACGTGGTGGCGCGCACGCGCGGCGTCGGGCATTTCTTCCCGGGCGGTACGGTCGACGCCTTCGACGTCTGGCTGGAGCTGAAGGCGGAGGACGCCCGTGGAAGGATCATCTATTGGAGCGGATTCATCGAGGACGGGGGCAAAGGGCCGGTCGAGGCCGGCGCGCACCGGTACCGGTCCCTCCTGATCGACGCCCACGGCAACGAAATCAACAAGCGGAACGCCTGGGCGGCGCGGGCGCTGGTCTACGCGCGTCTCATCCCGCCGGGGGCGGCCGACGTCGGCCGGTTCCGCGTGTCGATCCCGAGGAACGTGAAGGGTCCCATCAGCTTCACGGCACGGATGAACTACCGCAAGTTCCACTGGTACAACACGCACTTCTCGTACGCCGGCGTGGCTGACCCGGCCGCGGACCCCGGGGCCGTGTCACTCGACTTCGACGACCGGACGTTCCTGTTCACCGGCGACACGTCGCGCGTCTCGGGTCAGATCAGGGAGGTGCCGGACCTTCCGGTCGTGGTCGTGGCCGAGGACCGGGTGACACTGCCGGTGCTCCCGCCCGGCGACCGGAGCCCCGGCCCGCGTGCGCCACGGCCCCAGACCCTGGACCGCGAGCGTTTCAACGACTACGGCATCGGCATGCTCCTGCAAGGGGACCTCGTGGCGGCGAGACAGGCGTTCGGGGCCGTGGTAGCGCTCGATCCGAAGTACGCCGACGGTTACGTCAACATCGCCCGCGTCCTCATCCAGGAGGGGAGCCACGAGGCGGCGAAGCCGGTGCTGGAGCGGGCGCTGGCCCTGAGGCCCGACCTCGCGAGCGGGCACTACTTCATGGCGCTGGCGCTGAAAGCGCGCGGGCGCTATGACGAGGCGCTCCGGCACCTGCGCTCCGCCGCAGAGGGCTTTCCACGCGACCGCGTCGTGCGCAACCAGATCGGCCGCATCCTCTTCTTGAAGCGCCAGCATCGGGCGGCCATCGCCGAGTTCGAGAACACGCTGCGCGTCGACCCGGAAGACCTCACGGCGCATTACAATCTGATGCTCTGCTACCGCGCCCTCGGCCGGGAGAAGGACGAGAAGCGCGAGGAGGTGCTCTACACCCGCTTCAAGGCGGACGAGGCGGCGCAGTCGATCACCGGACCGTACCGCCGCCTGAACGCCGAGATGAACCTGGAGCGCCAGCCCATCCACGAGCACCCGAACCGCTTCGTGCCGGACGCCAGGGACGCCTCCCTCCGTCCGGCCGGGCCCGGAGCGGTCGCCAAGAGCGGCAGGTCGGCCGACCGATGAGGAACATCGAGGCCACCCTGGCGTTCGCCGCGCTCACGCTCCTGGGTTGCGGCCGCAGGAGCGACGCGCCGTCGGCCGCGTCGCCCTCCCAGACGCCTACCGCAAACCCGGTGCTCTTCACCGACGTGACCCGCGCGGCCGGGGTTGCGTTCCGCCACAACAGCGGCGCCTTCGGAAGGAAATACCTGCCGGAAACGATGGGCTCGGGCGTGGCGTTTCTGGATTACGACGGCGACGGCCACCAGGACCTTTTCTTCGTCCAGAGCGCCGACTGGCCGGAGAAGCGCCTGCGGAAAACGACGCAAACGCTCTACCGCAACCGGGGCGACGGGACATTCGAGGACACCACCCGGAAGGCCGGGCTGGCGGTGGAGATGTACGGCATCGGAGTCGCGGCCGCCGACTACGACAACGACGGCCACGTCGACCTGTTCATCAACGCCCTGGGTCCCGACCGCCTCTTCCGCAACAAAGGGGACGGGACGTTCGAGGACGTGACGCAGAAGGCGGGGGTCTCCGACCCCGGCTTCGGGACCAGCGCCACCTGGATCGATTACGACGGGGACGGCCGGCTGGATCTTTTCTCCTGCAACTACGTGCAGTGGTCCCCGAAGGACGACATCTTCTGCACTCTCGACGGTGTCAGCAAGTCGTATTGCACCCCCGAGTCGTACCGCGGCGCCACCGATCGGCTGTTCCGCAACAGGGGTGACGGCACCTTCGAAGACGTGACGCGCCGGGCGGGCGTCTTCGACCCGACCGGCAAGTCGCTGGGCGTCGTCGCCCTCGACTACGACGGAGACGGCTGGCCCGACCTGGCGATCGCCAACGACACGCAGCCGAATTTCCTTTACCACAACAGGCACGACGGTACGTTCGAGGAGGTCGGCAAGACGGCCGGCATCGCCTTCAGCGAGGAGGGGAAGGCGCGGGGCGCCATGGGCATCGACGCCGCCGACTATGACGGCAGCGGGCGCGACAGCCTGGTGATCGGCAACTTCTCCAACGAGATGCTCGCCCTGTACCACAACGAGGGACGCGGCCTGTTCATCGACGACGCGGCGATGGCCGGCATCGGACAGCCGAGCCTCTTGACCCTCGCCTTCGGCTGCTTCTTCTTCGACTTCGACCTGGACGGCCGGCTGGACATCTTCGTGGCCAACGGCCACGTCGAGAACGACATCAATCGGGTGCAGCCGTCGGTCACCTACGCGCAGCCGCCGCACCTCTTCCGCGGTCTCGGCGGCGGACGCTTCGAGCAGGTGGAGGGGCGGTCGGGTCCGGACCTCCAGCGACCCCTCGTGGCGCGCGGCGCCGCGTATGCCGACTTCGACGGCGACGGCGATCTCGACGTGGCCGTGACCACCAACAACGGCCCCGCCGTGCTGCTGCGCAACGACGGCGGCAGCGCCTCAGGCTGGGTCCGGCTCCGTCTCGTCGGACGGACGTCGAACCGCGACGCGATCGGCGCCGTCGTCCGCCTGAAGGCGGGCGACGTGGCCGCCACGCGCACGGTCCGATCCGCCGCCTCGTACGCCTCGCAGAGCGAGACCATTCTCACCTTCGGCCTCAGCCCCGCGAGCGACGGCCACGCTCCACTCTCCGACCTCCGCATCACCTGGCCCGACGGCGCGACCCAGACGATCACCGGTATCGAGGCCGGCCGCCTTCACGTCATCGAGGAGCCATCGGCCGCGGCGCGTTGAAGGGCGGTGAGCGGAAGTCGTCAGGCCCGGTCGAGACGCGCAAACCAGGCGCGCATCGTCTTCAGGAGTTGCCGGCCGGCGGGTGCGAGGAGACCGGAGCGGGCCGCGGCCTGCAGATCACGCAGCGCGGAGGCAATCATCCGCTTCTCGCGGCGCAGCTCCTTGCGGACGAAGGCGCGGCTTGCGGAGCCGAGCTCCGACGCGAGCGTACGGGGGTGCTCGCGGGCGACGCGCAGCACGCGGCGGAACAGCTCGGCGCGGTACAGGAACGTGTAGGCTCCGTGCAGAAGGCCGTGAAGAGGGCGGCGCGCGCCGCGCCAGGGCGAGTCGAACGCCTGCACCTCGAGCGTCTCCGGGCCGGGCCTCAGGAGATCGGCCGTCTCCTGGAGGTCGTGCAGTCGGTGGTGGGCGGTCTCGTGCAGGAGGTCATCGGCCAGGTCGATGCGCGACTTGCCGAACACGTTGATAAACGAAATCCCCGGACGCGCGGCCATCGAGTAGCTGACCGTGCCGGGCTCGCGGATCGGCACGACCATGAACGTGCGCCGCTCGATCTCGCGGTGCGCCTCCGGCCACGCGACCAGGACGATTCGAAGCGCGCGCGCCAGGAGACGTGTCAGCCCCCTGGCTTCGCGCGTCACGCGCAGGCACCGCGGGCGCGACTCGACGACCGGGGCGAGAATGATCGATGTGCCGGGGATCATGTCCCGGCGAACGAGCCGGAGCCCAGCGCGACGCGTCGGGCCGCCGCGCGCCTGCCGTCCTCGCTCCAGGTCCGGAGCGATCAGGCGCGTCCCGGCTGCCGGGATGACCACGACTGGCGCGCCGCGGGCCTTCAGGCTCAGGGTCGCCCCCCGCAGCTCCGCGCGCACGCGTGTCGGTGGACGACGGGTGCTCACGGCCCGTGTCGTCCCCGTGAACGCGATGGCCAGCGGCCCCGCCGGTCCCGCGATGGTTCCGAGGTCGATCCGGTCGCGGGATCGACCCTGCTCGGCGTCCTCGCGGAACTGCAGCACGAGCGCGAGGGAGGCGGGCCGGGGCTGGAGGAGCCCGAGGCCGAGGACGAGCGCCGCGAGGTCAAAGGTCGCGTCGTCGAGGCGAAGGCGAGCGAAGCGGAGACAGCGCGCCGGGAGGGCGGCGTCGATGCGGCCCCGGGGGACCAGTGTGGTGAGGTGCTGCGTCCGGCTGAGGAGATCGAACAGACGTGCCTGGAGACGGGCGCGCCCGGGGGGTCCGCCGGCCAGACGACCGTCTCGCCCGCGCGACTTGAGAAGAGACAGGGCCAGACGCCGGACCTCGATCCAGATCTCCGCTTCCGCGAGAAAGCCGCGAACGTCCGGCCCGGTCAGGATCCGTACGCGCATCGGCGCGGGAAGGGCGCGCAGCGTCTCCGCCAGGGCGTCGAAGACCGCCTCCGTCTCCGGCGCCGCCGCGCGCCTCAGCCCGCCCAGGGCCCGGCGCGCGCGGCTCAGCCGCCCAAGTGCCAGGTGGGCGATCTGAATCGACAGGCTCTGCGCCCGGCCGGGACTCCCGCCGGGGCCGTCATCAACGCTGACGATGACCGTGCCTCCACGACGCGCCGTTCATTCTCGTCCAGATTGAAAATGCCCTACAATACCCGGCGATGATTCGCCGCCTCGTGCACCGCGCCCGCTCTCTGGCGGTCCTGCCGTTGCTCCTCTGCCCTGCCACGGTGGCATACGCGCAGGGATTCGGCGGGACCGTGGCGGACCACCTGGTGCGCGGCGACAGCCTCCTGGCGCAGGGCAAGACGGCGGAGGCGATCGTGCAGTTCCAGGAGGCGCGCACGCTCTGTCCGACGCCGGCGGAGATCGTCGCGGCGTTGCAGGGCGAGGCGCAGGGGCGGCTGATGCAGGATGAGGCGTTGCCGGCGGTTGGCCTCCTCGACGAGGCGGCGACGCGCTTCCCGGACGACCCGCGCGCCTCGAACCTTCTGTACCAGGCCGGCCTCGCCGCGCAGCGGGCCGGCGAAGCCGACAAGGCGATCCAGCTGTACCGCCGCGCCCTCGACCGGAACCCGACTCAGGACATCGTGCCGGCGCTCAAGTTCCAGATCGCCCAGGCCCTGCGCCTGCTCGGCAGGCCGGGAGAGGTCATCGATCTTCTGAAAGACTTCGAGAAAGACCATCCGGAACACCGGCTGCTTCCGAACGTGCTCTACACCATGGCCATCGCCGACCACGACGTCGCCACCTCGAGCCGCGAGCGCGCGAAGTTCGAGGAGTCGGCGGCGATCTACAAGAGATTGATCGAAAAGTTCCCGGGGAGGCCGGCGGCGATCGAGGCCCATTTTGAGCTGGGGCTGGTCCTCATGGAGCTCGGGCGGGATGCCGAGGCGGCCGACTACTTCACCAAGTACGTCTCGATGAACCCCTCGTCGCCTGTGGCCGCGGCCGCCCTGGAGAAGACGGCCGACCTGATGCTCTTCCGCTCGCCGAAGCGGAGCGCGGAGCTCTACGGCCTGGCGCGGGTCAAGGCCACGGCGAACCCGAAGCCGTCCGACCCGGCGTTCGGGCTGGGGCGCTGGCTGAAGATCAAGGAGACGATGGCGGACGCGCTCTCCCGCTCCTGGGTCCTGGGCATCCTGGGGATGGTGGTCCTCGGGGCGGTCGCCCTTTTCGGGAGGCTGATCATGAAGCGATTTCGAAAGGCGCCAGCCCCCGCGAGCGCCTGAGGGAGGCCGGGTGGCCCGCGACAGGGCGATTCTCAGTCGGCGTCGAAGGGACGCGGCGGCGGCTCGTCCGACTCGGCGGCCTTCTTGCGTGCCTCCTGGAACTTCTTCTCCAGGATCTCTTCGCGGTGGCGCGCCTCGTCCATCGCCCGGGCGAGCTTCCCTTCCGCTTCCTTGCGCTGGGCCTTGACCTGCCCCAGCGCTTCGTCGAGCGACGCGTGCTCGCGGTGCTTGCGGCGCTCCTCCAGCAGGATCGCCCCGGTCTCGGGATCGACGGTCAGAAGAGTGTCGCAACAGGGGCAGACGATTTTCAGATTCTCGGGCATCGGCGCGACCGCATCCGCAGGATGGCGCCATTATAGCGTGAAGGGAGCCTCATGAGCGACGACGCACCGAAGAGCGCCTACGAAATCGCCCTGGAGAAGCTGAAACGGCGCGATCGCGAGCGCGGCGAGACCGCCCCGACGGCCCTGACGGACAAGCAGAAGAAGGTGATCGCCGACATCCGAAAGGTGTTCGAGGCCCGGCTCGCCGAGCGCGAGATCCTGTACCGGTCGGAGCGGGCCGGGCTCCTGTCACAGCCCGAAGGGGAGGAGAAGCTGGAGAAGATCGAGGAGGAGTACGTCAAGGACAGGCAGCGCATCGAGGCGCAGCGGGAGCGGGCGATCCAGGCGGCGAGGGCCGCCGGCCCGCGAATTCCTCGCAAGAAGAGGGCCGGCCCGAAAGCCAAAATGCTGGTCGCGGCTCTGGGGCTGGGGTTCCTGGCCTCGGGTCACCACCTGGCCGCTCCGGCGGTGGGCAAAGCGGCGGCGCAGGAGACCGCGAGGCCGATTCCGCACCGGACGGTACGGGCCGTGACGGCGGCGCGCACGGCGCTCTTGCACGACTTCACCACGCTTCGCGCCGCCCGACCTGCCTACTTGACCGCGTCGAAAATTCCGGCCAACTCCTTTTCGGGCTCCGCCCCCGGCTGGGACGCCATGCGCGTGATCTCCCGGCCGTCGACCTTCACGATAATCGTGGGGATGGAGTTGATGTTCCGGCCCTGCCATGGCCCCGGCGCCTGGGTGAACCCCTTCGGCACACCGTAGAGATTGAGCTTGATGTTGGGGTTCTTCGCTTCCGACATGACCCGCAGGAACTTCGGCATGTATTCCTTGCAGTGCGGGCACCAGGTGGCGAAAAAGGCGTCGATCTGCACCCTCTTGGCGTACTTGCCCATGGTCGCAATCGACGCCGGGTCGGGGGAGTAGGCCTTCATCCCCTCCCGGTACTCCGGCCGATCGGTGACGAGCGCGTCCAGGTCGACGGCCCCGACAATGGGCGGACGGTCCAGGCACCGGAGGATGCGCACCTTCTTGTCCTCGGCCTGAAACTGGACCATGGGCCCATCGACCGCCAGGGCGTACGCGGCGGCGGCCGGAGGAACCGTGTCGCTCAGCTGAAGACCGCCGTCCACCGTTTTGACGAGGTCGCGGGGCACGGCGACGACCTTCCGCGCCTTCATATCCATGAGGAGACCGGTCTTGCATGTCGGGACATCGATGAAATACATGCCGGGTGTTGTGGACTGATAGAGCGTGGCGTTCTTCGGGAACGAACCGTCGACCTCGACGCTATAGTCGTAATTCGGTTTGCAGACCATGGCCTGTGCCCGCGCGGAACACGGCAGAAGGAGCGCGACCGCGACCACGGGCAGAACACCGAGCATCCGATGAGCCGTACGCTTGACTGTCATGATGCCTCCGATGATAGCAGGTCTCCGGCTTCGGGAGGAGCGCCGTCGTAGACGGCCATCACCCGGCCGGAATCGAGCACGAAGAAACGGGGAAGCCTCCGGTACAGCCTCTTGATCACGACCCGGTCGACGCTTTTGACCTCGAACGCCGGAACCACGGTCCAGCGGAACGCGTCGATCTCCTGCTCGGTTGCGGGGGTCAATCCGACCACGACCGGCGCCCCGGGCCGGGAGGCCAGAGCGTCCAGCGCGGAGGCGATCTCGGCGGCGCGCGGGTCGGTGACGTCGATCAGGGCGATGAGGTGACGCCCGCGCAGGAGCTCCGGCAGGCGCGCCGCGAGATCCAGGTCGGCCAGGGTCCGGCCCGCGCGCAGGCGCGTGACGTAATCGTCGATCGGCAGAGAGGGGGAAGCGACCACGAAAGCGCCGGACAGGACGATGGCCGCGACCAGGACGGCCGCCGCCCGGCCGGGCCTCGTGCCGGCCCAACCCCGCAGCCCTGCGATCGCCAGGATCGCCAGCCCCACGAACAGGAGGTCCTCACCGATCACCTGGGCGGGAGTCCTCTGCACGTAGGCGCCGAAGCAGCCGCAGGCCTCCGTCCGTCCGGCGGCGATGCCGTAAGCCTCGATGCCGATAAACATCAGGAGCAGGAGAATGGACGCCAGGCCGGTCAAGAGGGGTCGCACACCGGCGACGAGCGTCACACCGAGGACGATCTCGAGCACGATGAGGGCCGGCGCCGCCACGCCCGACAGTCGCATTCCGATCAGGCCGTAGGCGGCGACCTGGTGGACGAACTCGGCGGGGTCGAGCCCCTTCAGAAAGCCGGCCGCCAGAAAGACGATACCCAGCGCGACGCGCCCCAGGTGGCCGGCGGCGCGGCGCCAGGAAACCGTCCGGGGGGTCTGCTGATACGGGCGCGCGCCCGGCGTAGCGTCCATGGTTCTCAGATCCTCTGCCCGGGCGGCATCAGCTAGGGACCGTAGTCGATGAATCCCGGGTTCAGGATTCCGTCCGGGTCGTACGTCTTCTTCAGGCGGCGGATCTCGTCCCAGCGCGGCCCGAAGTGCTGTTTCCAGCGCGGGCGGTCGAACTCGATGAAGCCGGAGAGGTAGCGCTTCGCGCCGACCGCCATGCTCATGTCCGAGACCATGTTGAGTCGCTGGCGCGCCTGCGGCAGGACATCCGGCGGCACTCCGGGCAAGATGCCGAATCCCATGACCAGGGGAGTCGGGGGGTACATGAAGTACGGAATGCGCGACACCGTGCCACGGCACGGCCAGAGAAGGACGTGTCCGCCGCCCAGCGCGGTCGGCGGAAGGCTGGCCAGGACTTGCGAGATGAACGGATGGGCCGCCCCCCAGGGAATGATGGTCTCAGTCCAGGGATGCGGCATCGCCCAGTTCCCGATCCGCTTCCAGAGGGCGAACAGCGGCTCCAGGCGGGCCGCGAAGCCGAAGGTCTCCTGGTCCTCGACATGCGTCCTGCGATAGGGAGCGAGGCCCTGCAGCACCTGGGCGTCGTCGGGCGGCGACTGAGGGTCGAACTCGACGGTGAGCTGTAGAGGGAAGAACCAGGCGGCGAACGCCTCCTTGATCGCTCCCGCGCTCCGGAACCCCTGCGGGCACGGGACGCATGTCGACTCGAGGTAATCCACGCGGTCCCTCTCGATGACCGCCTGCGCGTCGCGCATGACGGCGCCCAGGTCGTCGTAGAGCAGGAAGTAAGTGCGCGTCTTCGGCTTGCAGCGGCGAAGCTTCAGCCGGGCGCGGGTGATCACGCCGAACTGGCCGAGCGTCGAGCGCACGGCGTCGAACACCTCCCTGGCCTTCACCTCGGAGCAGACGACGACGTCCCCTGTGCCCGTCACGACCTCGAGCTCGGTGACGTTGTCTCCCTGGGCGCCGTACCGGAAGGACGCCACGCCGAGGCCGGCGACCGACAGCGTCCCGCCGATCGTGACCCCCAGGTTGTTGGTGAGGACCGGCGGCACGACCGCCTGCTGAATACTTTGCCGGACGAGGGTCTCCCACTTCACGCCGGCCTGGCAATCGGCGGAGAGTCCGGACGGGTCGATCTCGAGGATGCGATCGAGGGAGGTCAGGTCGATGAGGATGCCGTCGGCGACGGTCGCCTGGCCACTCTGGGTGTGCGCCTCGCCGCGTAGGGCGACCGCCACGGCGTTCTTGCGGGCGTACCCGATGACCGTCGCAACGTCCTGGGTCGACGCCGGCCGGACGACCACGCCCGGGAGGCGGTGGATCATCCTGCCGAAGTCGCTGCTCCTGTCGGCGCGTGCGGCAGGGTCGTCCAGCACCTGCCCCGCGATGAGCGCCCTGAGATCGACCGCAAGGTTCGTCGCCATCACCCGTTTCCCTTGAAAATCGTTCGGGACCGGCCATGATACGGGATCGAAACGGGTCCTTCAAGCGCGCGGCGGCCTTTCGTTTCGGCGGGTATGGGCTGGTGTAGACTGGAACTCATCGCAAGGGAGGTTCGAGGCATGGCGATGACGCCGAGAGGTGGGTTCGATTGGGCCGCCGCGGGCCGCGCGTCCCTCCGATGTCTCTGCCTGGCCGCCGCGCTGACGCCGCTCGCGGCGCAGAACGATCGGCCGCCGGCGGAGGCGCTCGCATCCCTGCAGGAGCGTGGCCGTCTGATCGCCCTGTATCTGCAGGCCGTGGACAAGGCGGCCGATCTCCTGAAGGCGCAGGGAAGCGGCGCCGCTCCGTCGGACCGGACGGTCGTCATCCCGGATCGTGAAGGTTGGCGGGTCATCTACGTGGGTGACTCCTCGAGGGACCTCGCCGCGTCCGGCATGGTCCGCAAGGGACTCTCGATCGTCGCCGAGACCACGTTCAGCCCGGACGCCGGACAGCTCGGGACGCTGGGGCTCGCCAGCCCGCCGCGCGCGGCCTCGGCGACCATTCAGTCCTACGTCCGCTCTCTGGAACAGGCAGAGATCGCGACCATCGGCCGCCCGGAGGGGGGACGGCCGTTGCTGGAGGCGGTCGTGCGGGAGAAGGACGCCACGTTCACCGTGTACGTCATCTCCCAGCAGAAGGAGGGGAGCGAACGGGATGTGGCGGCGGGGATGGGGGGAAGCGTGCTGTTCGGACGCGACTTCATGGTCCGGATCGCGGCGAGTGGCCGGCAGGTTCTCTCGGTGGAGAAGCTGCACGACCGCAATACCTCCATGTCGCTGCAGCCACGAGCGCCCGGCACGCCGCTTCTGCACGAGCACGATCAAAGAGACCTGCCGGCTCCAACCGACGTGGCGCTGGTGCTGCGCCACCGCGTCCTGGCGCCGCTCCTGGTCCTGACACCGCGCTTCATGTTCCGCATCGATGCGGAGGGTGCCGTGACCTGGCTCGGTCCGAATCCCAACTCGAAGCCGGCCACAAGCCAGGGCGCGGGCCCGGCGTCGCCGGGACGGGCCGACGCGCCATGAGCGCCGCCCCGGCCCGTTACGTCGCGCTGTACGACGGCGACTGCCAGTTCTGCACCCGCTGGCGCGACCGCATGATGGTCCGCGACCCGGAGGGCGTGGTCGAGTGGCTGTCGGTCCACGACCCGGCGGCCGCGTCGCGTTTCCCCGGTCTCGATCGCGCGGATGCGATGCGCCAGATGTGGGTCTACGCTCCCGACGGATCGGTGCACAAGGGGGCGGAGGGATGGCGTGTGCTGTTCCGCGTCCTGGATGGGCTCTCGTGGGTGGCGGCCGCGTACAAGATACCCGGGGTGCCCTTCGTGATGGACCGCGTCTATCGATATATAGCGGCTCGACGGTACCGCCTGTCGTGCCGCGACGCCGCCTGCCGCAGGCCGGGAGAAAACGCCCGGCGTCGAGAGCCCGCCGGCGGAGGTCCGCGCGCGCTGGTCGTCATCCTGCTCCTCCCGACGCTCCTCAACGTCGTCGCGGCCTGGGGATGCGGAGAGAACAGGCCCGATCCGGTGGTCGAACGCCTGGAGGCGATCGCCGACCCGCAGGCGAAGGGCGTCGTCCTGGCCCTGTTCCAGGCCTACGGGCCATACGGTGTCTGGAGCGCCCATCACAACGTCGAATACGTCTACCGTCTGCAGTTCTATGGCGGGCAGAAGGAGCCGCAGGCGAACGCGCGCCAGGTCCACCGGCTCGACCTCGGACCCGGCGACCGGTCGTTCGCCCAGGACCTTGACGAGACGGCGCCGCAGATCGTGCGCGTCGCGGGCGGCCGGATCGAGGTCGTGCGCGCGGGCGTGACCGTGACCGACCCCGCGCAGCTCGAGTTTCCCCGGGCGTTCATGCGAATCGCCCGCTGGTCCTTTCTCCTGCCCTGGAATCTGCTCGCCGCCGAATCGCGCCTGCAGTACCTCGGCGAGAGGACGCCACCGACGGCCAGCCGCGTGCCGTCCGACCTGTGCGATGTCGTCCGCCTGACCTTCGACGCGAAAGACGCAGCCCGGAAGGACGACTGGCACGACATCTACGTGAGCCGGGTGAACCACCTCATCGATCGGATCCATTCCTACCGCGGCGGGGACCGCACCTACTGGGTGTCGCTCTTTACCGACCACAAGACGTACGGCGCCGTGCGTGTCCCGACCCGCCGCACGGTGCACGCCTCGGACGTGACCGGCTTGATCGGGCCCCTCGAAGCGATCGTCGAGTACTCGGACGTACGCTTCGACGCGCCGTTCGGCGATGAGATCTGGAGCGGCATGACGGCGGAGACGGCCGACTCTTCTTCCGCCGCCGTCCCGACCGCCTCCGGCCGCCTCGATCCCGCCGACCCTTCCGCGTCCCCCGCCGAGGGCACGCGCTAGAACGGGATGCGGTGGGTTGCAGCCGCCTCCCGACCGGAGTATGTTTCCCGTACACGAGAAAGGAGGTGGTCCAGCAGATGAGTTATCACAGTAGCAGCGAGGTGTCTTACCGGACCCGTGAGGTGGCGGCAACTTAGGCGGACCCACGGTCATCGGGCCGCTCGGTATCTCCGCCTGAGGAATACCGGCCGGCCACCGAACCCGGAAGCCCCGGCACATTGGTCCACCCGGGGCGGCGCGCTGCGCCGCAGACGCTTCCGGGTTTTCTTTTTCTCTGATAGACTCCGGCCTTCAGCCGCACCAGTTGCAACAGGCCGCGCCTGCCTCGGTGTCCCCCGCCGGGACGGCCTCGTTGGGACAGGCCCCCACGACGGGAGGTCCCGGGTCGAGCGGCGGGGAGGGGCAGCATGTCCGGCACCTACGACGCGATCGTCAACCGCTACATCGAGCGGACGAAGAAGTCCCGCGAGCTGCACGGCGAGGCGAAGCGCCTCCTGCCGCGCGGGGTCTCGTCCAACTTCCGGGTCGTCGACCCGAACCCGATCTTCATCGAGTCCGCGGTCGGCGCGACCATCACCGACGCCGACGGGAACCGCTACACCGACTTCTCCAATGCCTTCGGCGCGATGCTGGTGGGGCACGCCCATCCTAAGATCGTTGATGCGATCGCGGCGCAGGCGAAGCGCGGGACGCTGCACGCGATGCCGCATCGGCTGGAGATCTCTGTGGCGAAGGAGCTCCGGGAACGCTTCGGGCAGGACCAGTGGCGCTTCGCAAACTCGGGCACCGAGGCCACGATGCATGCCATCCGTCTGGCGCGCGGGTATACCGGCCGGCCCGGGCTCCTGAAGTTCGAAGGCGGTTATCACGGGGCGCACGACACGGTCCTGGTGTCGAACAAGCCGCCACTGCGACTGGCGGGGCTCAGGAGCCGGCCGCGCCCGATCCCCTGGAGCGAGGGCATTCCGGCGGAGTCCTATGCGCACACGCTCGTCGCGTCCTTTAACGACCTGAAGGGGGTGCGCGCCCTGCTCGAGGAGCACCTGAACGAGGTCGCCTGCGTCATCCTCGAGCCGATCATGATGAACATGGGGGTGACCGAGCCGCTCCCCGACTTCCTCCCCGGTCTGCGCGCACTGTGCAACGAGTTCGGCGCCCTGCTCATCTTCGACGAGGTGAAGACCGGCGTGAAGATCGCCCGCGGCGGAGCGACCGAGTACTTCAAGGTCAAGCCGGACATCACCGTGCTGGCGAAGGCGATTGGCGGCGGCATGCCGCTCGCCGCCTTCGGCTCCTCGGCTGAAATCATGGAAGAGCTCAACTCGCTGCGCGTCATCCACGTCGGCACCTACGCCAGCAATCCGGTCACTCTGGCGGCAGCGGAGGCGACGCTCAAGGACATCCTCACCGACGAGGCCTACCGCCGCGTCTTCGCGCTCAACAAGAAGCTGGTCGACGGCTATAGCACCCTCATCCGCGAGCACAACCTTCCCTGCTACGCCAACGGCGTCGGCTCGATGGGAACGATCAACTTCAGGAAGGACGTCATCCGGGACTATCGCGACTGGTACGTCGTCGATCGGGTCGCCTCACAGGCCTGGTACCTGGCGATGTTGAACGAGGGAGTCATCCCGCAACCGCCCGGCCCGGACGAGCAATGGACGATTTCGGTCCAGCACACCGAGGCGGACATCGAGACGCACCTGAAGGCGTTCGCGAAGGTGGCGCCACTCCTCAAATCTCTCTAGGGCGGGCCACGACTCCCCCGTGACACCTTGACGACCCGGGCGCGCGAGCTTCTCGCCTACTTCGAATCGCAAAAAAGCGCCGCGGTCGACCTGCTCGGGAGGCTCGTCGCGATCGACTCGCCCACCTCGGACAAGGCGGGGGTGGATCGGGTCGGGGCGCTGGTCGGGGAAGAGCTCCGCGCCGCCGGCGCGCGAGTGACGATCATCCCGCAGGACAACGCGGGGGATGTCGTGCGCGCGACCTTCGGCCCGGTCGGCGGCCCGGGCGTCCGAGGCGCCGGGGTCTCTTCCGACGGACAGGCGGCGATGCTTCTGGCCCACCTCGACACCGTCTGGCCGCGCGGCGAGGCGGCGCGCCGGCCGTTTCGGATCGAGGGACCCTGGGCGTATGGGCCCGGTGTCTATGACATGAAGGCCGGGGTCGTCCTGTGTGTTCTCCTGGCGCGCGCGGTCAGCGGGGGCGTCCTCAAACCATGCCTGCCGGTCGTCTGCCTTTTCAGCGGCGACGAGGAGACCGGCAGCCCGGCGTCGAGGCCGCACGTCGAGGCGGAGGCGCGCGCCGCGCGCTACGTCCTCGGTCTCGAGCCGAGCAACCCGGACGGCGGGGCCAAGACCGCGCGCAAGGGGGTGGGGCGACTCGTCGTCGAGGTGATCGGCGTGCCCGCCCACGCCGGCATCGATCCCGAGAAGGGCGTCAACGCCATCGAGGAGCTGTCGGCTCAGATCCTGGCGGTCAAGCTCCTCGAGGACCGCGCCATGAGCACGACGGTGAACGCCGGCCTCATCGAAGGAGGGGTCGCCAGGAACGTCGTCGCCCCGCGGGCGCGCGCCGAGCTCGACGTACGGGTTCCTTCGCCCGTGGAATGGGCCCGAATCGAGACGGCGGTCCTGAATCTGCGGCCACGCAACCCCGGGGCCCGACTGCGCGTCGAGGCGGCGCTGACGCACCCGCCCATGGTCCGGAGCGCGGCGATCGCCGCGCTCTACGACCAGGCCCGGCGCGTCGCGCGCGACGCGGGGTTCGATCTGGGAGAGGGGGCGACCGGAGGCGGGAGCGACGGATCGTACTGCGCCGCCCTCGGCGTGCCGGTGCTCGACGGTCTGGGGGTCGAAGGGGAAGGGGCGCACGCCGAGAGCGAGAGGGTGCGTCTCGACCGGATAGCACCGCGCGCCGCCTTGCTTGCGGGCCTTCTGGAGCGGGTCGAAGGCCCCGAACCTCGGACACGCTCTGACTAGCTCAGCGCCTGCGCGGCGATCATCAGCAGTCCGACCGGCACGATGAGCATCAGCCCGACCAGGACGAGCGTGCCCAGGGCGCGCCAGGCGGAGAAGCGGTGCGCCTCGGCGATGCACTTCAAGCCGATCACCAGTCCCCAGAAACCGACGAGGGTCTGCGCGAGCACGAGGAGTCCGAAAAACAGGGCCGCGGGCGGGTTTCCTTCGATGCCGGGCGGTACGGGCTGGAACATCTCCTCTCCCAGGAGGACGCCTCTCGGGAGCCAGAGAGCCATGCCCCAGATTTCCGGCACGTTCGACCACGCCACAGCCGCCCGGATCTCGATCATCCCTCCGCGCCCTCCCAGCCAACGGCCCGCGACGCGCACCAGACCGGGGAAGAGGAACAGGAAGAGGACGCCGCCGAGCGCCCCACCCGTCACGGCGATGGCGAGAGTCGTCGCCACCGGCGCGGTTTCCGCGGCGCCGGACTCAGTCGCCAGCTTCAGGGCGCCGGCGATTCCGCCGAGCGCCGCGAGGCGATAGATCGAACGGCGCGGGTCGCTGTCCAGGATCTGCCGTAGGGCGGCCCGCGGTCGGGTCCAGATCGCAAACCAGGGATCGAGCGGTTCGGCCGGCGCCGCGAGGGGCGGAGCGACGAAGGGTGGAGGCGTGACGACCGGCGGCGCTTCGAGGCGAGGCGGCGTCACCCCGCACCCGCCCGGTGCGCCGGTGGTCTCACTCATCGGGATCTCCCGGGGGGAAACCCCTCCGCCCGCGGGCCCGGTGCGCCGGCACTTGACGGGTACCGGCCGCCCGGCGGGCGGAGGAGCGGACTCCAACTCCCGTGGCCCCGGTCCGGCGGCCTGCGCGCGTGCAGACCGGGGCGGCCGCGGGGGCGGGTGCTCCGCGCGGAGGGGCTACTTCAAGTGTTTTGAGACGAGCTTGGTCATCTCGAACATGCTGACCTGCCTCTTGCCGCCGAACACTTTCTTGAGGCTCTCATCCGCGTTGATCATCCTGCGATTCTTGCTGTCCTGCAGCTTGTGCTTCTTGATGTAGTCCCAGAGCTTCTTGGTCACCTGCGTGCGCGGCATCGCCTTTGACCCGATGACGTCGGCGAGCGCAGCGCTCGGCGACATCGGCTTCATGAAAGCGGCGCTCGGCTTCCGACCTTTCTTAGCGGCCATCTGTTCCTCCAGCGAAAGTGTTGGAATCGGACCGGCAAACCGCCGGAACTCTACCACGGGTGGGGCCCGCCCGCTCCCTCTACGTCAAGGGGATGTCGCAGGGGCGGATCCCTCCCTCCCGCCGGCCGGATCGGGGTCGCGCCCCGCTCGCCGCGGGGCGGCTACAGGACGAAGAGCCTGAAGCCCATCCCAAGAACCGCCCCCGCCATCACCAGGTCGTGGATCGGAACCCTGAACCGCACGAGGGCGACGAACGACGCGAGCGCCAGCAGCAGTGCGAAGACGTCGAGGCCCTGGCCGGGAGGGAAGAGCACCCGCGTGCCGAAGAAGACCGCGAGGCCCAGGATGACGCCGACGACCGCCGAGGTCACGCCGACGAGGGCGGCCTGGATGCGGCGGTTGCCGGCGAGTGCCTCGACGTATGGCGCCCCGACGAAGATGAACATGAAACAGAACAGGAACGTGACGTAGGTTGTGATCAGCGCCCCCAGGACGCCGCACGCGAGCGGGCCGATCCCGCGGGCGTGATTCCAGGCCCCCAGGAAGCCGACGTACTGCGTGACCATGATCAAAGGGCCCGGCGTCGATTCGGCCAGGGCCAGTCCCTGGACCATCTGGGACGCGCTCAGCCACCCGTAGGAATTCACTGCCACGTGGGCGATGTAGCCGAGAACGGCGTAGGCCCCGCCGAACGTCACGAAGGCCGCCCCGGTGAAGAACAGGGCCTCCTTCACGAGCACGTCGCCGGCGCCGCGCCAGAGGCACAGGGCGCCGACGGGAACCGCCCACAGCGCCGCGAACAGCGCGACGATACGGACGGCGCGGCCGATCGGAGGATAGACCCGGCGCGGCCCGGCGGCCGGGCGCGCTGCCGCCACCTCATCAACGTTCTCTCCCGCTCGCGCCGGCGCCGCGTCTCCTTCGACCTGTCCGCGCGGAGCGAATGACCCGGGGACAATACGCGCCAGGAGGATCCCCGCGCCCGCGGCCGCCGCGACGACGAGCGGAAACGGGACGGCGAAGACATGAATGGCGGCAAACGCGGCGGCGGCGACCAGGGCCAGGACCGGATGACGCAGCGTCCTCCTGCCGATCCGGATGACCGCCTCGGCCACGATGGCGATGACGACAGGCTGCACGCCGTACAGGAGGCCCGCGACCGCCGGCACCTGGCCGTGCGCGGCCACCAACCAGCTCAGGACCAGGAGGACGAAGACCGATGGGAGGATAAAGAAGGTCCCTGCGGCGACACCACCCATGGTCCCGTGCAGCAGCCAGCCGACGTAGATGGCGAGCTGCGTGGCCTCCGGCCCCGGAAGGAACATCGAGAAGTTCAGGGCCCGCAGGAACTGCTCTTCTGTGATCCAACGCCTCCGTTCGACGATCTCCCGATGCATGAGGGCGATCTGGCCGGCGGGGCCGCCGAAGTTGATGAAGCCGAGCTTCACCCAGAAACGCAGCGCCTCGCGGGAGCTCACCACTTCTTGAAGATGATGAAGACGGCCAGGACCATCAGACCGAAGCCGACGAGATAGTTCCATTTCAGATCTTCTCAGAACACGACGAGCGTGACGACCTCCTGGATCGTCTTGAGCTGCGCGGTCGTGAAGCGGGAGCTGCCGATGCGGTTCGCCGGCACCTGCAGGCAGTACTCGAAAGATGCGATCAGCCAGGAGACGAGGACCGCCTTCCACAGAGGCGAAGACTTGTACTTGAGGTGTCCGTACCAGGCGAACGTCATGAAGATGTTGGACAGGGTGAGAAGGACGATCGTCGTCATCGGCGGAGGCGGGCTCCTGCGTTCGGTTGAGAGACCTGCCACGGCAGCCGTCCGTCGGCCCCGCAGCGGGCGTTCAGTTCGTTCACGATCCGCTCGAGGATCTCCCTGGCGCTCCGTGCATTCTTCACGGGGCCCCGGGAGGCGCCGGCGCGCAGACCTGTCCCCTGCCGGCGCGCCCAGTGGTCCCAGCTCATGAGCCTCCGCGCGTGCGAGCCGCGTTCGGTGTGGATCCACTCGGTATGCACGAGGAGCCTGTCCTCGAGCTCGCGCGCCGCCCCGGACACCCGGGACTTTGGCCCTGCGATCCGATCGGTCCGGAGGGTCCCCTGGCGCGTCACGCGCAGGAGGAGCGATCGCGCCGTCCGCGACAGGCGGCGCGTCTGCCAGGGGTCGCGCGCGCGCCCGATCGCCTGAAGCGCCGGCCAGAGCCTGCGGTGCACGTAGGTGACCTTTCCGGTGACCAGGCGATTCACCGCGACGTCGGGATGATCCGCCAGCGCCTCGGAGACCTGGTAGATGGCCTGCCCGGCCGGGTGCCCCCACCACGAGCCGCGCATGGGGGCTCCGGCCACAAGACCCGCGATGCTCGGGAGGCGCGCATCCGACAGGAGAAGCAGCCCTTCCCGGGCGAGGATGGAGAGAACTCGCTTAACGAGCGCGCTCCTCCCAGAAGAGACCGACAGTCTCCTCGTGATGTCCCGTGGGGCTCGCCTACCTGCTCTGCGGTTCAGTCGGGAGGTCATGGCGTGGGTCGCCGGTCAGAGGGTCGGCGCAAGCCGGGAAACACCGCCGGCACGCGACGGGCGTACTCCTCGAACGCCCGGCCGAACGCCTCGCGCAGGAGCTTCTCCTCGCTGCGCACGCGGATGATCGTGCCGGCGCCGTACAGGACGGTCGCCGGTACGACGGCGATCCAGTGGGCGAAGGCCAGACCGGTCGCCAGGAGCATCCCGAACATTCCCGTGTAGATCGGGTGCCGCACCAGCGCGTAAGGTCCTGCGGTCACGAGCCTGTGCCCCTCGACCAGGCGCGCCTGAAAACTCCACTCCTTGCCGAGGACGCTCGCCGCCGTGATCGTCAGCCAGATCGAGCCGACCGCCAGCGGCACGCACAGGCCGGTGAGAATCGCTCCGATCGCCGGGTGGTCCGGAGTGATCGGGCTGAAAGTCAGTCGCCCGGTGCACCAGACGCAGGCGAAGCTCATCCCCTGCAGGACGATCCCGATGATCGACGCGCGCTCGCGCCGGCGTTCCTTCGGCCTCGGGCCTCTCATCCTGAAGGTGAACACCGCCGCGAAGGCGAGCCAGCAGAGAATGACCACGGCCGCCGCAGCCGCCTGGGCGAACTCCGGGGCGGTCTCGACACGCACGCCTTCACCGCGTACTGTGGCGGGTGGCCCGTCGCCGCCGGGTCAACGCTTCTTCTCGGGCGGCTCGTCCGCCAGGTCCAGGTGGAAGCGGTGGAGGAAACGGTGCACGACCGGCGCCAGCAGGACGGCGACGCCGGTCAAGAACGCCACTCCGCTCCACAGGGCGTAGAACGATTCGAATACCTTTCCCGGCACCGTCACGATCGAATCCACGGGCCCCATTCCCGTGAGGATCATCGAGGCGTTGACGAGCGCATCGAGCCAGGACAGCCGGCCGAAGACGTGGTACCCGGCGATGCCCAGCGCCAGCGAACCGAAAATGAGCACCCCCGCGGCAGCCGCGTTGCGCGCGACCTGTCGAAGGTACCTGTCGCGCGGGGGGAGGGGAGGATAGCGCCGCGGTTCCATGGCCGGGGAGTGCCTACCGGTACCAGCCGATCGGCCGGTCGTCGAGGTTGATGTAGACCTGCTTGATCTCCATGTACTCGTCGAGGCCGTAGGGGCCGAGCTCGCGGCCGAAGCCTGACTGCTTGGTGCCGCCCCATGGCGCCTCGACGGGCGCGGGCTGCATGTGGTTGACCCAGACGATGCCGACGCGCAGGCTCTTGACGGCCCGCATCGCCTTGAAGATGTCGCGCGTCCAGACGGCCGCTGCCAGACCGTACGGCGTGTCGTTGGCGATGCGGTAAGCGTCCTCCTCCTTGTCGAAGGGAATGACGGCCATGACCGGCCCGAAGATCTCTTCGCGGGCGATCTTCGCCGAATTGTCCACGTCGTAGAAGATCGTCGGCTCGACGAAGAAGCCGCTCTGGGCTTCCTTCGGCAGGGTCCTGGGGCGGCCGCCGCCCACCGCCAGTTTCGCCTCCCGCTTGCCGACCTCGAGGTACGACAGGACCTTGTCGTATTGCTCCTGGCTGACAAGCGGTCCCATCCTGGTGTCGGGGTGCAGACCCGGCCCAACGACGATCGTCTTCGCCTTTTCCGTCATCGCGTCGAGAAGCCTCCTGTAGATCGGCCTCTGCACCAGGACCCGGCTTCCGGCCGAGCAGACCTCTCCCTGGTTGAGGAACACGCCGAACAGCGCCCCCTCGACCGCCTGGTCGAAGTCGGCGTCGGCGAAGAAGATGTTGGGCGACTTGCCGCCGAGTTCCAGCGACACCCTCTTCAAGGTGGTGGCCGCCTCGCGCATGATGGTCTTGCCGACCTGGCTGCTGCCCGTGAAGGCGATCTTGTCGACGCCGGGATGCGCGACGATCGGGGCCCCGGCGCCCGGGCCCGGGCCGTTGACGATGTTGACGACTCCGCGCGGCACGCCGCACTCCTCGAAACCTCTGGCCAGCTCCAGGATCGACACCGGCGTCTGCTCGGCCGGCTTCAGGACCGAGGTACAGCCGGCCGCCAGAGCCGGCGCCAGCTTCTGCACGGCCATCATCAGCGGGTAGTTCCACGGGACGATCTGGCCCGCGACGCCGACCGGCTCGCGCACGGCCAGCGCCATGGCGTTGTCGGATATCGTGAGGACGTCGCCGCGGATCTTGGTGGCCAGCCCCCCGTAGTACTCGAAGCAGAAGGCGGCGTCCGACACGTCAGCCTGCGCCTCGGCGAGAGGCTTGCCGTTGTTCGTCGTCTCGATCTCGGCGAACCTCGTGCCGTGCTTGCGCACGTACTCGGCGAGACGGAACAGGATCCGGCCGCGCTCGCGCGCGCTGGTCCGGGGCCAGCCGTCCCTGTCGAAGGCGCGTCGGGCCGCCTGCACCGCACGATCCACGTCGGCGGCGCCCGAGTCGGGGACCCGCGCGATGACCTCGCGGGTGGCCGGATTGATGACATCCAGCGTGACGGGGCGTTTCGCCTTTCGATGCCGGGCGGGTGTAGGATCTCCCGCACCGAGATCACAGCCCCTGCCCGGGCCTTTACGTAAGGAGGAGGTCTTCATGGCGAAAGCCGTCAAGCCAGTTCCCGAGGGATTTCACACCGTCACCCCCTACCTCGTGGTGCGCGATGCGAGGCGCGCCCTCGAGTTCTACAAGAAGGCGTTCGGCGCCGAGACGAAACTGAGCATGCCGGGCCCCGGGGGCCGGATCATGCACGCCGAGATCCGGATCGGGGACTCGGCGGTCTTCGTGAGCGACGAGATTCCCGACATGGCGCCCCAGATCAAGGCGCCGGAGTCGACCGGCGGCATCGTGACCGGGTCGATCTTCCTGTACGTTCCGGACGTGGACGCGGTGTTCAAGCGGGCCGTGGGCGCAGGCGCGAACGTGATCATGCCCGTGTCCGACCAGTTCTGGGGCGATCGCTTCGGGAAGGTCTCCGATCCGTTCGGCCATCACTGGGGGATCGCCACGCACAAAGAGGATCTGAGCCCTCAAGAAATCGACAAGCGCAGGGCGGAGTTCGAAAAGAAGATGGCCCAGCAGAAGTAGCGGCGCCCCGGAGCGGGGCGCCTTGACCCCTGTGGCGGCCGGCACGATAATCGCCGCCGGGCGGATGGCTCCGCCCGGCGGCGACGTTTTTCGGCCCGGAGAAGAGAGGCGTCATGGTCGACTTCGCGCTCACCGAAGAGCAGCAGCAGCTCCGCGCCCTCGCGCACGAGTTCGCGGAGAAGGAAATCGTCCCGAAGGCGCCGCACCACGACCAGACCGGCGAATTTCCGCGCGACATCTGCCGCAAGGCCTGGGATCTCGGCCTGATGAACACCCACGTCCCTGAGGCGTACGGGGGGCCCGGGCTCGGCGTGCTCGACGGCTGCATGATCGCGGAGGAGGTCGCCTGGGGCTGCACCGGCATCGGCACCGCCATGGAGGCCAACACCCTGGCCGAGGCCCCGGTCATCGTGGGCGGGTCGGACGAGCAGAAGAAGCGCTTCCTGACCCCGATGACGAAGGAGTTCAAGCTCGCCGCCTACTGTGTCACCGAGCCCCAGGCCGGTTCCGACGTGCAGGGGATCAAGACGGTCGCCCGCAAGGTCGGCGAGGATTACGTGCTGAAGGGATCCAAGATGTGGATCACCAACGGCAGCGTCGCCGACTGGTATTTCGTCGTCGCCTACACCGACCCGGTGCAGCGCTACAAGGGTATGAGCGCCTTCGTCGTGCCGCGAGACTCCTCCGGCATCGAGGTCGGCAAGAAGGAGCAGAACCTCGGTCAGCGCGCCTCCGACACCCGCGCCGTCACCTTCAACGACGTCAAGGTGCCGAAGGCGAACCTCCTCGGGAAGGAGGGCCAGGGGTGGTTCCTGGCGATGGCCGCGTTCGACCACAGCCGGCCCGTGGTCTCGGCCGCCGCCGTCGGCCTGGCGCGCTCGGCCATGGAGCACGCCATCCGCTACGCCAAAGAGCGCACCACATTCGGCGTCCCGATCCACAAGCACCAGTCGATCGCCTTCACGATCGCCGAGATGGCGATGAAGATCGAGGCGGCGCGGCTTCTCGTCTGGCAGTCGGCCTGGAAGATCGACCGCGGCGAGCGCAACACCCGGGAAGCCGCCTTCGCCAAGGCGTTCGCGGCCGACAGCGCGATGGAGGTGGCCCTCAACGCCGTGCAGGTCTTCGGCGGGTACGGTTATTCGCGCGAGTACCCGGTCGAGAAGCTCATGCGCGACGCCAAGATCTTCCAGATCTACGAAGGCACCTCGCAGATCCAGCGGCTGATCATCGCCAAGGAGATCTTCGAGCGGTCCTGAGCGCGTCCCGGTCAGGCGACCCTGCACCGGACGACACGGCCGCGCTTTCCCCGGTCTCTTGAGGACACCCCGAAAAGAATGGCGCCGGGACCGCTCCACGCGATCCACGGCGCCGATCATCGGCCGGCTGAGTCTGCGTCCGGCGGGATGTCTCCCCTCTTCAGTGCGGTCTGGGCCGCGGGCGCGGCTTGCGCTTCGCGGGCTTTCCGGTGTTGGGGCCGGTCGCGGTCGTATTCGTCGTAATCGTCTGACCGTTCGAGCCGGTGTGCGTGGCCTGGCGCGTGACCGTGTTCCCTTCCCTGGTCGTCGTCGAGGCGCGCTTCCAGGTCCTGCCGTTCGGGCCGGTGGTCGTCCCCTGCCGGATGATCGTATTGCCGTCGTTCGTCCACGTCGCGGCGCGAGTGACCGTCTTGCCCTTCGGTCCCGTCACCGTCCCCTGCCGCGTCACGGTGTTCCCCTCGCGGGTCGTGGTGGCGTTCCGCGTGATCGTCCCGCCCTTGGGACCCGTGGGCGTCCCCTGGCGGGTGACGGTCTTGCCGTCCTTCGTCCAGGTGTCGTGCTTGGTGATCGTCTTGCCCTTGGGGCCCGTCAGGGTGGCGTCACGCGCGACGGTGTCCCCCTCCTTCGTCACGGTCACGTCCTTCGTAGCGGTATTGCCTTCGGGACCGGTGACCGTGGTGTGGGTTTCAATCTTCTTTTGCGGATCGCCCTGCTCCTGCGGCTGGGACTGGTCCGGCTGTGCGGACGACCGACCGCCTGCCTGGTCGGCGGGCGGGTCATCGGCGCGCGCCGGCGAAAGCCAGGCGGTCAGCACCAGCGGTAGCATGCTTGCGACGATTCCCATCCGTTTCATCGGCTCCTCCTCTGGGATCTGCCCTTCAATCTAAGTTCCGGGCCTGGCCGCATCCAGGGCCTGCTCGAAGATCAAGACCCGACGTGGCCGGGGAAGGTTGAGCCGAGTTCGGAATTGAAACCGTCCGGGTGGCAGGACCGGGCGTCTCACGCCTCGGGCCAGTACCGCTCCGTGACGATCTTGTCCTGGGTGAAGAAGTTGACGATCGCCCTGCCCTGCGCCTTGATGTGGGAGAACTGCGAGGACTTCATGCCGCCGAATGGCAGATAGGCGACGGGCGCAGGAATGCCGACATTGACGCCGATCATGCCGGCCTGGGCCTCGAGCTTGAATTTGCGGGCGTGGTAGCCGTTCTGCGTGTAGATCGAGGCGCCGTTGCCGTACGGGTGATCGTTGACGATGCGGATCGCCGTCTCGAGCGTGGCCGCCTTGAGGATCACCTGCACCGGGCCGAAGATCTCGGTCTGGTGGACCGCCGTGCCGGGGCGGACCTCCGTGAAAACGGTCGGACCGATGAAGTGCCCCTTCTCGCCGCCGCGCACGTGGACACCGCGCCCGTCCAGAGCGAGCTTCGCCCCCTCCTTCACCCCCGCGTCGATCATCGACAGGATGAACTCCTTTGCCTTCGCCGAGATGACCGGACCCATGACCATCGGCCGATCGGCGACTTCGGGGTCGAGCGGGTTGGCGACGATGACCTCCCTGGAGGCGCGCACGAAGCGGTCGGTCACGTCCCTGTAAGTCGCGTCGCCGACGCAGACGATGGCGGAGGACGCCATGCAGCGCTGGCCGGCGCATCCATACCCGGAGGTGATCATGTTGCGGACCGCCTCGTCCATGCGCGCGTCGGGCATCACCACGAGATGGTTCTTGGCTCCGCCCATCGCCTGGAAGCGCTTGTTGGTCCTCACGCAGGCTTCGGCGATGGCCTTCGCGGTCGCCGAGCGGCCGACGACCGACACCCCGGCGATGCCGGGGTGGCCGACGATCGCCTCCGCGACCGCGCGATCGCCGTTCACGACGTTGAACACCCCCTTCGGGAAGCCGCAGCGGTCCATGAACTCGGTCAGGGTCTGCATCGTGCAGGGGACCAGCTCGGACGGCTTGAGCACGAACGTGTTGCCGGTCGCGAGCGCGTAGGGGATGAACCAGAAGGGGACCATGGCGGGGAAGTTGAAAGGAGCGATCATGGCGAACACGCCGATCGGCAGGCGCATGACCTCCCCGTCGATTCCCGGGGCCGCGCCGACGAGCTTGTCGCCCTGCTGCAGGACGGGCATGCCGCACGCCGTCTCGACGTTCTCGAGGGTCCGGTCGATCTCCGCGCGCGCGTCGGGGAGCGACTTGCCGTTCTCCTCGGTGATGAGACGCGCGAGCGTCTCGCGGTTGTCACGGATCATCGCCGCGAGGCTGAACAGCGGGGCGACGCGCTTGTCGACGGGGGTCGTCGACCAGCCCGGGAAGGCGGCTTGCGCGGCCGCGACGGCGGTGTTGAGGTCGCCGGGGCGCGACAGGGGAACGCGGGCGACGATTTCGCCGTTCGACGGGTTCTCGACGTCGAGCCAGTCGCAGCCGGCCGGCTCGGTCCATTGGCCGTTCGCGTAGTTCCGGAGCTTGCGGACCGCCATGGGCGCCTCCCCGTCGTCTGTCCGAGGGAATGGCGGCATTCTATCCCAGGACGCGCGGGCCGGGGAATGGCGCCGGGGGCGGGGCGTTGAGGGCGTCCCCGCCGCCCGCGCGCGAGGCGAGCATGCCGCAGGCGGCGTGGATGTCGGCGCCGCCGGAATAACGGCGGATGAACCCGATGCCCCGACGGGCGAGGGCGGTGAAGAAGGCTGAGCGCTCGGTGTCGTCCGCACGCTTGAACGTTCCGGTCGGGTCGTTCACGTCGATGACCGACAGGCGAAGCACGGCACCACGAAACAGGCGTGCGAGCTCCTCCGCCTCATCCTGCCCCGTGTTGATCCCCGACATGAGGACCCACGCGAGATGGACCCTGTCGCCGCGTTTCTCGGCGTGCCGGCGCATGGCGGCCGCGAGGTCGGCCACCATGTACCGCCGGCCGACCGGGATGAGGCCTACGCGCCTGTCGTCGAACGCCGAGGTGAGAGACAGGATGAGGCGGAACACGTGGCCTTCAGCGGTGTAGCGCTCGATCATCGGCAGGATGCCGACGGTCGAGATCGTGATGTTCTGCCCGCGGATGCGGCCGCCGCAGGGATGCTGCAGGACCTGCGCCGCACGGATGACGTTGTCGTAGTTCTGGAACGGCTCCCCCTGCCCCTGGAAGACCGCTCCCGTCACCGGCCGCTCGGGGGCCTCGCGCCGCACCGTCAGAACCTGCTCGACCATCTCCCACGGTTCCAGGTTGCGCGTGAAGCCGACCCGCCCGGTCTCGCAGAACGCGCAACCGAGGGCGCAGCCGGCCTGCGACGAGACGCACACGCTCCAGCGCGGCATTTGGAGCGGAATGCGCACGGTCTCGAAGGTCTCGTCACCCGAGCGGAATAAATACTTCACGAACCCATCGACGCCGCTCTTGCGCCGATCGAGCACTTTCAGGCGGGCGGTTCCGGCGACCGCCAGGAGCGAGCGGGTCGTCACTTTGGAAAGGCCGACGACGCCGTCGAGATCGGAGCGATCGTGCGCGACGAGGCGTGCGACGATCCGGTTGGCGAGCCCGGGATCGAGGCGCAGATCGCGCCGCGCGGCAGCCAGGGTCGCCGGCGTGTGGTTGCGAAGGTGATCGGGGATCCCGGAAGATCCCGTCCCTGCCCTCAGGCGAGCACCCTGGCGATCCGCTCCAGGGCCCAGTCCGCCTCCTCGCGAGAGATGACGAGGGGAGGAGCGAAGCGGATGACCTGGTCGTGCGTCTCCTTCGCCAGGATGCCCAGATCCATCAGCTTCTCGCAGTAGGGGCGCGCCTTGCCGCGCTCTTCCTTGATCTCCACGCCGATCAAGAGCCCCTTGCCCCGGATCTCTTTCACGTGGGAGGAATTCATGGCGCGCAGACGGGACATGAAGTAGGCGCCCGTCTCGAAGGAGCGCTCCGGCAGCCGCTCCGAGACGATGACGTCGAGAGCCGCCATGCCGACGGCGCAGGCGAGCGGGTTCCCGCCGAACGTCGATCCGTGGTCGCCGGGACGATACAGCCCGAGCGTGTCGCGCTTGCCGACGACACCCGAGACCGGCAGCACGCCTCCTCCGAGCGCCTTGCCGACGATGAAGAGGTCCGGCGTGACGCCGTCGTACTCGGCGCAGAACATCCTGCCGGTCCGCCCGAAGCCGGTCTGGATCTCGTCGGCCAGCAGGAGGACGTTATGGCGGCGGCAGACATCCAGAGCGGCCCTGAGATAGCCGTCGGGCGGGACCAGGATGCCCGCCTCTCCCTGGATCGGCTCGACCAGGAAGGCCACCGTGTTCGGCGTGATCGCCTTCTCCAGGGCCGCGACGTCGCCGTACGGGATCATCCGGAATCCGCCGTCATAGGGGCCGAAGTCCTCCCTGTACTGCGGCTCGGAGGACATCCCGACGATCGTCGTGGTGCGGCCGTGGAAATTGTTCTCGCAGACGATGATCTCCGCCTTGTGCCGGGGCACCTTCTTGACCACGTAGCCCCACTTGCGGGCGGTCTTGATGGCGGTCTCGACCGCCTCGGCGCCGCTGTTCATCAGGAGGGCCATCTCCATCCCGGCCAGCCGGCAGAGCTTCTCGCAGAACGGACCGAACAGCTCGTTGTGGAAGGCGCGCGACGTGAGGGTGACCTTGTCCACCTGCTCCTTGAGCGCCTGGACGATGCGCGGGTGTCTGTGACCCTGGTTGAGCGCGGAGTACGCCGAGAGCATGTCCATGTACCGCTGGCCCTCGGGATCGTAAACCCAGACCCCCTCGGCGCGGGCGATGACGACGGGCAGCGGGTGGTAGTTGTGGGCGCTCCAGGTCTCGGCCAGGTCGATCAACGCGTGGGTCTTGTCCTTCGTCGTCGCGGCGGTCTTGGACGATGCGGTCATGAGGTCTCCTCGCGGTTGAAGGAGCGATGATACACCAGGGACCGCGCCGCGCGGCGCATGTCTAGGAACGGGTCGGGAGCCCGGCGACCTGCGGCTCCTCGCGCTCCTCCCGGGCACGGACCGGAACGGGGGAGCGCCGGAGCCAGGTTTGCAGGCGTTCCAGATAGACGTAGACGACCGGTGTGGCGTACAGGGTGATGATCTGCGAGAAGAGCAGGCCGCCCACGACCGCCAGGCCCAGCGGGCGGCGCGACTCGGAGCCGGCGCCGAAGCCGGCGGCGATCGGCAGGGTCCCCATCAGCGCCGCCATGGTGGTCATCATGATCGGCCGGAAACGGACGACGCAGGCCTCGAAGATCGCCTCCTCCGGCGTCTTCAGTCCATCGCGCCGGGCCTCGATGGCGAAGTCGATCATCATGATGCCGTTCTTCTTGACCAGACCGACGAGCATGATGATTCCGACGTAGGCGTAGAGCGACAGATCCGTGGAAGGGTAAAAGAGCCTGAAGGTAAAGAGCGTGATGAGGGCCCCGAGCCCGGCGAACGGCAGCGCCGACAGGATGGTGATCGGGTGGATGAAGCTTTCGTACAGGATGCCGAGGACCATGTAGATGACCAGGATCGCCATCACCAGGAGCAGGCCGAGACCGGCCGTCGCGTCCTGGAACGCCTGCGCGGTCCCCTGGAATTTCGTGGTGACCCCCTCGGGCAGCATCCCCTGTGCGACGTCATTCACCTCCTTCACGGCCTCGCCCAGGGAGACGCCCGGCTTGAGGTTGAAGGAGATCGTGACGGCGGGAAGCTGCCCGAGGTGGCTGACGGTCAGGGGGCCGAGTGATTGTTTCAGGCTGGCCACGGCGCTCAGCGGCACGAGCGCTCCCGAGGACGAGCGGACGTAGAGCATCGAGAGCGCCGCCGGGTCGGCCTGGTATTGCGGAAGCAGCTGCAGGATGACCTGGTATTCATTGTTCGGGGCGTAGATCGTCGAGATCTGCCGCGACCCGTACGCATCGTAAAGGACGTTCTCGATCTGAGACGCGGTGACCCCGAGCGTCGCCGCCTTGTCGCGCTGGATCTGGATATCGAGCTCGGGATTCTTGATCTGCAGATCGCTCGTGACGTCCTGGAAGCCGGGGAGCGTCCGCATCTTCGCTTCGAGAAGGGGAGCCACGCGGTAGAGCTCGTCGGTGTCGGCGCCCTGGAGCGTGTACTGGTAGGGGCTCTTGGTGAGATTGCCGCCGATGCGAATCGTCGGCGGGATCTGCATGTACGCGCGCATCCCGGCGACCTGGGAGAGCTTCGGCCGCATCTGCTGGATCAAGACCTCCGCGGGAGGCCGCTCGCCGCGCGGCTTGAGATGCATGAACATGAGTCCCTGGTTGCTGCCGGTGAATCCTCGAGCCCCGGCGCTCGAGAGGAAGGCCAGGACGGCCGGTTCCTTCTGGACGATCGCCGCCATCGCTTTCTGGTGCTCCACCAGCGAGTCGAAGGAGATCCCTTCGATCGCCTCCGTGAACGCGAGGATCTGGGAGTTGTCCTCGTTCGGGAAGAGTCCCTTGGGGATCACGTATCCGAAGACACCCGTCAGGACGAGGACGACGACCAGCCCGATCAGGTTCACCCACTTGTGCCGCAGAGACCACGCGAGGCTCGACTTGTAGAAGTCGAGGGAACCCTCGAACACCCGCTCGAAGCCCTGGTAGACCCGACCGTGACGCTCGTTCTTCTGATGGTGCAGGAAACGGCTGCCGAGCATCGGGGTCAGGGTCAGAGACACGAAGCCGGAGACCAGGATCGCGGTGCCGATGGTCACGGCGAACTCGTGGAGCAGCCGTCCGACCAGGCCGCCCATGAACAGGATCGGGATGAACACCGCCGCCAGCGACAGGGTCATCGACAGGATCGTGAAGGAGATCTCCTTCGAGCCGTTCAGGGCCGCCACGAGCGGCGGCTCCCCCATCTCCATGTGACGGACGATGTTCTCGAGCATGACGATGGCGTCGTCGACCACGAACCCGACCGACAGCGTGAGGGCCATCAGCGAGAGGTTGTCCAGGTTGTAGCCGAGGGCGTACATGACCGCGAACGTCCCGACGATCGAGAAGGGGAGGGCCAGGCTCGGGATCAGAGTCGCGGACAGGTTGCGCAGGAACAGGAAGATCACTAGGACGACGAGGCAGAGGGTCAGGAGCAGCGTGAACTTGACGTCGTTGACCGACGCTTCGATCGAGACCGACCGGTCGTAGAGGATGTTCAGGGAGACCGAGGCCGGCAGATCGTTGCGGAACGACGGTAGAAGGGCGCGCACGGCGCGGGCGATCTCGACGGTGTTCGTTCCCGGCTGGCGCTGGATCGACAGGATGATGGCCCGGTCCATAGAAGTCGGGGTTACGAACCAGGCGGCGGTCTTGTCGTTCTCGACGCTGTCGATGACACGGCCGAGCTCCTGGAGCCGCACGGGGGAGCCGTTCCGGTAAGCCACGACGAGAGGCCGGTAGTCCTCGGCCGCCGTCAGCTGACCGCTGGCCTGCACGGTGAACGCCTTGTGCGCGCCGTAGAGCGTCCCGGTCGGCAAGTTCACGTTCTGGTCCTGGACCGCCTGCGAGACCTCGTCGATGCCGATGCCGCGCGTCGCCAGGGCGCGCGGATCGAGCTGGATGCGGACCGCGTACTTCTGCGCCCCGATCACGTTGACCTGCGCCACGCCGCTCACCGTGGAGATGCGCTGGGCCAGGTTCGTCTCGCCGTACTCGTCCAGGGCGTACAGCGGGAGTGTCTGGGATGTGAGCGCCAGATAGAGGATCGGCTGGTCCGCAGGGTTGACCTTCTGGTACGTCGGCGGGCTCGGCATGTCCCTGGGAAGCTGGGAGGCGACCTTGGCGATGGCCGACTGGACGTCCTGGGCGGCGGCGTCCAGCGGGCGGCTCAGGTCGAACGTGAGCGTGATCCCGGTCATCCCCAGGGCGCTCGTCGAAATCATCGAGTCGAGCCCGGCGATCGTGGTGAACTGGCGCTCGAGCGGTGTGGCCACCGCCGAGGCCATCGTCTCGGGATTCGCGCCGGGCAGGCTGGCGCTGACGGAGATGGTCGGGAAGTCGACGTTCGGAAGATCGCTCACCGGGAGCTGCCGATAGGCCATGATCCCGAACATCAGGATCCCGAGCATGACGAGGGTCGTCATGACGGGACGGCGGATGAAGATCTCCGCGATGTTCATCGGCGGGCCTCCGTCCCCGGGGGGGAGGTGGCCGGCGCGGCAGGCGCCGATCCACCCGCGGCGTCCTCCTGGATCCTGATGCTCGCCCCGGGGACGAGCCGGATCTGTCCGTCCTTCACCACCCGCTCCCCCGCCGCGATTCCCTTCTCCACGATCGTCTCGTGCTCGTAGACTCCGCCCGGCACGATGGGGCGCGATTCCACGGTGAGATCGGGTTTGACGACGTACACGTACGGGCCCTGCTGCCCCGTCTGGATCGCCTGGGTCGGGACGAGGAGGGCGTTCGGCTGCATCGACACCTGAAGACTGACGGTGACGAACTGCCCCGGCCAGAGAACCCGATCGCGGTTCGGGAAGGTCGCCTTCAGGAGGACCGAGCCGGTGGTGGTGTTGACGGCATTGTCGATGAAGCTGAGGGTGCCCGGGGGAGGCTGGACGGCGCTGTCGGGGATGACCGCCTGGACCACCAGACTCCCCGCCGCGCGGCGGCTCTTGATCTCCGGCAGCTCCCGCTGGGGCACCGAGAACGCGACGTAGATCGGATCGATCTGGTTGATGACCACGAGCGGAGTATCGGCGTTCGACTTGACGAGATTCCCCCGGTTCACCATCAGCTTTCCGGTGCGGCCTACGATCGGGGAACGGATGGTGCAGTACTCGAGCTGGACGGTCGCGTTGTCCACGGCGGCTCGGTCCGCGGCGACGGCCGCCTCGAGCGAAGCGGCGTTGGTGCGGATCCGCTCGTACTCCTCCTGGGTGACGTAGTCCTTCTTCACCAGGTCGCCGTAGCGCGCCAGGTCCTGCTGCGCGGTCTTGAGCTGGACCGAGTCCTTCTCGAGCTGGGCCTGCGCCGACTTGAGGGCCGCCTCGTACGGCCGCGGATCGATGCGGAACAGGAGGGCGCCTCTCTGCACGTCCTGGCCCTCACGAAAGCCGACCTCTATCAGCTCGCCTCCGATCTGCGCCTTGATGTCGACGGTCGAGTAGGCCTCGACCGAGCCGATCTCGTTGATCACGATCGGAACATTCATCTGTGTCACGACACCGACCGTGACCGGCACGGGGTCGTGCCCGCCGCTCCCCGCGGGGGCCTTCCCGGAGCAGGCGGCGAGTGCCGTGAGCGCCAGGACGCCCGCGATCGTGGCGGCCCTCATCCACGGCCTCTTCATGGCGTCTCCTTCTGCCCGGGCCCGGCCGGCCCCCAGATTCCGCCGGTATCGTGCGCCAGCTGCGCCGTGGCGACGAACCAGTCGGTGCGCGCCTGAGCCTCCTGTGCGCGCGCGCTGGCGAGGGCGCTCTCCGCGCTCAGGAGATCGAGGATGCTGCCGACGCCTGCCTTGTAACGCGCCGAGACGACGTCGTACGACTGGCTCGCGCTCTCCAGCAGATCGCGCGTGGTCAGGACGCGCTGTGTCGCGGTTTTCTGGTTGTAGTAGCTGTTCCAGACCTGGAAGGTCGCCTGCTGCTGCAGGCTGTCAAGCCGGGCCCGGGAGACCTCGGTGTCGGCCTCCGCCTTGAACACATTGTAGTGATAGGTCAATCCGTTGAAGATCGGGACGGTCAGCATGAAGCCCAGGCTGTACGTGTCCTGGCTATTGTAATCGGGGGCGTAGAAGATCCGTCCGCCGTTCAGGGTCGTGGTGAGGGTGGGCCGGTCCTGCGCCCGGGCGTTGTCGAGATTCGCCTGCGCCTTCAACACGAGAGCCCGAGCCGCCGACAGGTCCGGTCTTCGGGCCTGGGCCTGCTCGATCAGACGGTCGACCTGCTCGGTCCCCTGCGCCAGCGGCACCTCCTGCAGCGGAATTTCCACGTCGAAGGACGTGTTGGCGGGAAGCCCCACGGCGGTCGCGAGGACGCCGCGGATCACCTGGATCTGCCCCTGCGCCGTCTCGAGCCTGAGCCGCGCCTGCGACAGCGCTGTCCTGGCCTGCAGGACGTCGGCGACGGTGCTGAGACCCGCCTCGTGACGGTGGTCGGCGGCGTCGAGATTCGCGTGGGCCTCCTTGAGCGCCGCCTGCTCCGCGACCTCGAGCGCCCGCGTGTTCAGATACTGGTAGTACGCCTGCTGGACTCCGAGGACGGCATCCTGGATCGCCGCGTTGTGCGACCAGTTGGCGGCGATCAGCGCCTGGCGCGACTCCTCGACCGCCGCGTTCCTCCCGCCGAAGTCGAGGAGGAGATAGTTCATCACGATCGAAGGATTGGTCGTGGTGGAGTGGAACGTGAACTGCCCCCCGACCGCCGAGCCTTTCTGCCGGGTCGTTGCCTCCTGCGCGAAGGTCGTCGGGTAGTAGGCGCCGCGCTGAGCGCCGAGATCGGCGGCGGCCGAGCGGGCGGCGAACCAGGCCGCCCGTGTGTCGGGGTTGTTGCGCAGCGCCAGGTCGATGAGATCGTTCAGGCCCCAGCCCTGTGCCGTCTTCACCAGATCCGGCGGAATCTGCGACGGCGCCGGGGCTGGTGCGGGTGTCGTTTCGACCGAGGCCGGCGGAGTCCAGGGCAAGCCTGGACCTGGCGCGACCCCCGGCTCCGTGCGGCCCGCCGACATCTCGTGGACGCAGCCCGCGGCGGAGAACAGGCCGGCCAGCGCGACCGGAAGCGCGACCGAGGACGTCTTCATGTCAGGCTGCCGCGGATGCCGGCGGCGGAGAACCTGACGATGTGATCGACGACGGCGGGGAACGAAAAGTCCTCCCGTCCCGCCCCGCGCAGGACTCCCGGGGCGTTCCGCATGTGCACGACATGCACCAGCTGGGCGACCAGCGAATGGATGGACCGGCGCGCCGCGCTGGCATCGAGACCGGGACAGACCGCCTGGATCGCCTCGACCAGCGCGCTGTGGACCGGCTCGATCACCTCCCGCTGCAGGGTCCCTGCCTTGAGATGCGGATCCAGGAGCTCCCGTGAGAACAGTCGCATCAGGCGCCGGCCGCCGCTCTGGTCGAGATGCGGCTCGAGGAACGCGGTGGTAAAGGCGCGCAGCGGCAGCTCCAGGCTCGCCCCGCTTCCCGCCTCGGCCATCGCCCGGCGGATGCTTGAGATGCGCTGCTCGCGCAGGGCGACGAGGCGGCGCCGGAACATCTCCCGGTACAGGTTTTCCTTCCCGCCGAAGTAGTAGTTGACCGCGGCGACGTTGCAGCCGGCGTGGGAGGTGATGACGCGCACCGACACCGCCCGGAAACCGCGCTCGGCGAACAGGCGCTCGGCAGTGTCGAGGAGACGCTCGCGCGTCTTCGTCGGGGTCTCGGGTGACCCTCGATCGATGGCGCGGGCCGGGATCATGCGGGTCTCTCCTGCCGTCAAAACGATCGTTTGAAACGAGGACATGAATCTACCACCCGTCCATCCCGATTTCAAGAGCCCTGATCGCGGGAGCATCTCCGGCCGGGTGGCGCCGAGCCCTGCGCCCGCCGGAGACGGGTCCGGCTTGCTGCGCAAGCCTCCCCTCGGCTCGCCACGCGCCGCCCACCGCGCTGGAACGCGCGCGGCGGGGCCCCGGCGCGCGGTCTCGCACGCTCCGGCGAGCGCAAGCCTCGGCGCCGCACCTCGGGGCTCACGCCGACACGCTCTCATCGAACTGGTCGGGTTCGGGCACAGGAAGACTCTCCGATAGGCTCGCGATGAAGCCCCGCAGGTGCATGGCGGGCCGCAGCGCGGTGCGGCGATTTCGAGCCGCGCCATGCGCGCGAGATGTCCGGGGGAGACCCCGCGCGAGTGAGCATGAGCCGCGCCGCGCTGCGGTCCGCCAGGTGGAGGTCGGGGGACCTCGGTGGTCGTCGTTGGGTCCGGCCGCGGGCTACTACAGCGCGAGCTTCGTCCCCAGGCCCTGTTGGAGGGCGCGCTCCAGGACCAGGGGTGCTGTGGCCATGTCCTCGAGCGCGATTCCGAGGTTCATGCAGAGGAGGCGCTCGCGGTCGTTGCGGCGGCCGTCCTTGAGCCCGGCGACGATCTCCCCGAGATCGGCGTAGACCTCGGGGATGCGCTGGAAGAAGACGCCGCGGGCCCGCGTGTGCAGAAGCTGAGGCGTGTCGTCGGTCATGAAGCGATCGGCGGCGGCCATCGCCTCGGGCTTCCAGTACGAGTCGTAATCGAGCGGCACGCCCAGCGCCCCTTCGGACAGCCACCCCGGAGCGATGGCGGGATCCGGCCTGGCCTGGATCTGGCCGGCGGTGACGACGACATCCGCGCCCTCGACCGCTTTCCTTGGGGTCGTGACCGGCTCGAGGCGCAGCCCCGGGTGGACGGTCCCCATCTCCTCGCAGTAGCGCGCCGCCCTCTCCGGATGGATGTCGTAGGCGCGCACCTCCTTCAGGGACGGCAGGACGAGCGTCAGCGCCTCGAGGTTCGTGCGTGCCTGCACGCCGCAGCCGAGGATGCCGAAGGTCGCGGCGCCGCGGCGCGCCAGATGCCTTGCCGCCACGGCCGTCGCCGCGCCGGTGCGCATCGCCGTGATCCAGGCGGCGTCCATGACCGCCTTCGGGAGACCGGTCTCGGGATCGTTGAGGATCAAAAGCCCCGAGATCGTGGGCAGGCCGCGCGTGTCATTGTGAGGGAAGCCACTGACCCACTTCACACCCGCCGCACCCAGGGCGGGAACAGAGGCCGGCATGGCGTGGATGAAGTTGTCGCTGCCGGGCGGTCCGGGGTGGATCCCCGGCTTGGGCGGCATCTCGACGCGACCGCGCCCCTTCTCGCCGAAGGCGATCTCCAGCCGTTCGATGATCGCCTTCATCGGCAGGCGCGCCGCCTCGACGTCGGCGCGCGACAGGTAGACGATGTGCGGGAGCGGCATGACGGGACGATTCTAGTCGAAAGGCCCGCTCAGTCGCGCCTGCCGCCGCCCAGGATGTCCTTCAGCCCTTCCAGGTGGGCCGGCGGGAAGTCGAGCGTGCGAACCGGGTACGGGATGATGATTCCCTCCTGCCGGAAGCGCGACTGCACGCGCTTCACGAACTCGTGCCTGACCTCGGCCATTCCTGTGAAGTCCCGGGCCCGGAGCGTGACGTTCAACTGGATGGAGGAATCCCCGAAGCCGAGAAAGCGCAGAACCGGCTCGGCCTCCGCGACCGCTCCCGCCACGGTGCGCTGCACCCCGCGCGCCACGTCGAGGGTCACGCTCTCGACGCTTCCCAGATCGCTGTCGTAGCGTACACCGATCGGAACGGTGACCGCGATCTCGCGCTGCGGGAGGTCGTAATTGATGATGATGCCGCCTGCCAGCTTCGCGTTCGGGATCACCAGCATGCTGTTGGGCGGCTGCCGGATCCAGGTGCTTCTCCAGCCGATCTTCGTGACGTGGCCCTCCTCGCCGCCTGGCAGCCGGATCATGTGGCCGGGCTCGATCGGCTTGTCGGCGATCATGTAGAGGCCGGCGAACAGGTTCGCCAGGGTGTCCTGGAGCGCCAGGGCGACGGCCAGGCTGCCAACGCCCAGGGACGCCAGGATCGGCGTGATCGAGATGCCGATACTGTCCAGGAAGATCAGGATCCCGATACCGATGGCGACGCCGCGCACACCGGCCTGAATGAGCCCGCGCGCGCCCTGCATGACGGCCGAACCGGCGGCGAAGCGATCGAGAACGCCGCGCGTGGCGCGATCGACGAACATCACGAGCGCCAGGACGATCGAGAAGTCGAACAAGATGTCGAAAGCGCGGTCCCACTCCGGCTGGAGCGGCAGGATGCGATTGAAGACGACGAGACCGCTGGACACGATGGCGATCAGGAGGGGCACCGAGAGGGCGTCGATCAGGATGTCGTCCCAGGCCCACGCCGTCCTCCGGGCCACTCCGCGCATGGCGCCCAGGACGATCGTCTTGACGGCCAGGAACACGGCGACCCAGAGGATGAGCGCCGCGGGCGCCATCAGCCACGGAGAGGCGGTCCAGGCGCCGTCGGTTAGGCTCGGAAGTGATGGCATCGCGGCACCTCGGATGTCTCAGGCATAGAGACGAAAGGGACGGGACTCGCGCTCGAACGCCTTGATCTCCCCGCGCCAGCCGCGCTCGAGGTCCCGCAGCTCCGCGCCCGACTCGAGCGCCTCCCGCAGGGCCGGGTCGCCGGTCAGGACGTCGATCGGCAGTCGGTCGGTGACGTACTCGTACGGAGGCTGCTTCCACTCGAAGCGGTCGCGGTGCTCCGCGATGATGTCCTGCAGGAGCGCGAGCGTGGTCAGGTAGGGCCGGAACGTCCCGACGTCGGTGACCTGGATCTGGAATCCCTGGCAGACATTCCCGGCCCACTTCTGGAAGGTGGGCTCGAAGGGATGCTCGCGCAGGACCAGCCCGGGAAGACGGCGCCTGTCAAACCTGGAAGCCACCGCCCGGGTGTCGAGCCACGGGGCGCCGAAGATCTCGAACGGCCGCGTGGTGCCGCGCCCCTCCGACAGGCTCGTCCCTTCCAGCAGGACCTGTCCTGGATAGACGACGGCGGTATCGAACATCGGCATGTTGGGTGACGGCAGGACCCACGGCAGTCCGGTGTCGGGGAAAAGCATCCGCCTGCGCCACCCTTCCATCGGCACGACCGTCAGATCGCACAGACCCGTAAAGCGCCAGCCGGCTCCATCCTTGCGCCGTTTTGACCGGGCGCCCGCGCCGTCCCGCCCCATCGCGCCGTTCCCGCCGGCCAGCCGCGCATTGACCAGGGCGGCCAGCTCCCCCAGCGTCAGGGCGTGGCGCATCGGCACCGGGTACAGACCGACGAAGGAGGTGTAGCCGGGGCGGATCAGGTTTCCCTCGAGTGCTTCGCCGCCCAACGGATTGGGCCGGTCGAGGACGACCACTTCTTTCCCCATCTGAGCGCAGGCCTCGAGGGCCAGCGCCACGGTCCACTCGAAGGTGTAGACCCGCGTGCCGACATCCTGCAGGTCGACCAGCAGGACGTCGATGTCCTGGAGCATCTTCGGCGTCGGTGAGCGGGTCTCGGAATAGAGACTGTAGATGGGGATTCCGAGGTCAGCATCCGCCCCGTGACCCGATTCGATCATGTTGTCCTGCTTTTCGCCCGCGATGCCGTGCTGCGGGCCGAACAGGGCGCGCAACGATTTCGCGCCCAACAGATCCGTGACCACCTGCCGGGAGGAGACGAATCGTGAGGTGACCGAGGCGGGGTGCATGAGGAGCCCGACCCGGCGGTCCCGCAGCCAGCGCGGCCGGGACCGGGCGAGGACTTCGATACCCGTGAGGACGCGCGGCGCCCGGCGGCGCGCGCCCGGGCGGACACCTCTTCGCGTCATGGGGCGCGGATTATATCCTGCCGATGTCATAATGGCCCTCGCAAAGGAGATCCTCGCCCGCGGGGGATGACATGAAGCCCGAAACGATCCTCGCTGCCTGGCTGATGTGCGCGTTCGTGCTCCCGACCGGTGCCGCCGACCGTCTGTTCGCCGCAGACGAGGCGAAGGAATCGAGCGACGCACTGGTCCAATGCAAGATGACATTCAACCTCAAGGGCTGGTCCGCCTTCTACAAGACGGCCAAGGGGACCGGTACGATCACCTGCGACAACGGCCAGAAGGCCAGGGTCAGGATCAAGACCACGGGCGGCGGTATTACATTTGGAAAGTCCGAAATCATCGGCGGCACCGGCAGGTTCACCGGCGCACGGAACCTCGAAGAGGTACTTGGGTCGTACGTCCAATCGGAGGCGCACGCCGGGGCCGGCAAGTCGGCCGACGCCCAGGCCATGACGAAGGGAGAGGTCTCCCTGACCCTGGTGGGGAAGGGGCGCGGGGTGGACATCGGCTTCGCCTTCGGTAAGGTCACCATCGAGCGAGCCAAGTGAGGGCCCCGGACCGCCGCGGCAGCTGCTAGTCCTTCGCGGAAGTTCCGGGAACCGGGAGCCGGGGCCGTCCGTTGAACGGACGGACAGGGACGGTGACCGAGTTCCACCGCAACCAAATTTCAGGATCAGAGATCTGGAGAGGCTGATGAACCTCAGTTCCCGTCGCAAGCGCGCCCTCGTCTTCTCGATGGTTCTCCTGGCCGTGGTGGTGGCGGCTTCAGCCACCGGCCTGTACATCCACCGAAAATCCGGGGCGGCGGCGACCGCCCAGGGACAGCCAGGGTCGAGGGGGCAGGGAGCCTCGAGCGGGGTCGCCCTGGCCAGCACGAAGACGGCCGGCGGCACGCCGGCCGACAAAGGCAAGAATGGTGAGGAGAAGGCCCCGGTGCCGGTGAGCGTGGCGGCGATCGGGACAGGGCCGGTGTCATCCTACATCTCCTCCACGGCGAACCTGGTGGCAGAGAGCGAGGTCAAGGTCCTCGCCGAAGCGGAGGGTCGGGTCGCGGAGCTTCACGTCGAGGAGGGGAGCCGGATCGGCAAGGGGCAAGTCCTGGCGCAGCTGGTCAAGGACGACACTGAGATCGCCCTCAAGAAAGCGCAGGTCCGGCTCGAGAACGCCCGGATCAACTTCGAGCGGGCGGAGCAGGAGGTGGCCGACCACCTGATCAGCCGGGAGCAGTTCGACAAGGACCACCTCGACCTCCAGATCGCGCAACAAGAGTTGGCCGAGGCGCAGTGGCGGCTCGAGAGGACGACGATTCGCGCCCCCTTCGGCGGCCGGGTCACCGAGCGCTTCATGAAGCTCGGCCAGCACGTCCGGCCGGGGGACCAGCTGTTCACGGTCTCCGACTTCGACCCGTTGATCGCGAAGATCTTCGTGCCGGAGAAGGACGTCTACGGGCTGAAGGAAGGGCGCGAGGTCCGGATCACCTTGAAGGCCAACGAGCAGACGCGCTTCAGCGGACGGATTCGCCAGATCAGCCCGGTGGTGGACACGGCGACCGGCACGGTGAAGCTGACCATCGAGGCCAAGGAGCCGCCCGCGGAGGTGCGGCCGGGCGCCTTCGTCACGATCGACGTCGTTCGCACGACGCACCCGCAGGCGATCCTGCTGCCGCGCGAAGCGGTCATCCGCGAGCTGCAGGACGCCTACGTCTTCGTGGCCGCGGGCGGCGTGGCGGAGAAGCGCACCGTCGCCCTCGGCCTCGAGGAGGGCGGCCGGGTCGAGGCGCTGTCCGGTGTGAAGCCGGGCGAGCAGGTGATCGTGGCCGGCCAGGGCGGGCTGAGGCAGGGCTCGCCGATCAAGGTCATCCCCTCGCCCGAGGCGTCCGACCTCGGCGCCGCCGCCGATCGTCCGGCCCGCGGCTGACCCCGGGGACGGCCGACCATGAGCCTCATCGAGTTCTCGTTAAGGCGGCGGGTCACGGTCACGATGTGTGCCATCGCACTCGTCGTGTTCGGCATCGTCGCCTTCACCCGCCTGCCGATCAACCTCCTGCCGAACATCTCGTACCCCAGCCTGACGGTCGAGACCCGCTATCAGGGAGCGGCGCCGGCGGAGATCGAGTCGCTCGTCAGCCGTCCGGTCGAAGAGGTGGTCGGTGTGGTGGCGGGCGTGCAGCGTCTGATCTCCGTGTCGCGACCGGGGCTGTCGCAGGTGACGCTCGAGTTCGGCTGGGGGCGCAACATGGACTTCGCCGCCCTGGACGTGCGCGAGAAGCTGGATCTCGTGCGCCTGCCGCGCGAGTCGGGAAAGCCGATCGTCCTGCGCCTCGATCCGAACAACGACCCGATCCTCCGCCTGTACCTCCGCGGCAGCGCGAACCTGTACCAGCTCCGCTACGTCGCGGACGAAGTGCTGAAGAAGGACCTCGAGTCGACCGAGGGGGTCGCGGCGATCAAGGTGAACGGCGGCTACGAAGAGGAGATCCAGGTCCGGGTCGACCAGGGGAAGCTCTCCCTTCTCGGCGTCGGCATCCAGGACGTCAACCAGAAGCTCTTGCGTGAGAACGTCAACCAGGCGGGCGGCAGCCTGTACGAGCAGGAGGCGCGCTACCTGGTGCGCTCCCGCAACGAGTTCAAGGATCTGGACGACATCATGAAGACCGTCCTGGTGACGAAGGACGGGCGCAACGTCGTGATGTCCGACGTGGCCGAGGTGACGCGCGGCCACAAGCAGCGCGAGGCGATCACGCGCTTCGGCGGTGAGGAAGCGGTCGAGCTGGCGATCTACAAGGAAGGGGACGCCAACACCGTGTCCGTGGCGCGCGCCGTGCAGAAGCGGCTCGAGGCCGTGCAGAAGGAGCTGCCGTCCGGCATCACGGTGACCGCGGGTGTCGACCAGTCCCGCTTCATTCAGGATTCGATCCACGAGGTGATCGTCAACGCCCTCGAGGGGGGCGCCCTTTCCATCTTGATCATCCTGCTGTTCCTCAAGGATCTCTACAGCACTCTGATCATCAGCGTCTCGATCCCGATCTCGATCATCGCCACCTTCTTCCTGATGTACCAGACCGGCACGACGCTCAACGTCATGTCGCTCGGCGGCCTGGCGCTCGGCGTCGGCATGCTGGTGGACGACTCGATCGTCGTCCTGGAGGCGATCTTCAAGAGGCGCGAGCGGGGCGAGTCGGGGGCGGTGGCCGCGCAGCGGGGTGCTATGGAGGTCGGCCGCGCCGTGGTCGCGTCGACCCTGACGACGATCGCCGTGTTCGTGCCGGTGGTGTTCGTCCAGGGGATCGCGGCGCAGCTGTTCCGCGATCAGGCGCTGACCGTGTCGTTCTCGCTCCTGGCGTCTTTGGTCGTGTCGCTCACAATCATCCCGATGGTCTCGGCGCTCATGGGGGCCGCGCGCCCGGCGGCGCCGGCCGCCGCCGCGACCGCCGGGGACAGACAGGGCATGAAGCGTCTCTTGCATCGCTCGTTCGTCACAGCCCCGGGGGTCGGCCTGCGGTATGTCCGCCGCTGGGCCGGCGTCACGGGGTCGTTCATCGCCCGGGTGGCGCGTCCGATCACCTACACGTTCGACCGCGGCCTGGACGCCGTCATGAAGTCGTACCCCGTCGTCCTGCGCTGGTCGCTGCGGGCGCCGGGGACGGTCCTGGGCACGGCGCTCCTCGCCTTCCTGGGGTCCCTGGCTCTGGCGCAGGGACTGGGGATCGACCTGATCCCGTCCTTCTCGCAGGGGGAGTTCAGCTTCCTGGTCGAGCTGCCGGAGGGGACGCCGCTCGATTCGACCGACCGCTTCGTTCAGGACGTCCAGGCGGTCCTCAAGGACGACCCGCGGGTCGACGCGGTCTCCAGCATCATCGGCGGGGCCGGGCTGTCGCTCTCGAAGACCGGGACGGAGGGCGAGAACGCCGCCCGCCTTCAGGTGCGCCTCAAGAAAGGCCTGGGGCGCAAGGACGAGGAGGCCGTAGCGGCGGTCCTGCGATCGCGGCTGGAATCGACGCGCATCGCGCGCTACAAGTTCGAGCGCCCGTCCTACTTCACGTTCCGCACGCCGATCGAGGTCGAGATCTACGGCGACAGCCTGACCGATCTGGACACTTCGGCCGCGTCCCTGAAGAAGGAGATCGAAAAGGTCCCGGGACTGGTCGACGTGAAGTCGTCGATGGAGATCGGCAACCCCGAGCTGCAGCTCACCTTCAACCGCGAGCAGCTCTCCAGGCTCGGGCTCGACCTGTTCCAGGTGGCCACGACCGTGCGCAACAAGGTGCAGGGCGAGGTGGCGACCCGCTTCCTCGAGGGCGACCGTGAGATCAACATCCTGGTGCGCTCGGTCGAGGTCGGGAGCGCCACGGTGGACGACGTCAGCGGGATGATCGTCGCGCAGCGCGACGGCGTGCCGATCTTCCTCAAGTCGGTCGCCGACGTGAAGCTGGCGGAGGGGCCGAGCGAGATCCGGCGCGTGGCGCAGAAGCGCGCGGCGGTCATCTCCGGCGACATCTCGGGGCGGGACATGGGGGCGGTGGCGGCCGACGTGCGGGCGACGATCGGGCGGCACTCCTTCCCGGCCGGCGTCGTCGCCGGGCTGAGCGGCCAGGAGGACGAGATGCAGCGCTCGTTCCAGTCGCTGAAGATGGCGATGGCGCTGGCGATCTTCCTGGTGTACCTGGTGATGGCCTGCGAGTTCGAGTCGCTCCTGCATCCGTTCGTCGTCATGTTCACAGTACCGCTCGGCGTGATCGGCGCGGTCCTGGCGCTCGTCGTCACCGGGCACTCGGTCAACGTGGTGGCGATGATCGGCGCGGTGATGCTGGCCGGGATCGTGGTCAAGAACGCCATCGTCCTGATCGACGCCGTGAACATGCTGCGCTCCGAGGGGATGCCGCGCGAAGAGGCGCTCATCGAGGCCGGGCTCCGGCGCATGCGCCCGATCCTGATGACCACGGCCACGACCATCCTGGGCCTTTTGCCGATGGCGCTGGGACTGGGCGAGGGGGCCGAGCTGCGCGGGCCTTTGGCGGTGACCGTCATCGGCGGCCTGAGCGTGTCGACCGTCCTGACCCTCATCGTCATCCCGGTGATCTACACGCTCGTCGACCGCAAGGCGTTCGTCCCGGCGGTCGCCGGCGCCCCGGCGCCGGGGGGCGACGGAGCCCCGGGCATGACCCCTGAAACCGAATCATCGAGCGCGGCTCCCGGATCCGGCTTCCTGCCGCAGCCGGCCCTGGGGAGCCCCCTTTCGGCCCGCTTCGCCGACGGGGTCGAGCCGGGCCCGGTCCCGACGCGGCAGGAGCTGTAGCGCCGCGCGCCCCCGGGCCGACGGAGCGTTCGTTTTATGAGCCTTCCCGAGCTGTCGATCAAGCGCCCGATCACCACCCTGATGATCCTGCTGAGCGTCATGGTCGTGGGCGGCATCGCCATGGCGCGGCTGCCGCTGGCCTTCCTGCCCAGCGTCGACATTCCCGAAATCAGCATCACCATCCCCTACCCGAACTCCAACCCGACGCAGATCGAGAAACAGATCACCAAGCCGGTGGAAGAGGTCCTGGCCACCATCCCGGGGGTGAATCGGCTCGGCTCGACCTCGACCGCCGACAGTGCCGAGATCCAGCTCGAATTCAACTGGGGCCAGAACCTCGACATCGTGCGGATGCAGGTGAGCGAGAAGATGGACCAGGTCAAGCCGAGCCTGCCGGAGGGGATCGGCGAGATCCTGATCGTCTCCTTCAACACCAGCGACATTCCGGTGGTGCAGTCGCGCATCGCCACCGAGGGGATCGACCTGTCGAAGAATTACGACCTGCTCGAGAGCCGCGTGGTGAACCGCATCCGCCGGGTCCCCGGCGTGGCGCGCGTCAGCCTCAGCGGTGTCGAGGCGCGCGAGATCTTCATCGACCTGGTCCTCGATCGGATCAAGGAGCACGGCGTCGACATCGGCTCTCTCCTGCAGCGGCTGCAGGGGGCGACCTCGAACCTGGTGCTCGGGCAGGTCAGCCACGACGGCCTGCGCTACACGGCGCGCGCCCTGGGGTCGTTCGAGTCGCTGGAGGCGATCGGCGAGCTCTCGGTGAACGACCGCGGGCTCAAGCTCAAGGACATCGCCGAGATCCGTTACGAAGAGCCGCCGATCGGCATCGGCCGTCATCTCGACGGCAGCCAGGCGGTGGCCCTGGACATCTTCAAGGAGTCCACGGCCAACACCGTCGACGTCGTGCGCGCCGTGATGAAGGTCATCACGGAGGACATCGACAAGGATCCGCTCCTGAACGGGATCAAGCTCTTCACCTTCGACGACCAGGCGAAACAGATCACCTCCGGGATCGACGGCTTGAAGCACGCCGGCATCCTCGGTGGCGTATTCGCCATCATCGTGCTGTACTTCTTCCTGCGCCGCTTCGACTCGACGTTCATCGTGTCGCTGTGTATTCCGTTTTCGGTCATCGCGGCCTGCGGCCTGATGTATTTCATGGGCAAGACACTCAACATCCTGTCCATGTGCGGGCTGATGCTCGGCATCGGGATGCTGGTGGACGACGCCATCGTCGTCCTCGAGTCGATCGACCGCCGCCGGCGCACGGTAAGCGACGCAAACCTCGCGGCGCAGATCGGGGCGCGCGAGGTGTCGATGGCGGTGACCTGCTCGACCCTCACGACGATCATCGTCTTCCTGCCCCTGGTCGTCGGCGCCAGCACAGAGCTCACCACCTGGCTGAAGGAGGTGGGCCTGTCGATCTCGATCTCGCTCGCCTGCTCCCTGTTTTCGTCGCTGACGCTGATTCCCCTCATGTCGGCCTGGTGGCTGCGGCGCCGGCCGGCGGAGCAGCCGAAGAGCCTCGCCTGGCTGGAGGAGCGCTACGTCGCGGCGCTCGCCTGGACCCTGCGACACAAGGCCTGGACACTGCTCATCGTCGTGCTGGGGCTGGGCGCCGGGGTCGTCCCGTTCATGACCGGGATGGTGCAGACGGCGCTGTTCGCCGGGGTCAGCAACAAGCGGCTGTTCATGCGGTATGAGTTCTCCGATTTCGCCTACAAGTCGGACGCCGAGAAGGCGGTGAGCACCGCCGAGGCGTTCTTCCGCGCCAACCGGGAGCGCTTCTTCATCAAGTCGATCTACAGCTTCTTCCGCGAAAACGAAGCGGGCACCGTGCTCATTCTGACGCGCGAGAACATCGGCGACGACGAGATCAAGGCGATCCGCAAGCAGATCCGGGACGAGCTGCCCCAGGTCCCGGGCGCCCGCATCTTCTTCTCCGAGGAGGCGCAGGAAGGGGGCAACAGCACCTACTTCGCGGTCAAGTTCTTCGGGCATGACAGCGGCATCCTGACGAAGCTCGCCGACGAGGCGGCGCGACGCCTGTCGACCGTCGAGGGGGTGCAGGACATCAATTCGTCCCTCAACAAGGGACGCAATGAGATCCAGGTGGTGATCGATCGGGCCAAGAGCCTGCGCGCCGGCCTGACGGCCGACGACGTGTCGCAGATCTTCCAGTTCACCCTCGGCGGGATGCGCCTGCGGCGGTTCAACACCGGGGACAAGGAGGTCGAGTCCTGGCTGGAGCTGCGGCAGATCGATCGCGAGAACCTCGAGGACCTCAGGGCGATCCAGCTGGGCCCGCCGGACCGGCCGGTGCGCCTGGGCGATATCGCCTCGTTCCAGGTCATCCGGCGCGCCGACCAGATCGCGCGCGAGAACCGCAAGGTGCGGGTCGCGGTCAACGCCACCTACGAAGGGAAGGACTGGCAAAGCACGCAGAAACAGATCACCGCGCTGATGGACTCCTTCGACCTGCCGCCGGGCTACACCTGGTCCTACGACGACAAGATCATCCAGCAGGGAGAGGAGAACCAGCAGATGGGGATCAACTTCCTCCTGGCGCTCGTCCTGGTCTATCTCGCCATGGCGTCGCTGTTCGAATCGGTCGCGCAGCCCTTCGCGATCCTTTTTTCGATCCCGTTCGCGCTGCCGGGCGCCGCCTGGCTTTTGGCCGCGACCCGCACGCCGTTCAATCTGATGGCCCAGATCGGTCTTTTGATGCTGATCGGCATCGTGGTGAAGAACGGCATCGTCCTTCTCGACCACATGAACCAGCTGCGGCGGGCCGGCCTGGGACGCGACGAGGCGATCCTGCAGGCCGGGCGCGACCGGCTGCGCGCGGTCCTGATGACCGCGCTGACTGCCATCGTCGGGCTGATCCCGCTGGCCCTCGGCCATTCCACCCTGGGCGGCGACGTCTACTACTATCCTCTCGCCCGGACCGTGATCGGGGGCCTGGCCTCGTCGACTCTCCTGACGCTCATCGTCCTGCCTTACATCAACCTCGGCGTCGAGGCCGCCGCCCGCTGGGTCCGCGACCTCTGGCGCGCCTCCGACCCGGCTGCGCCGCCGCAGACGACGAGAGTCCCCGGTACGGCCGACTTCGATACCACCGGGGTCCGGACCGCGAGCTGAAAAGGGCGGGCGCCCTCAGCGCAGCGCCCGCTCCAGCTCCTCCAGGACCGCGCGCTCGGCGGGGGAGACCTTGGACCCGAGTCCGAGGAAGCCGCCGGCGGCTTCGGCAACGCCACGCGCGAGCTCGATCATGCGTGAGTGCACGGCGCGGCGCTCCGCCTCCCCGAGCGAGCCCCAGATGGCGCGCACGTAACGCGTCCACGCCTCGAGGAGATGAGACTCTGGCCGGCGTATGAGCCAGCCCTCGAGGAGCCGGCGGGCGGCGCTCCCCGGCGCGACGCCTCGCTCCTCGGCCGCCTTGAGGAGTGCGGCGCGCTCGCGGGGATCGATCCGGCCGTCGGCCCAGGCCACCGCCACGAGCGGGACGAGGATGAGGGCCAGGATAGTCTCGGGTCCTAGATCCATCTCGAGCAAGCGGTCGAGGAGCGCCTCGTCGGCGTTCGGGACCACCTCGCGCAGGGCCTGGCGGCGCTCCTTGTGGCGGGCCTCCTTCCTGAGTTTCTCCAGCAGCTCGGCGTTCTGCTTGGCGAAGAAGGCCTCCTCGAGGGATCGTGCGTCGGGGTTCGGAGGATGGCGTTCCATGGCGGCTCCTGTCGATCGCTCGCCCCGGTGTGGCGGGGCGCTACTCCCTTTCAGTTCTTCACGGGCGGCGGCGGCACCGGGGGGAGCGTCTTCGGCCCCTTCCGGATCTGCTCCATGACCACCTCGATTCCCTTCTCGAGCTGCGGGTCGCGGCCCTCAACGACCAGGTCGTCCCGGTTGTCGACCTCGATGTCGGGATCGACGCCATGCCCCTCGATGACCCACTGCCCTTCGAGACCGTACGTCCCGAATTCCGGGCGGGTGACATAGCCCCCGTCCACGAGCGGCGAATAACCGCGGATGCCGACGACGCCGCCCCAGGTGCGCGTGCCGATGAGCGGCCCGAGTCCGTATTTCTTGAAGAAGTAAGGGAAGATGTCGCCGTCGGACGCCGAGTAGTGGTTGATCAGGCAGACCATCGGCCCGTAGAAGACCTGGGATGGGTAGGTGGTCACGCCGCCGTTGCGACTGTTCCCCATGCCGGCGAGCACGCGGCGCAGACGCTCGAGGATCAGCTCGGAGACGAAGCCCCCGCCGTTGTTGCGCACGTCGATAATCATTCCCTGCTTGCGGATCTGCGGGTAGTACTGGCGCACGAACTCGTTCAGCCCGTCGCCGCCCATGTTCGGGATGTGCAGGTAGCCGACCTTGCCTTCGGTCGCCTTCTCGACCTTCTTCCGAAGGGTCTCGATCCGGTCGAAGTAGCGCAGCTGCTCCTCGTCGGCAAGCGGCCGCACCGCGACCTGCCGGGCGCCCTTGTCGTCCGGGCGGCTGTTGATGGTCAGGGTGACCGTCCCCCCGGTCTTGTTCTGCAGCAGATCGTCCGGAACCGCCGGCGATTTCAGATCGACGCCGTCGATCTTCAGGACGTAGGACCCCTCCGGCACGTCGACGCCCGGCTCGGTGAGCGGCGCGCGGCGCGACTCGACCCAGTTCTGCCCCTGCAGGATGCGCCCGATGCGGTAGCGACCGCTCGCCCTGTCGAGCCCGTAGTCGACGCCGAGAAGTGCTATCGGCACGGTCTTCGCCTTCGGCATGTCGCCGCCGCCGACGTAGGCATGACCCGCATTCAGCTCGGCGATCATCTCGCCGATGAGGTACGTGAGGGCGAAGCGGTGGGCGACGTGCGGAACCAGAGCGCCGTACTTCCGCTTCATCGCCGGCCAGTCGAGGCCGTGCATGTTCGGGACGTAGAAGAAGTCGCGCTCGAGCCGCCAGGTTTCGTCGAAGATCTGCCGCCACTCGGCCCTCGGATCGAGAAACATCGACAGCCCGTCGAGCTTCAGAACGCCGTCGCCGACCTTGGCCGCCACAGCACCCGGCTTCGCGTCGATGATCCCGTATTGCTTTCCGGCTGAGTAGATCACCTTGGCGCCGTCCGCCGAGAGGTCGTAGCTGCCGACGTCGGAGATCAGCACCGCGTCCTTGCGCTTCTCCATGTCGAAGGCGTGCACGATGCCCTTCGACCCGCCATCATCTCCGTCATCGCTCAGGTTCGGGGAGGGCCCGGTCATGTAATAGACGGTCGATTTGCCGGCGCGGAGGTCGGACACGGTCGCGGGCTGTATCGGGAACGCTGCGATCCGCTCCTCGATGCCCTCCAGGTCGACCTTGATCGGCGCGACTTCCTTCGCCGCCTCTCTGGCGCCTGCCTTCTTCTCCTTGCCGGTCTCCTTCTCCGTCCCGGCCTCCTTGCCCGCCTCCCCGACCTTCACCTCGTCCGATTCCGGGGCGAACGGAGAGGGCAGATCTTTCCGGAGCGTCAGGGCATACACGCGCGTGACGTTGTTGTAGACATAGGAAAAGTCGAACGCCCCGACGCTGGCATTCAGGTCGCGGTCCGACAGGAAGTAGAGGTAGCGTCCGTCAGGGTCGAAGACGGGGGCGCGGCTGTCGTTCATGTCGGAGGTGACCCGCGTCACCCTGCCCGTTTCGAGGGAGTAAAGGTAGATCTGCCGCATCTGGTCGGGATTCTGCTTCGAGTAGGCCAGCCAGCGGCTGTCGGGAGACCAGGCGTAATCGTTGATCTCCGCTTCCCTGGCCTGGTCGGCCTGCGTGACCCTGCCGCTCGCGACATCGACCCAGAACAGCTTCAGGTCCTTGTCGGCGAACGCGATCTTCCTGCTGTCGGGCGAGACGATCGGTCCGAAACGCCAGCCGTGGCCGTCGCTCGTCAGGCGTCTCGCCGGGGCGGAGCCGTCCTGGGGGACGATCCAGATCTCGTCCTCGCCGGTCTGGTCGGAGAGGTAGGCGATCGATTTCCCGTCGGGCGACCAGGAGGCGCCGCGGTCGTGCGCTCCGGACGAGTTGGTCAGGTTGCGCGTGTTCCCCTTCTCGGCGGGGACCGTCAGGACCTCGCCGCGCGCCACGAAGACCGCCCGCTTGCCGTCCGGCGACAGTCCGAACTCGGTGATCTTCTCCGACAGCGACATGAAGCCCGGCCGCGCCGCCGGCCGCTCGGCCGGCACTCGGATGGTGACCTTCGCGCTCTTGCCGGCGGCGATGTCGTACAGGTAGATGTCGCCGCCGTTCTCGTACACGACGCCACCGGGGCCGCCCGAGGCCCAGCGCGCGTCGTACTCGCGGTGATCGGTCAGCTTCGTGACCTTCTTCGACTCCGGGTCGACGGAGAAGAGATTGAACGTCTTGTCACGGTCGGAGTCGAAGTAGATGCGGTCGCCGATCCAGGCAGGCTCGGTCGCATTGTTGTCGTTCTCGGTCAGCTTCTCCAGCTTGTTTCCGGGGATATCGTAGACCCAGAGGCTGAGCGTCATCCCGCCGCGATACCGCTTCCAGGTGCGGAAGTTGGTCCAGATGCGGTTGTAGACGAGCCGCCGGCCGTCGGGCGAGAAGGAGGCGAGGCCCCCCTCCGGCATAGGCAAGGGCTCCGGCAGGCCGCCGTCGACGGCGACCGTGTACAGCCGGCCGGCCCGGTCCTCCCACGCCTGGTGGCGGGATCGGAACAGGACCCGCTTCCCGTCCGGCGTCCAGCCGACGACCATGTTGTTCGGTCCCGCCCTCTCGGCCGGGTGGCCGGTGTCGGTCCAGAAGGTCAGCCTCTTCGGCTCGCCCCCCTCGGCCGGGACGATGTACACGTCGCGGTTTCCGTCGTACTCGCCGGTGAATGCGATCCACGTCCCGTCCGGGGAATAGCGCGGCATGAGCTCCAGCCCCGGATCGGCAGTGAGTCGCCGCGCCAGGCCGCCGCCCCGCGCGACCGTCCAGATGTCGCCCGCGTACACGAAGGCGATCGAGTCGCGCGACAGGGTCGGAAATCGGAGGAGACGCGTCGCCGCGGCCTCGTCCGGCTCGGCCGCCCCGGGTGACCGGGCCACGAAGAGAGCGCTCAGGATGATGAGAGCGGCGCAGATCGGCGGGACTGAGCGGGGGGACGGCGCACGGCGCATCACGGGCTCCTTGTTTGTCGGTGCGCCGCGTTTCTACTCGTTGTACCGGCCGGGCGTCAAGTCTTTCCGGGTGCATGCGGCGCCGGGGGGCGCACCCGCCGGGCACGGGTCCGGCTTGCTGCGCAAGCCTCCCCTCGCTTCGCCACGCGCCGCCCACCGCGCTGTGAAGCGCGCGGCGGGGCCCCGGCGCGCGGTCTCAGACGGCCCGGCGGGCGCGCCCCCCGGCGCCGCTCACCGCCGAGACCACGTCAGCGGCCAACGTCAGAGAGGAAGTGGATGGCAACCGACCAAGAAAGCCCGAGGCTGTCGCAGGCGGTGGGCATCGGGTCGACCGCCCTCGTTGCGATTCGAGCGGAGGGCGACCCGATCAGCCGCAGGAATCATCCCGAAGGTCAGGTGGCGGGGCGCAGCGGGGTGCGGCGATTTCGAGCCGCGCCATGCGGAGCGGATGGACACAGAAGTGCCGGCGCGAGCGAGCATGAGCCGCACCCCGCTGCGGCCCGCCACCCGGAGCGGGTTTTCCAATCATACGGAGAGCGAACCGCCCTCCTAGGTCGCGCACTCCCCTTCGCCGACCTCCATCTCGAACGGCCTGTCCGACCCGATGTCCTTGAAGTCGTCGTCCCGCAGATCGGCCTCGGAGCAGGTCGTCAGGTCGGCGAGAACCGTGTTGACGCGTTCGAGGTCGACGCGCTTGTAAAAAGCCAGCGCCGATTCGCCGGGGAGACGCTCGTCGCGGAACAATGCCAGGAGGCGGGTGAGCGCCTCGGGCACGCGGCGGGCCGGGATCTTGGCGGAGCGCCTGCCGAAGTGGGCTCCGTCCCCATCGACGCTGCCGCCGAGGAACATCTGGTAGGCCGGGACAGCGCAGCCGTTCGCGTTGCGGGCGGCGCCGTGGAAGCCGATGCCGGCGACGTGGTGCTGGCCGCAGGAGTTCGGGCAGCCGCTGATCTTGATGCGCAGGTCGGAGGCGGCCTCGACGAGGTGCCCGCCGCCGTTGCCGGCCGAAGCGCTCAAGGCGCTCTTCACCGCCAGCGCCAGCTCGCGCGAGCCGGTGATGGCGATCTTGCAGGACTCGGCCCCGGGACAGGACGTCGGATCGAGCAACCGCCCCGCCTCGCCCTGTCCCAGGCCGATGGCCTCGAGCGCCCGGTGCACGGCCGGGAGCTCCTCGCTCTTCACCCAGCGCACGAGGATGTTCTGGTCCTGCGCCGTGCGCACCGCGCCGTTGCCGTAGGTCTCGGCGATGCCGGCGATCGCCTCGAACTGCTCGGTGGTGACGTCGCCGCGCGGCAGGGTGATGAAGGCCATCGAGTAGCCACGCTGCCTCTGCGGCCGTGTGTTGGTCGCCGCCCAAGCGCGGAAGGAGGGGACCCCCGAGCGCGCGATGCGGGTGTGAAGGTCCGCCGGGGCTTCCGGACGCGGAGGGCGCGCGTCCTCGACGTACCGGCCGGCTTCCGGGTCGCGCATCGCCGGCAGACCGAAAAGCTCCTTCTCGATCTCCGCCTTGAACGTCTCGAAGCCGAGCTTGCGGATGGCGTACTTCATGCGCGCCTGCCCCTTGTTCTTGCGGTTGCCGGTGCGGTCGAAGACGCGCACGATCGCTTCGCACACGGGCAGGAGTCTCTCGGGCGGGAGGAACTCGTGCAGCACCCAGGCATTCTGCGGCGACACCGACAGGCCGCCCCCGATGACGACCTTGAAGCCGATCTCGCGCCTCCCGTCCACCTCGCGGGTGCGCGCGATGACGCCGATGTCGTGCATGGCGCCCATGGCGCAGTCGGTGGGACAGCCGCTGAGCGCGATCTTGAATTTGCGCGGCAGGGCCTGGCAGATCGGGTTGCGCAGGAAAAAGCGCGTGAGCGCCTCGCCGTAGGGCGTGACGTCGAACGGCTCGTCGGCGCATACGCCGGCCATCGGACAGGCGGTGATGTTGCGCACCGTGTTGCCGCAGGCCTCGCGCGTCGTCAGCCCGACCGCCTCGAGGGCCTCCATCGCCTTCGGGACGGCCGCCATCTTGACGAAGTGGAACTGCACGTTCTGACGCGTGGTGACGTGCCCGAATCCGCGCGAGTGTTCCCGCGCCACGCGCCCCAGGCGGCGCAGCTGGTCGCCGCTCAGGATCCCCTGCGGGATCTTGACGCGGATCATCTGGACGTCGTCCTGCCTCTGGCCGTAGATGCCGCGCGTCAGGCGGAACGTGCGGAACTCGTCCGGCCCGATGACGCCCCGCTCGTACGCCTCGAGGACCGAGACGAATTCCTCGATGTCCTTCGCCGAGGCGAAGCGGCGGGGCGGCGCCTGTGTCTTGACGGCATCATCGATCGGCATGACAACCTCCCGGAGGGCGGTCACCACGGCCGAGGCGGCTCAGGCAGCCCGCCCCGGCCCGGACTCGGTGTGCAGCCCGCACTCCTTCTTCTGGAAATTCGCCCAGCGGCCGGCCCGCGGATCCTCGCCCGGCTGGACAGGGCGCGTGCAGGGAGTGCAGCCGATGGACGGGTAATTGCGATCGTGCAGAACGTTGTACGGGACGTCGTGGGCGCGGATGTAGGCCCAGACGTCTTCCGACTTCCAGCGCGCCAGGGGATTCAGCTTGACCAGGTTGAACAGCTTGTCCCACTCGACGAGGCCGGCGTTGGCCCGCGTCGGGGCCTGGTCACGCCGGATGCCGGTGACCCAGGCCTGGAAGCCGCCGAGGTGTCGGCGCAGCGGTTCGACCTTGCGGATCTTGCAGCACTGGTCCGGTCGGCGCGCGAACAGATCCGGCCCGTGCAGGGCCGCCTGCTCGTCGATCGTCAGGACCGGCTTCACACCCAGCGGGCGGATGCCGTACCTCTCGACGATCCGATCGCGGACCTCGAAGGTCTCCGCGAAGAGGTACTCGGTGTCGAGGAAGAAAACCGGGACGGAACGATCCATGCGGGCGATCATGTCCACCAGCGCCACGTCCTCGGCGCCGAAGGAACAGGCCAGCGTGATGCCGCCGCGGAACTTCTCGAGCCCCCAGCGCAGCACGTCCTGGGGGGAACTCGACTCGAACGCGCCCGAGACTCGCTGAAGCTCGGCCTGGATCTCGGTTGGGTCGATCTCGGTCACGGTCTGGATCACGTCCACTCGCGTGCTCCTCTCGGTTGAGGGCCCTGAGGCCGGCCCGGAAAGAGTCCCGAAAAACAAAAAACCCACTGCCACCGGCAGTGGGTTTGAGATTTCCTCCGAATACCCTGGAGAGCCCTGCTACTTCGCTACTCTATGAACCCTCCAAGCCCGCTGCCGCCGGTCGGCCGTGTTGGCCGACAACAACAACAGCAGCAACAGGCGGGGGACACCATGGCGCAGACGGCGCTGGCGCCGCTGCGGAGCTTCCTGGAGATCGTCTGGAAAGCGCTCACGGTGTTCCCTCGACGACGTCTCATATACGCTCAAATCCCCGGAGGATCAACAGGATTTCATACCGTGGGCCGATTTCTTGGATCTCTCCGCTACCGTCACGCCGATTTGGGACATGATAGGACTCCATCCGAGGACGTCCATGAGAGCTGCCAGCCATCATTCCGGAACGCGGTGGTGCCTGCGGATACCGTTGGTCTTGCTGGGGATCGTCCCGGGTGGCCTCCCCGCTCCGTCTCAGGCCGAGGCGCCCCGCCCCGACAGCCTGCAAGCGATTCTGGAGGACTACCGCTCCCTCGCCGTCGGCAGGGAGGGTGTGCCGGTGCGGGACAGGGAAATGATGCTGGGGGGCATGGACGTGACGCTCACGGCGGGATGGATCTATCCGATCACGACCCGTGCGGGTGTGAAAGCGGGTCTCCTCTTCGAAGGAGAGGGGCGGTTCACATACCGGGCGGACGACCCCGTGGAGGGGCGCCTCCTCGAGAGCAGCCTGGAACGCAGGAATATGCTCGACCTCTATCACGAGGGTATCTTCGCGGACCGTTTCGACCAGGTTCTCGTCGTGTCGTCCTTCGATCCGGCCAACGGGGATTGGGGAACAACCAAGGCCGTCGCCGACGGTCACGGGGAAGACATCGGCCTTTCTGACAGCTCTCCCGCAAGGCAAACGAAGTATTTGGCGAGGGCGATGGAGTGGGAGTCGATCGATCAGGTGCTCGCCACTGCGGATATGAACGGGGGGAAATACCTGAAGGCCAGCTTCAGTGGTGGGATGATGGACCTCGAGCACGAGTGGGATGAGGCCGAGCTTTTCCTCAGCAGCTTGTCCGTCTGGGATCCCAGGGAGGGAGGGTATCGAGCACTGACCGCGGCCCGGCGGGGCGGGGACGATCGCGGCGAGCCGGCCATGGCGCGGCTCCTGGACGCGCGGCTGGAGGTGGCCACCGCCGACAACAGGTCGGGCTCGATCGTCAGCGAGCTGACTTGTAGCATCACGCGTGAGGGTGTCCATGTCCTCCCGTTCCAACTGGTGAGCCACAGGAATCCGCGCGCCCGCGGTCCCGCGTCCGACGAGCGTGTCCTCTACCTGAGGCGGGTCACGGACGATCAGGGTCGCGCCCTCGAGTTCGCCCACCGGGTCGGTCGTGTCCTGGTGCGCCTGCCTGCAGCCCCGGCTCGGGGCGCGACGGTGCGCCTTCGGTTCGAGTGCGAAGGAGACGTGTTCGCGGTCAAGGGTCGAGAGGACAGCTCCTTCTCGTTCGACTGGTTCTCCTGGTACCCCGAACCGGTTGCCCCGGATCCGGGCTTGTTCACCTACACGCTCGACGTCAGGACGCGGGCGCCTGTGGTGGCCGTCGCGCCGGGCGAAGTCAGGTCCTCCCGCCAGTCGGGGAATGTACGCGAGCTTGAGGTCGCAGCGCGGGTCCCGAAACGGTGGGTGCCTCTTCTTGCCGGCGCCTACCACACTCGGGAATTCCTGGCCGGCATCACACCGGTGCGGGTCCATCTTCTCCGGGAAGACGACGACCTCCTCTCGAGGATGGCGAAACACGCCGGCTTCTTCCTCGACTTCTTCGCCGACCGACTCGGCGCATACCGCGAGGAGGCTCTCGACATCGTCGAAGTCCCCCGGGCTCGGACGCCGTTCGACGGGCTCGGTGCTTCCGGAATGGTCCTCCTCAAGCCTCACGTCCTGAAGCGCCTCGAAGCGGGAACCGCGTTGGGGGAAGAAATACTGGCCCACGAAGTAGCGCACCAGTGGTTCGGCATGGATGCCTTCGTCATTTCGGATGAGGATGCCTGGCTGTACCAGTCTGCGGCGGAATATTTCGCCGGCATGGCCACGGAAGCGCTGTTGAAGGACGAGACCGGACGGAAGCATGCTTCAGAAATTCGGGCGCGCTGGTGGCACGACGCCCGCAAGTCTGCCGGGGCGGGGTCGATCGAAGGCGCCAGCCTTCACACGGGACCGAAGGGCATGCCACAGAGGGAAAGACTCCTCCTCGACCGTGGTCCGCTCGTGCTTCACATGCTACGCGGCATCGCAGGGGACGAGAATTTCTTCGCGATCCTGCGGCGCTTTCTCGCGCGGGCCGCGCAGGACGGGAGGGGGACGACCGACCTCCTCGAGAGCGTCGCCGGGGAGGTCCTGGGCCAGGACATGGGGTGGTTCTTCGATCAGTGGGTTCGCCATGGCGGCATCCCGAGGATCCACATCGAATACCGCATCCAGCCCCGGGTGGACGGTGGGTTCCTGCTGGAGGGCCGCTCCGAGCAGCCTGCAGACGACACTTTCAAGAAGATGTACATTCCGATCGATCTCGAAATGGACGATGGAAGCCATGAAAGGAGCACCATCATCCAGGACAAGCCGGTGACCGAGCACCTGGTGGCCTTCGGGGAGTCGTGGCTCCCCGGGTATCCCGCCTGGCTCGACCTCTGCCCCGGGTCGGCCACCTGGGACCATGCGCCGGCCAAGCGGGCCTACGCCCGGCTGGCCCAGAACAGCCCCGTCATTCCCGGCCCGGAGACCGATCGCCTGTGCGACGCCGCCCGCGAGAATGGCCTGGTGATCGTCATCGGGGCGCACGAGAAGGTGGAGGCCGGCCCCGGCCACGGGACGCTCTACAACACGAATCTGCTCATCGGATCCGACGGGTCGATCCTGAGCCGCCACCGAAAGCTGGTACCTACCCACGCCGAGCGGCTGGTCTGGGGTCAGGGCGACGGGAGCGGTCTGGAGGCCGTCACGACCTCCGCCGGCCGGGTCGGCTCGCTCATCTGCTGGGAGCACTGGATGCCGCTGGCCCGGCAGGCGATGCACGAGTCGGCCGAGGAGATCCACGTCGCCAACTGGCCGACCGTTCGCGACATGTATCTGGTCGCCAGCCGCCATTACGCCTTCGAGGGGCGCTGCTTCGTCCTGGCCGCGGGCTCGATCACCGCGGCCCGCGACCTTCCCCGGGACTTGGAGCTTCCGGCCGAGATCAAGAGCAGGCCCGACACCCTGGTCTGCGCCGGAGGGTCGTGCATCATCGCGCCGGACGGCTCGATTCTGGCGGGCCCGGTGTTCGACCGGGAAGAGATTCTCGTCGCCGACCTCGACCTCGGGAAAATCGCCGAGGAGAGCATGGCCCTCGACGTCACCGGACACTACAGCCGTCCGGAGATGCTTCGCGATCCATCGGTCCGCGGCGCGCCGCGGATCGGCGGCGATTTCATCGACGAGGCGCCGTGCCAGGGCCTCGCGGGCGGAAAACGTCCGGCCGGTCAGGCAGACTTCGTCGGCAACCGCCTGGCCGCAGCGCAGGGGGAGAATGACCGAGGCCAGCGGCGGAAAGACCCCCAGATTGATCTCCGGCTGCCCGAGTCGGGCCCGCGGGTGAGCAAAGACGCGGTGGCAGAAACTTGCCAGCTCCAACCCGCCGCCCAGGCATCGGCCGCGCACCACCGCGACCAGGACCCGGTCGAGCCGCAGGAGTGTTCTGAACAGATCGTGGAAGGCGCGAAGCATTTCCTCGACGGTGTCCGTGCGATGCTCCTGGATGCTCACGCCGAAGGAGAAGTTGGGACCGGCCCCCTCGAAGACGATGGCCTTGAGTGCTTTGGAGCCGCCTTCGGCGGCGACCCGACGGTTCAGGTCGGAGAGCGTGGCGATGTCGAGGATGTTCCCAGGCGGCGCGTCGAGGATGGCGCGCAGGACCGCTCCGCCGTGCAACCGTTCCAGGACGACTCGATCCTGCATTGCGCTGGAGACGATGGCGGGGTCGACGGGGCTCGAACCCGCGACCTCCGGCTTGACAGGCCGGCGTTCTAACCAGCTGAACTACGACCCCGCACTCGGGTGGGACCCGCGGCGCCCCCCTCACGCTGACGGGGGCCCATGGTGGGCGATACTGGATTCGAACCAGTGACCCCCTGCTTGTAAGGCAGGTGCTCTCCCGCTGAGCTAACCGCCCAACGAGGCCGCCGCGCGCCTTTGCTGAAGCGGGTCATGCTAGCCCGGCGGCCGACGGGTTGTCAAACGAACGGATCATCTCGACTCACGGCCGTCCGAGCCGCGCCCGCAGGTCCTGGAACATCCGGTCCACGTGCGTCGCCCGCCAGAAGACCTGGCGGCAGCCCGGGCAGCGGGTGAAGCGGCGCTTCATCCTGTAGACGAAAGGCGGGACTTCGGCGCGCACGCTGGTTCTGGCGACCGCAAGCGTGCGTCGATTGCACTTGATGCAGCGGCGGAAAAGGCTATCTTTACGAATGCGGAGGCGCCGCTCCTCGAGCACCTGGCGGATCTGGTCGCGCAGGTTCTGGCTTTCGATCAGGATGTGGTCCTTCGCGTCCCTCCGCTGCACGAGCCTCCGGTCGCGCGTCAGGATCGTGCGGCCCTCCCGGCGGGCCATCTGAACCAGCTCGGGGTCCTCGATGCGGGGGAAGTAGGCGACGTCATGGCCCAGCAGGATGAGCCACTTGGCGAGGGTCCCGAGCATGCAGTCGGCGGCGAATTTCATGGCGGCGATCTTGGACTATAATTCCTTCACCATGTCCATCATCTCGGGACGGGCACCACGGCGGTCCGGGGCGTCGGGTCGCCTGGTTCCGGCGGTCCTGCTCACGGCAATTCTGCTCGCCCCCGGCATCGCGCCGCGCGCCGACGAGCCGAGGCCGGCGCCCTCCCCTGCCCCCCAGGACGACCCGGGTTCGGCGCAGGGCGCTTCCGGCGCGCCCGCGTCCCAGGGGAACCAGGCCGCGCCGACGGCCGCGGGAGGAAAGATCGGGCGCATCGTCTTCGGCACCATCGTCGGCGCAGTCTACGACGCGAAGAAGAAACCGCTGAGCGGGTGGATGGTGCAGCTCTCGGCGCGTGGTCAGGACGGTCAGCTGCGTGTCACGGGAACGAACGACAAGGGACAGTACGTCTTCAAGGACCTGCCTGCCGGGACGTACGACATCGAAATCGGAGCCGGTGACGACGCGGCCCGCAAGAAGGGGCGAATCGAGGTCAGGCCGCCGTTCCGGAACATCGTCGATTTCGAGGTCGGACCGCACAAGGACGACAAGGCGGACCCGCTCGCCGGGCTCGTGGCGAAGAGAAAGCCAGCGGGCGCGGGCGACGGCATCCCCCGGGACGGCGCGCCCGAGGCGGCGACCGGGGTCCCTTTCCGCGGCACCTTCGTGGATGCGGAGAAGCGGCCGGTCGCCGACGTGCCGGTGACGATCGTGGCGCTGGACGGGAAGGGGCTCTTCCAGGCCGTCTCCGGGGACGACGGATCGTTCGCGATCCCCGCCGTCCCGCCGGGGCGGTACCGTGTGCTGGTCTTCTCCCCGGGGTACGTTCCGATCGACTTGAAATCGGTCGAGGTATCGCCCATGAGCGGGCTCTACCTCAGCCTCAGCCTCGTCGACTATCCGCTGAACACGAAGGAAGGTCCTCTGGAGAGGCTGCCGAAAGAAGTGCCGATACCGGCGCCTCGACCCTCCCCTACTTCGCAGTCTTCTTGACGGCGTAGTAGCCGCTGCGCGTCCGGATATCGAGGTTCCGCCCGGAGGCGCCCTCCAGCTTGATCTTGCGCCAGCGGCCGTCCCACACGGTGTTGGTCGGTTCGTAGGTGATGTAGTACTGGCTCTTCAGCTCTTCGGCGATCTGCCTGTAGACCCCCTCCAGCTCCTCGACCTTCGACGGGAAGTAGGCGCGGCCACCGGTCTCCTCCGCCAGCGTCTTGAGGACGTGCCTCAGGTCGACGTCGAGCAGGGTCGTGCCCATGCCGATGGGGAAGATGATGATGTCGGAGATCTTCGCCTCGTCGAGGATGCGCTTGAAGGAGAACTTGCTGGCGGTGTCGTCTCCGTCGGTCAGAAGGATGATCGCCTTGCGCCCCTCGATGGCGCGCAGCTTGCGGAACGAGGCGTAGAGCGCGTCGTACAGCGCCGTGCCGCCGAGAGCGTTCGTGCTGATGATGGCCTTGCGCAGCAGGTTCTTGTCGTCCGTGAGGTCCTGCAGGAGATAGACCTTTTCGTCGAAGTCGATGACGAGCGCCTTATCCTCGCTCCCGAGCGTGTCGACGAACCGGCTCGCGGCGTTGTGCACCTTGTCCATCGCCGGCTGCATGCTGCCGCTGCTGTCCAGGATGACCGCGAGGTCCACCGGCCGTTTCTCGACATAGAAATCGATGATCTTCTGCCGGGCACCGTCCTCTTCCAGGACCAGGTCGTCCTTCTTCAGGTCGAGTGCGTAGTGCCGCTCGCCCTCCCGGCTGTAGGCCGTGGCGTACAGGATGACGCGGTTCACCTCGACCGCGTAATTGAGGACCACGCGCTTCAGGATGACCGTGTCGGAGACGGTGACGCCTTCCTTGTGGTAGGCCGTGGCGCGGATGACCCAGGAGCGCGGCTCGGCGCCGAAGTCGAAGAAGCACTTGTACGGCGCCTCGGTGTCGATGAACACGAGCCGGTCGTCCACGAAGAACTCGACCTTGTCGACCAGCGCGGGGTCGGCCGCGGTCACCTCCGCGTCGATCTCCGATCGGCCGAAACGGAAGTCGTTGTGAGCGGGATTGGTGATCCGGATGGAGAACCCCTTGCGGGTGCGCACCTGCGGCGGTTTCGGCAGGGTCTTCTCGGTGCCTTCGGCCGGCGCCGCCTCGGGCGCCGCGGGAAGCGGCGCGACGCCGGGTGCTGTCGGGGGTGCAGGCGAAGGCGCCGGGGAAGGGCCCGGCTCCTGACCTCGGCTGCCTGTGCCGGTCCAGGCCAGGAGAAGGGACAGAGCGAAAGCGCGCGTGAGCGGCGCACGACAGGGGCGCGCGGCGATCCGCATCATGGCGCGCTCCCCGTGGCGCGTCCCTTGGGTTCCGTGCCGAGGTCATTCAGAATCTTCTCCACGTGCGCGTTGTCCGGTCCGGGCGCGGCGCGCTCGAGGAACGACTCGTAGGCGGCGCGGGCGTCGTCCTTCTTCCCGAGACGCAGGTAGGCGTTGCCGAGATACAGGTAGGCGCGCTCGTCGTTCGGGGAGCGGCCGAGGTACGAGGTGAACGCCTGGGCCGCCTGCTCGTCGAGATGCAGCCCGGCGCGCGCCACCCCGAGGTTGAACAGCGCGGCGGCGCTCAGGTCAGGAGCGGCCTTCACGCCCGGGGCCGCGATTCCGGGCGCCGCTTCGGGCATTGCGGCGGGAGCGCCGGCGCCGGCCAGGCTCTCGAACAGGTCGGCCGCCTGGGAAAGAAGGCCCGCGGCCATGAACTCGAGACCCGCCTGATAGCGCACCTGGGCCGCATCGAGCGGCGGAGCGGACGCCGTCGTGCCGGAAGGTCGCGCGGGGCCCGCCGCCGCGGCGGCGCTCGCCGGCGACGTTTCGACGAGAGTCGCCGCCAGCACCAGAAGATCGGCAGCGTGCCTGTGCGCCCCCTGGCTCGAGACAAAGCGCGCCAAGTCGATGAACGCCTGCGGCCGGGGCGGAGGCGCCTCGGTTGCGGCCTTGAGCGAGGCATGGCGGGTGGCGTCCAGGCGGGCGCTTTTCAGGGCCTCGGCGACGGCGCGGCGCATCAGAGTGTCCTCGATGCCGCGCTCGTAGAGACCTTGCAGGACCTCGACGGCGGCGTCGAAGTCCTCCTGCGAGCGTTTCAGATCGGACAGGACGAGGTGCGCCTCGGGGCTGTTGTTGTCCTGCGCCAGGGCCGCCTGGATCTGCGCTTCGGCCCGCCGGAAGCTCTGCAGCTCGAGGTAGATCCGCGCCAGGGAGACGTAAGGCTCCGGATCCTGCGGCGACAGCGTCTGCGCCTTGCGGATGGCGGCGATGGCGTCGTTGTACATCCTCTCCTTCGCGGAGGCGACGCCGAGGCGGGTGTAGGCGCTGCTGAAGTCGGGCTTCACCGAGATCGCCTTGAGGAAGAGAACGATGGCGTCCTCGGGGCGGTTCTTGCGCAGGTAGAGGTCGCCGAGGTGCGTGTAGGCGTCGCCGAAGGCGACGTTGATCTCGAGCGCCTTGCGGTACTGCTGCTCGGCCTGGTCGTCTTCGCCTTTCACCTCGAACAGTCGACCGAGACCGTCGAACGCGGCGGCGTACGCCGGCTGCAGCTCGAGGGCGCGCAGGTACTCGGCGCGCGCCTCGGTCGTATCGCCCTGTTTCAGATAGGCGTCGCCCAGGGCCAGGTGGGCCTGCACGTAATCGGGCTGCAGGTCGAGGGCGATCTTGAGCGGCTCGATCGCCTCACCGTAGCGCCGGTCGGCGAGCAGCGATAGTCCGAGGTAGTGGAACGCCATGAACGAGTTGAGATTGAGATTGACGACCTGCCGGAACGCCTCGATGGCGTCCTTGTACTTTCCTTCCTTGTAGAGGCGCATCCCCTCCGACTGCAGCTTGAACGAGGTCGTGCGGGCTTCGCCGGCCGAGATCGCGTAGGTCGGAAAGGGAGCGGCGGCGGCCCAGGACAGAAACGCTCCGACGGCGAGGACGCCGGTCAGGCGGACGGAGACAGGCCTGCGAAGAAGCATCAGTACGCGCTCAACTCCTGCATCGCGCGGACGAGGTCGTCGACCTGCGGCAGGATCCGGTCCTCGAGCCCCGGCTCGTAGGCGACGAAGGTGTCGAGGGCGGCGACGCGGCGGACGGGAGCGTCAAGGAACTCGAACAGCCGGTCGGCGATCAGGGCCGCGATTTCCGCGCCGTAGCCGAAGGACATCGAGTCCTCGTAGGCCACGATCACCTTGCCGGTCTTGGCCACCGAGGCGGCCACCGTCTCCCAGTCGAACGGATTGAGCGAACGCAGATCGACGACCTCGCTCTCGGTCCCCTGCGTCGCCACCGTCTTCGCGGCGCGCAGCGATCGCTCGACCAGAGCACCGTAGGTCACGACGGTCAGATCGCCGCCCTGGCGCACGACCCTGGCGCGGCCGAACGCGATGGAGTGGTCCGGACCGGGGTAGGGGCTCTTGTTGTAGGTCTGTCGGTAGAGGTGCTTGTGCTCCAGGAACATCACCGGGTCGTCGCACCGGATGGCGGTGCGCAGCAGTCCGTTCGCATCCAGGGCGTTCGAGGGCATCACCACGCGCAACCCGGGAATCGCCGTGAGCAGCGACGCGCCCGACTGGCTGTGGTACACGGCGCCACCCTGCAGGTAGCCGCCGACGGGCACGCGCACGACGACCGGGCAGGAAAAAGCGCCGTTCGAACGCCAGCGCATCGGTGCGAGCTCGTTGCGCACCTGCATCATCGCCGGCCAGAAATAGTCGAAGAACTGGATCTCGACGACCGGCTTCAGGCCGCGCGTCGCCATGCCGATGGCCCGGCCGATGATGGCCGCCTCGGCGAGCGGCGTGTTGAAGACGCGCTCCGCCCCGAAGCGTCGCTGCAGATTGTGCGTGACCTTGAAGACTCCACCCTTCCCCTTCACCGCGTTCAGATGGTCCGCGCGGCTGCAATCGGCCACGTCCTCTCCGAACACCACGATCCGGTCGTTGCGCTGCATCTCGTCGCGCAGGCAGTCGTTCAGGAGGTCGACCATGGTGCGCGGCTCGCCCGAAAGGCTGGGGGGAGCGTCGAAGCGGACGGAGGTCGGATCGACCTCTTCGGAAAAGACATGCAGGGTGACGGTTGCGGGGTCGGGCTTCGGGGCCGCGAGCGCCGACTGCGCCGCCTCGTCCACCTCGCGGTCGACCTCCTCGCGGACGGCTTCCAGGAACCCCTGGTCGGCCACCCGGCTCTGGATCAGGATCTGCCCGAAGACCGGGATCGGGTCGCGCCTCGCCTCTTCGTCGCGCTCGGCCTCGGTCTTGTAGAGGCGCTCGTCGTCCGAGAGCGAGTGCGAGTACGGGCGGATGGTGCGGGCGTGCACGAGCGCCGGGCCGGTCGGGGCCGAACGCAGGTGGTCGATGACGCGCTTCAGCACGGCATACGATGCGATCGGATCGCAGCCGTCCACCTCCTCGACCTGGAGCCCCGGAAAGGAGCGCGCCAGGGCCGAGATGCTGCCGCCGGCGGTCTGCACCTCGATCGGCACGGAGATGGCGAAGGAATTGTCGGTGATCAGATACAGGACCGGCGCTTTGCGCAGGCAGGCGGCGTTGATCGACTCCCAGAATTCTCCCTCGCTGACGGCGCCGTCGCCGCCGGAGACATACACCACGGCGTCGGAGTCCGGGTCGAGCATCCGCTCGGCCTCGGCGCAGCCGACCGCCTGCAGGAATTGCGTGCCGGTCGGGCTCGACTGCGACACGATCCGCAGGCCGGCGTGGCCCCAGTGGCTCGGCATCTGCCGGCCGCCCGAGGCCGGATCCTCGGACGATCCGACGGCCTCGAGGAACATCTCGCGCGGCGTGACGCCGAGCTGCAGGCAGAGCGCCCGATCGCGGTAGTACGGGTAGAACCAGTCATGCCCGGGACGCAGAAGCCGGCCGGCCGCGGTCAGGACCGCCTCGTGGCCGGCGCCGCTGATCTGAAAGTAGATCTTGTTCTGGCGCTTGAGCTGGATCTCCTTGTCGTCGATCCGGCGCGACAGGAGCATGGTTCGGTAGATCGCGATCAAATCCTCGCGGGCCAGCCCGAGGTTCTTGAGTTCCTGCGGGTCGAGCTCGCCCTTGACCCGGCTCGGCTCGGCTGTCTTGGCGCGCATTCGGGGGGTGCCCTCCTCAAAAGCCCCTGCCTGGCTATGATACCCGCCGGGCGCCCGCGGCGCGAGCCGGACGGGTGACCAGGGTCCCGGGCGTCCCGGGCTCGGCGTAGACGCCACGCACCGCGTCTTCGGGCTCGGGCATGAGGCTCCTGCGACTCGCGAGCGCCTCTGCTTCGGCCGCCTCGACCTCGGCGATGACCCTCGCCTCGGTCTCCTCCAGGATGCGGGTGTTGACCGCGCGGCGGGCGCCGGCCGCGCGCTTCCTGCCATCCAGGGCGGGGGCGTCCTCTTTAAGATAGGCCTCATACGTGCCGATGGGATCCCGGAGCCCCCAATAACGGAATTGTTCGTTGGTGAACAGGGCCCGGGCCTCGGCCTCGTCGTGAGTGGCGTGCCCTCCCATCCGGAACGTTCGGGCGGTCAGGAGGAAGGGTCCCTTCCCCTTGCGGCAGCGCTCCGCAAGGAGACTCGTCGCCGCGTACACGTCCAGAACATTGTTCCCCTCGCAGGAGGCTCCGTCCATGCCATAGACATGCCGCAGCTCGTCCATCGGGCCACGGCTGTGCTTCTCGACGGCGGTGCCGAGCGCCACCTGGTTGTTCTGCACGACGAAAATCACCGGCACGCCGAGGACGGCGGCGAAGTTGATCCCCTCGTGGAAGGCGGAGGTCCGGCTGGCGCCGTCACCGAGCCAGGTCAGCCCGACGCGCTTTTCCCGGCGCTGCTTGAAGGCGAGGCCGATCCCCGTGAAGACCGGGACGAAGCTGCCCATCAGGCTGGTCGGGGGGAGAACACCCAGCGAAGGGTCGCCGGTGTGCAGGTCGCGGCCGCGCGTGATCTGGTCGGCGGTGCCGAGGTACGCCTTCAGCATCTGCGCCACCGGCATCCCCATCTCGCAACAGGCTCCCGCGTTCAGGGCCTCCCTGTCGAGCTTCTCGATGAGGCGGGCGCGCCGCGGGTCGCGCCTCAGGGTCTCGCGGTACTCCGCCATGACCTCCGGGTCCGGCTTGAAGGCGACGTACTCGGGAGGATCGTAGGCCGCGTAGCGCTTCATCGGCGCATGAGCTCCTTCATTTCGCGCACGGCCCTCTCCATGCCGACGAGAGAGGCGCGCGCCACGATCGAGTGGCCGATGTTGAGCTCCTCGATCTCGGGGATCTCGACGACGCGGCGGACGTTGCGATAGTTCAGGCCGTGGCCGGCGAGGACCTTGAGACCCAGCCTGGCGGCGGCGCGGGCGCACTGCGACACCTTGCCGGCCTCGGCGGCCGCCTGCTCGGGTTTCATCGCCTCGGAGTATTTGGCGGTGTTGATCTCGATCAGCCCAATCTCGAGCTTGGCGATCGCCTTGATCTGGTCGAAGTCGGGATCGACGAAGACCGACACCACGACACCCGCCGCCCTGAGGTCCTGCGCCGTTTTGCGCACCAGGTTGTGGTTCAGAAGGACGTCGAGCCCTCCCTCCGTCGTGATCTCCTCGCGGCGCTCCGGCACGAGCGTCACCGTGTCCGGCTTGTGGGTCGCCGCGACGGTGACCATCTGCGGCGTCGCCGCCGCTTCCAGGTTCAGGCGCGTGCCGATGGTACGGCGCAGCAGGTCCACGTCCCTGTCCTGGATGTGACGGCGGTCGCCGCGCAGGTGCACGGTGATGCCGTCGGCGCCCGCCAGCTCCGCCAGGACCGCGGCCGCGACCGGGTCCGGCTCGCGCCCACGGCGCGCTTCGCGGATCGTGGCGACGTGATCGACGTTGACTCCGAGTCTCACCGGCTCCATCGGGTCTCCTTGGTCACGGTTCCTGTCCGATCTCGTCCTGGATGATCGCTTTCAAGCGCGCGGCCGTCTGCTCGACCGCCTGCGGCGACTCGCCCTCTACCATGATGCGCGCCTTCGGCTCGGTGCCGGAGTAGCGGACGAGAAGCCGGCCGCCGTCGCCGAGCTTCCGCTCTTCGTCCCTTATCGCCGGGCCGATGCGCGGGTGCGAGTCCAGGGGGGGCCGGGCGCGGACCGGCACGTTGACCAGCACTTGAGGACAGGGCCTTACGCTCGCCGCCCACTCGGAGAGGTCGATCCCTCCGCGGCGCAGCAGGTCGAGGACAAGAAGTCCGGTCAGGAGACCATCTCCCGTGGTCGCCCTCTCCAGGAAGATGATGTGGCCCGACTGCTCCCCCCCCAGAACGTAGCCGCCGCGCTGCATCTCCTCCAGGACGTATTTGTCGCCGACCGGGGCGCGCAGGAGACGGATCCCCTCGTCCCGCAGCGCCCGATCGAGCCACAGGTTGGACATGACGGTGCCGACGACCGCGTTGCCGCGCAGGCGTCCCGCCGCCTTGAGGTCCCTGGCCGCCAGGTACAGGACGTAGTCACCGTCCAGGAGGCGCCCGGTCGAGTCCACGAGAAGACAGCGGTCGGCGTCGCCGTCGAACGCCAGACCGGCGCGCACCTTCTGCCTCCGGACTTCGGCCGCCAGCCGCTCCGGGTAGAGGGAGCCGCAGTCTTCATTGATGTTGCGGCCGTCGGGCTGATCGTGAATTGCCGCCACCGTCGCCCCGGCGCGCCGGAAGAGCTCGGGGGCCAGTGAGCAGGCGGCGCCATTGGCGCAGTCGATGACGATGCTGGTACCCCGGAGCGAGGCGTCCGGTCCGACCGCGCTCAAGAGCCACGCCAGGTAGCGCTCGGCCAGCTGGGCCTCGTCCAGAGCCGGCGGGCCGGGCAAAGCGTGGTCCAAGCGCCAGGCGGGCGCCGCGGCCCGTCGGGAGGGGGACGCCCCGCCCGGGTCATGCGCCCCCGGCCCGTCGAGGACGCTGCGCTCGATGGTGGCCTCCGTCTCGTCGGAGAGCTTCTCGCCCGTGTGCGAAAAGATTTTGATCCCGTTGTCGCGGTAAGGGTTGTGCGAGGCCGAGACGACCAGGCCCGCGTCGTAACCGACCAGGCGCGTGACGCAGGCGATCGCCGGGGTGGTGAGAACACCGCCCAGGTCGACGCGGCCGCCGGCCTCGACGACACCGCGCGCCAGGGACGCCTCGATGGCGGGGCCCGATTCGCGTGTATCACGGCCGACGACGACGCGCGGCGGGCCGCCTCTCGTGGCACGTAGCGATTCGGCAAGCGCCCGGCCGATGCGCACGACCGTCGCTTCGTCCAGGGGGAACATCCCGGCGACTCCGCGGATGCCGTCGGTCCCGAACAGGCGCTTCATCGCAAGACCCTCATCTTCGCCCGGTGTCGATCCGCCGCGGCGTCCGCCGGGCCGCCGCCCGGGATCGCGCGTCTCCTGTAGGCGACCCGGTGCCGCGTTCCGAGGCGCCCCCGGCGGGGCCGATCGACACGGAGACCCGCACCGGCCCCTGCGGCGCCACGCCGTGCACCCGGCTCCAGGATGGAGCGTCGGGGATCGGCGTGGCCTCGACCTCGTAGTCGACGGTCTCGCCGTCCAGAAGGATCGTGCCGGTCAGAGCCCGGATGACCTGCGTCACCTCGTTCGCCGGTCCCTCGATCGTCACCATGGGCGGGTCGATGACGTGCCGGATCTTCGTGTAACCCCGAGGGGGAGCTCCGGCGAACTCCGCCACCACCGGCACCTCGCGCTTGATCTTGCGTTCGATCCGCACCTTGATGAGGTCGGGGTTGACCTGATCGACCCGGGCGCCACCCGGGACACCGATCATCCCGGGAGTGAGCGTGATGTACTGCTCTCCCAGAGGCGCCTTCGACAGATCGATGCGGGCCGACAGGCGGTCCTCGGTGATCGTCCGCAGGACCGGCTCGGGGGCGCGCAGGCGCACGGCGACGGTGTCGATCACTTGCCCCGACAGGTCGTAGGAGGAGGGCAGATTCGTGTACTCGAGCGGCACGGCATAGTCTCTCACCCGCTCCTCCTCGCCGCGCACGACGTACCAGCAGACGACCGCCAGAATCAGCGAGAAGAGCTTCAAGTAAAGGTTCTGTCTCAGGCTGAACCGCATGACGCGAAGATATCCCTGGACGCGAACACACTCCTAGGCCGCGTGCGTCCTCTCCGCGGCCGTGTGGGCGTCGCGCCGGGACGAACGCCCTCCGAGGTGGGTACGCAGGAACGATTTCAGCGAGACGGCGTCGAGCGGACCCAAAAGCCGCCCCTCGACCGCCCCGGAGATGGTGCCGCGCTCCTCCGAGATCACGATCACCACGCTGTCGTATTCTTCGGTCAAGCCAATCGCCGCCCGGTGCCGCGACCCATACTCCCGCGACAGCCGCGGATCGGTGGTCACCGGCAGGAAACAGGAGGCGGCCTTCACGCGCCCCTCGCCGATGATCACCGCACCGTCGTGCATGGGCGATCCGGGAGTGAAGATGTTCATCAGGAGGTCGTAGGAGATGGCGGCGTCGATCTGGATGCCGGATTCGATCTGATCGGGGAGCGCCTGCTCCCTCTCGATCACGATGAGCGCACCGGTCGGCCGGGCCGCGAGCGACGTGGCGGCGTGCACGATGTCGTCCAGCATCTTCTCGGTCATCTCGTGATAGCCCAGGCGCAGGAGCGACGTCCGCCCGAGCCTGGCCAGGGCCCGCCGGATGGTCGTCTGGAACAGAATGATGATGGCGAAGGGAGAGTAGAAGAGCACCTGCCCGAGCACCCGGTGGAACGTGCGCAGATACAGGGGGCGCTCCGGGGCGGTGATCCCGTAGGCAACGACCACGAGAAGGACGCCGAGGAGCGTCTGCAGCGCCCGCGTGCCCTTCAGCAGCAGACCGATCTGGTAGATCAGCACGGTCATCAGAAGAATGTCGAGGAGATCGCGCCAGTCGAAGCTGTAGGACGCGATCTGCGAGAGCAGCGATTCAATCATGGTTTCTGAGGACGGCATCGCATAGGGAGGCAACGCGTACCGCCTCCCGGACGTCATGCACCCGAATAATATCAGCGCCCCCCGCGATGGCCAATGCCTCCGCGGCGAGGCTCGCCTCCAGACGGTCGGCGGGCGGCAGGGGGTGTCCCTCCTTGAGGAACGACTTGCGCGACGCGCCAACCAGGATCGGCCGCCCCAGCGAGACAAGCACTTCCAGATTTCGAAGGATCGCCAGGTTGTCCCGGCGGCGCTTGCCGAACCCGATGCCGGGATCGATGACGATCTTATCCTCACGCACGCCGGCACGAACGGCCTTTTCCATCTGCACGCGCAGGAAGGCGGCGATCTCGGGCATCAGATGTGTGTAGCGCGGGTGCTTTTGCATGGTCCCGGGCGTGCCGCGGATGTGCTGCAATACGAGCGGAAGTCCGCTCTCCGCCACGGCCGCCGCCATGGCCGGGTCGTGCGTCAGGCCGGAAGTGTCGTTGATCAGGTCGGCACCCGCGGCGGCGGCGCGCCGGACGACCTCCGCCTTGCGCGTGTCGACCGACAGGAACGGCCGCCGGTCGGGAAGGGCCCGGACGGCCTCGACCACCGCCTCGAGGACCGGCATGACCCGCCGCAACTCCTCTTTGAGGGATACCGGCTTCGACCCGGGGCGGGTTGACTCGCCGCCGATGTCGATCAGGTCGGCCCCCTGTCGCGCCATTTGCACCGCCCGGTCGACGGCCCGGGACGGATCGAGGTACTGACCCCCGTCGGAGAACGAGTCGGGGGTGACGTTCAGGATGCCCATGATGAGGGTGCGCTGCCCGAGGGGCAGCCGGCCGCGGGCCAGGGCCAGGACGCGCGGCCAGGTGGAGGCCCGCATCAGGACGTCGCGCATCTCGAGCGCCGCCTCGCGAGTCGACTCGCGCCGGGAGGCCTTCTCGAGGAAAGCGTGATAGTGAACGCCGTCGCCCTGCAGAATGACGACCGCCCTCCCGCCACGCCGCATGCCCGCGGCCTGGGCGCACCCTCCCGCGCCGCCCATGATCTCGACCAGGGCGCGGGCCGTCTTGGGGGGGACCCCCTCAAGCCGCACGGCGCGCACGGCGCCGTCGGTCCGGCGCGCGGGGATACCGAGGCGCCGGCGTTCGTCGGCACGGACGGGGAAGGAATCGGAGGAGACGATCAGTGCGTTGAAGGGCATACACGCGCGCGCTGGACGGGTGCCCGGCCGGAGAATATGAAGGTTCGCGGCGGAGTTCGTGCGGAGGCGGGGGACCCGGCGGGAAGCCAGGCCGCGTGCCGGGCGGCGAGGCAACCCCTCACGAAGGCTGCTTGATCGGATCGGGTGCTATCGCCGGGCCGCGCCGCTCGCCGGCCGACTCGGCGGTCGGGCGCGCCACCTGCGGGGCCGCCTCGGGCCGCTTCTTCGGGCGCTTGCGGGCGGCCAGGGTCGAGACGTCGTCGCCCTTCACCAGGGCGGCCACCTCTTCGCCGTCGAGGACCTCGTACTCCAGGAGCGCCTCCGCCACGCGCACCAGGGCGTCGCGGTTCTTCTCCACGACCTGCTTTGCCCGGTCATAGGCGTCGAGGCAGAGTCTCTTGACCTCCTGGTCGATCAGGACGGCCGTCGCCTCGCTGTAATCCTGGTGCTGGGCGATTTCGCGGCCCAGAAAGATCTGCTCCTCCTTCTTTCCGAACGTGAGCGGCCCGAGGGCGTCGCTCATGCCCCACTCGCACACCATCTTGCGGGCCATATCGGTCGCCTTCTCCAGGTCGTCTCCGGCGCCGGTGGTCAAGACACTCATGAACATCTGCTCCGAGACGCGCCCGCCCATCATCACCGACAGGGTGCTCTCCAGGTAGTCACGCGTGTAGTTGTGCCGGTCGTCGAGCGGAAGCTGCTGGGTCACGCCCAGCGCCATTCCGCGCGGGATGATGGTGACCTTGTGGATCGGGTCGGCGTGCGGCATGAAGGTGGCGACCAGGGCGTGCCCCGCCTCGTGGTAGGCCGTCAGCCGCTTCTCCTTCTCGGAGATGATGAGCGAGCGCCGCTCGCTCCCCATGAGGACCTTGTCCTTGGCGGTCTCGAAGTCCTCCATGAGGACGACTTTCTTGTTGTAGCGCGCGGCGTTGAGAGCCGCCTCGTTCACCAGGTTGGCCAGGTCGGCCCCCGAGAATCCCGGGGTGGCGCGCGCCAGAACGGCGAGGTCCACGTCGTCGGAGAGCGGGATCTTGCGGGTGTGGACCTTGAAGATCTCCTCGCGCCCCTTCACGTCCGGTCGCGGCACCACCACGCGCCGGTCGAAGCGGCCGGGACGGAGCAGCGCCGGATCGAGGACGTCAGGCCGGTTCGTCGCGGCGATCAGGATGACGCCGTCGTTCGACTCGAACCCGTCCATCTCGACCAGGAGCTGGTTCAGGGTCTGCTCGCGCTCGTCGTGGCCGCCGCCCAGCCCCGCCCCGCGGTGCCGGCCGACGGCGTCGATCTCGTCGATGAAGATGATGCAGGGGGCGTTCTTCTTTCCCTGTTCGAACAGGTCCCGCACTCGGGAGGCGCCGACGCCGACGAACATCTCCACGAAGTCGGAGCCGGAGATCGAGAAGAACGGGACGTTCGCCTCGCCCGAGATCGCCCGTGCCAGGAGCGTCTTGCCGGTTCCCGGCGGGCCCATCAGGAGCACCCCCTTGGGGATCTTTCCGCCCAGCTTCTGGAATTTCTGCGGCTCCTTCAGAAACTCGATGATTTCCTCCAGCTCCTCCTTGGCCTCTTCCACCCCCGCCACGTCTTTGAAGGTGACTTTCTTGGCCTGGCTACTGGAGAGGCGGGCCTTGGACTTGCCGAAGGACAGCGCCTTGTTCCCACCGCTCTGCATCTGCCGCATGAAGAATATCCAGATGCCGATCAGGACGAGCATCGGCAGCCAGGACAGGATGGTGACGAGGTAGGTCGACTCCTTCGGCTTGCGCGCCTCGATGCTGATGCCGGCCTTTCTAAGGTCTTTGACCAGATCGTTATAGTCCGGGGCGTAGGTGGTGAACCGTTTCGGCTGGCCGTCCGGCCCCAGCTGCTTGTACTCGCCCGTGATCTCGCTGCCGGTGATGGTGACCTTGCCGACTTGACCCTGGTCGACGTCCTCCATGAACCGGCTGAAGGAGATCTCGACCTGGTCCGGGCGGTTGGCGCTCAGAAACTTATAGAAGAAGAGGACCGCGAGGATAATGAGCGTCCAGAAAGCGATGTTCTTGAGAAGCGTGTTCAACGGATTGGACTCCTTTGCGTAGGCCTAAATATAGACCGAAACGGTCCGTCTTTCAATGACGGCCTCCGGCCCATCCCGCCGTCACTTATTCGACGTAGGTCAGGAACGGCAGGTTCCGGTACTTTCCCTGGTAATCGAGGCCGTACCCGACGACCCACTTGTCGGGGACCTGGAACCCGACGTAATCCGGCTTGATGTCGACCTTGCGGCGGTGCGGCTTGTCCAAGAGGGTGCAGACCCTGAGCGACCGGGGTTGGTAGAGCTGGATCTGCTCGCACAGGTAGGCCAGCGTGACGCCCGTGTCGAGAATGTCTTCCACGATGAGCAGGTGGGTCCCCTCGATGCGGAATGAAGAGGAAAAGCGCAGAGAGGTGGAGAAGACGATCTCGGTCAGGGAGTCGGACCGGCGGGAGGCCACGCTCTCCACGAAGCCGATTTCCATTGGCAGGCGGATGTGCCGGGTCAGGTCGGCCAGGAAAATGAATGCCCCCTTCAGGACGCCCAGCACGGAGATCTCCTGGCCGGCGTACTCGCGGGTGATCTCCTTGCCGAGGGCCTTGAGCCGCTCGGCGATCTCGGTCTCGGAGCGAAGGACTTCGCTCGATAGCTTCATCGTGGCGGGGCCTTCTCCAGGACCAGGATCCGCCTGGTCGCGTCCGTGACCTTGAAGCGATCGTCGATCTCGTGGTCCACCACCCAGGCGATGCGGTCGCCCGACAGGACCAGGGGAATCCGGCCGCGGTCGTCGACCGGCACCTTCCGGTCGATCAGGAACGATTTCACCTTGCGGGTGCCGGGGGCCCCGAGGGGCACGAAGCGGTCACCCGGACGCCGCGGGCGAATCAGGAGCGGCCCCGGCAAAAGGTCGGCGTCGAGGAAGGCGCGCTCCCTCCCCCCGGTCCGGAGATCGACCGACAGATCCTCGCGCGGCACCACCGTGGCCCGCAGGCGCAGGCCGAAGCCCGGCAGGGCCACCTCGCCGGGGACCGGGCACAGCGCCTCGCGCGGCGATCTCGCCTCGGTCCCGGCGTCCGTTTCCGGACCCGCGGCTCCGGCCTGACGGGCGATGCGGAGCTGACCCTCCCGGACGTCCACCGCCGTGCCGTCGGGGAGCGACACGCGGCCGCGGCGGCGGGGTCCGTCGAGTAGGCTCAGCGACTGCTCCACGTGCTGGAGCGCGATGCGGCGCAGGTCGCCCCGCACTTCCGCCAGGGCCAGCCTCAGGATGCGGCGGCGCACGGGCACCGGCAGGTCCTGAAGCTCCCGCGCCCGCAGCACGACGCTGTCGCCGCGGCGGGAGACGATCTGCCGGTACTTCGCCTCCGCCAGGTCCCCGAGATAGTTGTCTTCGTCGCGAAGCAGGTCGGCGGCGTGCGCCAGGGCCTCGACGATTTTGGGGTTGAACTCGCGCTCCAGAAGAGGCAGGAGCTTCCGGCGGACCCGGTTGCGCGTCAAGGTCAGGTCCCGGTTGGTCGCATCGACCCTGTAGGACACGTGCTTCTCCTTGAGATAGGCCAGGAGGTCACCGCGTCTCGTGTCGATGAGCGGACGAATGATAAATCCGTCAACCACCGGGTAAGTGCCGGCCAGTCCGCGCGCGCCCGAGCCGCGCAAAAGACGCAGCAGGAAGCTCTCCGCCTGATCGTCGCGCGTGTGCCCGAGGGCCACCTTGTGCGCCCCGATCTCGCGCGCCGTCTCGACGAGGAACCGGTGGCGCAGCTCGCGCGCCCGTGCTTCGCGCGACGACTGTCGTCCCTCCCCCGCCTGCCAGACGCGCGGCCCGAGGTGCCCGACGGTGACGGGCAGGCGCAGGCGTACCGCCGTCCGCCTCACGAATTCGGCGTCCCGTGCCGAGGCCCGGCCGCGCCAGCCGTGATCCAGGTGCGCCACATGGAGGTCGAGCTTCATCTCGGGCGCCAGCCGGTGCAGGAGCGCCAGGAGAGCGGTCGAATCGGATCCGCCCGACACCGCGACCAGCACCCGGTCCTGCGGTCGGAGCATTTCGTAGCGGGCGATCGTCCGCCGCACCTGTCGCTCGACGGTCGAGATGACGTGCGTCATCGTTCGGCTTGGTGCTGAGGCATCTGGTAGCGGTGCAGGGATTCGAACCCCGGACTCCGCGGATATGAGCCGCGTGCTCTAACCATCTGAGCTACACCGCCTTGCGTCGTGAGCGCTGATTCTATGGGACGTTTCCGGGAGGTGTCAAGGTAAGAGCACCCGGGGCCATCCTCAGTCTGGGGTGGCGGGTCGCAACGCGGCGCGCCTCATATTCGCTCGCGCGGGCTTCCGGGTAGTCATCTCGTCCGCATGGCGCGGCTCAAAATCGCCGCACCGCGTTGCGGCCCGCCACTCAGCCTGGGTCGGCCCCAGGGGAGCCTCATTTCGATGCCGGCGCGAGCCGCCCCGCGAGTGGCCCCGACTGATCGAGACCGGCCCTCAGTGGGTCGAACCGTCGGGGTAGTCGCGACGAGGCGCCGGCCGCCGCGTTCGCCGGGCCTTCTGAGACCTTGCGCTGGGGACCCGGCGCGCGCAATCCAGCGCGACGGGCGGCGCAAGGCGAAGAGAGGGGAGGCTTGCGCAGCAAGCCGGACCCGTGCCCGGCGGGCGCAGGGGCCGGCGCCTCGTCCCGGCGATGGCTGACGGGCGGCCCGCGCAGGCCGGGCTCCTGGATTATTCTTCGAGGCGTGACCTATAATTCGCCCGGCTTCGAAGGGGAGCGCGCGTGGAACAATGCAAAGAGTGCGCTGTCGGCGAAGACCAAGCCTACCTCTACAAATGCCCGATCTGTCACAAGATGATCTGCGAGGAGCACAAGCATGTCCGCAGCGGCCGGGTGTTCTGCTCGTCGTTCTGCGCCGCCTACTTCTTCCACGAAGGGGACGAGGATGATTGAGGGGGCCTGCTGATGGGCTTCCCTGTCCACCGCCCGCGGCGGCTGCGGCGCTCGGAGCTGATCCGTGCGCTCGTCCGCGAGACCGATCTGTCTCCCGGCGACCTCATCATTCCCCTGTTCGTCTGTCCCGGCAAACGGGTGCGGCGGGAAATTCCGTCGATGCCGGGTCAGTACAACCTGTCCGTGGACGAGGCGGTGGCCGAGGCGCAGGAGGCCCGCTCGCTCGGAGTGCCGGCCGTCCTCCTGTTCGGCATTCCCGAGGCAAAGGACGCCAGGGCCTCGGGGGCGTATGACGCGCACGGCACGGTCCAGGAGGCGGCGTCGGCGATCAAGAAGGAAGTGCACAACATCCTGGTGATCACCGACGTCTGCCTGTGCGAATACACCGACCACGGACACTGCGGTGTGGTGCAGGAGGAGGAGATTCTCAACGACCCTACGCTCGATCTCCTGGCGAAAACGGCCGTGTCTCAGGCGCGGGCCGGGGCCGACATCGTGGCACCCTCCGACATGATGGACGGGCGCGTGGCGGCGATCCGCAAAGCACTCGATGCCGCGGGGCTCGATCAGGTGCCGATCCTGTCGTACGCCGCGAAATACGCCTCGGGCTTCTACGGTCCGTTCCGCGAGGCGGCGCAGTCGACCCCGAAGTTCGGCGACCGCCGCAGCCACCAGATGGACCCGGCCAACGCGCGCGAGGCGCTTAGGGAAGCGCAGCTCGACATCGAGGAGGGCGCCGACATCGTGATGGTCAAGCCGGCGCTTCCGTACCTCGACGTTATCTATCGCGTGCGGCAGGCGGTCAACGTGCCGGTGGCCGCTTTCCACGTCTCGGGCGAATACGCCATGGTGGCGGCCGCCGCGAACAATGGCTGGATTGATCGCGAGCGCGTCGTGATGGAGTCGCTCCACGCCATCCGCCGCGCCGGCGCCGATCTGATCGTCACCTATTTCGCGAAGGAGGCGGCGCGCCTGCTCAAGAGGTGACCCGCCGCTCCGGCGCGTCCATCCTCATTCTCGGGCCACGTCGAGCCATGGGCACCCTGTCGCGCAGTCTTTTCGACAAGGCCCGCCAGGTCATCCCCGGCGGGGTCAACTCACCCGTGCGCGCCTTCAAAGCGGTCGGCGGCGACCCCCTGTTCTTCGCGCGCGGCACCGGTGCTTTGCTGATCGACGTGGACGGCAACGAGTACGTCGATTACGTGTGCTCGTGGGGCCCGCTGATCCTGGGCCACGCGCACCCGGACATCGTGCGCGAGGTGCAGGAGGCGGCGAAGAACGGCACGTCGTTCGGCGCTCCCAACCCGCACGAGGTCGAGCTGGCGCGGCTGGTGGTGGAGTCTGTCCCCTGTATCGAGAAGGTGCGCATGGTCAACTCGGGGACCGAGGCGACGCTGTCGGTGCTGCGCCTGGCGCGGGCCTTTACCAGACGCGATCTGATCGTGAAGATGGATGGCTGCTACCACGGCCATGTGGACGGGCTCCTGGTGAAGGCGGGTTCCGGGATGGCGACGCTCGGCATCCCCGGAACGCCGGGGGTGCCGGCGCGGGTGGCCGAGCAGACGCTCGTCGTCCCCTACAACGACCTGGACGCCCTGGCGTCGCTCGTGAAAAGCCGGGGGCGGGACATCGCCTGCGTCATCGTCGAGCCGGTGGCCGCCAACATGGGGGTGGTGCCGCCTCGCCCCGGCTATCTCGAAGGACTGCGCGACATCACGGCGAAGAACGGCATCCTTCTGATCTTCGACGAGGTGATCACCGGGTTCCGCGTCGCCCTCGGCGGCGCACAGGAGCTGTATCGCATCGCGCCCGACCTGACCACGCTCGGGAAGATCCTCGGGGGCGGGCTGCCGATCGGGGCGTATGGCGGACGGGAGGAGATCATGGATCGCGTCGCTCCGGAGGGGGACGTGTACCAGGCCGGGACGCTGGCCGGGAACCCGCTGGCAATGCGGGCCGGCATCGCGATGCTCAAGAACCTGCGTGCGCCCGGTGTGTACGAAAAGCTCGAGAGATCGGCGGAGCGCCTGGCGTCGGGCCTCACCGCCGCCGCCAACGAAGCCGGCACCCCCGCGCGCGCCGCGCGCGTCGGGTCGCTCCTGACCCTGTTCTTCACCTCGCGCGAGCCACTGGACTGGGACAGCGCCTCGACCGCCGACACGCGCAGGTACGCGGCCTACTTCCGGCGCATGCTGGAGCGCGGCGTTTACCTGCCGCCGTCGCAGTTCGAGGCGCTCTTCGTGTCGCTGGCCCACACCGACGACCAGATCGACAAGACGATCGCCACGGCCCGCGAGGCCCTCAAGGGGATGCGCTGGGGACCGGAGGCGTAACTCCGGCGCCTGCGGCCGCATGGGAGACCCCGTCCCGTGGCCGGGCCGTGTCGGGACAGACGCGGGTGCCGGTGCTGGTCGTGATCGAGTCCGAGGCCATCATCGACTATCTGCAGAAGCACTCCGGCCACGAGGAGAAGTGATGTCGCCCGAGTTCATCTTCACCATGAAGGACCTGCGCAGAACGGTCCCGCCGAAGCGCGAGATCCTGAAGGGGATCTGGCTGTCGTTTTACTTCGGCGCCAAGATCGGCGTCCTCGGGCCGAACGGCGCCGGAAAGTCCTCCCTCCTGAAGATCATGGCGGGCGAGGACAGGGAGTTCATGGGCGAAGCGCTCCCCGCCAAGGGGATCAAGGTGGGGTATCTGCCGCAGGAGCCGCGCCTCGACCCCGGCAAGACGGTCCTCGGCAACGTCGAGGAAGGTGTCGCCGCGCCGCGCGCGCTCCTGCACCGCTTCAATGAAATCAGCGAGAAGCTCGCCGAGCCTCTCGATCCGGACGAGATGGAGAGACTTTTGGAGGACCAGGCGAAGGTGCAGGATCAGATCGACGCGGCGAATGCCTGGGAGCTCGACCGGACGCTCGAGATCGCCATGGACGCGCTGCGCTGCCCGCCGCCCGACGCCGACGTGAGCGCGATATCGGGGGGCGAAAGGCGCAGGGTGGCGCTCTGCCGGCTCCTGCTGCAGCGGCCCGATCTGCTTCTTCTCGACGAGCCGACGAACCACCTGGACGCTGAATCGGTCGCCTGGCTGGAGCGATTCCTGAAGGAGTACCCGGGCACCGTCGTCGCGGTCACGCACGATCGCTACTTCCTGGACAACGTCGCCGGCTGGATCCTCGAGCTCGACCGCGGCGAGGGCATTCCTTGGCAGGGGAACTACTCCTCCTGGCTGGACCAGAAGAGGACCCGCCTATCGCAGGAGGAAAAGGCCGCGAGCGCCCGCCAGCGCACCCTGGAGCGCGAGCTGGAGTGGGTGCGCCTTGCGCCGCGGGCCCGGCAGGCGAAGAGCAAGGCGCGCCTCGGTGCCTACGAGAAGCTCCTGGCGCAGGAATCGGAGAAGCTTCCGGAGACGGTCGAGATCTACATCCCGCCCGGACCGCGTCTCGGCGGCGTCGTGGTCGAGGCCGAGCGACTGCGCAAGGGGTACGGCGACCTGCTTCTCATCGACGATCTGTCGTTCAAGCTGCCGCCCGGCGGCATCGTCGGCGTCATCGGGCCGAACGGCGCGGGGAAGACGACGCTGTTCCGGATGATCACCGGGCAGGAGAAGCCCGACGCGGGCACGCTGCGCCTCGGCGAGACGGTGCGGCTGGCGTACGTCGACCAGAGCCGAGACGTCTTGAAGGACGACGCGAACGTGTGGGAGGCGATCGCCGAGGGGAACGAAGTCCTGCAGCTTGGCCGGCGGACTCTCAACTCGCGCTCCTACGTCGCCTCGTTCAACTTCAAGGGGTCCGATCAGCAGAAGAGGGTCAGGGACCTTTCCGGCGGCGAGCGCAACCGCGTCCACCTCGCCCGCATGCTGAAGAGCGGCGCCAACCTGCTCCTCCTGGACGAGCCGACCAACGACCTGGACGTCGACACGCTGCGGGCGCTCGAGGAGGCGCTTCTGGAATTTGCCGGCTGCGCCGTCGTCATCAGCCACGATCGCTGGTTCCTCGACCGCATCGCCACGCACATTCTGGCCTTCGAGGGTGACAGCCAGGTGGTGTGGTTCGAGGGGAACTACCAGGACTACCAGGCCGACCGGCGCCGCCGCATGGGCGCCGAGGCCGACCAGCCGCACCGGATCAAGTACAGAAAGCTCACCCGCGATTGATGCGAGTGATTCATCCGAACATCGCGATGCGTCCGGAGCGGCGCGTGTCTCCCGGCCCGCCGGGAGACGGCGAGAGGTAGCCGGAGGCCACGGGCGCCTGCGAAGAACGGGCCTCCGGGAGCGGGGCTACTGCGTGGGGACGGGGTGCCCCAGGAGCGCGCCTACGACGACCAGGGCCGCGCCACCGAGCGAAAGGAGGAACGACATCTTGCTCTCCCTCCAGTTCTTCACCAGGAAAACGAGACCGACGGGCGCCAGGAACAGGACGCCCAGGCCCCACGCGACGCTGACCTTGAAGGCGTTGACGATGAACATGACGCTGCCCACCAGGAGCAGGACTCCCCCCAAAATCATCAGGATTGCTGTCAGCATGCCGATTCCCTCCGGTTGACGATCACCAGGCCTCCCGCGCGTCCCGGCGCGCTCGGCTTAAATGTTGTGAGAGGAGAGGGAGAAGGCAACCGGCTGACGTTTTTGTAATCCGCCGGGTGCCATGACGGCTCGCAGCGGCCGGAGGTGAATCAAATCCTTTCGAGCGGGGCGAAGCGCGGCAGGAACTTTTTGGAGCCGTAGATCGAGAACGAAACGGTCAGCTTCAACTTGTCACCGCTTCCCTCGACGCGGATGACGGTGCCGACGCCGTACTCGGGATGGTGCACCTTGCAGCCGAGGGTGAAGGGGGACGACGGGTCGCTGGGCGCCCGGTGGTCCGGGTCGTCGGCGTAGTCCTCGGAGGTCCCGGCGTCCCGGGTCATCCGGCGTCTTGTGATGGCCTCGGCGGCTCCGCGCAGGCGCATGGCGTCATCGCCGCCCTCCGTCGTTTCGGCGAAGTCGCTCTCCCGCAGCAGGCGCTCCGGAATCTCCTGCAGGAAACGCGACGGCCCGGCGGGCGTCGGGTCTCCGAAGAGGCGGCGCTGCAGCGCCCGCGTCAGGATCAGGCGCTCCCGGGCGCGTGTCATGCCGACGTAAAGAAGCCGGCGCTCCTCCTCGACGTCCTCGTGCTCTTCGGCGGAGCGGGAGTGCGGGAAAAGATTCTCCTCCAGCCCGGCGATGAACACGACGGGGAATTCCAGCCCCTTGGCGGAGTGCAGAGTCATCAGGCGGATGCCCGAGGTCCCCTGCACGTTCTCGGTCTCGGACAGGAGTGCGGCGCGGTCGAGGAAGGCCCGCAGGCCGTCCGGCGTACCGTCGTAAGCGGCGACGGCGCTGACCAGCTCCTCGAGGTTCTCAACCCGCGCGACGGCGTCGCCCGGCGCCGCCTTCTCGAGATGGGACTCGAAGCCGGTGCGCCCGATGATGGACGCGACGAGCCGGCTGGGAGGCAGGGTCTTCAGCTCCGCGCGCAGGTCGGCCATGAGAGTCAGAAAGGCCGTGAGCGCCCGCGCGCCCCGCCCGCCGACGAGCCCCATGTCGACCGCCTTGCGCATCGCATCCTCGAGCGGAGACGTGTCCTTGCGGGCGATGTCCAACACCGTGTCGAGGGTCATCCTGCCGATGTCGCGCGGTGGCGTGTTCACGATGCGCTTCAGGCTGACGTCGTCGCGCGGGTTGAGGAGGGCGCGCAAGTACGCAAGAACGTCCTTCACTTCCTTGCGGTCGTAAAAGCGCGTCCCACCCACCACGATGTACGGCAGCTCGTGGCGCGCCAGCGCCTCTTCGAGAGCCCGGGACTGGGCGTTGGTCCGGTACAGGATCGCGAAGTCCTCGAGCGCGTGGTCGCGCCGAAGACCGCGGATTCGGGCGACGATCCGCTCCGCCTCGTGCCGCTCGTCCATGGCGACCAGAAGCTCGAGCGGGCCGCCCTCCGGCGCATCGCACCACAGCGACTTGTCGATGCGGTTCCGGTTGTTGCGGATGACGGCGGTGGCCGCCTGCAGGATGTTGCCGGTCGAGCGGTAGTTCTGCTCCAGCTTGATGATGCGCGTGCCGGGGAAGTCCTCCTCGTACGACAGGATGTTCCGGATGTCAGCGAAACGGAAACGGTAGATGGACTGGTCCGGGTCGCCGACGGCGCACACGTTGCCATACGCCGCGGCCAGGTGGCGAATGAGGCGGTATTGCGGCCGGTTCGTGTCCTGATACTCGTCGACCATCAGGTAGCGCACCTGCTCCGCGGCCGCCCGCGCCAGGTCCGCGCGCTCTTCGAACAGCGCCAGGGTCTGCCCGATCAGGTCGTCGAAGTCCATGGCGTTGCAATCCCGCAGCCGCTTCTGGTACAGGCCATAGACCCTCGAGACCAGGTCGTCCTGCAGCCCCTCCTTCGCCCGGTCGAGCTCCTCGATGCCGAGGCCCTGGTTCTTCGCGCTGCTGATGCGATTCCGGAACAGCCTGGGCGGAAAGGACTGGTCGTCGATCGAAAGCTCCGCCAGGCACTCCTTGATGAGCGCGGATTGGTCGGCCTCGTCGTAGACCAGGAAATCGCGGGTGTAGCCGAGACGGTCGGCATGGCGCCGCAGATACCGCAGGCTCCAGGAGTGGAAGGTGGAGACTTGCGCGCCGCCGCGGTTGGCGCCCACCAGCCGCTCCACACGCTCTTTCATTTCCCCGGCCGCCTTGTTCGTGAAGGTCACGGCCACGACCTGGTGCGGCGGCGCGAGCTCCCGCGCCAGGATGTACGCCAGGCGGTGCACGATGACGCGCGTCTTGCCTGACCCGGCTCCGGCCACGATGAGCAGCGGCCCCTCGGTGTGCTGCACCGCGTCCCGCTGCTGCGGGTTGAGCGGCTCCAGGAATGGATCCATGCGCCGGATTATCGCACGTCGCGCCGGGCGGCCGGGTCGTCGCGCCCGCCCGTTGACGCAGGCCGGCGCTGGGGGTACGCTCCGCCCGTCACGACGCCCCTGGATCGTGGTCAGCGTGTCGAAGGTGGACTACAGGCCGGAGGACGCCCCGGCCTTCGAGGCCGTCTTGAAGTCAATCCGGATCGAGCCGGGCAGATCTAGCCGGCCCTGACCGGTTCGACGACCGGTCCCGGGCGCCGGGCCAGAACCGCCAGCCCGCAGAGACCCAGGAAGGACACCAGAAGAGAGACCCGCAGCGGACGCCGATCGACCCACAGGTCGACGCGGTGGCGGCCCGCCGGCACGTCCACTCCGAAGCGGTGCAGGTTGGCGATCCGGAGGGTCGCCGGGACCCCGTCGACGGTCGCGCGGTAGATCGGCTGGAAGGCGCGCTGAACCACGAGCAGGCCGGCCGAGCCCGCGGTGACCTCGGCGGAGAGGTTCTCTGGGCCGCGCTCCAGGAGATGGACTTCTCCGCCCGAACCTTCGGCCGGCGGCCCGCTTCCCGGGACCACCGCGCTGGTGATGGGATCGAACGATGGATCCTTCAGAAGACGCAGAGCGCCGAGAGGATCAGGAGCGCGCAGGACGCGCTTCGCGAGGTACACCTGGGGTGTCGCGCCGGGGATCTCGTAGACGTACAGCGATCCTCCGAAGCCCGGCAGGCGCCCCAGCAGGCGGACGCGATCGGCTGCCTCGGGATCGATCGGGCGATCGAGAAGCAGGCGGTCCACTCCCCAGGACGCCAGGAGCCGGACGCGCTCGCCGTCCGTCGCGAGGCGCGCCGCGTCCCGGGCCGCCGTGCTGAGGAACGAGTCCATTCCTTCGGACGAGACGTTGAGCTCGTAAGACCTCCCCCAGAGCGCGCCCGCAAAGGGATAGAGCTCGTGGAAGGCGCGCCGCTCGAACCAGAACCCGCGCCGATCGGGGAGCCCCTGGTCGGCCCGGCCCGGCTTGGCGAAGAGTCCCTCCGAGGCGCCATGGACGACCAGGGACGAGCTCGGAACCATATCGAGAGCCGGCGACGGCGCGCTGTAGGCGCCGACGGCATCGGACGCCAGGAGAGGGGACAGGAAGACGATCTGGGCGGCGGCGTGAGCGACCAGCAGGCAGGACCCGCCCTCTGCGGGGCGCCGCCTGGCGAGAAGGGCGCCCGTCGAGAGGACGGCGAGCGTTCCCAGGGACCCCGCGCACAAGCCGGCCCAGCGTTCGCGCACTCCCGCGATGTCCGCCGCGCCGAAGACCCGCGGCGTCATACGGCGCAAAAAGGCCTCCGCGGGCCCGGCCGGTGAAGAAAGCACCAGCCAGCCGGACGCGAACAGAAGCGCCATCCCCGCCAGCGCCAGCCAGAACGCCCGGGTGGCCTTCGTCTCTTTCCCTGCGACGACTTTCTCGAAGCCGATGCCCGTCAGGACGGAGCCTCCGATGGCGACGAGGATCCACAGCCTGACGGGAAACCGCAACAGGCCGCCGGTTCGCTCGAAAATCCATGTGGCGAGCGGGTTGAACCTGCCCAGCGCGAGAAACAGACCCAGGAGGAGAACCGTCTGGGCCCACCTCGTCACGCGGCCGCGCGCGAACAACGAAGCGCTCAGAAGAGCGAGTGCCAGAAGCCCCGGATAGAGCGACAGAAGGTACGGCGGTAGGTCCGTGTAGAAACGGTGGCCCCAGAATCCTCCGCTCCCCAAAAGATCGGGGCGGCCAAAGGCGAACGGCAGGAGCCAATCGATCGCCTGGCGGGGGTCCCAGCTCTCGGCAGTGAGGGCGGAGCCCGAATAGCCGTAGGTGCCCCGGTAGGATGTCCCGAGGACGCGCAGGAACTCGACGATCTGTGGCGCGGCCAGGAGCGTTCCGCAGGCGACCGCCGCCACGACGGCGCCGAACACCCGGATTTTCGGCCCTTCGCGCAGCGTCATGGCCGCGAGCGCAAGCCCCAGGGCGATCAGCGACCCCAGGGGATCTCCGGACAGAAGGAGCATCGCCCAGAGGATCGCAACCGCGATTGCCAGGAGGCCCGGCCGTCGGCCGGCCGCGAGCCGCAGGCAGGCGGCGGCGAAGGCGGGAGCCAGGGTCGCGCTGACAATCAGGTTATAGAAGACGAACAGGGACAGGTAATAGCCGGACAGGGCGTAAAAGACGCCGGCCGCCCACGATCCGGCGCGCCCCAGCCCCAGCTCGCGCGCCAGCCAGGAGAAGGCGAAGGGGGCGAGGAGGAAGTGGATCCAGAAGTGGGCGTTGAGCGCCCAGAACAGCGGGGCCGCGAGGTACAGCAGGGTGTCCGGATAAAGGGCCAGGGCGTTCGGATTGCCGAGGAGCGGCTGGCCTCCGGCGCGGTGGGGGTCGATGAGCGGCACGTATCCCTGCCACAGGGCCTCCGTTTCGGCCCACTTCATCCCCAGATGCGTGTTGAGGACGTCGCGCTGGTACAGCGTCCGGGCTCCGCTCACGAGCGGCCACACGCTCCACAGGAGCAGGAGCAGGATCGGTGCGATGTACTGCAGGGGGAAGCGCTCGATGCCGTCCGTCGAAGGACGGTCCGCCACCTACTCGACCGTGACCGACTTGGCGAGATTGCGCGGCTGGTCGACGTCGCAGCCGCGGCGCAGGGCGATGTGGTAGGCGAGGAGCTGCAAGGGGACGATCGCCAGGATCGGCGTCAGCAGGTCGGAGGTTCGCGGCACCGCGATCGTCCGGTCGGCGCGGCGTGGCACGTCCTCGTTCCCTTCGTCGGTGACTGCGATGATAGCGCCGTCGCGTGCCCGGGCCTCCTCGATGTTTGCCATCATCTTTTCGTAGAGGGTGTCCCCGAACACCAGCGCGACCACGGGCAGGTTGCGGTCGATGAGCGCTATCGGGCCGTGCTTCATCTCGCCGGCGGGGTACCCCTCGGCGTGGATGTAGGAGATTTCCTTCAGCTTGAGGGCCCCCTCCAGGGCGATCGGATAGTTGATCCCCCGTCCCAGGTAGAGAAAGTCGGGGGCCCGGAAGAAATCCTTGGCGATCTCCTCGATCTGGGTGTCCTTCGCCAGCACCTGCTCGATCTGCGTCGGCACATGCAGCAGGTTCTTGAGGTGCTCCTTCGATTCTTCGCGGGTGAGCGCGCCGCGCAGGAGGCCGAGGTGCAGTGCCTGCAGGAACAGGGCGACGATCTGGGCCGTGAACGCCTTCGTGGAGGCGACGCCGATCTCCGGGCCGGCGTGGGTGTAGATGACCCCCTGCGCCTCCCGGGTAATCATCGAGCCGACGACGTTGCAAACGGCGATCGTCTTGATGCCGCGGGCGCGCGCCTCGCGCTGCGCCGCGAGCGTGTCGGCCGTCTCTCCCGACTGGCTGATGACCTCGACCAGGTGATTCTTCTCGAGGATCGGGTTGCGGTAGCGGAACTCGGACGCGATGTCCACTTCGACGGGGAGCCGGGCCAGCCTCTCGATCATGAACTTGCCGACCAGCGCGGCGTGCCAGGAGGTGCCGCATGCCACGAGGTGGAGCTTTTGACACGCGCGGAACTCCTCGTCGGTGATCTCCATCTCGTCGAGGAAGATCTGACCGGTCTCCTGGGAGATGCGCCCAAGAAGGGTGTCGCGGATGGCGCGCGGCTGCTCGTAGATCTCCTTCAGCATGAAGTGCTTGAAGCCGGCCTTCTCGGCCATGATCGGGTCCCAGGTGATGCGCTGCACCTGCTTTTTGACCGGCCGGCCCTCGTGGTCGGTGGTGACCACGCCGCCTTCCGTGATCACGGAGATCTCGCGGTCATCCAGGAAGAAGACGTCGCGCGTGTGGTGCAGAATCGCGGGGATGTCGGAGGCCACGAAGTATTCGTCCTTGCCCAGGCCCACGACGAGCGGCGGGCCGTTGCGTGCCGCCACGATCTTCATCGGGTCCTTCGCCGAAACCGCGCAGAAAGCGTAGCTGCCCGCTAGGCGCGGAACCACTCGCCGGACACCCTCCTCCAGCGGCGTGTCGGCGCCCTTCCGCGCCTCCTCGATGAGGTGAGCGATGACCTCGGTGTCTGTCTCGGTTTTGAACTGGTGCCCTTGCGCGGCCAGCTCGCGCTTCAGGTCCTTGTAGTTCTCGATGATGCCGTTGTGGACCACGACCAAAGTACCGGTGCAGTCGCGGTGCGGGTGGGCGTTCTCCTCGGTCGGTCGGCCATGAGTGGCCCAGCGCGTGTGACCGAGGCCGAAGGTTCCCTCGATCTTGGTCAGGCGGAGGTTTTCCTCGAGATCACGCAGTTTTCCGGCACTGCGCACGACCTGGATGGTGCCGCCGTTGATGACCGCGATGCCGGCCGAGTCGTAGCCGCGGTACTCGAGCCGCCGCAACCCGTCCAGGAGAACGGTGCTGACCCTCTTGTGCCCGATGTACCCGACGATGCCGCACATGCCGGTGTCCACTATAAGGCCAGGACACTCCCGCCGCAATTCAAGGCTTCACCCGACTGGCGTGCCGGGTGATTCCCGACTCTCTAGCCGCCCCCCCGGTTCTTCCCTTTATCCCGTTTCTTCTCCCGCGCCGCGGGGCTGAACCTCTTCGCCCAATCCTCCTTCACGACCTGCTGGGCCCGCGAGATGGCCAGGGAGTAGGGCGGAACGTCCTTGGTGATGGTGGAGCCGGCCCCGACGTAGGCGCCGCGCCTCACGCGCACGGGGGCTACGAGCTGGGTGTCGCTGCCGATGAACACCTCGTCCTCGATGATGGTGCGCAGCTTCTGCACGCCGTCGTAGTTGCAAGTGATCGTCCCGGCGCCGATGTTGGCGTGCTTACCGATCTCGGCGTCCCCGAGATAGGTCAGATGGTTCGCTTTGCTCCCCTGGCCCATGCGGATCTTCTTGGTCTCGACGAAATTCCCGATGCGGGCTTCCTCGTCGAGCTGGGTGTCCGGGCGCAGATGGGCGAAGGGGCCGATGCGACACGCCCGCCCGATGCGGGACGACGCGACGACACAGTAGGGGAGGAGGGCGGTCCCGTCCCCCACCACCGAGTCGGTGATGCGCGAGCCGGCGCCGATGGTCACCCCGCGGCCAATCTCGGTCGCGCCGAAGAGCATCACGCCGGGCTCGAGGATCGTGTCCTGGCCGACCTTCACGTCCACGTCGATGTAGGTGGTCTCGGGGTCCAGGATGGTGACGCCCGACACCATGAGGGCGTTCGCCTTGCGCCGATGCAGCGCCCGGGTCGCGGCGGCCAGCTCACGGCGATCATTGACCCCGAGCACTTCCTCGGCCTCGGGATGGCGGTAGGCGGCCACCTTGTGGCCGTCGCGCCGCAGGATCTCCACGAGGTCGGTGAGATATATTTCGCGCTGCGCGTTGTCGGCGCGCGCCCGCTTCAGCGGGTCCCAGAGCCAGGCCACATCGACGCAGTAGATGCCGCAGTTGATCTCCTTGATCGCCCTCTCCTCGGCGGTCGCGTCCGCTTCCTCGACGATGCGCGACACGTCACCGTTGTAAGTGCGGATGATGCGCCCGTACCCAGCCGGAGACTCGACGGCCGCGGTCACCAGGCTGAGCGGCGCGCCCGAGGAACGGTGGAAATCCGCGAACCTGGTGAGCGTATCCGGGCGCAGGACCGGCAGATCGCCGTTCAGGATGAGGACGTCTCCTTCGTACTCGGCGAGGTGCCGCTCGGCGGATAGGACCGCGTGGCCGGTGCCACGCTGCGCGTCCTGATAGGCGAATCCGACCCTCTTGTCGTTCTCGCCGACCGCCCGGCGCACGTCGTCGGCCTGGTTGCCGATGACGACGACCGTGCGCGCCACGCCGGCCGCCTTGGCCGCCTCGACCACATGTCGCACCATCGGCCGCCCGGCGACGTTGTGGACCAGCTTGGAGGACTGCGACAACATCCTCTTCCCTAGACCCGCCGCCAGGATCATGGCGCATACGTCCCGCTTGCGCGCCGCGAGAGCCGGTCGCCGCGCCGGGCGGCGGTCGAGGGTCGACGCCGGGGCGGTGGAGGAGGCGACGGGCCGGAACGGCTGCGGCACCGGGGCCGGCCGCGTGATAGCACCCGCCGGAGGCGCCGGTTGCGCGCGCGCGGGACCGATTCCCGGACGCGCGATGGCGGCGCCGGGACCATTGCCGAGGCTGGCCGGGATCGCCGGGTTCCTTTCGGACGCGCCCCGGCGCACGGGGACGAGACCGGGCCGCGTTGTGGTCTGGCGGCCGGACGTGACGACGATCGCGTTGCCGGCGCGCGGTAGGAACTGGACTGGAGGCGCCGGAAGAGGCCTCGCGCCGCCCGAACGGGCCGGCACCGGTCGGGAGCGCGACTTCGCCGGCGGGCGGCGGGGGGAGCGGGACGGAGAACGGCGAGCCGCGCGGGCGCGCACCCGCCGCGGCCGCGGCCGCTTGGAGGCGCCGCTTCTCTTGCCAGGGCGACCCTGCCCTCTCAAGGCCCGGAGCGCCCGCACGGCGCGGTTCGGCCTCTTCCCTTTCGATCGCCGGGGCCGCTGCGCCCTTCGACCGCCCTTCCTCCGCTTGGTGCTCATCACCTGCCGTCGCCGCCTTGGCGACAGTGACTACAACTCCTCCGGGTGGATCAGGTTCTGGAAGTTCTCGTCATCCCGGAGGGGCTCGAAGTCGGGATCGTTGCGGGCGTAGATTCGGTTGGTGGCGTTCAGCTCGATCGCCTCTCGCAGGTGCTCGAGCGCCTCTCTGCGGTCCCCTTTCGCGGCCAGGGTCGAGGCCAGGACGTAGTGCACCTTCTCGTCTTTCGGGTTCGCCTCAAGCGCCTTCTCGAGGTGCCGCACCGCCTCGTCGTAGTTCGCCTCGTTCGCCTTCATGACGCCGAAATAGAAGGAGTCCTCCGGCTTGCGAGGCTGCGGGTCTTTGCGCTCCAGCACGTTCTGGCAGATCCTGAGATAGACGTTGGCGCGGTCGGTGAGCTCTTTCTCCTGGGGGAAGGATCCGACGATCGTCTGGAAGCGCTCCATGGCCTCGGAATAGCTCTGCTTCTGCAGGAGGCCCACGCCGCGCTCGAACTCCTTCAGCGCCTTCTCGTGGATCATCCAGGTATTCGTGGGGGAGGCGGTAGCCGGTGTCTTGGCCGTCTTTCTGGCTGGTGCCTTCTTCATTTCGTTGGCCCGTCCTGCCGGGATCGTCCCGGGTGGATTGGCCGCGAACGCCGCGGCCTATCAATGGGTGTCATCAAGAGACGAGTATGATTTGCGAACCGACGATGCTAGCAAATGCTATCTTTAACTGTCAACGCGCGTTCGGAGCGCTCGCATGCCGGAGAGGCTCATCTTCATTGGACTGGGGTCGAACCAGGGCGACAGGGAGGGCAGTCTGTTCCGTGCGATCGAGGCCCTGACGCGGTCGGGGGTGGGCCCCGTCCTGCGTTCTTCGGTGTACCGCACCGATCCGTTGGAAGTCATAGACCAGGAAGAGTTTCTGAACCAGGTCGTGGGTTGCCTGACCGCCCTCCCTCCGGAGGAGGTCTTGGGAATCTGCCTGGCCGTCGAACGATCGATGGGGCGCCAGAGAACGCGCGACAAGGGGCCCAGGGGTATCGACATCGACCTTCTCCTGTGCGGTGACGATGTTCGGGAAGACACCACGTTGAGGGTGCCGCATCCCAGGATGCACCTGCGGCGGTTCGTCCTGGTGCCCCTGGTCGAGATCGCCCCCGGGGTCCGGCACCCGATTCTCATGAAGACGGCGTCGGAACTGCTTCGGTCCTGCCCCGACGGGTCGCGAGTGGAGCGGCTGGGGGTATAATGCGCGGCTCTCATCGGTCACAGGCGGATGAATTTCAAGTTCATCGCTGTCGAAGGTCCCATCGGCGTCGGCAAGACGAGCCTTGTCGGTCTTCTTGCGGAACGCTTCGAGGCCGCCAGGGTTCTCGAGAAGGTCGAGAACCCTTTCCTTCACGACTTCTACCAAGACCGCCCGGGCGCAGCGTTCCAGTGCCAGCTCTTCTTCCTCTTGAACCGGTTCAGGCAGCAGCAGGAGCTGGCGCAGGGGCGCCTGTTCCAGAAGACGCTCATCTGCGATTACATCTTCGCCAAGGACAAGATCTTCGCGTACTTGAATCTGGACGACTCGGAGCTCATGCTCTACGAGAAACTGTACGGCGTCCTGGAGCCGCAGGTGCCGCACCCGGACCTGATCATCTACCTGCAGGCGAGCGACCTGGTGCTGATGGAGCGCATCCGTTCGCGCCAGCGGGACTACGAGCGTCAGATCTCCGAGGCGTATGTCTCCGAGCTGAATCGCGCCTACAATTATTTCTTCTTTCATTACAACCGGACGCCGCTCCTGGTCATCGACACATCGGAGATCGACTTCGTCAAGAGCCGCGACGACCTGGAGGAGCTATTCCGGCAGATCGAAACGATGCAGCGAGGGGTGCAGTACTACATCCCGCTCGGATCCCAGAAGGGACCGGGACTCGCCCGCGCCTAGGGCGGCTCCTTCGCGCATCGCCGCGCGACGCCACGAACGATTCCCTCTACCGGCCGCTCTGAAGCCGGAGGGGAGAAGGAGGTTCCATGAACCGTCCCGCCGAAGGCCCGGGAGCCCCCGGAGAGTCCTCACCGTCCACGAGCAGGGTCACCGTTCCCGAGCTGCGCGCCGCCAGGGAACGCGGCCGGAAGATTGTCGTGTTGACCGTCTACGACTATCCGACGGCGCGCATCCTCGACGCCTCAGGCGTCGACGTCCTCCTGGTCGGCGACAGCCTGGGGAACAACGTGCTCGGCTATGAGAGCACCCTGCCGGTGACCATGGAGGAGATGCTCCACCATACGCGCGCGGTCGCGCGAGCGGCCCGTCACGCCCTGGTGGTCGGGGACATGCCCTACCTGTCGTTCCAGACCGGCCGGCGCGATGCGGTCAAGAACGCCGGCCGGTTCCTGAAGGAAGGGGGGGCCGCGGCGGTCAAGATCGAAGGAGGCCGCAAGCGCGCCGGGCTGGTGGAGGCGCTCCTGGACGCGGAGGTTCCCGTCATGGGGCATATCGGCTTGACACCGCAGTCGGTGCACCTGATGGGCGGATACCGCGTGCAGGGCAAGAGGATCGATCAGGCCCGCGCCCTGGTCGAGGACGCCAAGGCGCTCGAGAAGGCCGGCGTGTTCTCCCTGGTCCTCGAAGGGATGCCCGAATCGGTCGGCCAGGCGATCACCGAGGCGGTCTCCATCCCGACTATCGGGATCGGGGCCGGCCGCTTCTGCGACGGGCAGGTGCTGGTGTTCCACGATCTGGTGGGACTGGGGGAGGGAACACCGCCGAAATTCGCGAGGCGCTATGCCAGTATCGGCGACGAGATCGCCTCCGCGGCGCGGCGCTTCGTCGGCGATGTCCGCGACGGATCCTTCCCCTCCGAGGCGGAGACCTATTCTGCGCCGGCGGTGGTCGGGATCGTCAAGACCAGACGGCCGTAGGGGCGCACTCGTGGAGCGAATCACCACCGTCGCGGCCATGCGTGCCTTCGGCCGCGTTTCGCGCGCCGCGGGCAGACGGATCGGTCTCGTTCCGACCATGGGCGCCCTGCACCGGGGGCATCTGTCTCTGATCGAGCGCGCCCGCTCCGAGTGCGACGCCGTCGTCGTGTCGATCTACGTCAACCCCCTGCAATTCGGGCCGAAGGAGGACTTTCGCGCCTACCCGCGCGACCTGGAGCGCGATCAGGGGCTTCTGCGCTCGTCCGGAACCGACGCCCTCTTCGTCCCGGAGCATGAGGAGATCCACGTTCCGGGTCACCGCACCCGCGTCGAGGTGCAGGGGATGCAGGACGTCCTGTGCGGCCGGAGCCGACCCGGCCACTTCCGGGGTGTCGCGACCGTGGTCGCCAAGCTCTTCGCCATCGTGAGGCCCGATATCGCCTGTTTCGGGGAGAAGGACGCCCAGCAGTTGCGCATCATCCGCCGCATGGCGCTCGACCTGCACGACGAGACGCAGATCATCTCCTGTCCCACCGTACGCGAAGAGGACGGTCTGGCGCTTTCATCACGTAACACCTATCTCACTCCCGAGGAGAGACGCGCCGCCCCGGTGCTGTACCGCGCCCTGCGCTCCGCCGCCGCGAGCGGCCGCGCCGGCGAGACCGATGCGGCGCGGCTCGTGTCGCTCGCGCGCGACACGATCGCACGCGAGCCGCTGGCCCGCCTCGACTACGTCGAGGCGGTGGACGGCGAGACCCTCGAGCCGGTGGCGACCGCAGGAGCCGGAACGCTCCTCGCCGTCGCCGCCTGGTTCGGCCGCGCCCGCCTGATCGACAACATCAGTTTCTAGGAGAGGTCCGAAAGCGCCTGGAGATCCTGCTGCAGGTGGCGGAACACCGCGCGAGCGCGCGTCTCGGTGGCGGCGTGGCCGGGGGTGGTATCGATGGCATAGTGGGCGACCTTCAGCTTCTCCTTCGTGTCCATCTGCGCGGCGACGCGGGCGCTGGCCTCGTCCTCGGTCAAGGCGTCGCGCTTGATGATGCGGTCGAGCTGGACCTCTGGAGCGCAGTGCACCACCACCACGCGGTGGTAGTCGCGGTAGAAACCGGTCTCGATAAGGAGCGCGGCGTTGGAGACGGCGATGCGGCCCTGCCCGGTGTCGGCGAGAAGCTCGACCAGGTTCGCCTCCTCCTTGCGGATCAAAGGATGGAGAATCGATTCGAGGACGGCGCGCTTCTCGGGGTCCGAGAAGATGATGTGTCCGAGGCGGGAGCGGTTGATGGCGCCATCGGGGGTCAGAATCTCCTCGCCGAAGGCCTTCGCCACGGGCTCGTACGCGGGGGCGCCTTTCTCGACCTGGCGGTGGGCGATCTCGTCGGCGTCCAGGATCGTGGCGCCCAGGGTGGTGAAGATGCGCGCCACGGTCGACTTGCCGGTGGCGATGCCACCGGTCAGGCCGACCCGCAGAACGAACGGCTTGCCGCGCCGGACCAAGGGCTTGGGCGCCGTCCCGAACGGCAGAGACGCCCCGGGCGGGAGGTCGGTGCCCTGGGTCATCGGGCGACCGGCCGGCGGCGCAGGCGCGCCGCGCGCAACGTATTGCGCAGGAGGCAGGCGATGGTGAGGGGCCCGACGCCGCCCGGGACCGGGGTCAGCCAGGCGGCGCGCCCGGCCGCCTCGCGGGGATGAACGTCGCCGACCAGGGTATACCCGCGCTCGCGCACCTGGCGCACCCGCGGCGAGTCGTCTCCGAAGATGGCTGCGGCCTCCCGCACGTCGTCCAGCCGGTTCACCCCCACGTCGATCACGATCGCCCCCTCCCGGATGTGCTCACCCCGGAGAAAGGCCGGGTGGCCGATGGCCGCCACGAGGAGATCGGCCTGGCGCGTGAACGAAGCCAGGTCCGCCGTCTTCGAGTGGCAGACGGTGACCGTGGCGTCGCGCTGCATCAGCAAGATCGACAACGGCCGGCCGACGATCTCGCTCCGTCCGACGACGACGGCGTGCCTGCCTTCGATGGGCAGCGAAGTGCGATCGAGCAGGTCGATGATGCCGGCGGGCGTGCACGGGACCGGCGCGTCGAGCCTCATGAGCAGGCGTCCGGCATTGAGCGGGTGCAGGCCGTCGACGTCCCGTTCGGGGTCGAGGGCGAGGATGACCGCCGACCGGTCGAGCCCGCGTGGAAGAGGCAACTGCAGCAGGATCCCGTCCACGTCCGGGTCGTCGTTGAGCCGGCGGATGCGGCCCATGACCTCCTCCTGAGTCGTCGTGGCCTGAAGGCGAACCTCCTCGGAGCGCATGCCGACTTCGGAGCAGGCGGCGATCTTGTTGCGCACGTAGACCTGCGAGGCCGCGTCGTCCCCCACGAGCACGGCGGCGAGGCGCGGTGCCATCCCCGTGCGGTTCTTCAGTTCCTCGACGTCGCGGGCCACTTCGGCCCGGATCGCCCGGGCCACGGCCGCTCCATCGAGTGTTCGGGCCGACACGGCGATGTCACCCTCCCAGAGGCTGCTTGTGGAAGTTGAACGACGCGGTGTGCGTTTCGGTGCCGATCTGCAGAAAGGAAAAGTGCAACTGGAGTTCCTTCCACTTCGCGGGGAACGGACCGAACACCAGGAGACGCTCGAGCCTCTTTCCCTTGGGGATGGTCGTGCTGCTGTCGAAGATGATCGGCGCGATGCGATCGATCGCGGTCTCGGGGTCGGCCATGCCGACCTCCGCCGCGACACGGTACAGATCGGTCAGATCGACGGGGAAACCCTGGGTCTTCCGGTTGGTGATCATCACGACGTTGCCGGCCTGGAACTGGACGTCGGCCGATGACCGGTTGTCGAAGGCAACCCGGAAGGCGCTGTAGATCTCGGGCCGGCCCGCGCGCGCGGCGAACGGGTCGGACAAGGATGGGTCGATCGACTTCACGAACGCGGCGCGCGCCTCGGGCTCGAGGAACTCGACCGTGATGGCCAGTCCCCTGAGAGCCGCGTGGGCGGCGGAGTGTCCGACCCCGTTCTTGGCGTCCTTTTTGGAATAAGGCCCCGCCAGGATACGGTAGGGGCCCGGGTCGCGCGACGACGCGCCGGCGGGTCCGCCCAGGATCGCGGCGATCGAGGCCAGAGCGATGGCGCGGGGCAGGGCGGCGGTCGGCGAGAAGACACGGCGCATCGGGCGCTAAGTTAGCACAAGCGTCCCCGCCGCGGCGCGCAGGGCGCGGACCGTCAGTGGTTGGTTTCGATGATCTTCGGCGACGCCTTGATGATGAAGACCTCTTCGCTGCCGTCGGGATTGATCTTCACGACCCGATGCAGAAGGACCCGCTTGTTGTCCTTCACCGCCACGATGCTGTTGACGAAGATGTCTTCCGCGAGAGGCTCGTCCTTCGCAGCGGGGGAAACGCGGGGCTTCAGGGGCTTGACGTTCCAGCCATGCAGCTTCATCGACGTTCCTCTCCGTTCGGCAGTCGCCGCGCCGAACCTCTCAAAGCCTGCGAGAACACTGTTTATATACTGGATCAGGCCATGCGAGTCAAGCACGCGATTTGTAAATAAATCCTTACAGTTCTGTCGCATCGGAGAAGTCAAGTTGACAAGCGCCGCGGTTGAGTTCGAAAGCCGTGCGCGTCGCGCGGCGGCCGTTCCGCTGCGGCGCTTTTGATATACTTCAACACCGTCTCACGGGAGGTTCATCATGGGCAAGGCGGTCATCGTCAGCGCCTGCAGGACACCCGTCGGCAGGTTCCTGGGATCGCTGAAAGGCTTCGGAGCGCCTGAGCTGGGCGCCCTGGTCGTGAAGGAGGCGGTGGCGCGCGCGGAGATCCGCCCGGATGATGTCGAAGAAGTCATCATGGGCAACGTTCTGTCGGCGGGCCTGGGACAGAACCCGGCGCGCCAGGCTGCGATCAAAGCCGGGCTTCCCGTGAAGGTCCCCGCCTTCACATTGAACAAGGTGTGCGGCTCCGGGCTGAAGGCGGTCTCCCTGGCGGCCCAGGCGATCCGGGCCGGCGATCACCATGTGATCGTGGCGGGCGGCATGGAGTCGATGAGCAACGCGCCCTACCTGCTCAAGGGAGGCCGGGAAGGGCTGCGTCTCGGCCACGGCGAGCTTATCGACTCGATGATCTCCGACGGACTGTGGGACGTCTACGAAGACTTCCACATGGGGTGCTGCGGCGAGGCGGTGGCCGAGAAGTACGGAATCTCCCGCCAGGCCCAGGACGAGTACGCCCTCGGAAGCCACCGCAAGGCGATCGCCGCAATCGACGCCGGCAAATTCAAGGCGGAAATCGTGGCGGTCCCGATGTCCCAGAAGAAGGGGCCGCCACTGTCGTTCGACACCGACGAGGGGCCGCGCCGGGATACTTCGATCGAGACCCTCGCCCGCCTGAAGCCCGCCTTCAAGGACGGCGGAACCGTCACGGCCGGGAACGCCCCCGGGGTGAACGACGGGGCGTCCGCCCTGGTGGTGATGTCGGAGGAACGGTCGGGAAAGGGGAGGCGCAAACCCCTGGCCGAGATCGTCTCCTATGCGTCGAGCGGTCTCGAGCCGAAGATGGTCATGATGGCGCCGGTCGAGGCGGTCCGAAGGACGCTCGAGATGGCCTCCTGGAGCGCGGACGAGGTGGATCTCTTCGAGCTGAACGAAGCCTTCTCGGTCCAGTCGGTCGCCCTTCTGCGCGAGCTGAAGCTGCGTCCCGAACGAGTCAACGTGAACGGAGGCGCGGTCGCCCTGGGACACCCGATCGGCTGCAGCGGTGCCAGGGTCCTGACGACCTTGCTCTACGCCATGGCGGATCGGAAGGCAAAGCGGGGTGTTGCGGCGCTCTGCCTGGGCGGCGGCAATGCCGTGGCGATGGCGGTGCGCGCCCTCTAAATGCCCATCCAAGACCCGAGCACCATTGGAGTCGTGGGCGCGGGGCAGATGGGGCGGGGCATCGCCCAGGTGGCGGCCCAGTCCGGATTCGCCGTCCTCCTGCACGATCAGGACGTGAAGGTCCTCGACCTGGCTCTGCGGTCCATCGACGCCGGCCTGAAGCATCAAGTCGAGAAGGGAAAGCTGGAGGAGAGCGTCAGGGCCCAGGTGATCGGGCGGGTCCGCGTGGCGGTTGAGCCGGAGGCCCTGTCCTCCGCCGATTTCACGATCGAGGCGATCAGCGAAGATCGCGCGCTCAAGACGCGAGTCTTCGCGGCGCTCGACAGGATCTGCCGGCCCGACGTCATCCTGGCAAGCAACACGTCGTCCCTGTCGATCACGCAGATCGCCGCCTCGACGCGCCGGGCCGACCGGATCATCGGCATGCATTTCATGAACCCCGTCCCGGTGATGGAGCTGGTGGAGATCGTCGCCGGCCAGTCCACCTCACGCGAGACGATCGAGACGACGCAAAGGCTCGCAAAGACCTTCGGCAAGACGCCGGTCGCGGCGCAGGATTATCCGGGATTCATCAGCAACCGCATCCTGATGCCGATGATCAACGAGGCGATCTACGCCCTGCACGAGGGGGTCGGCAGCCGCGACGACATCGACACCGTCATGCGTCTGGGGATGCGCCACCCGATGGGCCCGCTGGCGCTGGCCGACTTCATCGGCCTCGACACGTGCCTGGCCATCCTGCAGGTCCTGCACGAGGGGTTCGGAGATCCCAAGTACCGCCCCTGTCCCCTGCTGCGCCGGATGGTGGACGCCGGTCTTCTCGGGAAGAAGTCGGGGCGCGGCTTCTACCAATACGGCGCCGGGGGGATCCCGACGTGAAGCCGCAGGCGCGCCTCCCGATGGCCGTGCGCGAAAGAGAGTCCGACTCCGTCCTCCTCGCCTTCATCGAGCGGATCAAGCGTTCGGAAAAGTTCGGCGACGACGTCGCGTTCGTCACCACCGTCCCGGGGCAGGACGCCTCGTACGCCCCGCTCTCGGCCCCCCTTCCCCCGCCTCTGGATCGCGCCCTGCACGACCTGGGGATCGACAGGCTCTACAGCCACCAGGCGGAAGCGATCGACAGGATCCGGTCCGGGGAGGACGTCCTCACCGTCACTCCGACGGCCAGCGGCAAGAGCCTCGTCTATCTCCTTCCGGCCCTGGAGACGGCACTCTCGCGTCCCGGGTCGCGGGCGCTCTACCTGTTCCCTTACAAGGCCCTGGCCCAGGATCAGCTCCAGGGGATCGCCGAACTCGCGGCGGCCGCGGCGCGCCACGGCGGCGTCGTGCCGGGCGCGCAAGGGCTGCCGGGCACCGGGCGCCCGGTAACGGCCGCGATCTATGACGGTGATACGCCCGACTCGCGGCGCCGCAAGATCAAGGCCGAGCCGCCCGACATCGTCATCACCAATCCCGACATGCTGCATCTCGGGATCCTGGCGCACCACCAGGACTGGGCCCTGTTTTTCGAGAACCTGACGTGTGTCGTGGTGGACGAACTGCATGTCTACCGGGGGATCTTCGGGTCGCACCTGCACCACGTGCTGCGGCGACTGCTGCGCGTGGCGGAGCACTATGGGAGTCGACCGCGCTTCATCGCGTCGTCCGCCACGATTGCCAATCCGGGCGGACTGGGTGAGGCGCTCACGGGGAGGCGCTTCACGGTCGTGGATCGGAGCGGCGCGCCGCGCGCCGCCCGCCACCTGATGTTTCTGAACCCGCGGTCGAGCCCGTACGCCGCCGCCACGCAGCTCTTCGCCTGGTCGCTCGACGAAGGGTATCGCGCCATCGCCTTCACCAAGGCACGCAAGATCACGGAGCTTCTGCACTCGTGGCTGCTGCAGGCGTCGTCCCGCTATGCGGGACGCGTGAGCGCCTACCGCTCGGGCTACCTTCCGGAGGAAAGGAGGGAGATCGAGAGACGCCTGTTCGACGGGTCTCTCAACGGAGTGATCTCCACGAGCGCACTGGAACTGGGTGTGGACATCGGCGGCCTGGATGTCTGTCTTCTGGTCGGCTATCCGGGCAGCGTCGTGTCGACGTGGCAGCGGATCGGCCGGGTCGGCCGGGAGGACCGTCCGTCTCTCACGGTGCTGATCGCCATGCCCGACGCGCTCGATCAGTACTTCATGACCCATCCTGAGGAACTGCTGCAGCGCGGCTTCGAGGAGGTGGTGTTCGACCCGAACAACCCCGTCATCGCCCGGGCCCACCTGCTGTGCGCCGGCGCGGAGCTCCCCCTCCACCCGACGCGCGACCGCGAGACATACGGCCCGCTCTTCTCCCTGGTGCACGACCTGGAGCGCGAGGGGACGCTGGCGCGAGACGCGGAGGGGGAACGCTGGTTCACGCTGCGCCGACGGCCGCAGCGTGACGTCTCCCTGAGGTCGATGGGCGCGACCTATACCATCGTCGACGAGCAGGCCGGCCGCGTGATCGGGACCATCGATGCCGTGCGCGCCTTCCACGAGACGCACACCGGCGCCGTCTATCTGCATCACGGGCAGCAGTACCTGGTGCGCGAGCTCGCGATCGAGGCGCGCCGCGTGATCGTCGTCCCGGCGGACGTCGACTATTACACCGAGGTGCGCGGCGAGAAGGAGACCGAGATCCTGGAGGTGCTTCTGGAGAGGCGCTGTGCCGGCATCGACGCCCGCCTGGGAAGGATCAAGGTCACCGAGGTCCTGACCGGCTACGAGAAACGGCGGCTGTTCGGGCGCGACCGCCTCGGCCTGTTCGAGCTCGACCTACCGCCCCTCACTTTCGAGACCGTCGGCCTCTGGATCACGCTGCCCGACACTGTCCGCGATCAGGTGATCGCCCGGGAGGGCCACTTCATGGGCGGCATCCACGCGCTCGAGCACGCCATGATTTCCCTCTTCCCGCTGCTCGCGATCTGCGACCGGGGGGATATCGGGGGGATCTCGTACCCGCAGCATCCGCAGATCGGCCGGTCCGCCATTTTCATCTACGACGGCTACCCCGGAGGGGTCGGCCTCGCCGCCAAGGGGTTCGAGAGGATCGCCGACCTTCTGCGCCGGACCGCGGCGCTCCTGCGGGCTTGTCGGTGCGATGCGGGCTGCCCCTCGTGCATTCAATCTCCCAAGTGCGGCAACGGCAACAACCCGCTCGACAAACAGGCGGCGATCGACATCGCCGGGCTCCTCATGGAGGGTGGTGCTGTGGCCGAGGAAGCCGGCGTCGCGCGGCCGGCGCTCCGGGCGGTTCCTCGGGCCGTCACGGCGCCGCGCACGGAGGCGCCGGCCGGTCGCTCACCGATGCGCCTCATGGGCGGCGGCTTCGAGCACGAGCCACTCCCGACTCCGCTGCGGCGCGGCGCTGGAGGGTCGAGTCCGGGGCAGGAGCTGACCCTGTTCCTGGACGTGGAAACGCAGAAGAGCGCCGAAGAGGTCGGTGGCTGGCAGAACGTCCCCGACATGAAGCTGGCGCTGGCGATCACCTACAACGCGATCAACTCCCAGTTCAAGACCTACTTCGAGAAGGACGTGGATCGGCTGCTCCTTGATCTGGTCATGGCCGACCGCGTGATTGGCTACAACATCGACCGATTCGACCTTGCGGTGCTGAAGGGGTACACCCAGTGGGAGCTCTCGCGCATCCGCACTTTTGACCTGTTATCCGACATCTACCGCAAGCTCGGATTCCGCCTGAAGCTCGGGGACCTGGCCGAAGCGACCCTCGGCCTCGGCAAATCGGCCGACGGGCTGCAGTCGTTAAAGTGGTGGAAGGAGGGGCGCCTCGATCTCATCGAGCAGTACTGCCGGCGCGACGTCGAGGTGACGCGCGACCTGTTCCTCTTCGGGAAGAGGAACGGCTACGTCCTGTACCGCGACCGGGACGGCAAGCAGCTCCGGCTTCCGGTTGATTGGAAGTAGCCGCGTGCCGGGCGGCGGGCCGCAGCGCGTCGTGGCTCATGCTCGCTCGCGCGGCGAATTCGGCGGCCCTCTGGCGCGCACGGCGCGGCTCGAAATCGCCCCGCCGCGCTGCGGCCCGCCGCTTCACCTGCGGGACGACCCGTCAATACCGGTGAATCCGGGCGAGATTTCTGTTTTGCCCTTCGACGAAAGCAGTCTCGACGGTGAGCGGCGCCGGGGGGACGCGCTCGCCGGGCCGTCTGAGACCGCGCGCCGGGGCCCCGCCGCGCGCATTCCCGCGCGGTGGGCGGCGCGTGGCGAGGCGAGGGGAGGATTGCGCAGCAAGCCGGACCCGTGCCCGGTGGGTGCGTCCCCCCGGCGCCGCCTCCGCGCGGAAGAGGGTGTTTCTTGATTCATCCGCCCGGGTATGGTAGAAAGCGCCGAATCGCGTACGACTCGCCCCCCGAGAGCCGATCCTGATCTGAATGTCACACGAGGAGACATCGGCATGACCCGGACGGACCTGATCGAAGCGATGGCGCAGGAGACCGGCACCGACAAGCAGCAGGCCAAGTCGTTCCTCGAGGGATTCACCCGCGTGGTCGAGCGGGAGATGAAGAACGAAGGGGAAGTGCCGCTTGCGGGGCTGGGCAAGTTCAAAGTTATGAAACGCAAGGCCCGCGTGGGCCGCAATCCGGCGACGGGAGAGGCGATTCAGATTCCCGCCAAGACGGTCGTGAAGTTCACCGTCGCCAAGGTGCTCAAGGATCTGATCAAGACGTAGCCCGCGCCCGCTCATCCCTGGTGCCCGGCCCCTTCCCCGGTGCCGCGGCCCTCGTGCCTTGGCGCCCACGCGGGACGGGCCGCGGGACAGGTGTGAGGAGCGGCGTGGGTGCAACGATGCGCGGTCTGCTTCAGGAGATCTACCTGCAGGACCTGGTGCTGGCCCTCTACGGGATCTACGCGACGAGGCTGCGCGACCCGGAGGGGCGGAGACTGATCGAGAACTATCTGCGGGCGGAAACGGACAGGCGGAAGAGGATCGAGCGGTATCTCGTGACCCGCGGCGCTCCGATCTCTGGCGCGATCCGCTCGCTGTTCGCCGCGGCGGGCACGCTGTACGGCCGACTGACCTCGCTCCTGGGCACCCGCGTCATGCTGCGCATCGCCCTGTCCGCGAGCCGGCGCGCCTCGCGTCGCGCCTGCGACCTCCTGGGTGATCCGTCCGACCCCGAGATCGCGTACCTCTCGACCCTGCGCGCCCGCAACGAAGGCACACTGCTCGATGAGCTGCGCCAGCACCTGATCGACACCGCGCCGCGGCGGAGCTGACGCCGTCTTCAATCGTCCGCGATGACTCCGAGGGTGTCGTGGTCCAGGACCTCGGTGATGCGGACGCGGAGCAGGCGGTTCATCATCGGGACGGGGTCGCGCCCTTCCGGGTCGCAGCCCACGTCGATGAAGTTGTCGGTGAGGGCCCGCAGGCGCCCGTCCGGCCGGACCTCGCGCAGGGTCAGCGCGGACCTCGACCGGTCCACGAAGGCGCTTCGGAAGCGGAGAGAGAGATCGCGGGCCAGACGCCGGAGCCGGGCGCTGCGCTCCTTGATGACATAGGGCGGAACCTGCCCGGGGCTGGACACCGCCGCCGTGCCCGGGCGGGGTGAGTAGGAGAAGACGTGCAGGTAGTTGAGCGGCGAGGACTCGATGAACCTGCAGGTCGTCTCGAACTCCCCGTCGGTCTCGCCCGGGAAGCCGACGATCACGTCCGCGCCCAGGGCGATGCCTTCGACCTCGCGACGGAGGTGCTCGACGAGGCGCGCGTAGTCCGCGGCCCGGTAGGGGCGGCGCATGCGGGCCAGCACCGCGTCGCTGCCGCTCTGCAGGGGCACTTGAAGGTGGGGCGCGACGCGCCCGCCGCAGGCGGCGAGGAGGCCGACCAGCTCGCGCCCGACGGTCTTCGGCTCGAGCGAATTGAGCCGGATTCGTCCCAGGCCTTGCATGTCGATGGCCTGCTCGAGCAGCCGCACCAGGCTCAGCGGAGGGTCGAGGTCCTTGCCGTAGTCGCCGGTGTTCACGCCGGTGAGGACGATCTCGCGGAAACCGGACTCGACCATTCGCGCCAGGCGCTCGAGGACGGTCCGGGGCGGCAGACTCCGGCTCGACCCTCGGACGGATGGGATGATGCAGTACGAGCAGCGCAAGTTGCACCCGTCCTGAACCTTGAGGAGGGCGCGCGTCCGGTCGCCGGGGCCGAACTCCGGTTCGCACCCTTCCGTCGTCCCGAACGTTCCGAGATCGAGCTCGACGCGATCGGGGTCGATCCCGAACGCCGCGGCCGCGAGGGCCGGAACGCGTTGTTCCTGCTCCCGCAGGGGGACGACGTGGTCGATGCCGGGAATGGCTCCCAGGCCCGCGGGATCCCTCTCGGCATAGCAGCCGGTCGCGATGAGGAGCGCGCCCGGATGGGCGCCGCGCAGGCGGCGCGCGATCTGGCGCGCCTCGCGATCGGCGTTGGCCGTGACGGTACAGGTGTTGAGGATCACGACGTCGGCGCCGGCCGCATCGTCGGGGTCCCGGGGCGCGCGTCTGAACCCCAGGACGCGCAGGCGCGCTTCGAGGGCGGCCGAGTCGGCCTGGTTCAGTTTGCAGCCCAGTGTGACGATGCGGTAGGTCGGCACGTCAGGACCTCCGCGTCGCTCCCTCGGACTTCAGGGTGCGGTTCTTCTCCAGGACCTTCGCCGCCATCCGTTCCTTGAAGTCCTGCAGGCGACGTCGCAAGGCAGGGTCGGACGTCGCCAGGATCTGCGCGGCAAGGATGCCGGCATTGGTCGCGCCCGCCTTGCCGATGGCCATGGTCGCGACCGGCACTCCTCCCGGCATCTGCACCGTCGACAGGAGCGAGTCGAGTCCCTGCAGGCTGGACGACGGCAGGGGCACGCCGATGACCGGCAGCGTGGTGTGGGCGGCGACCACGCCCGCAAGGTGGGCCGCGTGCCCGGCTCCGAGGATGATCGCGCCGACGCCGCGCCCCTCGGCGTTCCGGGCGAGCTCGGCGGTGGCCTCCGGGGTGCGGTGGGCGGAGGTGATGTCCACCTCGTAGGGGATGCCGAACTCCCGGAGCACCTTCAGCGCCTCTTCCATGACCGGCAGATCGCTGTCGCTTCCCATGGCAACCCATACCTTATGCCGCGACCCGCCTGCGGCTTCAGGCGCCTTGCTGTTGCGCGGCTTGACCACGGAGTCCTCCCTTCTGAAAGCGTGGGGGCGTGATTCTAGCAGAGGAAGGAGATCAGGCGGCAGGGTGCGGGAGGCGCGGCCGGAGAGGCTCCGCGCACTCGCAGCGATCGAGCACACGATTGCAGGCGAAACAGTAGCCGTGACGTGCGAAGAACTCGGCCATCTCCTCCTGCCACGCGTCGATGAACCCCATCTTCTCGTAGTCCGCCATGGGGCTCATCTCGAGGAGCAGGCGGATGTTCTCGCGCGACTGGTGGTAGATGCGGAGGAGCTCGAAGATCGCTCTCTTGTCGGCGGCCTGGACCATGTTCCTCTCCCTTGCATGGGAACGCCAGTCATGCTAGCACGCCGCGCACGGTGTCTCAACGCACCGCGGGGGGACGCTGCGGAGCAGGCGCAGCGCGCGGGAAAGCCGCGGGGCGCCTGGACTAGCCCGAGGTTACTTCCAGGGCGTCCCCCGCGACGTCCGTACGGAAGTGACGTCCCTCGAAGCGAACTGTCTCGGCGGCGGCGTAGCAGCGTTCGCGCGCCTGCGCGAAGGTGGCGCCGAGGGCGGTGACGGCCAGGACACGGCCGGAGGCGGTGACGAACTTCCCTTCCTTCACGGCCGTGCCGGCGTGGAACACTTCCACGCCGTCCAGGGCGGAGGCGCAGTCGGTGCCGGTGATCGGGCGACCGGTCTCGGGCTTCTCGGGGTAGCCACGCGCGGCCAGGACCACGCAGACCGAGCGCGCCTTAAGCCATTCGATCGTGATCTCCTCCAGACGCCCTGCGAGCGTGGCCTGCAGCACGGGCACCAGGTCGCTCTTCATCCGAACGGCGATCAGCTCGGCTTCGGGGTCGCCGAAGCGTGCGTTGTACTCCAGGACGCGCGGTCCCTTCTTCGTCAGCATCAACCCCACGTACAGGACGCCCCGGTACGGCCGACCTTCCTCGGCCAACCCGGCGATCGTCGGCACCAGGATCCCGTCCATGACCTGATGGAACGTGTCGGCGTCGATGTGCACCGACGGCGAGTAGCCCCCCATGCCGCCGGTGTTCGGGCCGGTGTCGCCGTCCTGGAGCCTCTTGTAGTCCTGGCAGGTGACCAGCGGAAGGACGCGCTGGCCGTCCGAAAGGGCGAAGAACGAGGCCTCGTATCCTTCCAGGAACTCTTCCACGCCCACGCGATCGCCCGCCACTCCGAAGCGGCGCTCCACCTGAAGGATTTCGATCGCCTGCTCCGCCTCCTTCCTGTCCCGCGCCAGGATGACGCCTTTGCCTCCGGCCAGCCCGTCCGCCTTGAGGACGACCGGGAAGCCGTCCTTCCTTTTCTTGAGGGCGGTCCGGGTCTCCCCGGCGGACCCGCAGACCTCGAAGCGCGCGGTCGGGATCTTGTGTTTTTTCATGAACTCCTTCGCGAAGACCTTGCTCGACTCGATTTCGGAGGCCGCCTGCGTGGCGCCGAAAATCGGCAGGTCGCGCTTCTGGAATTCGTCGACGATCCCGAGGGTGAGCGGCAGCTCCGGCCCGACGACCGTCAAATCGACCTTGATGGTCGCGGCGAAGTCCGCCAGTTCGACGATGGACGAGGGGTCGATCGGGACGCGGTCGGCGATCTTCGCCATCCCGACGTTGCCCGGAGCGCAATACAGTTCCTTGACGAGAGGACTGCCTCGGAGTTTCCAGCAGAGGGCGTGCTCCCGGGCGCCATTTCCGACGACGAGAACCTTCATTTCGGCATGGGTCCCGAGGGAAGGAGGCCGCGGACAAGCGGACTGGCACCGCGACGTTTGAACGATGCCGCCGCGCATTATTCCACAGCATTTTCGACCCCGTCAACACGAACGGACGTCCCCGCGTTCGGAGTCGCCGCGCGGGTTCCGGTATAATTCCGCGGCGCTGGCGACCTTCCGGAGAGAGCCCCTTGGATCCGCGACTTTCGGGCCTGATCGACGACATCCTGCGCTTTAACTGGAGCGTGAATCCGACGGCGGCCACCGCCATGGGGATCCACGACCACGACGATCGCCTGGTGGACTGCAGCCCCGAAGCGATCGACGAGCGTCTGCGAGTCACGGCGCGGTACCGCCGGGAGCTGGCGCGGATCGCCGAGTCGATCCCCAAGCTCGCTCCCGACGAAGCCCTGGATGTGCGGGTCCTCCTCGGCGCCCTCGACGTCGAATCGCATCTCCTTGAGGAGGCGCGTCCGGCGTTCCGTGACCCGGCCTCCTACCTGGATGAGATCCTGTACGGCGTCTACTATCTGGTGGAGCGGGAGTTTGCGCCGCTCCCGGAACGTCTGCGCACGGCGGTGCGGCGTCTGCGGGCCGTGCCGCGCCTCCTGGGGCAGGCGCGGGCCAACCTGTCCGACCCCGCGATCATCCCGCGCGAGTGGGTGGGAGCGGCGCTGCAGCAGATCCAGGGCAGCGCGTCGTTCCTGGAGCAACTCGCCCGCGGGCTCGCCCCGCGTGCCGGCGCCTCGGGGCCCGACTTCGCGCAGGCCTGCGAAGCCGCCACGCGCTCCCTCGGGGAGTTCGCAAACCACCTCCGGACGACGCTGTTGGGCGCGGCGAAAGGCGACTTCGCGTCCGGAAGGGCGCTGTTCGAGCTGATGCTGCGCACCCAGCACGGGATCGATATGGACGTGGAAGCCCTCGAAGCGTTCGGGCAGCGGCTCATCGCGGCCTCGCGGGCGCGCCTGGAGGAGGCGGCCCGGGCTCTCGATCCGCTTCGCCCCTGGCAGGAGATGGTTGCGGAATGGAAGACCGACCACCCGAGCGAGGAACGGTTAGTGGAGGAATACCGACGGGAGGTCGAGCGCGCGAGGGACTTCGTGCGGACGCGCGGCCTGGCGACCCTGCCGGAGGGAGAGACCCTGCGGGTCGTTGCGACTCCGGCGTTCCAGAGGACCGTCACGCCCTTCGCGGCCTATGTGGCGCCGGCAGCGTTCGAAGGAGGGCGGGAAGGATTTCTCTGGGTGACCCCGCCGGACGAGGGCGCACCGGCCGAGCTCCGCGCGCGCATGCTGCAGGACCACATGCGGCCCGCCATCCCGGCGACCGTGGCGCACGAAGCCTACCCGGGCCACCACCTGCAGCTCTCGGTCGCGAGCCGCATCGCTTCGAAGGTGCGCCGGTCTTTCGTGACACCGCTCCTGATCGAAGGCTGGGCGTTCTACTGCGAGGAGCTCATGGCGGAGCAGTCGTACTACCGGGACGCCCGCAGCAGGGTGGTGCAGCTGAAGGACGAACTCTGGCGCGCCTGCCGCGTCGTCATCGATGTCGGTCTTCACACGCGGGGGATGAGTGTGGAGGAGGCGGCCGGCATGCTCTCGGAGATCGCGCGCCTCGAAGTCCCGAACGCGCGCGCGGAGGTCCTGCGCTACACGCGCAGTCCGACGCAGCCGATGTCCTATGCGGTGGGCAAGCACGCGATCCTGGACCTGCGCGAGGAAGTCCGGCGGAGACGGGGCGCTGCATTTGATCTGAAGCTCTTCCACGACGATCTCCTGTCCTATGGCTCCATTCCGGTCGCGCACATCCGGGAACGCATGTTGGCCCGGGGTCCCGCCTCCGCCGCACCCGCCCGGGGACGGAACGGCCGGGGCCGGGCGTCCCGTTCGGGGGGATGAGACGATGACGTACCGGACGTCACGCGTCGCGCCGCTCGTCCTGCTGCTTCTCCTGGGGTGGTCGCGCGCGGCGGCGCAGGGCCCTGCAGCGCCCGTGGGACAGACGCCAAAGGAGGCGCCCGGCGACGCGGCCGGGGACGAAGGTCCGTCGGCGCAGGTCGAAAATCCGCTGGGGGACGTTCCTCCGGACGATCCCGGAATGGAGTCGTACTCTCACGGAAATTACCTGCTGTACCTGGTCGACATCCTGTGGAGCGCCGCGTTCCTCGCGATCGTGGTCTTCTCCGGCTTCGCGGCCACCCTGCAGGAATGGGCCGGGAAGGCCGGACGGTCGCCGAACCGCAGGGTCGCGATCTACGCCGTCCTGTTCGCGCTGGTCACGTTCGCGGGCGGTTTTCCGCTGGACGTCTACGCCGGCTTCCTGCGCGAGAAGGCGTACGGCTTCGCCAACCAGACCTTCGCCGCCTGGCTGGGTGACAGGGGAAAGCGACTTCTGGTTTCGGCGATTGTGCAGGCGATCTTCTTCGTGATCCTGTACGTGACGATCCGCCGCCTGGGGCGGCGCTGGTGGGTGGCGGGATCGATTCTGGCGGTCCTGTTCGTCATCCTGGTGATGGCGATCTATCCGGTATTCATCGCGCCGCTGTTCAACACGTTCGAGCCGCTCAAGGATGCGCGGCTGCGCGCCGAGATCCTGGAGATGGCGCGCCGGGAAGGGATTCCAGCCGACGAGGTCTACCAGGTGGACGCGAGCCGCCAATCCAGCCACGACAACGCCTACGTCGCCGGTCTCCTCGGCACGCAGCGCATCGTCCTGTACGACACGATCTTGGAACAGTTCACGCCACGCGAGATCAAGTTCGTCATGGGACACGAGATGGGGCACTACGTACTGAACCACGTCTGGAAGACCATCGCTTTCCTGGCGCCCGTTCTGCTGGCGGGGTTCTTCCTGGTGGACCGGGTGTCGCGCCGCGTCATCGAGAGCCGACCGGGGCTGGGCATCGCCTCGCTCGCCGAGCCGTCCTCCCAGCCCCTGATCGTTCTGGTCTTCTCGGTCTTCCTGTTTCTTGCCGGCCCCGCGATCGCAACCTTCAGCCGCATGCAGGAGCACCAGGCCGACCTGTTCGGTCTCGAGGCGACGCACGACCCGGTCGCCGCGGCCTCCTCGTTCCTGAAGTTCGGCCGCCTCGACCTGGATGAGTACCACGTCCACCCGTGGATCGAGGCGCTCCTCTACAGCCATCCGAGCCTGACCCGGCGCATCGGCACCGCGCAGGAGTATGCACGGGGGCACGGGGCGACAGGCACCTCGTCGGAGCGCTCGGGGGTACGGCGGAGCGATCGTTAGCGCAGGGTGACGGCGGCGCTCGCCAGAAGGTGATCGAACCAGAGGTTGCTCAGCTTCTCCTGGACGGTGTTCTGGGTGAGCCGCTCGTGCAGGTGGTTCCAGTCGACGCAGTCGAGCGGCTGGTCCTGGTTGAAGCAGGAGAAGACGACCCTGGCCTCCCTGCCGGTCAAAGGATCCACGTGCTTCTGCAGGCACTGCGCGCAGACTTCCTTCATCATGCACTGCATCGGTGAGTTGATCGAGCCGATGCCGACGTGGTGTTCGCTCAGGTACGGCTTGAGGACATCGTGCCGGGCGCGCGCCACCGCCGCCATCATCCGGTCGGAGCCGATGGCGATGATGCGGTCGACGTCCAGGAGCCGAATCGGCATGGAGCCGAGATCACCTTTCGCGTACGCCAGCATCGCCTGCACGATGTTGCCGATGAAGGTGCGATCCTGCGGCCGGTGCACCGGAATCGCGGGTCCCGAGTCCACGCTCCACACCACGAGGTCCGTGGCCTCCTCGATCTCCTCCCGTTTGAACAGGTCGTCCCCCCGCTTGTAGCCTGCGAAGTAGACGACCCGGCAGCCCCGCCTTTTGGCCTCGCGGGCGATCGAGAACAGGACGGCGTTTCCCAGGCCGCCGCCGGCGAGAAGGATGGTGGAGCCGTCCGGGATCTCCGTCGGCGCGCCGGTCGGTCCCATCACGACGACGCGCTCGCCCACTTTCAGGAGCGCGCAAATGCGCGACGACACGCCGAGCTCGAGGGCAATCAGGCTCAGGAGCCCTCGGTCGCGATCGACCCAGGCTCCCGTGAGCGCCAGAGGCTCCATCAGGAGCGGATGGTGAAGCGGACGCGGCGCCGTCGCCTCGTAGTTCTGCAGGCGGAAGAACTGCCCGGGCTTGAAGTTGCGCGCCGCCTGCGGAGCGCGGACGATCACCTCGACGATGGTGGGTGTGAGTTGGTGGACCTCCACCACACGCGGCAGCAGGATGTCTTCCAGCCGCTCGAACAGTGCCCTGAGGCGCGCGTCGCGCACGGGCTGGTCGCGCGGGTCGAGCCGCGCCAGGTCGGGCGCGAACAGCTCGACGATCTTCATGAAGCCGTCCCGGGCCGAGGCCATGGCCTTGACGACGTTGCCGGCGTACTGCGGGTGGTTGTCGCCGAAGAATGACACCACCCTCCCGCCGTCGATCGCGGAGGTGAAGAAACCGACCTCGTCCTTCCCCTGGACCGGCACCAGACGGATCGTGCCGTCCGGCCCCCGCTCTGCTCGGTGCGCGCGGAAGAACTGCCGGCGCTCGTCCAGAGCGAAAGACCCGGGATGCTCCTTCTCGTAGGTCACGTTCGGGCTGGTGCCGGCCGCGACGAGAAGCGTGCGCGCCGGGAAGCGCACCCGTTCGCCGGTGTCGACGAAGAGCCCCGACTCCCGGCGCATCCGCTTGAACACGACCTCCTTCAGCCAGCCGCTCCCGTCCGGGACCGCTTCATCCGGGTCCATGCACTCGACGAACCGGATCCCCTCCTCGAGAGCTTTCTGGACCTCCTCGTGGTTCAGCCGGTACGCCGGCGAGTCCACGAGCGACTTGCGGTAGACGATGGACACGCCGCCCCACGCGTTCACCAGGCGCGCGAAGTCGGGTGTCTCCCCTGCGCGTCGCGCCCGTTCCCGCTCGGCGCGCACCGCACGCCCGTGCTCGAGAAACGTCACGAGCCGCTCGCGCTCCTCTTGCGAGTAGGGCGCCCAGACCTGCGTCTCGCCCAGCGAGCGCTGAAGTTCCGTGAAACGCTCCAGGATCTTCTCCACCTGGACGGGGTAATAGGCTGCCAGCTCCGTCGCCGAGTCGATCGCGGTCAACCCGCCGCCCACGACGATGGCCGGGAGGCGCGCCTCCAGGTTGGCCAGGGCGATCCGCTTGAATGCGCCGGTCAGCTGCAGCGCCATCAGGAAGTCGGAGGCCTTGCGGATGCCGCGGATGAGGTTGTTCTTCATGTCGATGATCGTCGGCCGGCCCGCGCCCGCGGCGATGGCGACATGGTCGAACCCCATCTCCCAGGCCTGCTCCACCGTGATCGTGCCGCCGAAGCGAACGCCGCCGTAGAACCGGGCCTTCTTGCGGCGCGCCAGGGCCAGATGAATCATCGTCAGAAAGTTCTTGTCCCAGCGGACCGTGATGCCGTACTCCGAGACGCCGCCGAACCCTGCCAGCATGCGCTCGTCCAAAGCACCCGTGATCTCCTGCACGTCGCGTACCGGGCGCGGCGGGAGCCCGTCGACGCCTATCCTATCGGCGGGCAGCGGCTCGATCTTCAGTCCGTCGATGCCGACGACGCCGAAACCTTCGTTGACCAGGTGGAGGGCCAGGGTGTAGCCGGCGGGCCCCAGCCCGACGACCAGGACGTTCCGTCCGTTGAATGGGAGCGGGTAGGGTCGCGCGATCTTCAGCGGGTTCCAACGCGTCAGCAGGCTCCAGATCTCGAAGCCGTAGGGCAGGCCGAGGACGTCCGTCAGGATGCCCGTCTCGATCTGAGGAATGTTGACCGGCTCCTGTTTCTGATAGATGCAGCCCTTCATGCAGTCGTTGCAGATACGGTGGCCGGTGCCGGGGCACATCGGGTTGTCGACGCAGATCACCACCAGGGCCGCGAGAGCGTCGCCCTGCCGCTTGAGCGCGTGCGCTTCAGAAATCTTCTCGTCGAGCGGGCAGCCCTGCAGCTGGATGCCCAGCGGGTTCTTCCTGTAGCCGCCCGCCTTCTCCCGGAACCCCTTGGAGCAGGAATCCTTGTCCCGATCGTGGCACAGGACGCAGTAGTGCGCCTCGCCCAGGATCTCGCGCGCCGTCATGCGCGGGTCGGTCAACTTGAACCCGTCGCGCCGGCGCATCCTGTCGTCCGGGCCCTTCAGGACCTCCGGGATCGCCGGATCGGGGCGTTCCAGCCGCACCAGATGCTCGTAGTCGAGGTCTTCGGGGAAGCGGTAGGAGGTCCAGGAACGGACCTCGGCGCGGCCCGCCGGGTCATGGAGACGCGCGGCGCACCAGTCCTCCAGGAGCGACAGAATCCTCTCGACGAGCGCGAGATCCTCCTCCGGACCGCCGCCCGCGTCGACGGCGACGATGCCGGGGGCGGCCAGAAGGTTAGTCTTCAGATCGAAGACCCGCCGTGTGATCGCGGCCGGGACCTCGGGAGCGCGCTTCAGCCGCACGACCTCTGCGAGCTGCGACTGCAGCCCCATCAGCTCGACCACCATGCGCGCCGTCGCGAGCTCGGGGTCGGAGTCGAAATCGCTCTCGGGGAACAGGAGACGACGCAGCGTTCTGACACGGGCGTCGAGGGCGGCGAAGCCCTCCTTCGGTCGATCTCCGGGCTTGTACTTCCGGAGCGCCCGCCGCTGCAGAAAATCGCGCTTGAAGACGAAGACCGCGTCCTGGGCACGGGTCGCCTCCTCGGCGCGCGCCAAGAACGGCTCGATGTCGAACAGACGCCCCACGAAACGGCTGACGTGACGGGCGACATCGATCATGAGATTCGATAGCTCGAGGGGGCCCAGGCTCGCGGGTTTTTGACGGTAGGCGTCGAAGCGGGCGAAGAGGCCGGGGTCGGCCGTCTTCAGAAAGACATCGAACTCCCGCGCCAGGTCGGCCAGGCGCCGGGCGTCGTGCAGGTCGGAGTAGCGAAAGCCAGGGATCCCCAGGTCGAAATCGCGCCCGGAGGATGACGCGTCCTTGGCGTTGATGACGCCCGGATCGGTGGATCGATGGGACATGCCTACCCGCCTTCAGGTGATTCTGCGCGCGGCCGGAATGTCAATCAGCACGCGCCTTTCGGGATGTGAACGGCCGCCGAATATGCCTCAAGCGCCGGCGGTTGTCAAATTCCGGAACTCAAATATAGGTTGCGGAGGCGGCGCCTTCAATGACCGCGCGAGGAGGTGGCGCGGGAGGGCGCCCTCCTCTGCGCGGCCCCGCCATAATAGAGGCCCAGCGCGTCGACATAGGCCTCGGCGACCTTCTGCCGGTAGGCCGGGTCGGAAAGCAGCCGGCTGTCGTCGAGATTGTTGAGGTTGCTGACCTCGATCAGGACCTGGACCGGCACCTCGCTGCAGCGCAGGACCGCCGGCACCCACGACCGCCGCTTCCGGATGATGCGTTCGCGCACGGGATCGTACGGGTGGACGGGGATCTCGCGGGCGCGAAACGATCTCACGAGGGCCCTGGCGAACTGGCGCGACAGTCCCTCGGAGCGCTCCCGCTGCGCGCGGGTGAACGACACGTATGGTTTCTCGCGAACCTCTCGGATACGCGCGTAGACGGGCCCCGAGTAGCCGTAGCGGCTGCGGCGGTACTGCTCGCCCGGCACGTAGACCATGGCTCCGCCCAGGCCCGGGTGGCGCGCGTCGGCGTGCAGGCTGGTGAACACGATCTTGAGGGGGTCGCTTCCCTCCCCGACCAGGCGGCGGTAGTAGGAGTTGGTCAGGTACCAGCGCAGATTGACGCTGACATAGGGCTCCGACAGCGGGAAGGGCGGGTCGGTCAGGAGCATCTCCGCCTGATTTCTAGGAAGACGGTTCGAATCGCGGACGCGGTACCCCTCCCTGCGATCCTTGATCGTCGTGAGGACCCGCGCGGCCGTGTCCCGTTCCAGGAGAGCCTTGATCCGGCACAGGATGTCGTAGACGTACTCGTGCTCACTCACACCGTTGTGCGACGCGCCCCGATCGCGGCCGCCGTGCCCGGCGTCCAGGATGACAGTGACGCCCTCGAGATTGCGGCTCGACGCCGGGTTGATGTAGCGCGAGACATTGGCCTGGCTTTTCTCCCAGGCCACGCGGCGCGGGTCGGTCGCCGGAAGGTACTCGGGCAACAGGTCATCGAGCGGGATCTTCACGCCGTAGCCCGTGGGGATGTCCGTGACGTCCTCGATGCCGCTGCGACCGGCGATGGCGAAGGCGACGTCGTTCACCTCCTGACTGTCCACACGGCCCGTGAAGCGCATGACCACCGAGTAGAGCGCCTCGCCGCGCTTGAGCCGGTACTTCGCGAAGGCGCCGCTGTCGTCGCTCCCGTACGCGAGCTGGCCGGTGGCGTCCGTGGCCTGCCCCGACGGTGCGATGGAGGGCGCCGTGCCCGAAGCGGTCTCCGGCTCACCCGGGACCTCGGTGAAATCGTCGCCCTGCACATCCGCCGGGGCCGCGGACGAACCGGGCGTTCCGGCCGACGCGGTCAGAAGCCCCGCCAGGGCGGCGAACGGCGGCAGGAGCAGTTCGCCCGGAACGACGATCTCCTGGTCCTTCGCGGGAACGAGCCCGGGAAGCGCGTTGCGGTCGGCGAGGACGCCGAAGTTCTCTCCGCGCCCTGTCAGCCACAGCGCCACGTTCCAGAGCGTCTCCTGCGACGGCTGCAGGCGGCCGGCGCCTGTCCGGTGAATCCAGTTCCCTTCGCGCGGCCCGTCCTCGGGGAAGAGGTCGCGGATCACCCGGATCTTGAATCGATCGTTCAGCGACGGGTAGGGGATGGCGAGGAAGCTTCCTTCGGACGGCAGGCGATCACCGTTTCTGGCGCGGACCGCGTCGAGCTCGCGCAGTTCGGCGCCTGAGGACTGAGGCCCGCGCCGGCCACAGCGGCTTGAGGCGGAGCGGGGAGAGCCAGGAATGCGAGCAGGCAGGCGAGCGGGCCCCCCCGGAAGCGCGCTCCGTTTCCGGAACGGACCGGGCTCACGAGGTCCCGTCGAGAGACGGGCGGCGGGCGCCGAACTTTATCTCGCCCTCGAGCGCCGCCCCCAGTCGGAGGACCATTTCCTCGTCGAACCGGCGGCCGATGATCTGCATCCCGACCGGCAGGTGATCGCGCGTCAGCCCGCACGGAATCGACATGCCGGGCAGACCGGCCAGGTTGAGGGTGACGGTGAAGATGTCCGAAAGGTACATCGCCAGCGGATCGTCGACCTTCTCGCCGAAGCGGAAGGCGGGCGTGGGCGACGTCGGGGTGACGATCGCATCCAATTTTTCGAAGGCGCGCTCGAAATCCTGGCGGATGAGCGTCCGCACCTTCTGTCCCTTGAGATAGTAGGCGTCGTAGTAGCCCGCCGACAGCACGTAGGTGCCGAGCATGACGCGGCGCTTCACCTCCGACCCGAAGCCCTCGGTGCGCGTGCGTACGTAGAGAGGTCCCATCTGATGCACGTCATGGGCGCGGTGGCCGTAACGCACACCGTCGTAGCGCGCCAGGTTGCTGCTCGCCTCGGCCGTGGCGATGATGTAGTAGGTCGGGATGGCGTACTCCGTGTGCGGTAGCGAGATCTCCTCGAGCCGCGCCCCCAGGCGCTCGGCGATCTTCAGACCGGACCGCACGGCCGTCTCGACCTCGGGGTCAAGCCCGCTGCGGAAGTACTCCTTCGGCACGCCGATGCGCAGACCCCTGGCGCCCTTCCCGAGGGCGGCGAGGTAGTCCGGCACCGGCAACGGGGCCGAGGTCGAGTCGAGAGGATCGTGACCGGCGATGACCTGCAGGACGCGCGCCACGTCCTCGACCGTCAGGCCGAGGGGTCCGACCTGGTCGAGCGACGACGCGAAGGCCACCAGACCGTAGCGCGACACCCGCCCGTAGGTCGGCTTCATCCCCGGAATGCCGCAAAACGCCGCCGGCTGGCGGATCGAGCCGCCGGTGTCGCTCCCGAGCGACGCGGGCACCTCCCCGGCGGCCACCGCGGCGGCCGACCCTCCGCTGGATCCCCCGGGGACACGGTCCAGGGCCCACGGGTTGCAGGTCTTTTCGTAGGCGGAGTTCTCCGTGGATGAACCCATTGCGAACTCGTCCATGTTCGTCTTGCCCACGATGACGGCGCCGGCCTGGCGCAGTCGCGCCACGCAGGTGGCGTCGTAAACCGGCACGAAGTTCCTCAGGATGAGAGAGCCGCAGGTCGTCGGAACGCCGCGCGTGCATAGAACGTCCTTGACGGCGATCGGGACGCCGGCCAGCGGGCCGAGTGGGCGGCCCTCGCGGCGGTCGCGATCGATCGTCTCGGCCTGGCTCAGGGCGGATTCCTCCAATAGAGCGCGGAACGCCTTCACCCTGGGCTCGACGTCGCGGGCGCGCTGCAGATGGGCGCGACAGATCTCGACAGCGCTCGCCTGGCCCGAGGAGACGAGCGAGCGGATCTCAGCGATCGTGCCACCGCAGGCGCCGCTCATCCGATCACCTTCGGTACCTTGAAGTGGCCGCGCTCGGATTCCGGCGCGTTGGCGAGCGCCTCCTCGCGCGAGATCGAGGGGACGAGCACGTCGTCCCGCAGCGCGTGCGAGCCGCTGTCGACGTGCGAGGTCGGCTCGATCGCGGACGTGTCGAGCGCGTCCAGGCGTGCGACGTATTCCAGGATGGAATTGAACTGTTGAGTGAAGCGGCCGATTTCTTCCTCGGAGAAATCGAGGTTGGCGAGCTTCGCGATGTGACGGACTTCCTGCTTGGCGATGGCCATGACGCGCGGCTGCCTCGGCGGTGATTATACCCGAGTCGTTGTGGTAGCCTCTGCGCCATGAGCCGCCTGCTGCGAGTCCTCGTGTCGATCGCGGCGCTGCCGCTTCTGGTGAGTGCCGCCCCGCCGCCGACCGAAGCCTCCGCCGCTCCCCTCCCGCCGACCGGCGCCGTGCGCGTCACGGTCGAGACGATCGCGGTCGATCGCCGCGGCACCTGGTCGCTCGGCACGGACGTGGCCGACCTGTTCTCCGGCGACACCGGGGTGCTCGAAAAGTCGGCGACGCTCATCAGCCGCGGGGGAGAGTCGGGCGCGCGCGAAATGGTGAAGATGACCACGCGACTCACGCCGATCCTCAGTCCGGGAGGCGGCTGCACGCTGCGCATCGAGACCGAGACCAAGGGCGTGGTCGCCGGCAGGTCGGCAAAGGCCAAGCCGCGCCAGCCGGATCGCACGCGCGCCACCATCGTCCTGGAGCCGGAGCAGGAGCGCCTGGTCGACACCTATGCCTCCGCGGCGACCCAGGGGCGCCTGGCGCTCAAGGTGCGCTGCGAAGCGCCGCCGGCGGCCTCGAGAGCGATGTCCGAGTCGGACCTGCGCTTCGTCGACTTCGTCCTGTCCGTGGCACGCGCCGAGGGCGACAAGGATCCCCAGCCCATGAAGAGCAACCAGCTGCATGCCGTCCTGGGCCGTGCAGCCAGCAATCTCTTTTCCTTCAACGTGCCCCTCGATTCGGATGTCGCGGGGGCGAAGCGCTACCGGCGCGAAAAGGTGGAGGTCACCCTCACGCCGACCCTCATGTCGGGCGGCCGCATGCAGATTGTCATCGGCGTGCATGGCGAGCTGGCGACGGTCAGCGCGGACGCGGCGCCGGTGACTCATCCGATCGATCATGAGGACACGGTCGTGATCGCGCCGGGTGAAAAGAGCGAGGTCGACATCGACGTGCACTCGTCGGGGCCCGAGGAGGGCTGGAAACGCGTGCATTACCGTCTTTCGGTTGTCGGTACCTTCTAACCCCCCACCTTCCCGACCGGCGCCAGAACGTCCAAAAATTTGACTTGGAGGCGCCAGTTCATACAGAATGAGCCGCTTTTTGCACGCCCTCGCCCGCTGGCTCGTTCGTCTGCGCTTTGCACCGGGAGAGCCAATTGAAGATCCGTTCCGGGAACGCGTGCCTCGCGCTCGTTGTCCTCCTGATCGTTTCCGGTGCTGTCGTGCCGCCTGCCCTCGCCCAGGACAGGATGCTCGCGGGGCAGGTGATCGACGCGCGGGGGGCCGGAGTCGCCGACACCACCGTGTTCGTCACGCAGCTAGGTCGGGCGCGGAGCGCGCCGGAGCTGCGCGCCGGACTGCTCTTTGGCGCTGCGGCGGACGACGTCGTGGATCGGGTGCTGAAGAGCTCTCACGACGGCACATTCGGGGTGCTTCTTCCGGTGGGGCGGTATCGGATCGCGGCCTTCAAGCCCGGGTACGAAGTCGCCCTCGCGGAAGTGAATCTCCTGGCGCGCGACCTCGTCGAAGTTCGCATGAGGGCGGAGAGCGCTGCGGTCGACGCGAAGTCGGAGATACCTCCGGGGCGTGATCGCGGCCTCGATTGGATCCTTCGCCGCTCCGACCGGGACGCGCTGCGCGACGTGGAGGCAGGTCTCCGGGGCCCGCTCGACGGAACGGTGTTCGTTTCGGACCGCGGCGGCACGGGCTCCAGGCGGGTGGCCACGGGGATGCGGCTGCCGCCCATCGACGGGGAGTTCATTCAAAATTTCAGCGGGTCGAATCTGTTTGGCGGCGGAATCCCGGGCTTGGGGGACGCGTCCGGTCGATCCACGCGCCTGGCGCTGCGCGGTGCCATTGGCGAGGAGGGAATGTGGCGCTTCGACGGGCTCGCCGGGAGGACGACCGCGGTTTTGGCCGGCGCCGAAGCCGCGCGCACGGGGCGAACGACCACCGGCCTGGGCGTGGGCTTCGACTATCGCCTCGGCCCGAGTGACGGTCTGAAATCGGAAGTCCGTTACGCCACCAGCCGCTACCTCTTCGATCCGGGATCCTCGGCCGATGGCCTCGATCAAGCGCAGAAGACCGCCGCCCTGCGTGCCCGCTGGGACCGGAAGCTGGGCGAGGACGCTGTGCTGTATGTCGTGGGTACGTACCTGGAGGCGGCCGTCCGGCAGCCGGCCGATGGGCAGGGACTCCTCGAATCGCGCCCGCCCGGCGAAGGAGATGCCGGCCGCCTGGCGGACCGATCGGTGGGAGCGGCCGCGGGCCTGGCCCTGCATTCGGAAAACCACGCCTTCGGTCTGGGGATGCGCATCCATTCGTACCGTTACGACCTGGGCGACAGCGGGGCGCACCTCTCCGGCGTGGACTCCGGCGCTGTCCCGCTCGAGGCGGGCCGGCTGGGGAGTGCTTTGAGCTTCTTCGGCGTGGACGACTGGCGCGTCGCCGATCGCTACGTCGTGAATTACGGTCTCGGTTACCACAACGATCTCACTTCAGGAAGCGCCTACGTCGTGCCGCGGGTCGGACTGACGACCACGCTTTTGGAAGCAAGCGATCTGCGGCTGCGCTCGGCCCTGACGTACCGCGTCGACGACGGGCGGCCGTCGCTTCCGGCGGTCTCGGCGGCGGAAGGGCGCGACATGCGTCGCGAGGGGGCGCGCCTCGGCTACGAGATCGGCGTGGAGCGCCGGCCGGAGGATCGCCTGCAGTTCGCGGCCACCCTGTCGTACAGGCCGTTCCAGGAGGTCACCGACGGGGAGGGGCCGGCGAAGCCGCCGGCCGGGCTCCTCGACGAGGGCGTGCTTGTCCTGGGTGACGCGGCGGCGGGTCGGCATGAGATGGAGATCGAGGTGCAGCGCGGGTTCGGCTTCGTGCGCGGCATCCTCATGGGAAGCGTCGGCCGCGTGCAGGGACGGTTGAGCCCGATCCTCAGCGATGGCCCCCTCGTCGAGCTGCAGGAAGGTCAGGCGCGGTATTACCTGACGGCCCTGCGGGCGATGATCGAGCCGACCGAGACCGAGGTTCGGATCGACTACCGCAGGGTCGTGGGCCAGACGGAAATGGGCGAGTCGGGCGCGGGGGCCTCGGTCGACTACCGCCGCCTCGACCTCGCGGTGCTCCAGGACCTTCCCTTTTCGCCCATCGCCAACGCGCACTGGCGGGTTCTGATGGCCTACCAGGGACTGCTGTACGACTCGCTCGAGGGCTCCTCGACCCTGCCCGGTTCGGGCGCCGCGTCACGCGTCACGGGCGGCGTGGACATCTCCTTCTGAGAGGCGAACGCCGGGGATGAGAAAGACGCTGGCGGTCGGAATTTCGGCGCTGCTCCTCGCCTGGGGAGCGATCTACTTCTTCAACCAGGTCACTCTGATGGCCCCGGAGACCGGGGTCGAGTGGATGGATTCCGGCCGCGGCGTCCTGGCCGACACCGTCATCCCCAGGACGCCCGCCTGGAAGAGCGGACTTCGCCCGGGAGATCGCCTGCGGGTCATCAACGATCGCACGATCGCCTCCGCGGTGGATGCGGAGGACGCCACCTATACCGTCCCACGCGGCACGCCGATCTCCTACCTCGTGGAGCGTGACGGCGAGGAGACGTCCCTGATCGTCCGCCCGAACTGGGTGGGTGGCGGAACGCCCGTCTACTACTACCTGTCCCTCGTCGGGCTGACCTTTCTGGGCGTCGGCGTGGTCGTGTGGCTCCGCGCCACGCGGGCCCGCGCGGCGATTCCCTTCGCGGTCCTCTGTCAGGCCATGTTCATGGTGCTCGTGCTGAAGAGCGAGGGGCAGGGCAGCTGGCTGGACTGGTCCGGATATTGGGGCGATCTGGCCGGCTGGCTCCTGGCGCCCGCGCTGTTCCTGCACATCACCTGGGCGCTGGCCGACGAGGACCGCGGCTCGAGCCTGAGGAAGTTCCGGCGGGCCGCCTTCTACCTCCCGGCCGCGGCGCTGTTCGCCTACAACCTCTATTTAATACCGCTCAGGCAGGTCTACCGGTTCGCCGACCCCATGGCCGCGATTCGCTTCAAGGAGCGCCTGGAGGAGCTCTACATCGCCGTCTTCGTCATCACCGGGATCGTCAAGGCGGTGCTCTCATATATGTCGGCGACCAGGCTGCAGACCCGCTGGCAGCTCAAATGGATGGCGTGGGGGAGTCTCGTCGGCTTCCTGCCGGCGGCCCTCTTCTACCTGGTGCCGCGCTCGCTCAACATCCGCATCGGCGGGTGGAGCGACCTGTCGCTCCTGCCGATGGCCGTCATCCCGCTCGCCTTCGCCGCGGCGATCGTCCGCTACCGCCTCCTGGACCTGGACATCTTCCTCAAGCGGGGCATCGTCGCCATCGGCCTGCTCCTGACCGCGGCGGCGACCTACGCCGCCTGCTACGTCGTCATGGACCGGGCCACGGGAGAGATGACGCCGCGCGGCCTGAATCTGGCCCTGATCCTGGCGACCTTTCTGATGGCGATCTTTTACCCGCGCGTTCACCGGCGGCTGAAGAGCGTGGTCGACCAGTTCTTCTACCGGGAGCGCTACGATTACCGCCGCACCCTGAATGAGTTCAGCGAGGCGCTCAACCGCGAGCTGAGCCTGCCGACGCTGCGCGCGAAGTTCATCGGCCGGGTCGAGCGGACGTTCGACCTCGAATCCGCTCGCGTCTTCGTGCGCGAGCACGCGGGGCGCCGCCTGGCCGGCGGATCTCGGGAGCAGACGTTCGACCTCGACGACCCTCTTCTGAAGATGTTGGTGAACGTCGATTACCTGTCGCTGCGGGACCACCCCGGCGCCGGCGAGACGTCGACAGGGGCCTACCTGATTGACACGCTGGGCCTCGAATACCTCGTGCCGATGACGGTCGAGGGAGAGATCGTGGCGGTGCTCGGAGTCGGGACGCCGCGCGGCGGCGAGCCGCTCACCAGCGAAGATCTACAACTTCTGATCTCGCTCTGCCGTCACGCGGCGGTCGCCTTCGAGGGGGCGCGCCTGTACAGCGCGGTGCACGAGAAGGTCCAGGAGGTCGAGGCGCTGCGCGAGTTCAACGAGAGCATCCTGGAAAGCAGCCGCGTCGGCATCCTGGTCACCGACTCGGAGGGCCGGGTGGTCAACGTGAATCGCGCCTTCGAGCACCTTTACGGTGCGGGTCGCGACCGGATCCTCGGCCAGTCGCTGTCCCAGGTGATGCCCGCCGGGGTGTTCACCCTGGCGGCCGACGGGGCGGCCCGGGGCGCCGGCGACGACCTTCCCGACGGCGGGCTGCGGGTCTACCGCTCATCCCTGCGCACGCGCGACGGCCGCAGACTGATCGTCAGCCTGACCCAGGCCGCCCTGCGCGACCCGGCGGGGCGGCCGCGCGGCCGCGTCATCACGGTCGACGACGTCACCGAGCAGGTGCTGCGAGAGCAGGACCTGCAGCGCCGCGATCACCTCGCCTCGATCGGACTCCTGGCCTCCGGCATCGCCCACGAAGTGAACACGCCGCTCACCGGGATCTCGTCCTACACGCAGATGCTGCTGGAGGAGCGCACTCAGAACGATCCCGAGTACTCGATCCTCAAGAAGATCGAGCAACAGGCCTTCCGGGCGGCCGGGATCGCCTCGAGCCTTCTGAACTTCTCGCGCCAGCGCGACGGCGACTACCGGCCCCTGGACGTCGAGGAGATGGTGACGGAGACCCTGGGCCTGTTCGAGCCCCACCTGCGCGGCCGCCGGATCGACCTGGTGCGCCGCATCCAGGGTCCGCTGGATCGGGTGAACGGCAACCGCGGCCGGCTCCAACAAGTGTTGATGAATCTGCTCTTGAACGCGGTGGACGCGATGCCGGGCGGAGGCACGGTGACGGTGGCGGCGCGCGCGGCCTCGGGGCGGGTCCAGATCGATGTGAGCGACACCGGCTGCGGCATCCCGCCGGAGCACCTGGAGCGAATCTATGACCCATTCTTCACGACCAAGCCGCGGGGCCAGGGGACCGGTCTCGGGCTCTCGGTGTCCTACGGCATCGTCAAGGAGCACTCCGGGACGCTGTCGGCGGAGAGCAGCCCGGGGGAAGGCTCGCGCTTCGTGGTGAGCCTGCCCGCGGTGGATGAAAGGAGAGCCTCGGCATGAGGGAGACGAAGGCCCAGTTGGTAGACAGGGAGCCGGCGCGCAACCCGACGGGTGTCAGCGCCCGCGTGCTGGTGATCGACGACGAGCCGATCATCCGCGACGTCCTGCATGACATCCTGTCGCGCGAGGGGTACGTGATCGATTCCGTCCCGGACGCCGAGTCGGGGCTCAAAGCCCTGGACTCCGGCGAGCGTGACCTCATCATCCTCGACCTGATGCTTCCCGGCATCGGCGGCTTTGAGACCCTGAAGGAAATCAAGCGTCGCGATCCCGACAGCGTGGTCGTCATGATCACCGCCTACGGCTCGGTGGAGACCGCCGTGCAGGCGATGCGCATGGGGGCGCACGACTACCTGACCAAGCCGTTCAAGAACGAGGACGTGCTGAGGACCCTGAACACCGGCCTGCGACACCGCCGCGTCCTGGCCGAGAACCGGACACTGCGGCGCGCGCTGCAGGGGAAGGCGCACTTCGGAGAGCTGGTCGGCAAGAGCCCGGCCATGCAGCAGCTCTACCGTCTGATCGAGCAGGTGGCGCCGAGCCGGTCCACCGTCCTCATCCAGGGCGAGAGCGGCACCGGCAAGGAGCTGGTCGCCCAGGCGATCCACCTCAAGTCGGGACGCCCGGAGGAGGCATTCGTCGTGGTCAACTCGGGCAGCATGCCCGCCGACCTCCTCGAGAGCAACCTGTTCGGGCACGTGAAGGGAGCTTTCACCGGAGCCATCCAGTCCAAGAAGGGACTGTTCGAGGTGGCGAACGGCGGGTCGATCTTCTTCGACGAGATCAGCACCATCAAGCCGGAAGTCCAGGCGAAGCTCCTGCGCGTCATCCAGGAGAAGGAGTTCCTGCCGCTCGGTGCGGTGCAGAGCGAGCAGGTGGACGTACGCATCATCGCGGCCACGAACATCGACCTTCAAGTGCTGGTCCAGCGGGGCGAGTTCCGGGAGGACCTGTACTACCGGCTGAACGTCATCAACATCAAGCTGCCTCCTCTGCAGGATCGTCGGGAGGACATCCCGCTGCTCGTCGACCACTTCATCGTCAAGTACGCGGCGGAGAACGGCAAGGTCGTGCGGGCGATCACCCCGGAGGCCCTGGCCCTGCTGATCAACCACTCCTGGCCCGGAAACGTTCGCGAGCTCGAAAACGTCATCGAGAGGGCCGTGGTCCTGGCTTCCTCGCCCGTCATCGGGTTGGAGCTTCTGCCTGAGACCCTGCAGGGCGACCGGCCCCGACCCCTCCCAGGCCCGATCCAGATGGACGGTCACATGTCGTTCTACGAAACCATGGATCGGCTGGAGAGGGAGATCATCCTGGGAACCCTCAAGAGCGTGAACGGCGTGCAGAGGAAGGCCGCCGCCCGTCTCGGACTCAACCCGACGACGCTGAACGAGAAGATCAAGCGGCTCAAGATCCAGTATCGGTAGGAACCCCAGGAACCCGTCCGGCAATACCTCCCCCCCTGCTGTATATACCCCGCAGCGGGGGGACCATCATCTCCTTGACAGCGCGAGGCTTGACGGTAGAATTACGCTGCAGCTCAGGGACCGGCGGTTCACCCGTCGGGTCGGCCGATGAACGGGATGGGGAGGAGCGGGACCCGCGGCGGCTTTCCCTTGACACGGTCTCGGTAGTTTCCTTAGACTTCTCTAGAATCGCTCACGGCAAAAGGGCTGATCACGGGCCGGTGCACACAAGGGGACGGAGGGCTTCGACACGCCCCGCCCGGAGGTTCATCGCAATGGTCGCCAGACGACTGCTCCTTCTCGCCGGCTGTCTGATCCTGGCCTTCAACCTCCCGGTCTTCGCCCAGGCGACCTCGGGCCTGAAAGGAAAAGTCGTCGACAAGGACGGCCAGCCCCTGCCCACGGCCCGCATTCTCCTCAAGAACGAAAGCCTTGGTGTGAACCAGTCGGTCGTCACGGACGCGGGCGGCGAGTTCCGCATCGCCCCGCTGCCTGCCGGCAAGGGTTACATCCTCGAGGTCCAGTTCCCCCAGATGTCGACGATCAAAATGGACGTGGACATCCCCGCCGGAAGGGTCTTCACCGTCACGGTCACGCTGCGTCCCAGCACCGAGATGCAGGAGAAGGTCACCGCCACCGCCAAGGGGGACGTCGTCAACCCCGAGTCGACCGTCACATCGACCGTCTTCAATTCCGAGTTCATCGATGCCCTGCCGATCCTCGGACGCGACTACCAGGATGTCCTGACGCTGGCCCCCGGCGTGTCGGACGTGGACGGCGACGGCAATCCGACGATCCACGGATCGCGCGATACCGACGTCATCACGCTCGTGGATGGTGTCTCGACCAACGATCCGCTGACCGGGAAGCGGGGTCAGGAGATCAACATCGAGTCGATCGATGAGATCGAGGTCAAGACCGCCGGGGCCGGCGCGGATTACGGCCGCGGCCAGGGCGGGTTCGTCACCCTGGTCACCAAGTCGGGCGGCAACGAGTTCCAGGGACGCTTCAGCTTCTACTGGCGCGGCAACACCCTGGACGGCGATGGGGCCGGGATCGACGACCCGCACCTGCACGGAGGTCTGGGCGAGATCGGCCTGCGCGATCTGAAGTTCAACGACTTCACCCCATTCCTGTCGCTTGGTGGTCCGATCAAGAAGGACAAGGCCTGGTACTATTTCACGGCCGAGTACATCCAGCTCCAGGAGCCCGTCAACGCCCTGACCCAGGCGTTCGTGCGTTCCACCAAGGAGAACCGGGTCTTCGGCAAGATGACCTGGGACATGTCCACGAACCACAAGCTGCAATTCACGGCGACCTGGGATCCGCAGCAGTACGACAACCTCGGCATCGACTCCTTCACGGCGGTCGAGTCCGGCTACACCGAGAAGCGCGGCGGATTGAACCTGACCCTGAAGGAGACCGCGGTCTTCAACCCGAACGTCTTCCTGGAGACCACGCTGCAGCACTTCAAGATCACGCCCGAGGCGATCCCGACGCTGGAAGCCGACACGAACCACAATGGCCACCTGTTCGACGATCGGAACAAGGATGGCTTCTGGGACGCTACCGAGACCGACGCGGGCGAAGACTACGACCGTGACGGCAAGTTCGACGTTTTCGAAGACAGGAACAAGAACGATGTCTTCGAGCCGGATCTCGGCGAGGACAGGGACCGTGACGGGAAGCTGACCAGGACGGGCGCCGGGTGCGAGGGTGTGACTCGCGAGGACGTGGACTGCGACGGTTACGCGGACTGGAAGTGGGAGGACGCGAACCATAACCATGTGCTCGACCAGGGCGAAGATCAGGATGGCGACCGCAAGCTCGACTATATCGACGAGGACAGAAACCACAACGGCAAGCTCGATCCTGGCGAGGACAGAAACGGCAACGGCGTGCTCGACACGTTCGATCCCACGGACCCGTTCTGGAAAGACAATCCCCATCCATACATCGAAGACCGCAATCTCGATCAGATCCTCGACGATCGCCCCGTCGTGCTCCCGGGCGACTCGTACCCGCTGTACGGTCTCGGGCCGGACGGGGAGCGGGTGCGGCTCGGGTCGACCGGCGAGACCTACCCGTACGGCGAGTTCGTCCCGCTGCAGGGCGATCGCAGTTACGCGCAGGATCAGAAGACACTGCGGATCAGCGGTCCAAACGCCGGGCTGATTCTCAACCAGCGCGGCAGCACCGACTACACATCCAACCTGGGACGCATCACCTTGAGGGAGGATCTGACGGTCTTCGTGCCCGAATGGCACGGCCAGCACGACATGAAGGTGGGGGTGGCCGTTGAGCACGAGACCTACGACCAGGACACCCTGCTCCGGCCGATCCTGTTCCCGAACGCCCAGCCACCGGGCGGCAACGTCATCGAGCCGAGGATTGGCGTGCAGCTCCCGGCCGAGAACGAGGTTTTCAATAGCGCCACCAGCACCTCCTTCGGCATGTACTCGATCGACACGTACAAGCCGCTCCCGAACCTGACGTTGACCGTGGGGTTGCGCTTCGATCGCGAGACCACCGACTCGTTCGGCTACACGCCCTTCGACCCGGTGGCCGAGCGGGGTCTGTACGACAGGATCCACGCCCTGGCCGGCCGCGAGAGGGGCCTACCCGACAAGCTTGTCGGCGATAACAACGGCCTGGAGAGCTGGGGCTACTGCAACGATCCAATTTTTACCAATGATTTCCGGAAAGCCTGCGATAGCCCGTGGACGGTGGTCGGCGACGGCCATAACGACAATCATGACAACATCGCCCGGATCGACCAGGACCTCTCGAGACTGAATTTCCTCGCGACCTCGCGGCTGACAGAGCACCACACGGCCACGGCGCTCGTGGCCAACTTCCTCATGAGCCAGTATCCAGAGGCGATCAAATACGATCCGAACACCAATACCAATTACATCGATCGAGAGGTCCTGCGCGAGCGCGGCGCGGCGACCTTTCAGGAACGGGAGGCGTTCCGGCTGACCAACAACAACTTCGCACCGCGTCTGTCGCTATCGTGGGACCCGTGGGCGGACTCGAAGACCAAGGTGTTCGCCAACTGGGGCCGCTACTACGACCGGCTCTTCCTGAACGTCGTCGTTCCGGAGGAGGGACCCGACACGATCAGCCGCTACTACCTGACGGACGCGAACGGCGTCAACGCCGCCGGCATTCCTGACAACGGCATCGGCGACCCCATCTCCAAGGCGCCCCCCAGCGCCACGCAGGTCGATCGCGGGCTGCAGACGCCGTTCTCGGACGAGTTTACGGCCGGCTTCGAGCGCGAGCTGGCGCCCGAAATCTCTCTGAAGGTTACGTACATCAACAAGAAGTACAGGGACCAGCTCCAGGATCGGGACATCAACCACAGTCTGCGCTACGACGATAGAGGAGTGCCCCTGGACGTGATCGGCAGGCTGCAGACGGCGGGTGGGGGTGCCGACGCCACCGCCCAGCGCACCCCCGATGGGCGCCCCGACCTCTACATCTACAATTTCTTTTTCAACCAGATTTATCGTCTGGGCAACATCAACCAGTCGCGCTATCATGGCATCGAGGTGCAGGTGACGAAGCGCCTGAGCCGCAAATGGCAGATGGATGCTTCCTACACCTACTCCCGCAATGTGGGTTTCGCGGACAGCTACGACTCGCAGCTCGGCGACGATCCGGCCACCATCAGCCAGACCTTCGGATACCAGACGGACGACCAGAGGCACGTCGTGAAGTTCAACGCGGTGACCTACCTGCCGCACGACTGGCAAGTGGGCGGCACGGCGTCCTGGAGCTCGGGTCTGCCGTACACCATCATCAGCAACTTCCTCGCCCTGGACAACTTCGACTACCAGCAAAGCCGCTTCCTGTTCGGGTTCACTCCCGAACGTCCCGACCAGAACAACCAGCGTGCATTCCATTTGACGCGCCGCAACGATCAGCGCAACGACCCGGTGATGAACATCAACCTGCAGGCCGAAAAGGCGTTCGTTCTCGGGAAGCTGAATTCCAAGTTTTCCATGACCATCCAGAACGTCCTCAACCGGGACAACCTGCGGATCTTCTTCTACGAACCGGCGGCGCCGGACCGCGGCGGAGCGCTGCAGACCATCGCCCAGCGCGATTTCGGACGTCGCTTCGAGATCGGGTTCCAATTCGAGTTCTGAGGTCGCGGGCAGATTCACCCCCGAGGTACGGCTTTTCGCGCGGCGGCTTGGCGCGCGTGCGCGCCGCCCGCTCCCCACAGTTCCGGGAACGGCCCTCCTGGTCCGGCCTTTCGTTGACAGCTTGAGGGCTCCGGGTTAGACTCGGCGGCCGACATGCCCCGCTGCTGAGGCCCATGGCGCTTCGCTTCTACAACACCCTGACCCGCCAGGAGGAGGAGTTCGTTCCTCTCAACACGGGAGAAGTGCGCCTGTACACCTGCGGGCCCACGGTCTACGACTACGCCCACATCGGCAACTTCCGGACCTATCTCTGGGAAGACCTGCTCCGCCGGTACCTTCAGCATCGCGGCTACCGCGTCACCCAGGCGATGAACCTGACCGACGTGGACGACAAGACGATCGCCAATGCGCGCGAGGCGGGCCTGACGCTCGCCGACTACACGCGCAAGTACATCGAGGCGTTCTTCGAGGACGTCGCCGCGCTGGGGATCGAAAAGGCCGAACACTACCCGCGTGCGACCGCGTACATCCCTGAGATGGCGCGGCTCGTCCGCAGGCTCCAGGAGAAGGCGCATGTCTACGAGAGCCGCGGGTCGCTTTACTTCAAGATCTCCACCTTCCCCGGCTACGGCCGGTTGTCCCGCGTCGACCCGGCGGCCGGCGCGGGCCAGGCGCGCATCGACTCGGATGAATACGAGAAGGACAACCCGCGGGACTTCGCCGTCTGGAAGGCTCCCAAGGACGACGAGCCGTACTGGGACACGGAGATCGGACGCGGCAGGCCCGGCTGGCACATCGAGTGCTCGGCGATGTCGATGAAGCTGCTCGGGGAAACCTTCGACATCCACACCGGGGGCGTGGACAACATTTTTCCGCACCATGAGAATGAGATCGCCCAGAGCGAGGCGGCCACCGGCAAGCCCTTCGTCCGCTACTGGCTGCACGCCGCCCACCTGATCGTGGACGGCGAGAAGATGTCGAAGTCCAAGGGGAACTTCTTCACCCTCCGCGATCTCGCCGCGCGCGGCCACGACATGCGCGCCCTTCGCTACATGCTGCTGTCGGTGCATTACCGCAAGCCTCTCAACTTCACGGTCGAGGGGCTCTCCCAGGCCGGAGCGGCCCTTGGGCGGCTCGACGACCTCGCCCTGCGGCTCGAAGCGGCGACTCCGTCCCTGACGACGGGCGGGGGCGACCTGGCTGTGAAGGCCGAGAAGGTGCTGCAGGGAATGACCGATGCGCTCGACGCCGACCTCAATACCGCCGGGGCGCTGGGCCACCTGTTCGATCTCGTCCGTGAGACCCACAGCGCCGTCGACGCCGGAAGGTTCGGAGAGAGGGATCTTATGGCCACGCGCGGGGTCCTGCGCGCCTTCGAGACGATCTTCGGGATCCGCCCGGGGCAGCGCGCCGACCTCGACACGGATATCGAGGCGCTCATCAGGAAGCGGGCTGAGGCCCGCGCTCGCAAGGATTTTGCCGCGGCCGATCGCATCCGCGACGAGCTCCTGGGCCGCGGCGTCATCCTCGAGGACACCCCGCAGGGCGTGCGTTGGAAGCGCAAGTAGGACCGGCGCCCCTCCCCCCGGGCCCCTTCGCCCCGCGACCCGCCCCCGGCTAAACCGCCCCGTCCCCTGCCCGGTCTAAGGCTACAGAGGAGGCGATGGAGGTTGGCCCCGAGAGTCAGGACAGCGACGGCGAGCTCGTGGCCCGCTACCTCCGAGGGGACGGGTCGGCGTTCGACGCGCTGGTGCTGCGGCACCGGCTGGCGGTCTACCGGGTCGCGTACCGGCTCCTCGGGAGCCACGAAGAGGCGGACGATGTCTCACAGGAGGCATTCTTGAGAGCGTACCGCGCCCTACCCGGCTTCCGGGGCGACGCCAGCTTTCGCACCTGGATCACGCGCATCGTGATCAACCTGGCGCTCAGCGCGCGCCGCGCGCGGGTCACGACCGTGCCGATCGAGAAGGCGGCTCCGCCGAAGGAGGAGGCGGCCGGCCCGGAGGCGGCTCTCAGGCGCGAGGTCCGTCTGGCAGTCCGAGACCTGCCCCGCCGCCAGAGGCAGGTCCTGATCCTGAAGGTCTACGAGGGGATGAAGTTTGCCGAGATCGCCCAGGCGGCCGGCATGTCGATCGGTACCGCCAAGGCGACGTTCTTCCAGGCGGTGCGCAATCTCAGGACCCGGCTGGCGCCGGGGACCGGCCCGCGCCGCGGGGAGGCGTGACACGCATGATGTGCGCCGAGGTTCGCGAACGGATCGCGCCATGGCTCTCCGGCGAAATCGATCAGGACGATCGCCGCCTTTTCGAGGAACACCTGGGCGCGTGCGCAGCCTGCGCATCGGACGCGGAGCGCGCGCGACGGGCGCTCGATCTCCTCGCGACCGACGATGTGCCCGACCCGGGTCCTGTCTACTGGTCTTCATTCGGCGGCCGCCTGCGCGAGCGCATCGCCGCCGCCCGCAGGCGCAGGCGTTGGCTGGGCCTGACGGCGGCGATCGCGGCCGCGACGATTGTCGTGGCTGGTCTCGCCCTCCTGCAGACGCGCCGTGGGCCGGCCCCGGGGCGGGCCGCGGGCGGAGGCGCGGACGGCGCCGCCACGACGCCGTCGGTGCGCGCCCTGACCGTCGAGCAGGCGGAGGCGCACCTCAGGGAAGCGCTCCAACGGGGGGTGGCGGAGGGGCAGGACCCGCGCGAGATCGACACGATCCTGGACGACATCGCCCCCGCCGATGCGCTCGAAGGAACCGGCAGGGTCGGCGACCTGTCGCCGGAAGAGGATCGTCGACTTTCGGACGGCCTGCTCGATCCACGCTCCTAGGTCCCGGCCGGTCGCCGGGCAGACGGAGAGGGAGCCAGGAAGAAGGAGGAGTCATTCGGATGCGAGAAATCTTGATCGCAAGGCGGGCGGCTGGAGCGCTTATCGGCCTCCTGGCCTTCGCCATGGTCGGGGCGGCGCAATCGCCAGGGGGGAGACCTGCCGGGCCTCGTGCCGGCCCCCGCCAGGCCTCTGCCCGGGCCGAGGAGGTGCGCCAGGCGATGGAGCAGATGGTCATCGCCCGGATGAAGGTGGCATTGCACTTGACCTCTGACCAGGAAGCGAAGGTGATCCCGCGGGTTCAGGAGCTCCTCGAGGCGCGACGCGACCATGCCGCGCGGCGGCGGGACGCGATGGCCCGGGTGCGGAATCTCCTTCTGGACGAAACGGCCGGTGACCAGGAGATCGGCCGCGCGCTGCGGGACCTCAGGGCGCTCGAGGACGACTTCCGCGGCAGGGAAGAGGGTCTGCGTGAGGCGATCGACCGGAGTCTCACCCCGCGGCAGCAGGCTCGCATGGTGTTTTTCGAGGCGCGTCTCCGCCGGGTCATGCAGCGGCGGATCCAGGAGGCGCTGGGCGGCGGGCGCCGGGTGACACCGGGGCCCGAGGTTGAAGAGCGCCCCGATGGATTGGACGCGCCGGAGGACGAACCGTGATCCCACCGGCCGTGCGTCTCGGCGAGGAGAGGCCGCCCTACGCCCCGCGCTCCGCCCGGCACATCCGCCTCGGACGTCGAGGCGAGGAAGCGGCCGAGCGCTACCTCGTGTCTCTCGGCTACCGCATTCTGGAGCGTCGATACCGGACGCGCACCGCGGAGATCGATTTCATCGCCGAGGAGGGCGACACGCTGGTCTTCGTCGAGGTCAAGACGCGCTCGTCACTGGCCTTCGGGCAGCCCGCCGAGGCGGTGGATGGCCGCAAGCGGTCCCGGATCGCCGGCGTGGCCTCCCTCTACCTGGCGCGCCGAGGTGCCGCCGATCGCGCCTGCAGATTCGACGTGGTGGAGGTCCTCGAGTCCGGGGGTGCTCCTCCCCGTATCCGCCTCATTCGCGATGCCTTCGAAGCCCGCTGAAGCACCGTCTCCCGCTCTCCTTGACACTCTCCGGAATCGCCCGGTAATATCTTCGGGCGCCTGGCGCACCCGGGCGCGAGCGGGAATAACTCAGTGGTAGAGTGCAACCTTGCCAAGGTTGAAGTCGCGGGTTCGACTCCCGTTTCCCGCTCCAATCTGTGGGCCGGCCCCCGCCGGGGGCCGGCCCGCTCCATGTGCGGACGGTTCCGCATTCAGGGTTCTCGGGCCGGCGGCGTAGCCAAGCGGTAAGGCAGAGGTCTGCAAAACCTCGATACATCGGTTCGATTCCGATCGCCGCCTCCACCCGACTCCCGCTCCCTCCGCTTGCTTTCCGGCCCGCCGGGATTATTTTTGTCTGCGGGATGTCCTCGATGCTGACCACCATGCTGAGCGATTACGACTTCTGGGTGAGCTTCACCTCCAACATGCTCGCCGGCATCCTGCTGACGCTCATCTTCGGGTTGGTGCTGACCAGCGTCATGAGCCACTTCAACACGAGGCGCAAGGTCAAGGAGCAGCGTCGCAAATTCCTGGAGTTCATCGAGCGGGAATTGAAGAGGAACAGCACGTCCCTGACGGCGGCGCTGGCGGAGCTCCCCAAGGGGAACCTGCCTTACCCTCTGTTCGAGGTGTCGGCCTGGAAGGTGTCGGTCAACTCGTCTCTCCTCGACAACATGGAGGTCGAGCTCGTCCACCCGATCCTCTCCTCCTACAACAGGATCTGGGCGGCCAACGACCTGTACCAGAGCCTCCTCGAGGCCTACTTCGAGCGGCTGGCCCGCCCGTCCGAGGCGTCGGAGAAGCGCTACCTGTTTTTCCGCAAGACACTTCTGGACCGCTTGCGCGACCTGCAGCCGAAGCTCAGCGATTCCCTGCAGCAGATCGACAACCACCTGAAGGCGGCCTGAAACCAGGCAGGCGGGAAGCGGAAACCAACTGAAACGGCGCGCCGCGCCTGCTCAGCCGGCGGCCCCGAACGCGGCGTCGAGGATCGCCACGGCCTTGTCGACATCCGGCTCGCGGGCGATCAGCGGGGGGGACAGTCTGATCGTCGACGCCCCGCACGGCAGCGTGAGGAGGCCGCGCTCGAACGCCTTCTCGATCACCAGGTGGCGCTCGCGCGGGGCCGGAGTGCGCTTCGCCCGGTCGGAGACGACTTCGATCCCGACCATCAGGCCGAGCCCGCGGACGTCCCCGATGAGACGGTGCTTCCTCTGAAGTTCCTGCAGCTTTCCGATGAGGTAAGAGCCGACGCGACCCGCGTTCTCGATGAGGCCATCCTGGAGCAGGCGGAGCGTCGCGACGGCCGCGGCGCAGGACAACGGGTTGCCGCCGAAGGTCGAGCCGTGCCCCCCGTCGTTCCACTTCATGACGTCGTCGCGGGCGATGACGGCGGAAAGCGGCATCCCCGAGGCGATGCCTTTGGCCAGGATGATCATGTCGGGGTCGATGCCGTAGTGCTCGAAGGCGAACAGCCGCCCTGTCCGTCCCATCCCGCTCTGCACCTCGTCGGCGATCAGGAGGATGCCGTTCGCCCGGCAGACCTCCTGGAGCCGCGGCAGGAAGTCGCGGTGCGGCGGGATGAAGCCTCCCTCGCCCTGGACCGGCTCGACGATGACCGCCGCCACTTCCTCCGGGTCGACCGAGTGGTGGAAGTACGATTCGGTCAGAAGCTCCAGGCACTCGACCGAGCAGGATTCGGGCTCCCGGTTGACGGGGCAGCGATAGCAGTAGGCGTAGTGGGTGTGCAGGACCTCCGGCACGAACGGGCCATACCCCTTCCTCTGGACCGGTTTGCTCGCCGTGAGCGTCATGGCCCCGTAAGTGCGGCCATGGAACGCTCCGAAGAAACCGACGATCGTCTGCCGGCCCGTGCGCAGCCGCGCCAGCTTGATGGCGGTCTCGACCGCCTCGGCGCCCGAATTGGTCAGGAACACCCTCTTGTGGCCCGTGATCGGCGCGAGCCGCGCCAAGAGCTCGCACAGCTCGATGTACACCGGGTAATAGAAATCGGTGTAGCAGATGTGAATGAGCTTCGCGGCCTGGTCCTGCACCGCCTTCACGACCTCGGGATGGCAGTGGCCGGTCGAGACGGTCGAGATGCCCGCGGCGAAATCGAGAAAGCGGTTGCCGTCGACGTCTTCCACGACCATGCCCTGGGCGCGCGCCACGACCAGCGGGACGTCCTTGCTCAGGTTCTGCGACACCGTCCGGGCGTCCCGCGCCATGAATTCCCTGGCGCGCGGGCCGGGGAGGGGCGTGATGATCTTCGGATAATCGCCCGGAGAGTCGGGCGGGAACTGCGAACGGGCCACGCTGTTTCTCCTGTCGAGTCGCGGGTGCCCAACAGCGAGGCGGTCATTCTCGCCAGCGGCGCGCGGTCTGTCAAGGACGGGACCGCCGGCGTTTGACCCGTCTCCGGCGCGATGCTACGATGCCCGACGTCTTGCTGAAACGAGCCTTCCTGCTGGCCTTCCTGCCGCTCGCGCTCGCCGGCTGTGGCGAAAGCGCGCGCCCCAACATCGTGCTCATCATCATCGATACGGCCCGCGGCGACCGGTTTCCATTCGACGGCTACGCGCGGCCGACGGCGCCGAACCTCCAGGTGATCGCGAACGAGGGAGTCGTGTACACCCAGGCCTTCTCGCCCGCGCCCTGGACGGTGCCGGCGCACGCCAGCCTGTTCACCGGGCAGTACCCTTCGCTCCACAAGACCGACTGCGGCTCGCTGCGTCTCCCCGACGAGGCGGTGACCCTTGCCGAGACGCTGCATGCGGCGGGCTACCGCACCGTCGGCCATACGGCCAACCCGTGGCTGGGGAGCGAGTACAATTTTCAGCAGGGATTCGACACGTACGGCGAGACCTGGCGCGAGGTCCCGCAGGAGGGGGAAGACACCGGGGCCGGACTCACCAACGGGAAGGTCCTGCGCTTTCTGCGCTGGCGCGCCGACAACCCTGACGCCCGCAGCCAGCCGTTCTTTCTCTTCATCAATTATTTCGAGCCGCACCTGCCGTACCACCCGCCGGAGCCGGAGCGATCGCGCTTCCTGCGCCCCGGCGTCGACCCGGCGCGCGTGAAGCGCCTCAGCCGACTCGGCCACCCGGACGAGATGCGCTACATCGTCGGCCTCTCCGACCTCACCGCCGACGACATGGCGATCCTGAACGATCTGTACGACGGCGAGATCGCCTACGCCGACCGGCGCGCCGGCGAGGTGCTGTCCCTGCTGCGGGACCAGGGCATCCTCGACCGGACCATCGTCGCCATCGCGGGGGACCACGGCGAGAACATCGGCGACCATCACATGATGGACCACAAATTGAGCGTGCACGATACGCTTTTGCACGTGCCGCTTCTGCTGCGCTACCCGCCCCGGATCCGGCCGGGCCAGAGGATCGACGCGCGGGTCCAGATGCACGACCTGTACCCGACGCTCCTGGGCCTCGCCGGTGTTGCGCCCCCCGAGGGAGTGACCGTCGAGGCGGTGCCCCTTCCGGGGACGGGGCTGCCCGGCCCCGGGCGGCCGCCGGATGCGCCCATCGTCGGCGAATTCGTGGGTCCCCCGGTCGAGTTCCTCAGGGTGATGCAGGAGCTCTTTCCCGAGAGGGACCTGTCGCGCTACAACCGCACCCTCATCGCGCTGCGGCGCGGCGGCTACAAGGTTCAGTGGGGATCGGACGGGAGGCACGCTCTGTACCACATCGATGACGATCCGGGAGAGACGAACGACCTGGCCGCCGCCGAGCCCGATCGCCTGCAGGAGATGCTCCAGCAGGTCAAGGACTGGCTGAATCGCCCCGCGCGCCGGGCGCATCCGAGGAGCCGAGGAACATCCGCCCAGTGAGCCGGCCTTCGGGACGCCGCGTCAGGCCACGGGGTGGACCGGTCGTTCCCCGCACCGCTTGTGGCTTGACACGCGGTCTTGCATCTGGCTTATAGTCCGGCCATGCCGCCCAAGGGAAGGGTTTCACTCGTCAGAACGCCTCTCCCGGGTCCCGAATCCAAGCGACTCATCCAGAAAGAGATCGAGCTCATGGCGACGGGGGCCTACGGGTCGCCCGCAGACCGCCTGTTCATGGCGGTCAAGGCGGAGGGTTCGCTCATCGAGGACGTCGACGGCAACCGTTTCATCGACTTCGGGTCGGGCTGGGGGACGAACAACGTCGGCAACTGCCATCCCGAGGTGGTGGAAGCGGTCTCGACGATGCTCAAACAGCTCGGCGTGACCTGCTGGACGAGCGCCGCGAACACCGCGCAAAGGCTGGCCCTGGCGGAGAAGCTCCTGGCGGTCTGCCCGAAGCGCACCGACCGGATCCTCTTCCTGACGACCGGAACGGAAGCGGTCGAGGCGGCGCTGCGTGTCATGCGGCGCGCCTCCGGCCGGCCGTTCGTGCTCTCGTTCTACGGGCAGTACCACGGGCTGTCGTACGGCGCCATGGCGGCCGGGCCGCTCGAGGCGAGCGTGCGCGAGGACGTCGCGCCCCTGGTGAACGGCTTCGTGTACGCCCCCTACCCGTATGCCTTCCGCACTCCGCTCAAGTCGAAGAGCGGCGGCGGCGCGGGCCGCGCGACGCTCGAATACATCGAGGACATCATCCTGACGTACGAGGTGCCGCCGTCGCGGATCGCCGGGGTCCTGGTCGAGCCGGTCGTGGGCGAGGCGGGCGTGTGGGTCCCGCCGGACGACTTCCTGCCCGGCCTGCGCGACCTGTGCGACCGGCATGACTGGTGCCTGTGCATCGACGAGGTGCAGAGCGGTTTCGGGCGCTGCGGGAAGATGTGGG
>QHXX01000137.1 GCA_003223135.1 Acidobacteriota bacterium | reverse complement strand
TCTCGGCGATCAGGTGGGCGCCGGGCTTCAGAAAATCGGCCGCCCCGCGCGCCAGGCGGCGGTGGACGGCGAGCCCGTCCGGACCGGCGACGAGGGCCGATCGAGGCTCATGGTCACGTACTTCCGGCATCAACCGCGCAGGCTCGTCATGACTCACGTAGGGCGGGTTGGCCAGGATGAAGTCGACGGCGCGCTCCAGAGCGTCGCCACGGTGCGGCTCGAAGAGGTCTCCGAGCCTGAACCGAATGTGTCCCGAAACACCGAGGGCCGCTGCGTTGTCGCGCGCCACGCTCAACGCCTCCTCCGAGACGTCGCTCGCGAAGACGCGGGCGCCCGGGACTTCACGCGCAACCGCCACGGCGAGGCAGCCGCTGCCGGTGCCGATGTCCAGCACGATGGGACCGGGCGCGCGGTTCAGGCGAAGGAACGCTTCGACGATCCCTTCGGTCTCGGGGCGCGGAATCAACACCGCCGGCGTGACCTTGAACGCGAGCGACCAGAACTCCTGCACGCCCGTCAGGTACTGCAGCGGCTCGCGCCCCGACCGGCGCGCCAGCAGGGTGCGGTAGCGGCCCGCCGCCTCCGGCTCGACCGGTGTTTCGGGATGCGCGTGCAGCCGGGCGCCCTCGACGGAGAGGACGTGGGCCAGGAGGACTTCGGCGTCGCGCGCGGGCTCGGGGACTCCGGCCGCTTCAAGAGTCGCCCGCCCCTCCGCCATCAGGGTGGAGGCGGTGGGCCTGCTCAGACCCGCACCTCTTCCTTCAGCGCCTCGGCCTGGTAGTGGGCCAGGACCGGCTCGATGATCGGGTCGATGTCCCCTTCCATGATCTCGGGCAGCCGGTGGATCGTGACGTTGACTCGGTGGTCGGTCAGGCGGTTCTGCGGGAAGTTGTAGGTCCTGATCTTCTCGGAACGCTCGCCCGTGCCGACCTGGCTTCGGCGGTCCTTGGCGATGGCGTCGCGCTGCTTCTGGATCTCGAGGTCCAGGAGGCGCGAGCGCAGCACCTTCATGGCGCGCGCCTTGTTCTTGTGCTGCGAGCGTTCATCCTGGCATTGCACCACCATGCCTGTGGGCAGGTGGGTGATGCGGATGGCCGAATAGGTGGTGTTGACCCCCTGGCCGCCCGGGCCGGTGGCGCAGAAAGTGTCGACGCGCAGGTCCTTCTCGTTGACCTCGATCTGCACGTCGTCCGCCTCCGGCAGCACGGCCACGGTGGCGGTGGAGGTGTGGATGCGTCCCGAGGATTCGGTGGCCGGCACACGCTGCACCCGGTGCACACCGCTCTCGTGCTTCAGGCGGCTGTACACCTGCCTGCCGTTGATGAGGGCGATGACCTCCTTCACGCCGCCGAGGCCCGTCTGGCTCAGCGTGAGCACCTCGACCTGCCAGCCGCGCCGCTCCGCGTAGCGGCCGTACATGCGGAACAGCTCGGAGGCGAACAGCGACGCCTCCTCGCCCCCCGTGCCGGCCCGGATCTCGAGGATGACGTTCTTCTCGTCGTTCGGGTCCTTCGGCAGAAGCAGCGTGCGCAGCTCGGCCAGGAGCGCTTCCTTGCGCTGCTCGAGCGACTGCAGCTCCTCGCGCGCCATGGCGCGCATCTCCTCGTCCTGCATGAGCGCCTGCGAGTCCCGCATCTGGCGCGCCACGTCCTTGTATTCGCGGTACCTGGCGATGGTCTTCTCGAGCTCGCGGTAGGTCTTGGTGACCTGCCGGTAGCGTTCCTGGTCGGACACCAGTCCCGGGTCGCTCATCTGGTGGGCGAGCGACTCGAACTTCTCTTCGAGAGCCTTCAGGCGGTCGAGGATTTCCACGTCAGAGCCTTCCCTTCCTTATCGCAGCAAAGAATTTACCACCGTAGGGTGCTGAGCGCCACGTTTCGGGCGGCCGGACGGCCCGGCAGGGCCGACGATCGACTGATGAGGATCGGTGACATCCTCGCGCGCGGTGGCATCGGGCGGTGCGGTGTTCCGGAGACATGGGCGTCAGCCTGGTCCGGCTACGCCCCGGTGGCCGTGCCCTTTCCTTCGGCCGGAGTGGAGCCGGCCTTCCCCTTGGCGGCGGGCCCGGCGCTTTTGCCGGCGGATGGCGTGTTGGTCCTGCCGGTGGACGGTGCTGCCACCTTGCCGGCCGCGCGTGGCTCGGTCCTGTCGGCCGCCGGCGCGCCCTCCTTCGGGACGTTCTTGTAGCGCCTCTCGAACCTTTCGACGCGACCCGCGGAGTCGATCAGCTTCTGCTTGCCGGTGAAGAACGGGTGGCACTTGGCGCAGATCTCGAGACGCATGTCGTCCTTCGTCGAGCGGGTGACGAAACTCTCCCCGCAGGCGCAGGTGACCGTGACGACCTTGTAGACGGGATGGATCCCGCTCTTCATGTGACGACTCCTTGGGGACCGAAGTCCGACCGACGCCGTGTCCTGTGGCGGAACGGCGCATTATAGACGCTTTGGGGCGCCGGCGCAAAGGGTGGCCGGGGTGGCGCGGAACCCGCGCCGCCTTGTTTGGACGGGAGCCCCGCGTCGCAGGTTCCCGTCCTACCCCATGTTGCTCATGGAGGACAGGAACTCCTCGTTGTTCTTGGTCTTCTGCATCCGCTCGATCAGCAGCTCCATCGCCTCGACGGGCGACAGGGAGTTCAGGACCTTGCGGAGGACCCACGAGCGGTCCAGCTCCAGCTTGGCGAGGAGCAGCTCCTCCTTGCGCGTTCCGGAGCGGGTGATCTCGATGGACGGGTAAATCCGGCGGTCGGCCAGCTTGCGGTCGAGGTGGATCTCCATGTTGCCGGTGCCCTTGAACTCTTCGAAGATCACGTCGTCCATGCGGCTCCCGGTCTCGATGAGGGCCGTGGCGATGATGGTGAGCGAACCGCCCTCTTCGACGTTGCGCGCCGCGCCGAAGAAGCGCTTCGGACGCTGCAGGGCGTTGGCGTCGACACCGCCCGACAACACCTTGCCCGACGGCGGCACGATGGTGTTGTAGGCACGGGCCAGGCGGGTGATCGAGTCGAGCAGGATGACGACGTCCTTCTTGTGCTCGACCAGGCGCTTGGCCTTCTCGATGACCATCTCGGCGACCTGCACGTGGCGCGTGGCCGGCTCGTCGAACGTCGAGGAGATGACCTCGCCGTTGACGGACCGCTGCATGTCGGTCACCTCCTCCGGCCGCTCGTCGATGAGCAGCACGATCAGGACGATCTCCGGGTGGTTTTGCGTGACGCTGTTGGCGATCGCCTGCAGAAGCATTGTCTTTCCGGTGCGCGGTGCCGCGACGATCAGGCCGCGCTGCCCCTTGCCAATCGGGCAGAGGATGTCGAGGACGCGCGACGAGACGCTCTCCTTCGTGGTCTCGAGCTTGATCCTCTGGTTCGGGTAGAGCGGCGTGAGGTTGTCGAAGAAGATCTTCTCACGCGATTGATCGGGGTGCTCGAAGTTGACCGCCTCGACCTTGATGAGGGCGAAGTAACGCTCGCCCTCTTTGGGCGGCCTGACCTGGCCCGAGATCGTGTCGCCGGTGTGCAGATCGAACTTGCGGATCTGCGACGGCGACACGTAGATGTCGTCGGGCCCGGGGAGGTAGTTGTACTCGGGCGCCCGCAGGAAGCCGAAGCCGTCCGGCAGGGTCTCGAGGACCCCCTCGGCGAAGATCAGGCCCGAGCGCTCGGTCTGGGCCCGCAGGATCTCGAAGATGAGCTCCTGCTTGCGCAGGGCCGTGGCGTTCGGCACGTCGAGCGCCTTGGCGATGCCGGTCAGCTCGGCGATCGACTTCTCCTTCAGGGTGCGGATGTCGAGCTTCTCGCCCGAGAGCTCGGCGCGGGGCGCCTCGAGGCGTTCCGCCTCGTCCTCGACCACGGCGGTCGCGGCGGGGGCGGTCGTCACGGGGGCCGCCGGCGCGTCGCCGCCGTTGGTGGCGACCACCGGCTGTGCCGGGGTGGTGGCCTCCGCGGGCGGGCGGCGCGGCGGACGGCCGCCTTCGCGGCCCCCCTGCCGCGGGGGTCTTCCTTCACGGGGTGGCTTCACTTCACGTTCCATTTTGTCGTTCACGGGGTGATACTTCCTCCTTGGGTTACCGCGCGCCCGCGGGGCTCGTCGCCCCGCGCCGCGCGGAGTGTCTTGTTTTCGCAAACCTCGTCGATGACCCTCCACAGGGCGGAGAGGCCGTCCCCGGTCGCCGCGGACACGGCGATCGGAAGCATGGGGTCCTTGAGGCCGAGCCAGCGGCCCGCGCTCGCGAGGGCGCGGGTCCTTTCGTTGCCCGACAGCTTGTCCACCTTGGTCAGCACGATCTCGTGGCGCACGTCTTTGTCCTGGAGCCAGTCGCGCAGCTCGCGGTCCATCACGCCCGGCTCGCGCCGCGCATCCATGAGCTGCACGGCCAGGTCCGGGCGCCCGGGCTCGGCCACGTACGCCTCCACCAGATCCTTCCACTGCTCGCGCATCGCATCCGGAACCCTGGCGTAGCCGTACCCCGGCAGGTCCACGAAGTAGAGGCGCTCATTCACGGCGAAGAAGTTGATCGCCCGGGTGCGTCCCGGTTCCTTGCTGGTGCGGGCCAGCCCGTGCGCCCCGAGGAGGCGGTTCAGGAGGCTCGACTTCCCCACGTTCGACCGACCCATGAATGCAATTTGAGGCCTGCCGTCGCGCGGGAAGTCCTCCGGGCGCGCGGCGCTGACGTGGAAACGGCAGGCGGTGATCTTCATGTCCAGTTGGGTCAAAAGGCTTCGGATTCGACTCGCAGGCGTGCCGGAAGCGGCGCCGACCGCCGGTGGGCCCGGCCGCGACACAGCGCGGGCGGGCCGAGATGCTGGGGTCATTCCGCGGGACGTCCCCGCGGGCTCTCGATCAGGACTTCAACAGGCCGCCCCAGGGATGAGACAGGAACGGTCGCGTCTGGACGATCTAATGCGCAACGGTGCCGGGGATGCCCTTGTCGAGGTCCTTATTATACTCCTTTTCGACCTCCGCCTGACCCCCGCGCTCCAGCGCGTACTGTAGGACCTCGTCCATGGTCTCCACGAGCTTGAACTCCAGGAGCTTCTGGATGTCCTCGGGAATGTCCGCCAGGTCCTTCTCATTGTCGCGCGGCAGGATGATGGTGCGGATGCCCAGACGGTGCGCTGCGAGGACCTTCTCCTTCACCCCGCCGATCGGCAGGACCTTGCCGCGCAGCGTGATCTCGCCGGTCATGGCGACGTCGCCCCGGGCCGGTGTCTTGGTCAGGAGCGATGCCAGCGCCGTGGCCATGGTGATACCGGCCGACGGCCCGTCCTTGGGGATCGCCCCTTCGGGGACGTGGATGTGGATGTCGTACTTCCGGTAGAAGTCCTCGTCGATGCCGAGAAGCGAGCTGCGCGACCGGATGTACGAAAGCGCCGCCTGCGCCGACTCCTGCATGACGTCCCCCAGCTTGCCGGTGAGGGTCAGCTTGCCGCGCCCCTTCATCAGGGTGGCCTCGGTCGTGAGGATCTCGCCGCCGGTCTCCGTCCAGGCCAGGCCGGTGGCGATGCCGATCTCGTTCTTCTTGTCGCTGGTGCTCGGGCGATAGCGCGGCACGCCGAGGAGGTCGTTGATCTGCTCGGACTTCACCGTGAAGGTGTAGTCCTTCCCTTCCCTCACCACGCGGCGCGCCAGTTTCCGGCAGATCGAGGCGAGCTCGCGCTCCAGGTTGCGGACGCCGGCCTCGCGCGTGTACTTCTCGATGATGTCCTGGATCGCCTCCTCTTCGATGGTGAATTTCTTCGGATCCAGCCCGTGGTTCTTGAGTTGCTTCGGGACGAGGAAGCGCTGCGCGATCTTGATCTTCTCGAACAGCGTGTACCCGGCCAGTCTCAGGATTTCCATGCGGTCGCGCAGGGCCGGCGGGATCGGGTGCGTGATGTTCGCGGTGCAGATGAACATCACCTGAGACAGGTCGAACTCCGTGTCCAGGTAGTGGTCCAGGAAGGTGGAGTTCTGCTCGGGGTCGAGGACTTCGAGGAGCGCGGACGACGGGTCGCCCCGGAAGTCCATGCTCATCTTGTCCACTTCGTCGAGCAGGAACACCGGGTTCTTCGTCGTCGCCTTCTTCATCATCTGGATGATCTGGCCGGGAAAGGCGCCGATGTACGTGCGCCTGTGGCCCCGGATCTCCGCCTCGTCGCGAACGCCGCCCAGGGACACGCGGACGAACCTGCGACCCGTGGAGCGGGCGATCGACTGGGCCAGCGAGGTCTTGCCGACGCCCGGCGGACCGACGAAGCAGAGGATCGTGCCCTTCATGGTCTTCTGCTTCACCAGGCGGCGCACCGCCAGGAACTCGACGATACGCTCCTTGATCTTCTCCAGGCCGTAGTGGTCCTCGTTCAGAACCTTCTCGGCGAAATCGAGATCGCGGATCTCCTTGCTGCGCTTGTGCCACGGAACGGAAATCAGCCAGTCGAGGTAGTTGCGTGACACCGTCGCCTCGGCGCTCACGGGCGGCATGACCTCCAGCCGCTTCAGCTCCTGCATGGCCTTCTCGTGCGCCTCCTTCGGCATTTTGGAGGCGGCGATCTTCTCCTTCAGCTCCTCGACCTCGTTCAGCTTGTCGTCCTTGCGGCCCAGCTCC
>QHXX01000136.1 GCA_003223135.1 Acidobacteriota bacterium | reverse complement strand
GACGCCGCCCGGGCTCACGATTCAGTTCCTGTCGCGTCTGGGCAACAGGGATCTGAAGATCGTGGCGGGCGACAGGAACATCCCCGAGCTGGTGCGCCGCCAGGCGCGCAACATGTTCATGGTCCGCACCCAGCCCTCGAAGAAGATGGGGAAGAAGGCCCACTGATGCGGCTGCTCAAGTTGATCCGCAACCTGCTGGGCAACTACCAGCTCAAGTCGGGCCTGTACCACTACTACCGCGGCGAGTCGAAGCAGGCCATCGAGTTCTTGACGCGTGTCCTGCAGGCGCCTGAGACTCCGGATCCGGACCGGCGCATGGCGAACTACTACCTGACGCAGACGCACATCGCGGCGGCCGAGAAGTCGGAGGAGGCCCAGAACCTGGAGGCGGCCGTCGAGGGGTACCGCGAGGCCCTGGCGCTGACTCCCGACTACCCCGACATCCACTTCCGCATGGCCGGCCTGTACACCCGCTTCGGTCTGAGCCTGGAGGCGATCGACTGTTACCGGCGCGCCATCGCGCTGAATGCGGGATACCTCGAGGCGCGCGTGCAGGTCGCCTTCCTGCTGCTCAAGACCGGCCAGCAGGAGGAGGCGCTCAAGGAGTTCACCGCGGCGCGCGACCTGGCGGTGCGCGCCATCGACGCGCCGTTCGAGAAGGCGCGGGAGGCGCTGGCACGCGGCGACGGCCCGGAGGTCGAGGAGTGGATGCGCGAGACCTTCCTGAGGCGTCCGGTGAGCTTCGCCTTCCACTATAGGCGGGCACTGCGCTTCCTGACCGAGGGACAGCACGAGAGGGCCGTGGAAGAGTTCCGCCTGTCCAGCCAGTTCAACCCGAACTTCGCCGACGTCCACAACTATATCGGCGTGGCCCTGGGTGAGCTTTTGCGCTGGGAGGAGGCGGTCGCCGCGTTTCGCAGGGCATTGGAGGTCAATCCGGAGTATCCTTTCGCCCGGCTGAACCTGGCCTTCGCCCTGGCGGAGGCCGGCCATGACCGGGAGGCCGTGGAGGAGCTTCGGGCGATCCTGGCGCGCGAGCCGAACAACGAGGCGGCGCTCGCCAAGCTCGACGAACTCTCGGCCCCGAAGAAGGAGAGGACGCGTGTCCAGGGGTAGGGCCGCGAGCGACAGCGGGGCGCAGCACCGTTTCATCAGCGGCGCCGGGCTCAGCGATGTCGGCCGCAAGCGCAAGTCGAACGAGGACTCCTTCGCCATTTCCGAAGACGGAACACTGCTCGTCGTGGCGGACGGCATGGGCGGTCACGCGGCCGGCGAAGTGGCGTCGCGTCTGGCGGTGGAGTCGATCGAAAGGCACATCTCCGGCAGCGACCCGCGCAAGGAGCCGACCATCCCCGCCTCGTTCCGCTCCCCGAGCGGCGGCGAGGCCGGCCTGCCCGCGCCGGCGCGCCGCGTGCTGAACGCCATTCGACTGGCCAACCAGGAGATCGTGCGCTCGGTCCGCAAGGACAGCAGCATGCGCGGCATGGGGACGACCGTCGTGATCGCCCACATCCACGGTACGCGCGCCTACATCGGGTCGGTCGGCGACAGCCGCGCCTATCTGGTGCGCGACGGATCGCTGCGCCAGCTGACCTCGGATCACACGCTCGTCAATGAACAGGTCCGCGCCGGCGCCCTGAGCACGCAGGAGGCCCGGCGTCATCCGGCGCGCAACATCCTCACCCGCGCCGTCGGCAGCCAGGAGGAGGTCGAGCCGGACCTGATCGAGGAGGACCTGCGTCCGGGTGACCTGCTGCTCCTGTGCTCGGACGGCCTGACCACGATGGTCGAGGACGGCGAAATCCTGAAGACCGTTCTCGCCAACAAGGACGACCCCGCCGCCGGCTGCCGGGCGCTCGTCGAGCTCGCCAACGACCGTGGCGGCGACGACAACGTGACCGTCATCCTGGCGCGCGCCGGCCGGTAGACCGCGGGGCGCCGCGCCATCGGACGCCGTTGAAAATCCTGCAGACCAATTTCCACCAGGGCTGGGGCGGCCAGCCGTCGCGCATCCTGATGCTGTCCCGCGTCCTGGCCGGGCGGGGGCACCAGGTGACGCTGGCCGTGCCCCGCGGCTCGATGCTGGCGGCCCGGGCGCGCGAGGCGGGGCTCGAAGTCTTCGACGCGGTCGAGTTCCGCAAACCGAAGTACATCCTGCGCGCGGCGCGCGACGTCGCGGTCCTGGCGCGTCACCTGCGCGACCAACACTACGACCTGATCGACGCGCACGGCTCGCAGGACGTCTGGTCCAGCGCCGTCGCCCGGAGGCTGGCCGGCCGCACCGCTCCCCTCGTCTTCACGCGGCACAACACCAAGCGGGTCAGAGACCACGTCTTCAACCGCCGCCTCTATGGCCGGGAGGTGGATCATCTGATTGCCGTGAGCCGATCGGTGCTCGAGCGCTACCAGGCGTTCTTCCGCAAGGGTGTCCTCACGCCGGGGCGGGTGTCGGTCGTGCCGTCGGCCTACCGTCCGGATCGGTTCCACCCGGGTGTCAGCGGCGGTCGCGTGCGGGCCGAGCTCGGGCTCGGCGCGGACGTCCCAGTGGTCGGCGTCGTCGCGCGCCTGGTTGAGGACAAGGGGCATGATGATCTTCTGGCCGCCGCGCCGATGATCTTGAAGGTAAGGCCCGAAACCCGCTTTCTCCTGGTGGGGACGGGATCGCGCGAGCGCTATCTCAAGGATCTTGCGGCGTCCTTGGGTCTTGAGGGCACCGTTCGGTTTCTGGGTTTCCGCGACGACGTGCCGGAGATCACGGCGGCGCTGAACGTCTCCGTCCTGCCCTCGATCGATTGCGACGCATCGTCCGCGGTCCTCAAGGAGGCCCTCGCCTGCGGCGTGCCGGCGGTCGCCACGGAGATTGGGGGCGCGGCCGAGATTCTGCGGGACGGCCGGACCGGCCTGATCGTGCCGCCGCACGACCCGGCCCGCCTGGCCGGCGCCATCCTGTCGCTGCTCGAGAACCCGGAGCGCGCCCGGGAGATGGGACGTCGCGGCAGCAGGGACGTGGCGGAGCGCTTCTCCCCCGAGCGGCTGGGCGACGAGACGCTCGAGGTGTACAAGAGTGTGCTCGAGCATTTTCGGAGGACCCGACCATGAAGATCGCGCGCACCTTCCTGCCGCACATCTTTGTCGCCGCGATGATGGCTCCTCCCGGGTCGGCGGCGGCGCCCCTGGCCTCTGCCCTGCGCACGGCCGACATCGATGGCGCGCTCGGCGCCACGGGAGCCTGGAACGACAAGGAGCAGGTTTACAAAGTGTCTTTCCCGAGGACCGACGTGGCGGTCGAGGTCGACGGCTTCGCGCTGCCTCCGTTCATGGGGCTGGCCTCGTGGGTCGCCTTCAAGGGCGCGGGCGGGGGGAAGACCATGATGATGGGCGACCTCGTCCTTCGCGGTGCGCGAGGGTGAGCTGCAGTCGGTCCTGAAGACGCTCCGGAAGGGCGGCATCGACGTCGTCGCCATCCACCATCACATGACGCACGAGGAGCCCCGCCTGATCTTCCTGCATTACTGGGGTCGCGGCGAGGCGAAGCGCCTGGCGGAGACGGTGAAGCAGGCGCTTCCCGCCCCGGCATCCTGAAGCCCGCCGCCACCCTTCGTGGTCGGGCCCGATCGAGGACGCGCTGCGCGGACGCGCTGCGGACGCGCTGCGCGCTTGCGGCTCGCGGCGGCCCGATGGTACTCTGACGCACTCTGTGCAGGAATCGGAGGTCAGGAGGGGAGCCATGCTGCCCGTCGGATCCAAAGCGCCCGATTTCAAGGTCAAGGACCACAGGGGGCAGGACGTCTCCCTCGGTGATTTCACGGGAAGGACCGTCGTACTGTGGTTCTTTCCGAAGGCCGATACGCCCGGCTGAACCATCGAGGGTTGCGGGTACCGCGACCTGTCGTCGCAGTTCGAGAGGAGAAAGGTCGTGATCCTGGGGGCGTCCTTCGACACCGTGCAGGAGAACGCCGAATTCGCGAAGAAATTCGACTTCCCGTATCGCCTGCTGTGCGACACGGAGCGGCAGATAGGGATGGCCTACGGGGCGTGTGAAAATCATCAGGACAAGTCAGCGAAGCGGATCTCCTACGTGATCGGCCCGGACGGAACGATCAGGCACGCCTTCCCCAAGGTCGACGCCAGGAGCCATCCGCGCGATGTGCTGACGCTTCTGGGGGGAGACTAGCCTTGGGGCGTGAGGCCGTCGAACGATGAGCACGCCGATGCCAATCGACTCACCGCGCCAGGTGCCGGACCTGTCCTCGCTGCGCATCCGCAGGGAGCCCGAGCGCCCGAAGCGCCCTCTCCTGCTTCTTCTGGCCGGGGCCGTCCTCACCTTCGCCATCGCCGTCGGTGCCTACGCCTGGATGTCCTCCTCGCTCCGCGCCCTGCCGGTGGAGACGACGACCGCCGCCCTGATCACGGAGGGCCAGGCGCTGACGATCCTGTCGGCCTCCGGCTACGTCGAGGCGGAGACGAAGGCCGACCTCTCCCCGAAGATCACCTCGCGCATCACCGAGCTGCGCGTGACCGAAGGAACGCGGGTCAAGAAGGGAGAGATCATCGCCCGCCTCGACCACCAGGACCTCGACGCGCAGCTCGCCGAGGCGGAGGCCTCCTGGGCGCAGGCCGCGGCCGACCTGGTCCGCGAGCAGAACCTGTTCCGCCAGGGCCTGGCTCCGAAATCAGCGCTCGACGCGGCCGTGGCCGTCGAGGCCGCGACACGCGCCAGGGTCGACTACATCAAGGCGCTGATGGATTACACCGTTCTCAGGGCGCCGTTCGACGGTGTCGTCGTGGCGAAACGGGCGCACGTCGGCGAGGCGGTCTCGCCGTTCGGGTCGCCCGGACAGGGGTCGTCGAACGGCGGCGCCATCGTCACCCTGGTCGATTTCTCGACTCTCTACGTCGGCGCCGACGTCAACGAGTCGAACCTGGCCCGGCTGTCGCCGAAGCAGCCGGCGGAGATCGTCCTGGAGGCCTACCCCGACCGGGTCTACGAGGGGTTCCTGAGTCAGATCATCCCCTCCGCCGACCGCCAGAAGGGCACGGTCAAGGTCAAGGTGGCCTTCCTCGATCCGGACGAGCGCATCCTGCCCGACCTGTCGGCGCGCGTGAACTTCACCTCAGCGGCGACGCAGGGAAAGACGGCGCGCACCCGGGTCGAGGTCCCCAGGAGCGCGCTGGCGGTGCGCGACGGCCGGACCGGCGTCTTCTTGGTCAAGAACGACCGGGCCTTCTTCCAGCCCGTGGTCGTC
>QHXX01000022.1 GCA_003223135.1 Acidobacteriota bacterium | reverse complement strand
GGACAGCCTCGCCCTGAAGGACGCGCAGGGCGACGTCGAGTTCTTCGGAAAGGTCACCCTCCCCGGCACGCGCGGTGTCGACACCGGCCTCACGCGCGACGACCTCCAGCGCGCCCTCAACCAAGCCAACGGCAACCGCGATGAGGCCGCCAGGATCCTCGGCGTCAGCCGCGCCACCTTCTTCAGGAAACTCAAGCAGTTCCAGATCGGCCAGAAGCGTCCCCGGCTGGTTCGGCCCCCTCACTCGGCGTGACGGGGGAAGTGGCGTCCCAGACCGCTCGGATCGGCGCGCTGGTCAATCCCCGGGCGGGAGGGCTCGAGCCGCGCGCAGGGCGGAGGGAGTCAAGGGCTGGCAGAGAAGCGCGCGGTACCTGGCCACACGGTCCGGGCCTCTGCCCAGATAGGATTTCACGGCGTGCAGTCCCAGCCGGTAGCTACAGATGTAAGCATTGTAGGTCTTCGCGAACCGGACGACGCTGTAAGCGAGCCGTCGACTGAACCCGCAGTCCGTCATGAAGGCGACCATCTGGCGGCTCGTGGCACCATCTTCATGGAGGCGACGCGCCGCTTCCATGATTACGGCATTTTGATGCTCCCCGAATCCGCGCGCGGAGTTCACCGCGAAATACGCTTCGAGGTCACCCTTGTTCACTCCGGCCAGTGATGCCACGACCTCTCGGACGAACTCACGAGTCTCTTGTTCTTTCATGATCACATCAAGGGCCATATACGCGGCCCCCTCGGAGATTAGGGACAGCGGCGACATGAGCGGGGAGATTGCGTGTTCCCTCCACCCTCGACCCCGGACCAGGAGGTGCTCGCGCACCGAATGGAAGGTGTGATGCCCCGGATAGGCTTCGTGGGCGATCGCATCGAGCAATCCTTGAGGGTGGTGCCGGTGATCCAGGTTGATTTCGATGAGGCTTTGCCCCCGGCCGAGGTACCACGTGTAGGCAGCCCACGGCTTCTCGCGCACCAGCCGAAATCGGACGCTTTCTCGGGATGGCAGACTGAAGAGAGCCTTGGCGCGCGCGCGAGTGACCTGTGCGCTCGCTTCGACCACAGCCCGCAGGCGCGCCTTGGGGATTTCGAAGTATCTTAGAAACCGCCCGAGCCTTGCGGAAATCGACCCCCGACCGGGTAGGATGGCACCGAGCCGCTGGCGCACACTCGCGACTTCGTCAGGCCGGAACCGGAGCGGCTCCGCGTCGAGGATCGTTCGCAGAGTCTGGCGCCAGCTCAAATGTTCTCCGGAAAGGATCCGACCATAGGACTCCACGGCAACGAGCTGACGTTCCAGAAAATCCCTGCGCACCGAGACGGGGAACGCGCGCACCTTTTCGAGGAGTCTTTGTGCGAGAGCGAGAAGATCGGCCACAGGACGGGGTCTTCCTCGCCGAGCCTCAGCCCTCCAATCCTGTGGTCCGAAGTAGGCGTCCAGGTAATTTGGATTGTGGCGTTGGACGGCGAGGACCAGACGGACATAGGCATCCGCCACGTCGTCGAGCGTGTCGCGCTCCGCCCTTTGGCCTCGGCCGCTTGATGTTGACAAGAACAATCCCCCCTCTGGCCAAGAGCGGCCCCGTTCTGGTGACCGACGCGGACAGGCCGAAATCAGGATCGAACTTGACCGTGAATATTACGCAGGTACCTGGAATGAGCAAGGCCAGAGAGGTCGAAATGAGTCTCAAGTCGCCCTGCGCATCGCATTCAGTCTCGCCAAGTCCTTCAATGACAACGGCCCCGCGCAGTGTATCAACTTAACTTCCGTTGCTCCTGCGGTGAGACTACAAGCGTAAAGTTTTGGCAGCCATAAGTTACAAGCGTTCTTTCAACCAATGATACCCGGTGAGAGTCTCAATGAGATTTGGTTGCGCCCCTGCCTGAAGCCTAGGTGGCCGCAAACGCCATGGTCTTAAGTTACTGATGGAATTGATGTACCAATCGGTACCCTGGCGACCACGGCACGCCGTCCTTGCGGTTCTGAAGGTCTGGCATCCGTCTTGTATTAAGAGGATGGCGAGCCGTGAACACTACATCATCCAGGGAGGGTGACATGAAGGTTGAGACTGATGTGAAGGCTGGCGGAGCGATTTGGGTAGGTGATGGTCGGGGCAACCACAACGAGACCATCGTCGGCTGAGCGCAGACGACGGGGGCGCGACACCTAAAATCCCCCGAACGCGTTAGAATAAGGGAACGCGCATCCTGACAGGGATGCCCGTTCCCTTTCGTTTTATGGTGACATCCATGAGCGAGTCGTCTCGATGAGCTCAACCAGCGGGGCGCCGGCGCGAGGAGGCGCACAAAAGGTCCGCACCGCCGTCGAACTCCATCGACTGGCAACACAGTTTCGGGGAGAAGGAAAATTGGCCGAGGCACTGGACCGTGCGAATCAAGCCGTGCAAATTCTTGAAGAAGCCTGCGGTCCTGTCCATCCGGATGTCGCCAACGTGGTGTTGTGTCGAGGGGACGTCCACCAGGACGCGGCGCGGTACGACCAGGCGGAGCGGGACTATGAGCGCGCCGTGGCCATCATGGACCAGGTGAGCGGTTTCGCCACCGTGGACCGGCTGCGCGTGCAGTCGCTCGGACGCCTGGCCGGCATTCACCGCGTGCGCGGGCGATATGAGGTCGCCGAACGGCTCTTTGAGCGCGCGGTGGAGGACGCAGAGCGCTGTCTGGGTCCGATGGATCTCGACCTGGCCAACCTCCTCAACGATCTGGCCGTCCTGCGCAAGTCCCAGGGGCGCTTCGGTGAAATGGCGCCCCTCTACCTCCGTGCTCTCGCCATCAACCGGAAGGCGTTCGGCCCCGACGACCCACGTCTGGCGACGCTCTATCACAATCTGGGCGGCCTGGCACATGCCCGCGGCCGCTTCAAACGCGGGGTAGTCTTCGCGCGCAGAGCCGTGGAATTGCGCGAGCGGGCGTTGGGCCCGGACCACGCGGCGGTGGCGGCCGATCAGGCGGCTCTGGCGGCTCTTCTCGACGCACAGAAGAAGTATGATGAAGCGGAAGGGCTGTACCGGAAGGCACTCGGGGTCTTCGAACGCTCGCTCGGCCCGGATCACTATGAGGTTGCCGTGACCCTCAACAACCTGGCCGCAATCGCGCATGCCCGAGGCCGGACCGGTGAGTCGGTCGCGCTCTATCGCCGTGCCCTTATTATCAAGGAACAGCGGCTCGGTCCCGAACATCCCGAGACCGCAGTGACGCTCAATAACCTGGGGATGAGCCTCATGGTGCAGGGCGACGACGAGGAGGCCCTGCAAGTTTTCGAGCGGGCTCTCCGGATTCTCGATGCGACCGTCGGTCCGGACCATCCCAGGGCGGTGGTCTGCCGGAGGAACTACCAGCGTCTCGTCCGGAAGGATGAGACACCACGGACCTGACCGTCCGCTCGTGATCGCATCGTAGGGGCCCACCATGTCCGGCGCGTTCCCTCGCACCCTCGGATCGTTCGCTTCCGATGGTTATCGGCGCTCCGCGGTCTGGACCGCCGTCGTTCTGGCGATCCTCGGCGCCTGGGCGGCCTGGTTCTTCGCCGCCCCCATCACGGTCTATGAAGTCTCGAGCGCGGCGCGGCTCGAGGTCGATCATGCCCTCCATCCCCTCTCGGCTCCGGCCGACGGCGTGGTGATTTCGAGCAGCCTGTCGCTCGATCGCCCCGTGCGAGCGGGAGATGTCCTCGTCGAGCTGGAGTCCAGGACGGAACGTCTGCAACTCGAGGAGGAGCGGGTGCGTCTGGCGGGGATGGGGCCGCAAGTCCAGTCGCTGCGCGATGAAATCGCAGCGGAGGAAAGGGCCCTCGCGGACGCCCGGCAGGAAGGACAGGCGGCGCTCGGTGAGGCGCGCGCCCAGCTCGACGCGGCCGAGACCGCAGCGCGGTTCTCGGGCGAGCAACTCAAGAGCATGGAACGATTGAAGGCCGAAGGACAGGTGGCCGAGATCGATTACCTGCGCGCCCGGTCGGAGGCCGAAAAGAACCGGTCGCAGGCGCAGGCGATCCGGCTCGAGCTCGAGCGCCGCGGACGCGATCAGAGCAAGCAGGAGAACGAGCGCCAGGCGCGTCTCGGACGACTCAAGGGGGAGCTCTCCCGCATGGATGGTCAGGCCGCCTCGAGCCGGGCGGCTTCGGAACGTCTGGAAAACGACATCCAGCGACGCCTTGTTCGTGCACCCGCGGACGGACGAGTGGTCGAGGTCGCGCCCCTGCAGGCGGGCACCTTTCTGACTGCGGGAGATCGCATTGGAGCGGTGCTGGCCTCGGGCCGCCTCAAGCTCATCGCCTCGTTTCCCGCCGCCGGCGCCCTGGGCCGCGTGCGCCCCGGCCAGCAGGCGCGGCTGCGGCTCGCAGGGTTCCCCTGGATGCAGTACGGGACGGTCCCGGCGACCGTGGCGAGCGTCGCCTCGGAGGTCCGCGACGGCGGCATTCGCGTCGAACTCGATGTGTTCCCTGACCCTAAATCGGGGATCCCGCTGCAACACGGACTGCCGGGAACTGTCGAAGTCGAGGTCGAGCGACTGACGCCCGCCGCGCTCGCCCTGCGCTCGCTGGGTCGGCGTTTATCGCCCGTGGCACCCGAGACGGTCGTTCTCTTACCCGCTCAATGACCCGGCCGGCCCGACCACGCCTGATCCTCCCCGAAATTGTCCAGTCTTCAGCGATGGATTGTGGGCCGGCGGCCTTGAGCTGTCTGCTTGCGGGCTTTGGCATCCACGCCAGCTACGGACGACTGCGCGAGGCGTGCCAGACGGATATCGACGGCACATCAATCAACGCCATCGAGGACGCGGCGCGCCGCCTGGGTCTGGACGCCGAGCAGGTCCTGGTGCCCAGAGAGCATCTCAATCTTAAGGAAGCGGCGGCGCTTCCCGCGATCGTCGTGGTCCGACGCCCGAACGGATTGACACACTTCGTGGTCGCGTGGCGGCGTCACGGCCGGTTTCTCCAGGTAATGGATCCAGCCGTGGGTCGCCGCTGGCCCTCCTGCGCGCGCTTCCTGGAAGAGGCCTATATCCACTCCATGACCGTGACTGAAAGCGCATGGAGGGAATGGGCCGGTTCGGAGGATTTCCTGAGGCCCCTGCGCGCGCGCCTCCGACGGCTCGGAGCGAACGAAGGAACGGTCGAGCCCTTGCTCAAGGCGGCGGTCGCCGACCCGGGATGGCGCCCGCTGGCCGCTCTGGACGCGTCGGTCCGCATGGTCGAGGCCCTGCGGCGTTCCGGCGCGGTGAGGCGGGGCACTCATGCAGGGTCTCTCGTGGAAGCGCTCGCCGCGCGTGGCGTCCCGGACGCATTCTGGTCGGTCCGGCCCGCCGCGGATTCCGCTCAGGACGACAGGCTCGTCGTGCGCGGCGTCATCCTGGTCCGCGTGCGAGGACTGCGATCCGTGGCCGCGAGGCCCGCCGACGCGGACAATGCCGGCGGGAAGACTCCCGACCCGGGCTCGCCCGAGCTGCGGACTGCACTTCGGGAGGCACCCGTCCGTCCAGCGCGCGCGCTGCTCGGGATTCTGCGCGCCGGAGGCCGGTTGGGGCCTGCGTTATTCCTGATTGCTCTTGTGGCCGCCGCGCTGGGCGTGGTTGCTGAAGCTTTACTGCTCCGGGGGCTGCTCGACGTCTGGGGAGAGCTGCATTTGCCGGGGCAGAGGCTCGCGGCGCTGGGAGCCCTTCTCGTGTTCTGCGCCGGTCTCCTCGGCCTCGAGCTTACGGTCGCCGCTCTCGCGCTTCGGCTGGGCCGCCAGCTCGACCTTCGCTTGCGGGCGAAGTTCTTCGAAAAGATCCCTCTCCTGGGTGACCGTTACTTCCGCAGTCGGCTGATCTCCGACATGGCGGAGCGGGCGCACAGCGCCCACGAGATCCGCGACCTGCCGATTCTTGCCGGCCAGTTCTTGCGCGCCTGTCTCGAGACCATCCTGACGGTGGCTGCAATCTCCTGGCTCGATCCAAGAAGCGCGCCCCTGGCCCTCGCGATGGGGGCCGTCGCGATCGGTTTGCCCGTTCTCGCACAGCCCCTCCTGGGCGAGCAGGACCTGAGGGTGCGCAACCATGCCGGGGCCCTCAGCCGGTTCTATCTCGATGCGCTGCTCGGGCTCGTCGCCCTTCGGGCGCACGGAGCCGAGCGCTCCATACGAAGAGAGCACACCGGTCTTCTCGGCGAGTGGGTCGGGGCCACTTTGAGGCGGCAACGGTCCGTGGTCTTCGTCGAGAGTCTCCAGTTCGTCGCAGGATTTGGCCTGGCGGGGTGGCTCCTGTTCAGGTACTCGGAAAGCACCGCCGAGCCGGCCGGCGTGCTGCTCCTGGTGTATTGGGCTCTGAAGCTCCCACTCCTGGGAAGCCTGATCGGTCTTTTGGCGCGACAGTACCCGTTTCATCGCAGCATCACTCTTCGCCTGCTGGAGCCGCTCGGGGCACCGGCGGAATCGAACGGTCCGTTCCCCGCAACGCCAGACAGCCCGATCGCGACCGCGATCCCGCCAGCTTCGGGGACGGCTCCCGCGGCCGTCGCGATCCGCATGGAGGGGGTCCGCGTGCGCGCCACCGGGCACACGATCCTCGATGGTATCAATCTCGACATCGCGGCCGGCAGTCATGTCGCGATCGTCGGGCCCTCCGGCGCCGGAAAATCGAGCCTTCTGGGGCTCCTTCTGGGTTGGCACCGCCCCACGGAGGGGGCCGTCCTCGTGGACGGCGCTCCCCTGGCAGGCGAACGCCTGCATGCATTGCGCCGCGCGACCGTATGGATCGACCCCGCGGTCCATCTATGGAATCGCACCCTTCTCGAAAATATTCAATACGGAACCGGACAGGAAGCCTCCCAGGCGCTCGCCGAGGTCATCGAGGCAGCTGATCTGCGCGGCGTGGTCGAGCACCTCGGTGACGGCCTGCAAACGTCGCTCGGCGAAGGCGGCCGTCTCGTCTCTGGCGGTGAAGGACAGCGGGTCCGCCTCGCTCGCGGGCTTCTCCGGAAATCGGCACGCCTCGTTCTCCTGGACGAGGCGTTCCGGGGACTGAGCCGGAAGCAGCGCCAGGATCTTCTGGCGGCGGCCCGGCGCTGGTGGCCGGCCGCAACCCTGCTGTTCGCAACCCACGACATCTCCGACACACTGAATTTCGACCGCGTGCTCCTGCTCGAAGACCGGCGCATCCGCGAGGACGGTGCCCCAAAAGCCCTCGCGGGCACGGCAGGCTCCCGCTACCGCGCATTTTTGGACGCGGAACAGGACGGGCTCTCTTCGATCCTCTCCGACCACGACTGGCGGCGCCTGCACCTCGATCAAGGGATGCTTCGCGTCTCGGCCGACGCCGGGAACGCTCGATGAGGGCCGCATCAACACCGCTCGACCTATCGGCGCTTGCGTGGCCCCAAGATCGCCTGGGCGAGGCGCTGGAAATGCTGACACGGCACCAAGGCTTCGGACCCGTGCCCGGAACGGTGCGCGGCACCCTGTCCGGGCCGCCGCCTGCCCCGCAGCCGGAGGTCTTGGAGGACTGGATTGCCGGCGCAGCCGAGCATCTGCGACTCGAAATCGAGCCCGAGGCCGTGACCCACGCCCGGGTTCATGAAGCATTGCGCACGATCGACGCATGCATCATCCCGCTACCGGGCGCGGATGGGCCCCGCTTCCTGGCCGTTCTCGGACGCCGGAAACTGCGCCTCCTGGCCCCTTCGCGCTCCCCGCGCACCGTCTCCCGGGACGATCTGGCCCGGGCGTTGCAGCACGATATCGAAGCGCCGCGCTTGGATGAGCTCCAGGACCTGGTGCGCTCGTGCGGGCTTTCCCATTCGCGGCAGAAACGTGCAGCCCGCGCCCTGGTGGACAGCCATCTTGCCGAGACTCCTGTCGGAGTGTGGTGGCACCTTCGTCCATCGCCGCAGACGCCCCTGTGGCGTCTGGCGCGCACCGATGGACTGGTGCGAAAAATCGGGGTCATGGTCGGCGCCTATCTCGCCCAGCATCTCCTGTGGATCCTGGCCTGGTTCCTCATCGCCCGCACGGCCCTCCAGGGCCGCCCGGATTCCGGCTGGTTCATGGCCTGGTGTCTCGTCCTGTTGACGCTCGTCCCCCTGCGCGCGGTCGTGACCTGGACGGAGGGCCTTCTGGCGGCCGGGTTCGGCGGTCTCCTGAAGCAGCGCCTCCTGGACGCCGCCCTGCGCCTCCCGATCGAGGACACACGGCGGCAGGGTATCGGGCAGTTTCTAGGACGTGTCCTGGAATCGGAAGCGGTCGAGTCCCTCGCCCTCAGCGGCGGAATCCTTGGACTTCTCTCTCTCATTGAAATCGTCGTCGCCGGGGTCGTGCTGGCCATGGGGGCCGCGGCGTGGGCCCAGGTCGGCTGCCTCTTGATCTGGACGGGCCTCTCGGTCTGGGCGGCCTGGTCCTACCTGCGCTCGCGGCGAGCCTGGAGCTCCGGGCGCGTCGCGCTGACAAACGACTCGGTCGAGCGCATGGTCGGACACAAGACCCGTCTCGTTCAGGAGGCGCCCGAGCGACGTCACGAGGAGGAAGACCAGGCGCTCTCCCGTTACCTGGAATCGTCACGGCTCATGGACCGATCGGCATCGTGGGTCCTGGCGGGCGTCCCCAGGGGCTGGATCGTGCTCGGACTCCTGGGCCTCGTGCCCACGTTCATGAGCGGCACCGCCTCGCCCGAGGGGCTCGCCATCAGCCTGGGGGGAGTCCTGCTGGCCCTGCAGGCGTTCGAGAAATTCGCAGCCGGGGCGTGGCATCTCGCGGGGGCCGCGGCCGCATGGGAACAGATCGCGCCCATGTATCACGCCGGCGCGGCCCGGTCTCATGCCGCCCCTCTCACCCGTGTCGAGCCTGCCCGTCCTGATGCCCGGCGGGACGAGAGGCGGTCCGCCACGGTCCTGCAGGCCGACGATGTGGTCTATCGTCACCGCCCCGGGGCCGAGCCGATTCTCCGCGGTTCCAAGGTACGGATCGTCGAGGGAGACCGGTGGCTGCTCGAGGGCCCATCGGGAAGCGGCAAGTCGACCTTCGCCGCCCTTCTGGCCGGTCTGCGTCGACCCGACTCCGGATTGATCCTGTCCCGAGGGCTGGATCTGCCGTCATTGGGCCCTGTGGAGTGGCGACGGCGCGTGGCGCTGTCCCCGCAATTCCACGAGAACTACGTCTTCACCGAAACGCTGGCGTTCAACCTGCTCATGGGCCGGGGCTGGCCGCCTCGACGCGAAGACCTGGAGGAGGCCGAGTCGGTATGCCGCGAGCTGGGGCTGGGGCCATTGCTCCAGAAAATGCCGTCCGGCCTTTTTCAGATGGTGGGAGAGAGCGGCTGGCAACTGTCACACGGCGAGCTGAGCCGACTTTTCATCGCCCGGGCGCTGCTTCAAAATGCCGACCTCGTCGTGTTGGACGAAAGCCTCGGGGCCATGGATCCCGAATCGCAGCGACGGGGGCTCGCCTGCGTGACTCGCCGTGCGAATTCTTTGTTGCTGATTGCCCAGATGTAAGCGGGCCGCAGACCGATCCATAAACAGCTGCGATCAGACCGCTTGTTGCTTTCGCGGGCCGCGTTTCCCCCTGTATCGACCCCGACCGGGAGCCTCTTGACGGTCACCATCCTTGAACATTACGTTACGTCGATGTGGATGCTTCTCCTCGTCTGCTCTCGTACATAATCACCGCACCTTTCAGGGTCGGCTCCTACGCCACAGTCTATCGCGGAGTGACTCCGCGCGGGTTGCCGTGTGCAATCAAAGTCTTCCGCTCGCCAGACGATTCGAGGCAAGCGGCGAAGGCGGAAATTTCGAGGCTTGTCATTCGTGAGATAGAGACTTTGTGGGGCACCAATCATCCGAATTTGATCCGCCTGCTCGACTTCGGCCAGACTCTCGATCCCGTCGAAGACTTCCTCGCGCTCGAGTGGGCGCCGGGTGAAGATTTCGTGACAGCATCACGGACCGCTTCCCGGCAACATTTTTACGCGATGCTTCTCCAAGTGTGCGCGGGACTGGACCACCTGCATTCCCGGGGCTTCATACACGGAGACCTGAAGCCGGAGAACGTTCTTGTCACGCCCGACCCGAAATCGGCGATGTCGCCGCCCATCGTCAAAATGCTGGATTTCGGATTCGCGGTCAATCCGGGCGCGCCCGCAGCGGTCTTGCAGGGAAGTCCACACTACCTCGCCCCCGAAGTGATCGCGGGTGATCCATCATCTTTCAGGTCTGACCTCTATTCGCTCGGGGTCATCCTCTATGAATGCCTTGCCGGGGTGCCTCCCTTCACCGGCAGCGAGACGGGCGCAGTTCTGGCGGGGCACATGCACGATCGCCCCGCCGAGATAGAGGGAGGATCCCTCCGTGAGCTGCATTCCATTGTCTACGGCCTGCTGGCGAAGGATCCTGCCCTGCGACCGCATTCCGCGTCGGCCCTTTTCAGGCTGATCAGAGATGTATCGGGAGACAGTCATGTAGAGCTCGAAGGCGGACCGTATTGGAGCGCCATTACCAGCACATGCCCGATGATTGCTGGCGAGGGATTCAGTGACCAGTGTCGTCAGTTCCTGCTGTCCGCTCTATCGGCGAGCACGCGTGCTCGACCGCGAGTCATCCTGATTACCGGCGAGATGGGGGCCGGGCGGACGAGGCTTCTCCGCAGCATCGCCCTATCTGCACGCTCCCTTGGATTCTCCACTCACACGATCACGACCATTCCCGAGGACCGAATCACGGCCATTCTCGAGGGAATCGTGCACCGCAGGTCCAATTTCCGGGCACCAGAGCCGATTCTTTTGGCCCTCGACGATTTGACTCCTGACACGTTTGCGGTCGTCGAGACGTGGATCCTTGCGCAATCGACTGGGACCGCACCGTCCCTTCTGGTCGCGTCAATGAGCACATCCACAAGAGCGTTCGGCTCCCTTTCCCTCTCCGAGGATGGAGAAAATGGACGTCAACACCGCCTGCACATTCACCTTGAGCCCCTGAACTCGGCAGGAGTACTTCGGTTCGTACGATCCCTTCCGGCGGTCGAGGAGGCGACTCCCGAGGTCGTAGACTCTCTCCTTCGCGAGAGCGGCGGGAACCCGGCGCTTTTGTCGCTCCTCCTGGCATCCCTCCTCGATCTGCGACATCTCACCATCCGTCAGGGGACACTCACGGCGGGATCTTGTCTCAGGGACCTGCCAATCCCAGCATCGGTTCAATCGCATCTCGAACACCTCACAAACATTCTCACCGACAGCGAGAAGGAGATCGTGGTACTGCTCTCCCTCTCCTCGACCAGCCTGACGATTTCCGACATGGCATCGCTCTCCCGCATGGACTCGGAGACGTTGACCAGATTGACAGGATGGTTGCTCGATCGGGGACTTGCCAGGGCTCAGAATGGCCCTGAACCTTCCTACCACGTCTCCTCCAGCCTGCTCTCGAAGCACATCCTTCTGAAGGCGACGCCTGAAGTTCGGCGCGTGCTTCATCAACGGCTCGCGGAATGGTACGCCGCCAATTCAGAGCGAGGCTGTTCTCTCGAGCACGCGGCCGAACAGTATCGACTCGCTGGCATGCGCACTCATACCACCAACTACGCCCTCCTGGCGGCGACACAGGCAGAGGAACGTCATGATTATCGAGCGGCTGCACGTCTATACGATTGGGTGTTGGACGCCCAGCCGCCCGATCTCCATACGCGCGCCGAAGCGCTCTTGGGAAAGTCAACTGCATTGAACCGCGTCGGACAGATGACCGATGCGCTCTCGACTCTCGATTCTCTCGTATCCCTTACGAACCTTCCTCCTCTACTACTCTTCAGTGCCCAGCTTCTTAAATCCGATGTCGCACACAACATTGGCGATTACCGCCTGATGGAGACTGCCGCCCGAGCGGCCATGAGGGTCGCGGGGGAGGACGCGCTTGCCACCGAAATCCACAAAGCGCTCTTTCGCCTGGGTTCAGCATTATGCCGTCAGCACCGCGGGCCGGAGGGATTACCTCTGCTCTATCGATCCCTGAGTCGATCTCGCAAAGCCAGGGACTATTCGACGATGATTCATGCTCTCACTGATATAGCTGGATGGCACTGGAGGAATGGTGCCTATCGTCAGGCGATCAAATATCAGAGCAGATCATTCAGACTTCTTCTGAGCCAACCAACTGGCCCACCCCCGACATGGACGCTTACTCACCTTGCCATCCTGCAAGCAGACATCGGCTCCTATTCAAGGGCCCGCGCCTCTTACTCTCTCGCCGAAAACTTCGCTGGTCGATCTCTCTCGCAATACTTTGGCGCCACTCTCCGAATCAATATCGCCGAGACATTCCGCGCACAGGGTCGTTGGAAGAAGGCGCTGGGGTTTTATCGGGACTCGACGGAAGCGTCCCGCGAGTCGGGGGCGACAGTTGTAGCGATAACGGCTGAAGCCAACAGCGCCAACGTGCTCGTCAAGACAGGATATTACCTCCCGGCGGTCGCATTTCTCAAGCACGGGCTGCGTGCATCTGGCTCTCTCGGCTCGGCTGAAGCAACTTCAGGCCAGTTAACCGTTTGGGGATGGTTGCTTGTCCACACAGGTCGTACCAACCTCGCGCTGCGACTTACAACTCACGCCTCTCACTTCGCCGACGCATCGCACCTTAACGCTTCCATCCTCGAAATCATGACTCTGCGCGCCCTCTCTCTATTCTGCAACGGAAGTCATGAGCCCGCCCGGGAATGCTTGTCGAATGGCTTGAAGGAGTTCGAGTTCCGATCTCCCTTCGACGTCCGCATGACCGCACACCTCGCCAGCATCCAGATCGATCTGGGTCTCGGTCTTTCTGCTGAAGCCCTCGAGTACAGGATGGAGCCGATCTTAGAGAAGATTCGCAGGAAGAAGCTGGCCTGGCATACCACATGGGCTTTGATCTTGCGCGGCCAGGCGCGTCTGTCCGCGGGGCACGATGAGAAGGCGGAGTCGGACCTCTCCGAAGCCCTCAGGATCGCCCGGAAGAATGCCGATCGGCCGAACTTCTGGAAGGCGAGCTATTGGTTGGGGAGGGTGTTCGAGCAACGGCTGCAGTACGAGCGGGCGCTGGGCTGCTTCAGGGTCGCGGCGCTGACGGTGAACGAGTTAGCGATGGACCTGGAGGACGATCGGTACCGCGATCCGTTTCTGGCGCAGCCGGAGGTGCGGGAGGTGGTCGCGAGACATGAGCGTCTGCGAAACGAGGTAGGTAAACAGGTGCGTCACGATATTGCTGCGATGAGCCGGAGCGAAAAGATTTCGCGCAGAATGCTGAACGCCCTGAACTCCATCGGGCAGAAGCTGTCATCCATCCTTGATCTGGACGATCTGCTGAGAAGTCTACTGGATCTCTCGATCGAAAACGTGCGGGCCGAGCGGGGCATGGTGTTTCTGCGCGACGAGGCGACCGGGGACATGCGACTCGCCTGCGCCCGGGGTATGGATAGGGAGAGCCTGGACGGAGTCTCCTCCTTCAGCCGGTCGGTGATCAAGCAGGTCGCGGAGGGCCACACGTTGCTCAAGGTCGATGTGGGCTCAGACCCGGCGCTGTCGTCGTTCAAGAGTCTCGTGATCCACGAGATCAAGTCGATTCTGTGCGTCCCGATGCGGACGCACGGCAGGACGGTCGGCGTTATCTATCTCGATACGCGCAAGGCCGCGCAGCTGTTCACGGACAAGGAGCGGACATTCGTGGAGTCGTTCGCGAGCCAGGCGGCGATCGCTGTCGAGAACGCGCGGCTGTTCGGCGACATGCGCTCGGAGAACACCCGACTCAAGAGGGACATCACCGGGCGCAGCCGCTTCGAACATTTGATTGGCGCGACGCCGGTGATGCAGAAGCTCTGTGAGTCCGTCAGCGGGGTGCTCAACAGCGACTGCAACGTACTCATCGTCGGGGAGAGCGGCACCGGCAAGGAGCTCGTGGCGAAGGCGATCCACTACAACGGCCCGCGTCAGAAGAAGAAGTTCGTGGCCATCGACTGCGGCGCGCTGCCGGAAAACCTGCTCGAGGCCGAGCTGTTCGGCTGCGTGCGCGGCGCGTTCACCGGGGCGGACAGGGACCGTGTCGGCCTCATCGAGGAGGCGCGCGGCGGCACGGTCTTTCTCGACGAGATCACCAACACGAGCCCCGCGCTCCAGGCACGTCTTCTGAGGGTCCTGCAGGAGCGCGAAGTGCGGCGGATCGGAGAGAACATGCCCCGCCAAGTCGATATCCGGGTCGTGGCGGCGACGAATGCCGACATCAAGGCCCTGATGCAGGAGGGCAAATTCCGCTCCGATCTTTATTACCGTCTGAATGTGGTGACGATCGAGGTCCCGACGCTTCGATCGCGTCGGGACGATCTGCCGCTGCTCGTTGATCACTTTCTCAAGAAGTACGCCGGAGATCCTCCCGTACCGAAGAGGCTCGGATCAGGGGTGATCGAGGCGCTCCAGCGCTACGACTGGCCGGGCAACGTTCGCGAGCTGGAAAATGTGATGCAGCGGCTGCTGGTCTTGACGCCCGGTATCGTCATCTCTCTCGACAGTCTGCCGGAAGGACTCCGCACCGCGGCCGGGCTCGCTCCGAGGAACGCCAATGGAGACGGCAATGGTCACAAGACCGGCGAACATGTGATGATCGAGGATGCCCTCCGCCGGTTTGCAGGCGACAAGGCGAAGGCCGCCCGATTCATAGGCTGGAACCGGCAGAAGCTCTACAGAAAGATGAAAGGGTACGGCATCCCCGCCGATTACGGGCAGGGCGTGTGACACAGTGTGACACGGTCACGAGCCGCTTTTCACAGTAGGACACATTGGCGGCGCCCTCCGTCCCCGCATGTAACGTCACGTCTCTGCCTCCGCAACGCATCCATAAGCAGGCAAAGGCTCTGCTCTTTTCCAAAATCGTAACTGGCAGCGCGGCGTTCCCTGGTACCGCGCTTGCTTTATTCACCTCACCACCGGCCGAGACACGACCCCTGGAGGGCACGCACAACGGGCCCTGAAGACGGCGCCCCTGGCCGGCATGATGAAACGGAAGGAGACATCGCTGGATGGCGACCGACCCACGCAAACGGCTGGAGCTTGATGCCTGGCTCAATGATCTCAGAAGACTGGGCGGAAAGGCGCGAACCCTGAGCGAGAAACACGAGTCTGTTCAAAGCCTCATGGACCTGGCGGATCTGCAGATGCTCGAGGAGGCCACTAAACGTATCATCGTGTCACTGAGCAAGAAGGCACTGTACGGTTTGCCGCAACCGCGTAACCCGGAAGGCGCCAGCCGCGCGGGCACCACGCGACCCGGGGGCGGTTTGGAGCCGAGCCTGACGCTGCCCACACGCGACGCGGGAATTGCGCAGTATGCATCGTCCTCTTCTCCCCCGGCTGGCTCGGTCGGCAACGGGCCGGATGAACCCGAAGCCGACGGCATCATTGGATTGACCGAGAGCATGCGCCGCGTTCGCAACCTGATCGCCAAAGCCGCCGCCTGCTCGCTGCCTGTGCTTATTCAGGGCGAAAGCGGGACGGGCAAGGAACTTGTCGCGCGCGCAATCCATCAGAAATCTGGCCGCCAGGCACAGCGTTTCTTCTCGGAGAACTGCTCCGCCATCTCCGAAAGTCTGCTCGAGTCGGAGCTGTTCGGCCATGTGCGCGGAGCGTTCACCGGCGCCGACCGCGACCGCAAGGGGATCCTCGAGCTGGCCCACGGGGGCACGCTCTTCCTCGACGAGATCGGCGACATGAGCGTGCGCATGCAGAGCAAACTTTTGCGCGCGTTGCAGGAGCGCGAGGTCCGTCCCGTGGGCGGCAAGGAGGTGATCCGTGTTGACGTCCGAATTATCTCGGCTACGAACCGCAGCCTGCGCAGCCTGATCAAGGAAGGGGCATTTCGCGAAGACCTTTTTTACCGCATCAATGTCATCACGGTCGACCTGCCACCGCTGCGCCACCGCAAGGAGGACATCTCCGCCCTGATTGATCATTTCCTCGACCGGATTGCCTCGGACACCGGCTTGCCGCGCAAGGAGTTCTCTCCGGGCGCCGTCGAGTTGCTCGCCAGTTATGAGTGGCCCGGGAACATCCGTGAGCTGGAAAATGTCGTTCAGCGGGCCGTTGCCCTGAGCGAGGTTGACCGCATCGACGCCGCAGAGCTTCCCGACCGCATCCGCCACTTGATGATCACCGAGGAGTCCCTGGAGTACTCGGGAGCGGGCAAGGGAGGCGAGCAACTCATGATCGAGAAGGCCCTCCACAATTTCGACGGAGACAAGACGCACTCCGCCCGATTCATCGGCTGGTCCCGCCCGAAACTGTACCGCCGCATGCGGCACTTTGGCATCCCGATCCACTTCGGCCGCCCCGCGGCCAAGATGGAGCGGTGAGCCGGCGGGCGCACTCGTTCAACGCACCGGCGGGCTTTCCGACCATGCTCAGGTTCATCGCCAGGGCGGCCAGGCTCTGCGGCGTGCTGTCGAGCCGCCTCGAGGATGTGCACCGTCTCGGCGCGCACCGCTTGATCGAAGGATAGACGCGTGATGTCGGGGACGGCCGCGATGAGGTCCTCGGGCGTGTCGTAATCCGGCATGCGGGCCAGGGCGGGGTTGGCGGCGAGGACGCGCCCGTCAGGTGTCAGTGAACCCGCTCTTTGGAGCGCCGGGGCATGGCGATCCAGCCGGGATCGTTCGAGCGCGTTCGTCCCCGGTGCTGGCGCGACAGGACGCCCATCCGGCGCATCTCCTCGTGCAGGTCCAGGAACAAGGTCAACTCGAACGCGTGAGCGAAGACCGAATCGTTCTTCACGATCGGGATGAACGACCAGATGATCGTGCGCTCATCGGCGAGCCTGTCCACCACGATCCCGTTCTTCCCCGTCTCCAGGCACTTTCTGACGATTCCGGCCGTGTCCGCGGGAAGGATGTGGATCGGGTCGTCCTTTCCCATGGAGCGCGCCAGCACGTGCGCCGCCGTGTTGCTGAAGCGGAGGGCGCCCTCGCCGGAGAACTCCAGGACCGGGTGCGGATTGGCGCGCGGCACCTCGGCCAGCTTCTGCGCCGTCTCCTCCACCCGCTTGCGCTCGAGCTCGGCCGCGGCGCGCACGGCGAAGATCTGCACCATCGACTCGGCCACGCGCAGGTTGGCCGGCGGCCGGCACCACAGCGCCACGAGCAGGCCCATGACGCGGCCCGCCGAGTCGAACAGCGGTGTCCCCACGTAGCTCTCGACCTGCATGTCCGCGAGCATCCGATCCTCGGGGAATTTCTCCTGCACTCCCTGCGGGTAGGAACAGAAGGTCTGGTCCGCCACGGCCTCGCACGGTGTGCCCGCCAGGGCGTATTCGAAGTTCGGCACGATCTCGCCGCGGGCGAACACGGCCAGGGTCCGGACCGCATCCCTTCCCTCCTTCACCTCGCCGGCGAGGGCATAGTCGGCCTTGACGCTCTTCGCCAGGTGACCGACGAGCGATTGGAAGAAGTCCTCGCCCTTCTGCGCCACGATCCCCTGCGCCAGGCTGCTGAGCGTCTGCTCGGCGCGCCGCCGCTCGATCACCCGTCCGAGCTGGACGCCGACCTGGTTCATGACCATCAGGATCGCCTCGTCCGGATCGACCCTCTCGGTGTGGAAGAACTCCAAAACACCCGCGACTTCCCTTCCCACGAGGATCGGGAAGGCGAAGGCCGCCCGCAGCCCCAGGTCATGCACCAGGCGGTTGCGCGGGAAGTTGGGCTCATTCGTGACGTCCGGTATCCATGCCGGGGCTCCGCCGGCCAGGACCCGTCCGGGCAACCCGACGCCCCCGCCGAAGGTGAGAGCCTCGCTGACCTTGCGGAAGGTCTCGAAGCGCTCGGCCCCATCGAGGTGCCACAGACCCGTGGAACTGAGCTCCTCCTTCTCATCGGTCTTCAAGAGGGCATGACCGATCGGCCAGCCCGTGAGGGCGCAGACCGCGTCGAGCGCCGTCTGCAGCGGCTCTTCGATCGTCGTGGACTCGTTCGACACGGAGGTCACGACCCTGAGCAGGTGGACGAAGGCGCTCTCCTGCCTAAGCTGCCGGCGGATCCGCCTCAGCGTCACCCTGTCCGCCTTGACCTCGACTTGCTGATTGTGAGCGCCCATGGCACCACCCCGTATCTCTTCGTGAGTGGACGGTTGTCAGACCCCGCGCAGGTGAGGGATTTCAGTGTACTACGTCATCCCCCGTAAGTCAGACGCGGGGGCGCCATTCGATCGGAGCTTATACACCATTCCCGCTGATGGCATTGGGGTTGGTGCCTTAGAAGTCACCTGGCGAATACCTTACCCCTGCAAGCGCGGCCGCAAGAAGCCTTGACTTCGCGCGTGTCGCTCGCGTACGATGTCGTCCGACCGAAGCTCTTTCCGGTCAGGCGGATACACCGCGCGGCCGACAGGCGGATCGATCCCCCGGAGAGCACCTCCACGGCATCCGTCGCGCGGAAGACAGAAAACTGGCGGCGCCCTTCCGAAAAGAAAGTCTTCACGTCGTCGCCATAATGAATGGCCCGGCCGGGTCCGGGTCGACGTCTCAGGCGCTCCGCGCGCGTCGAGGCATGCGTTGCCATCGCGCATCGCCAGCGGCCCCACCGGGAGCCCCGAATCGATCCGGGCCCTCCTTCGGTCGGACCCCTCCGCCATCGAAAGTGGCTTCCGCCTTTTCGACTTCGATTTCAAGACGGGACAGGCGGCCATCATCGATGCCATCGGCGCCGACCAATCCGGGAGGTTGGCGATCGTGACGATCGCGTCCGGTGACACGGAGGCGGCGCTGGCGCGTCTCCTCGACGGTCACCTGTGGGCCACGGACCAGCGCGATCTTCTCGGGCGGTTGTACCCGGATCGCGGCCTCAAGGGCGATGACCCGCCGCGCGGCTTCCTGCTGGCCCCGTCGTTTACGCACGCTTTCCTGCGGCGGTTGTCCCTTCTCTCCGTCGAGATCACTCCCTGCCTCGCGCGTGACATCGACCGCGGAGACGGCGCGCGTCTGACCATCGTCGAGCCCGCGGCGCCGCTCTTCGGTCTCGATGTGGTCGAGCGGCTCGGTCCCGCGGACAAGGACCGGCGCGATCGGCAGCCGTTCTGGCCCGAAGGGGTGCTTCCCTCCGAAGACACCGTACCGCGCGGCGGCATTCCCGATGTCAACGAGGCATCAACTAGCGGAATCGTCGCGGGGACGGAAGGCACGGCCCCGAATGAGGAGATGCCGTGGCAGGACACCCCGGAGGAGCGCTTCCCCTGGGACCCCGATCCCGAACACCTGGGGGGCCCCCCGACGGAGACAGAGGTCCCGGCGGCGGACGGACCAGTTCCCTCGTCGACGCTCACGGCTCTTCCCGACGGTCCGGCGTCCCCGGGCGCGTTCGAGACCCTGACCGACGAAGAGCTGGATGAGTTCGAGCGCTTCGAGCGGCAACGGCGCGACCGCCGCGGGAGATCTTCTTGAGGAGGACGTGTTGACGCGTCGCCGCCTTGGACGTGGACTGTACGACCTCGGCGCATCGCCGTTCACCTCTTCACCCTCGAAGCCCCAGGAGCTCTCGCTCGTCAAAGACGAGGCCGCGGCCCCGTTTCCGCGTCCGGTCGTCGTGTGCGTCACCAGCGGCAAGGGGGGTACGGGGAAATCGGTCCTGACCAGCAATCTCGCCGTCCACCTGGCCGCGTCGGGACTCAAGGTCATCGCCGTGGACGCCGACATGGGGCTGGCGAACCTGCACCTGCTCCTCGGCCTGCAGCCGCGCCGCACGGTGATGGAGGTGATCGAGGGCGGGGCGACGATCGACGACATCGCCGAATCCGGACCGATCGGCGTGCGGCTGGCCGGAGGCGGATCCGGAAGACCGGAGATGGCGGACCTGCACCCCAGTCGCCTCCGGCGCCTGGTCGCCGCCGTGGACGCGGTCGGGGAGCGGGCCGACGTCGTGCTGGTGGACACCGGCGCCGGTATCGGGCGCTCGACGACGTCGTTCCTGTACGCCATCGAGGAGATCCTCGTCGTGACCAGCCCGGATCTGACCGCCATGACCGACGGCTACGCCGTCATCAAGAACGTGGTGCGCAACAATCGATCCGCGCGCGTGTTCGTCGTGGTCAATCGGGCCCAGAGCGCCGTCGAGGGGCTGGAGGTCTTCGGCCGGATCGATCGCGTGTGCCAGCGATTTCTGGAGCGCCGTCTCTTCTATCTGGGACACGTCCTCAACGACCCTCGCGTGACCACCTCGGTGGCCGCCCGGGTGCCGATCCTCCTGAACCAGCCGGCGGCGCCCGCCTCCGCGTGCCTAAGGGGCGTGGGGCGGGCGCTCCTCCTCGAGATCGACCAGCGGCTCGCCGGTACTATGGCGGACGGCCGCGCCGGTGCGACGCACGCCGCGCGGTTCGAACCGGATCGAGGACCCGAATGCGCGTGATCGCCATCGCCAATCAGAAGGGTGGCTGCGGCAAGACCACGACCGCCATCAATCTGGGCGCCTGCCTGGCGCGCCTCGGTCGAAGGACTCTCATCGTCGATCTCGATCCGCAGGCGCACGCCTCGCTCGGCCTGAGCCGCGGCAAACCTGATCTCGACGGCGCCACGATCTATGACGCCCTCCTGGATGGCGGCGGCTTCCAGGGAGTCGTCCGGAAAGTGTCCGAGAATCTCGACCTCGCCCCGTCGAATCCCCGCCTGCTTCTCGCGGAGCAGCGCCTGCACCTGCTGCCGCACGGCGAGGAAACACTGAAGCGCGCGCTCGACGGGATCGGTGGCAGCTACGACTTCGTGTTGATCGACTGCCCGCCCACCGGCGGGCTCCTGACCGCGAACGCGGTGCGCGCCGCCGACGAGACGATCATCACGGTCGAAACCGGTTTCTTCGCGCTGTACGGCGTGAGCCAGCTCCTCGAGTTCATCGAGGGGGCGGCGGGCGGCTCGCCGCGGATACGGGCTCTGGCCACGCTCTATGACCGCCGCACCGCCTTCGGCCGGGAGATCCTCAAGGACCTGAGCGGCTACTTCGGCGAAGCGTTGTTCGGTACCGTGATCCATTCCAACGTCAAGCTGAAGGAGGCGTCGAGCTTCGGCGTGCCGATCGTGGACTACGACCCGAACGCCCGCGGCTGCCAGGACTACATGGCGCTGGCGCAGGAGGTCGTCGCCGAATGTTGAGGTCGCCGGTCGCCTGGAAAGCCGAGCATGAGCGACAGTGACGCGCGCGACAGGCAAAACCTGACCCTCCTCGTCCAGCTCTTCGGCCGCGAGGTTCTCGATCGCCTGGCGCGCGCGGGGTTCGAGGACGAGGTCGCGATCGCCCGGGCGGGGGCGGATCGTCTCGCGTCCGAGAGCGGCATTTCCCTGTCCGTGGCGCAGCGGATCGTCGCGGTCGTGGAGGAGACGCGCGGATCCGAACCCGAGCCGCGGCGCCGGAAGCCCGCCGCAAGGCAATCCGCCGTCAAGAAGCCCGCCATCCGACCTGGAGCGGCTGAGCGGCCGGCGAATCCGCACCCGGACCTCGGCGACCCCTTCGTAGACGACGTGGCGCTGGTCACGTGGATGGGGTTCAGCTCCAAGGCGCCGCCTTCCGGGCGGCTCTCCTTCTCGGTGGCCGATGGAATACTCGACCCGGTGCGGCGGGAGTCGCCCGCGCCGGAGGAGGCTTCGTCTCCTCCACCGATTTCGCCCGCCGCCGAGCTGCTCTCAGGTGAAAAGTCAGACCAGGGGCCCGGAGGCCAGGACGGCTCAGGACCCGCAGGCCCGCGCACGCTGCCGGGATCGTTCTGGAGTTTCGGACACACGACCGAGCCGCGCAGCGCACGTGACGACACGGTTGCCCGCCAGTCCGGCCGCCCGTCCGACCCGCAGGCCCCGGCCGGCGCTCCTCCCAGGAGGGACCGCCATGACCACTGAACGCCGCCCACGACCCCCTACCTCCACTCCCGTCGTCCACCCGGCGAACGATCTGAAACGGATCCCGCTGCCTCCGCTCCCCCACTTCAGGAGGCCCGAAATGGCGCCGCACGCTTCGTCCGCCGCCCGGATGCCGCCAGACGCCGTGGCCGAGGAGGCTTCCGCCAGCGCCCTCCCGGGCGTGCGCGAGACGACCACCGGTGTACGCCGGCCGGCCGGCCCCGTGTCCCACCTGGAGATGTCCGAGCTTCTGGGGCCGGATCACGAAGGCGGGATCGCGCCGGCCATCGAGCCAGTCATGCCGCAGCGCACCGGGGCCACCGGGGCGACCATCCTGAACGACCTCGTCGACCAGATCGAGAAGGGTCTCGAGAAAGAGCTGGCGCGGGCGCCGATCGAAGTGCTGAGGCAGGGCTACCGACGCGTCGTGGCCTGCGCCGCCGGCCAGACCTCGGGTCGCGCCATCGCACTCGGACCCGCTCGTCCGGCCCCGTCGCCCCAGGTCGACCCGGAGAGGAGGGCAGGAGAATGAGTCGTTTCCGTCTCGACGATTTCCCGTTGCTGGAGACGGCGCCGACCTCGGCCGCCGCGCTGCGCACGAAACTGGGCGAGATGCTGATCAGCTCGACCTCGGCGCGCGTGCGCATCGAGGCGGTGAACCCGCAGACCGGCGAATACCGCATCGTGCTGCAGGGGACGATCGACACCGAAAAGACGCCGTTCGATGTGACCTGAATGCAGGACCCGTGGAGGCAGGACCTCATGCCGCGATTCCGCTTGCAGGATCTCACGACGCTTGAATCTTCACCGACCTCTCCCGCGACACTGCGCGCGAAGATCGGCGACCTGATCATTCACTCGATGAATGCCGCGGCGCAGGTCGAGATGGTCGACCGCGAGACCGGCGAGTACCGGGTGGTGCTGCAGGGAACCCTCGACCTGGAAGATCCCACCGTCGGGCGCTGATCCTTCGCCCGCGGGAGAGAACCGTGACCGACGAGCTGCTCCGGCCATTTCGCGATAAGATCCGCGGGCGCACGCCCGCCCCGAGGACGTCCGAAGCGAGGCCGGCCAGCACCCAAGACGAGGTGCCGGCCGACGCGGTCCTTATACGCGAAGTGCGCCTCGGTCTCTTCCCCGAAGCCTCCTCCCTGCATCCCGGGTTCGTGCCCGGGATCCCGCGCGTCCGCCTGACGCTCGACCTCGGCGCCCATCTGCGGAGACGCCCGGTTCCTATTTATCCGGAGGGACGCGAGGCGCTCCTCGACCTCTGTCCGCGCCTCCTGGAGCATGACTGCGGCGCCGGGGACGAGATTCGGCTCCTGCTGGCAACCGATGGGACCGGCTCCGCCGGGGTGCCCACGGCCGGTCCCGACGGCGACGAGCGGGACGGTCTGCACGTCGCCCACTTGATCGAGCACGTCGCGATCGAGATGATCGTGGGTGTGTCGGGCGTCCCGCGGTGCAGCGGCGTCACGTGCGCCCACAGAAACAGGCTCGACCGCTTTGACATTTTCCTGGAGAGCGTCGATCCTCTGGCTGGACGCGCGGCCGCCGTCCTCGCCACCGCGGTGGTGCGTGACCTGTGCCTGCGTCGCGCCGGGCGGCTCGCCCTGCACCGCCGCTGCCGGAACCTTCTCGCGCATCTGTCATGTTCGGGGGCCGTGAGCGTGGTGGCCGAGGACACGGCCGTGAATCTCGGCTGCGGCCCGGAGGAGGCGCTGCAGGTCCTGGAGGAGCTCGTGCGCCTCGGCTATCTCACCGCCGCCCCTTCTCCCTACCTCTTCAGCTCGACGGCCGGTGTCCTGTTCCGAAGGGCCGCGGCCGAACTCGGGGACGCCTAGCCCGAATTTGTCACGAGCGCCCTCAGGCCCGCGGCATTCCCCCTTCGCCCACTCCGCCGTCGCCGAGCGGAAGGCCCGATGAGCCGCGCGAGACTTCCCGGGAATGCGGAGCGGCGCCGAAGCCGCCGCGCGGTCAGGTCGCCTGGGGCTCGCCCGCCGGTGGCGCCGGCTGTGGTGTCGATCCGCTCTGCAGCGCCGGGCGCACGCGCTCGGTGAGATCGAGGTAGGTCTTCAGGGAGCTGCCGCTCTCGCGGAAGGAGCTCCGGAACAGGAGGGCGATCTCTCGGCGATCGATGACGCCGGCGCGGTAGGCGTCATGGATCTGCTGGCCGAGGAAGTAACCGAGCTCGTGGATCAGGATGTTCGCGCGACGTGGCGCGGCCCGGATGCCGGCCAGGATCTCCTCCGGCACGTCGTCGAACCGCGTGTAGTTCTGCTCGAACTTCTTGTGCAGAAGGATAAAGTGGATGATGGCGTTGAAGTCCTCGTAGGTGTACGGCGTCTCCCGCTCGATGGTCTCCCGGTCCTTGCGGTAGTACTGGTAGAACGCCGTCTCGAAGAAGTGGTTGCGGCTCGGGTCGATGAGCTTGGATCCGAAGAAACCCAGCGCCTCCTCCAGGACCCCGTTGTAGAACAGGTCGTGCTGCGGCATTTCGCGCGGCGCGGCGTCGTAGATTTCCCCCTTGAGGGCCAGATTCACGAAGTGGGCGGCCTCCTCCCCGGCATGGACCATGTTGAGCTGCCCGATGAAAATGGCGTTGATGCGCGGCACGTAGCACGAGCCATGCTGCGCCAGGTAACCGGCGATCTCCTCCGCCTCGTCCGGAGAGAACTCGTGCGCCCCGAGAAGGCGTTTCACATCCCCGCCTTCCAGGCCGGAATAGACCTCCGGATAGATGTCGACCAGGAAGTCGCGGGAACGGCCGTTGCGCTTCACCACGTGCGTGTACTTGTCGATACGCAGGAATTTCAGGATGGTGTCGATCATGCTGTAGACGGTCGAGGAGAGATCGATGTCGTCCTGGTCGTCGGCGTCGCCCTGCCACACCTCGAGGGTCCGGCGGTAGGCCTCGTACTTGGCGATCGGGCTGGTGTTGAAGACGCAGAAGCGATCCGGCCCGAGTGTCACGACGTCCACCTGCTCCTGGCCGCGCTCGGCGAGCTGCCAGTAAATCTCCTCCAGGTTCTGCAGCACGATGACGCCGCGGCGCTCGAGACCTCTGGCCTTGAGATTGGCGGTGACCTTGCGCGGGAGGTGGTTGCGAGCCAGGTGCGACTCACCGATCAGCACGACGATTTTGGCGCGCGGCCGCTGCTGCACGATATCGGCGATGCGCGCCCCGGCATGTGCATCGCGCTTGCGGATATAGCGCAGGCCCCGGCGCGGCTCGCAGTCAATCCCGATGACGGCGAGGCGGTGCTCGCGGGCGACATCGAACAGGCGCCGGAAGGCGTTCCAGTCGTAGCCCCAGTCGAGATCGTACCGGATATCCTTCAGGAACTCGGCTTCGCCGATCTCCCCCGCCATGAAACGATCGAGGATCTTCTGGCTGCGCGTATACACCATTTCCATGCAGAGCACCACCTCCCCCGAGCGCGCGGTGATCTCCCGCAAGAGGCGGGCGGCGAATTCCTGCGAAGCGGGAAGCGCGTGGTAGTCTCCGATGTAGACGATGTCCGCCTTGTAGCAGGCGACGACCAGGTCGTCAAAGGACGAGGGATCCTGGAGGCGGTTGAACTCCTCGTGGAAGTCGCGGATGTACCGCTTGCGCGCGTTCCGGTCGACCCCCAGGATGTCCTTCTTGAGGCGCGCGACCGTCGCCCTCTGCAGGGCGATCTCCTCCCGGATCGGGGGGGTTAAGGTGGTGAGGGGCGGGCTGCTCGACATGACGGGTGGGGGACCGGGCGCGTCACCGCACCCGCCCCCGCCGGAATCCGAAGGGGAAGCGGCGATCGGCCTTCAGTTCTCTTTGGTGTCCTTGGGCTTCTGCTCTCCGTGCTCTCCCTCGTGCAGGGCATCCTTGAAGTTCCGAATGCCGGCGCCCAGCCCGCGGGCGAGCTCCGGGATCTTCTTGCCGCCGAAGATCAGGAGCAGGATCACGAAGATGAGTATCAGCTCGGGAACGCCGATCGAACCCATTGAGGTGTACCCCCAGGCCATCCATCTTAGACGCCGATCGGGGGATAGTCAATCAGGTCCTCCACCGACGCATCAGGAGGGCAGGTCGCCCAATGCCGCGCCCCTTGATTCAGGTCCGGGACCGATCGGCGGGCGGCGGCAGAATGAGCCGCTTGTTGCCTTCGCGGCGCGTCACGCGTGTCTGGTCGAAATGCTCCAGCAGGGGGATGGCGTTCTTCCGGCTGGTGCCGCTCAACTCTTTGAATTTGGAGATGTCGATCATCGGGCTTTTGGCGCGCTGCTCCCACAGGCGGCGCTTCAGGTCGTCCAGCGCCCCGGCGTGGAAGACTTTCCCGTCCGGAATGCGCACGAGACGGCCGCGCTGAAGGAGCAGGTGGTACAGGCGCTGCGCCGGCGCCGGGTCGGTCCGTAGCGCCGCGATCACCTCGTCGACCTCGGGCGGGTTGGTCCCCGAGGCTGCAAAACGCGCCTCGATCTGCTCCATGAGCTCCGCCTCCCTCGGCGACAGGGCGATGCGGTGCGTGGTGAGCGCCAGTCGGTCCTTGTCCGCCCTTACAGAACCTCTCTGGATGAGGTCCGCCAGCAGGAACTTGAAGGCATCGGGGTGCAGGCGGGCGAACAGGCGCGTTCGCAGCTCCTCCCTGGGAAGCCCCTCCTTGAGGGGCTCTTTGAGGTGAAACTCCTCGAGGGTCGCGACGACCTGCCTGGACAGGTCGCGCCATGCGTCCCCCGCCACGTAGCGGACCACCGCCGCCGGCAGGGTGACGATCCCGCCCGCGCGCGTCAGAGGTTCGAGGAGGCGCGCGGCTTCCTCCTCATCCCATCCCGTCAAGGATCTCAGGCCGTGCGCGTCGATGCCCGAGGCGCCCGCCTCGTCGATGAGCGCGCGCAGGCGGACGGCCGGAGAGGGGTCCGCCAGGCGGGCGAATCGCGCGCGCAATCCGGATGAACCGCGCCGCAGTTTGGGCGGCTGGTTGTGCAGGATCGTCCCGCCCCCGATGGTGATCGGCGGCGAGTAGCGCCGCAGAATGAACCGATCTCCCGGCAGGGGCGCCACGGGCGTCTCCAGCCGGAGTTGAGCGAAGCCGCGGTCCCCGGGCGGAATCGCCTCCCGCTCGAGCAGCTTGACGCGCGCCATCGCCTCGAGAGTTCCGTGGTGGAAGCGCACGCGTGCCATGTCGCGAAGCGACGCGTCGGAACCCCGCAGCACCTCCAGCTCGACGTCCAGAAGGTGGGAGGGCTTCAGGACGCCCGGAAGCGTCAGGAGATTGCCGCGCTCGACGGCGCCCGCCTCGACGCCCTGCAGGTTGACCGCCGTCCTCTGCCCCGGGTGGGCGGTCGCGGTCGGCTGGTTGAAGACCTCCAGGCCGCGCACGCGCGCGGTGGTCCCCTGGGGCAGGATGGCCACCTCGTCGCTCTCGCGGATCGCGCCCGCGATCAGCGTTCCGGTCACAACGCTCCCGAACCCCTTGATGCTGAACGATCGATCGACCGGCAGCCGCATCACGCCCCGGAGCGGGCGGGCCGGCACGCGCCGAGCGAGGTCCCGCAGGACCGCTTTAAGCTCCGCCAGCCCCGCACCCGTCTTGCCGCTGACCGCGACGAGGGGCGCCGATTCCAGGAACGAGGAGGCGACGAACTCGCGCGCCTCCAACCGGACGAGGTCGAGGATGTCCGGCTCGACGAGGTCGCTCTTGGTCAGGACGATCACGCCGTGCGGAATGCGAAGAAGCCGGCAGATGTCGAAGTGTTCCCGGGTCTGCGGCTTGATCGACTCGTCCGCCGCAATGCACAGCAGGACCAGGTCGATGCCGCCCACCCCGGCCAGCATGTTCTTGACGAAGCGCTCGTGGCCCGGCACGTCCACGAACCCGACCCGGGTACCATCGTCCAGCACGAGGTTCGCGAAGCCGATGTCGATGGTGATGCCCCGTTCTTTCTCCTCCTTCAGGCGATCGGGATCGGTGCCGGTCAGGGCCTTGACCAAAAGGCTCTTGCCGTGATCGATGTGTCCGGCGGTGCCGACGACGATCTGACGGGGGGCGGTCATAAGGAACGGGGCGTCGGGGCGGGCTATTCGCGGACCCGTTTCACCTTCTTCAGCTCCTCTTCGTAATATTTGCGGAAGAGAAGGTCCCACTCGGGGCTGCCCTCCGGCACCTCTCGCTTCTGCGAAGCGATCTTTCGGCGGATGCTCTCTTCGAGCTCGTCCTCCTTCAGAAGCTCCGACTCGAGGATCTGCAGCATCTTCAGGCGGATGTCGTTGGGATCGCGCAGGAACTCGACGCTTTCCTCGTCTTCGAGGGCGTTGACGAAGAGGTGCGACAGGTGCACACAGCGTTCGTGGCTCAGCCTCACTAGATCACCATCTTGCGATCGCGGGCCAGCTTCGACTTCACCTTGCGGAACAGCTCCTGGTAGTTGACCATGCCGCGGCTGATCTCCTCGGAATAGTTCTTGAGGAGCTCATGGACCTCGTCATTCAGCCGGTCCTCGGCTCCGAGGTCGGTCAGAAAGACTCCCGCAAGGAGATCGATGGTGGCCTCGGGACGCTCCGTCGCGATGATCTCGTCCTTCACGAGCCCGCGAACGATCCGCTGGGAGATTGCTTCCACCTGGTCGCGCGTCAGTCGCATGTCGGCCGGCAGAATAGCACAGCGCTCGCAGGCTTTTCAAAAGGAAACCCCGCAGCGCTCGGATCGCCGCGGGGTTCGTCGAAGGGCTTACCTCGGACCGCCTGCCTGGGGCGGTCCGGTGGGGCTCAGTGCGACAGCGACTGCTTGGAACGGATTCGGACCGGGGGCAGCGCGTCGGCCTCGTGGGCCCGCAGTCTCGCGCTTCTGGCCAACTGGTTTTCGGGATGCTGCTGCCGGGCGATCAGCTTGCGCAGGCGCTTCTTCGCCTGGTTTTCAATCTGGCGTACGCGCTCGCGCGACACCCCAAGCTTTTCGCCGATCTCCTTGAGGGTGAACACGCGACCGCCTTCCAGCCCGAAGCGGTTGATGATTACCGTCTGTTCCTGATCGCTCAGGCTGCGGAGCGCCATACGGATGACGCCCTGGCTCTCGTTCTTGATCAACTCGTCCTCGGGATTGATCGACCGCCCATCCACGAGGTAATCCGAGATCGGCGTGTCCTTGTCCTTGCCGACCTTCTCGTCCAGGGACAGCTCCCGCATCTTCATCTGCAGGATCTCGTCGATCTTGGCGATAGTGACCCGCAGCTCCTTCGAAATCTCCTCCCGGTCCGCCTCCCGGCCCAGCTCTTTTGCCAGCATGCGCTCGGTGTTGCGCACGTTGCGGACTTTCTTGAGCTGGTAGTTGGGGATGCGGACCATGGCGGCGTGCTGCGACAGGGCCTTCAGAATGGATTTGCGGATCCACCAGATGGCGTAGGTGATGAACTTCGTTCCCCGCGCAGGATCGAAGTGGTGGGCGGCTTCGATAAGCCCTATGTTCCCCTCGTTCAACAGGTCCTCGAAGGGAAGACCCATGTTCTTATATTCGCTGGCGATCTTGACGACGAAGCTCAGGTTGGATTTGACGAGATCGTGGTACGACCCATCCTTGCCGGCGACCTCTCCCATGCGCACGGCGATCTCATGTTCTTCTTCCTTCGTGAGGAGGGGGTACTCGCTGATCTCCTGAAGGTATTTCGAAACGCAGGAACTTCTTTCAAAAGAACGATTTGCCATCAGGCTCGCCCTTCTCCATGATCCCCTGCCTGGCAGCGCAGGGTGACCTCTTTTTCCCTTGACTTCGTTTTCGTAACACCATACATTTAGGTCAACTTTTTTGGGCTCAGGCGCCCAGACGCAGACCCCCTTCGGCGACGAAAGCGTCTAGAGACATTTTGGTTTCCTGGTCGACAGGCGTTTGGGAAGGTTGAATGCGAACCGGCTGCGCGCTTTGTCTCGACGGTTTCATCAAGATATTGACGCGGCGAATGGTTGTGGCTGTGTGAGCTGACGACGCAAGTATATGTTGGCGCAACAAGCGTGTCAAGAACTTTTTGGTTTACCGACATCGGACTCAAGTGTCTTGTTTTTCAGGCAGTTCAGGGGAACCATCCCGGATATACCGCATGATGACGTCAAAATTTAAGAGACAGTCTTTGCTGGTGGGGTCCAGGATCCGGTCGCTCCGCAAGGATCGGGCACTCACCCAGGCGGACCTGGCGCACCGCATCGGGATCCAGCAATCCGATCTGTGCCGGATGGAGAACGGAGAATACAAGGTCAGCCTGGAGACTCTCTTCAAGATCCTTTCGATCTTCGAGATGAACATCGCCGACTTCTTCAATGAGGAGGCTTCGGGCGCCACGCGCGACCGCGAGTACGAATTCCTGCGCCAGTACCAGAGGCTCTCGCCGCGGGCCCAGGACGAAGTCCAGGACTTCATCCAGTTCAAGCTCCAATCCGAAGAAAAAGTAAGGGACGACAGAGTCAAGAAAGACAACTGAGGAGCCTTCCATGCCCCCGGATGTCGTGGCGCGCTACTCGGAGTTGACGGCCGAAGGGACGCTGCAGGTGCGTCGCGGAGAGTTTCGGCTGGCAGCGGAACAGTTCGAGGCCGCTCTTCAGATCGCCCGCGAGTTGAACGACCCGCACCTGATCCACAGGGCGGTGTGCAACCTCTCGACCGCCCGGCTCTCCCAGGGCCAGATCCAGGAGGCCGAGAAGGGCCTGCGCGAGATCCTGCTCAAGAGCCCCGACCCCAACATCATCTTCATTGCCTCCTCCAACCTGGCCAGCGCCCTGCGCCGGCAGGGGCGCCTGCAGAAAGCTCTGCTGTACGCCAAGCGCGCGCTCAGGGCCAGCGACACCATAGACAACTATACGTGGAAGGCAACCTGCCACAATCTGATCGCCAACATTTACATGAACATGAGTTACCTGGACGACGCCATGGCGGAGTATCGCTTCGCCCTGACTCTCAGCCAGCGAGGCGGCCTCGGGACCTCGTACCCGGTGGACTACATCAAGGAGAACCTCGGGTACTGCAGTCTGCTCAAGAAGCGCTACCGCCAGGGAATCGCCATCATCCTCGAGGCGCTCCAGATCTCCCTCGCCAACGGCAATACGCGCTGCCTGGTGGAGTGCTACCAGGACCTGTGTTTCGCCTACATGCAACTCAAGGAGCTGAAGCGTGCGGAGGAGCATGGCGAGAAGGCGCTGGCGATCGCCACGGAGAAGGACTACAAGGACATCCTGAAGAACTGCTACTACTTGCTCGGCGAAGTCAACCTATTGATGGAGAACGAGGAGCGAAGCGACTTCTACTTCGACAGGCTGCAGGAGCTCTATCCCCACCTGCCGGTGCTGAAGCAGTTCCTCCGGACCTTCGACGTGAGCAATATCATCAACCTGAAGAACCCCTTCTAGGAGGGCGCGTGCGAGACGTGGGCAGAAGGACTGCGACGGGGATGGCCGTGACGGCCCTCGTTTGGCTCGCCGCCTCAGGCCTGCCTGCGCTGGCTTCCCCACGCTGCCTCAGTCTGCCCGACGGGTCTTCGCTCGAGGTCTCGGAGCAGCTCCGTCCCACCCTCTCCGGTGAGGAGTCGTGGAGGATCAACTACACTTTCACGGACGCCTACGGCGCCCGCACGGGCGTCGTCCCGCCCACGATGGATGCCACACGCGACTCCGCGCCTTTCCTCGCGCTGGATGCGACCGGATCGGCCGTCCTGGTCTGGAGCCGATCGGACGGACTTTATAGAAAGATCGCTTACGCGCGCTTCGCGGGCGGCAACTGGACCAATTTTCATTACCTGACCTTTGGCGTCGGCGACGACGACCTGCCGCGCATCGGGACCGACATGACCGGTTCCTACCTTTTTTATGCCGCGCGGACCGACAAATACCTGTACGCGCCACTCGAGCTGGTCACCGGACGGTTGTTCGCGGCGCCGCGCTTCCTGAACGTGGGGGGCACGCGCCGCGACATCGAGTCGCCGCGTCCGCCCGGCAACGTGGCGTTGCGCGGCGGCGTGGACGCGCCCGTCACGGGCCAGCATGGAAGGCAGCTCCTGGCCGGCGGGATGACCATCGAGGGCGGGACCGACGTTCCCGTCGTCTCCGGCATCAAGGCTGCCGTCTGGGCCGTCGGATCGAGTGGCGACTGCCGGCACCTGATCCTGGTCGTCCCGGCGCGCGATCTGGAGAGCGTGCTCGTGTTCCGCTTCGCCAACGGCCTCATCCAGCTGCTGCAGCGCGTCGACATGCCTCCGCAGATCACGTATCGGTTCGGCGCGGATACGGCCGCATCCTACGTGCCTCTCGTCTGCAACTGATCCCGCAGGACTCCGAGCAGGAAGATGGTCCCCGGGCGCGCGCCCGCCCCGGATCAATGGAAGGGATACTGGTCGTCCCCTGAGCGCATGACGCGGAAGCGGCGCCGCCGCAGCCGCCAGCGGAGTTCGCTCCAGAATTGTCGCACGCGCCAGACGCGCTTCAGGTAGAGGTAGCCGAATAGCATCCCCCCCAGGTGGGCGAAGTGGGCCACACCGTCCTGCAGGCTCAGCAGCGAGAAGAGCTCGATCCCCGTGCACAGGATGACGAAGCTGATGGCCCGCATCGGGAAGATGAACCAGAAGAAGATCTGACGGTTGGGATACATCAGGCCGTAGGCGAGCATCACCCCGAAGATGGCGCCCGAGGCACCGATGGTGTTGCTGTCCTTGAACACGAAGCAGGTGGTGATGGCCGCACCGATGCCGCACACGAAGTAATACTTCACAAATTCGCGCGTGCCCCAAACTCGCTCGACCTCGGTGCCGAACATCCAGAGCATCAGCATGTTCAGGAGCAGGTGGCTCAGCCAACTCGTGGAGTGCAAAAACATGTAAGTGACGAGCCGCCACAACTGGAGCTTGTGGATGACCAGGTTCGGCAGCAGACCGAAGATCAACTCGACATCCCCGCTCCCGGCGATCTGCTGCGCCAATACCTGAAGCGCGAAGACGCTCACGTTCACGATCAGGAGCGCCTTGACTCCGGGCGTGATCCGGCCGCCAAGACCGATCTGAGGACTGTATTGCGTGCGGTAGTAGGACATGTCCGGAACTTAACACACGGTCCTGGGCATTGCAAGGAAACGGCCCGGCGGGATGGGAGTGAAACGCGCGAGGGACTACGTCTCGCGCAGCTCCGTGTTCCAGTAGGCGATGTCGAGGAAGTTCTTCCAGGCCTCGTATTGCCCGGTGGTGAAAGAAATCTTGACCAGGGGGTGCCAGCGCGGCTTCACCGCCGTCCGGATGAGGTGCATGCCGGCCTCCTCCGGGAGCAGACCGCCCTTCCTCGAATTGCACGCGATGCAGCAGCAGACCACGTTCTCCCACGTGGACTTGCCACCGCGGGAGAGCGGCACGACGTGATCGAGGTTCAGGTCGCGCGTCTGGTATTTCCCGCCGCAATACTGGCAGCGGTTGCGATCCCGGTAGAAGATGTTCTTCCGCGTGAAACGCACCTCGTGACGCGGCAGCCGGTCGAAGTCCACGAGCAGGACCACGCGCGGGATGCGGATGCGCAGCGTCGGCGTGACGATGGAGTCTTCGTTGGGCTGCGCCGGAACGTCGACCCAATCCTCCCAATCGTAGGTCGTGTAGTCGGAGGCCACGGCGCGCACGTGTCCCTTGTAGAGCAGGCAGAATGCCTTGCGGACCGTGGTGACCTGGATGGCCTGGAACAGGCGATTGAGAACGAGCACGTTGGTGTCGAGCATGGTTGACAAGGTGCCGCGGGGCCGGCAGCCTCCCCGGGGCACTACAAAAAATAGAACGCCGTCAGTCCTTTGTCAAGGCGCGGCGACCGTTCTTGGCCGGCCGGTACGTGGTGATCAGGCTCTTCTTCTCGGCGTGCCGCTCGACCGCCAGGTGGATCAGTCGATCGACGAGCGCCGGGAACGGCAGACCGCTCGCCTCCCAGAGTTTGGGGTACATGCTGATCGGCGTGAAGCCGGGGATGGTGTTCACCTCGTTGATGAAGATGGCCTCGGTGGTCCGGTCGAGGAAGAAGTCGGCGCGCGCCATGCCGCACAGATCGAGCGCTCTAAACGCCCTGGCCGCCAGGTCGCGGATACGGCTCGCCTGCTCCTCGGTCAGGGGGGCCGGGATCAACAGTCGCGAGTTTTCGTCGATGTATTTGGCTCGGTAGTCGTAGAACTCGTTCGCCGGGATGATCTCCCCGAGAACGGACGCCACCGGGTCGTCGTTCCCCAGCACGCTGCACTCGATCTCGCGCGCGTCGATGGCGCGTTCCACGATGATCTTGCGGTCGTAGCGCGCTGCCAGGTCGAGCGCTTCCAGCATCTGACGGCGGCCTTTCGCCTTGCTGACGCCGACGCTGCTGCCGCCGTTCGCCGGCTTCACGAAACAGGGATAGCCGAGGCCTTTCTCGACCGCCTGCACGAATCGGTCGCGTCCGCTCTCGAGATCGCGCCGCCGGATGACCCTGTGGTCGACGATTGGCAGACCGGCGTCGCGGAAGACGACTTTCATCATCGCCTTGTCCATGCCGAGCGCCGAGCCCAGGACACCCGCACCGACGTACGGGATGTCGGCCAGTTCCAGGAGACCCTGCAGCGTGCCCTCCTCGCCACCCATGCCGTGCACGACCGGGAAGATCACGTCGAGCCGTCCCAGGGGCGACGGTCGGCGCGCCCGCCGCCCGCCCGCAAGCGCGATCTTCAGGCCCGCCCGGTCGAGCGAAGCGGGCCCGGCTCCTCGTCCGCCATTCTGCAGGCGCACGAGGCCGCGCACGGACGGATCGGGAGGCAGGGCGCAGTGCGTGTCGCCCAGGACCCAGCGGCCTTGCCGGGTGATGCCTATCGGAACGACCTCGTAACGCTCCTTATCGAGCGCCTGCATGATGGCCCGAGCCGAAACCAGCGAAACTTCGTGCTCGACCGAGCGGCCGCCGAAGATCACCCCCACGCGCATGCGCCCGCGCGACGAGCCGGGCCGACTGGAGCGTTCCTTCCTCGGCCGCTTCACGAGCCGCTCCCCGAGTCGAGCGCCCAGGCAGCCCGCATCGACGCGGCCGGCGGCACCGGCACGTCGGCCGGCCTGGCGGCGCGCAGCCCCGCGCGCACGCGCGTCTCCAGGAGATCCGCCTGCTTCGGATCGATGGCCGACAGGAACACCGCCTCCGGATGTTCGGTACGGAGTCTCTCGAGGACGCCCTCGGGCGCCTGATCGATCTTGTTGAACGCCAGAAGACACGGATCGTCGGCGTGTCCCAAGTCGTCCAGCGTATCGCGCGTGCTCCGCATCTGGTCCTCCAGGGCGCCGGACGACGAGTCGACGACGTGGACCAGGAGATCCGCGCCGGCCGCCTCCTCAAGCGTGCTGCGGAAGGAGGCCACCAGGTGGTGCGGCAGCTTGCGGATGAATCCGACCGTGTCCACGACCAAAAACGGAGGACGCCCACCGCGCTCGCAGCGCCGCACGAGCGAATCGAGGGTGACGAATAAACGGTTCTCCACGCGTGCCATCGCGCCGGTGAGCAGGTTCATGATCGTCGACTTTCCGGCGTTGGTGTAGCCGATGAGCGCCACGCGCGGCACCGCCGAGCGCTTCTTGCGGCGTTCATGACGCTCCTTCTCGATGTCCTTCAGGTCGGACGCCAGGCGAGCGATACGCTTGCGAATGATGCGGCGATCGATCTCGAGCTGGGTCTCTCCGACACCCCTCTGGCCGATTCCGCCGACCTGCCGCGACAGGTGGCTCCACTGCCGGGTGAGGCGTGGAAGGAGGTAGCGGAGCTGCGCCAGCTCGACCTGCGTGCGGGCCTCGCGAGTGCGGGCGCGGCGCGCGAAGATGTCGAGGATGAGGCCCGATCTGTCGAGGATCTTCGCCTCGATCTCCTTCTCGAGGTTCTTGATCTGGGCCGGCGACAGGTCCTGGTCGAAGATGGCGAGGTCGGCCCGGCGCTCGCGCGCCAGGTGCGCGAGCTCCTCCACCTTGCCCCGCCGCACCAGGGTCCCCGGATGTACCGACCCGCGTTCCTGCACCACGGCGCCCACCACGACGGCTCCGGCGCTCTCGGCGAGCAATCCCAACTCCTGAAGATGCTCGTCCACCCGGGCCCGATCGAAGCGATGGCGGCAGAGCCCTACGAGAACGGCCCGTTCGAGACGGTTCACCCGGCGATCTTAGTCTCCGGCCGCGGCATCGTCAATGCGCGACGGCCGGAGATCGGCCGGCGGTCCGGGCCGCGCCGTCTTCCTTGAGAAGCGAATCGAGGAGGGTCTCGTAGTTGCGTGGGAGAGAGGTGCCGGTATAGCGGATCACGCCGTCCCTGCCGATGAGGACATTCTGCGGGATGGAGGAGACCCCGTAGCGGTCCTGGACCTCGCCGCCGTCGTCCCACAGGATCGGGTAGTTGAGCTTCAGATCCCGCGCCGCGGCCCGCACGCCGTCCACGGTCTGGCTCAGGTTGATCACGATCCCGAGAATCTCCAGGCCGCGGTCGTGGTACTTCTCCCGGACGGCGCGCAGTGTCGGGATCTCTTGAAGACACGGGACGCACCAGGTCGCCCAGAAGACGACGTGGACCACCTGCTTGCCGCGCATGTCCTTGAGGCGGTGCGTCTGGTTGTTCAGATCCTTGAGCGTGAAGTCGAGCGCCAGGTCGCCGACCCGGCGCCCGGGGAGCGGCTCGAGGGTCGGCATCTTCTGGGCGTCCAAGGGTCCAGCCGGCAGGAGCGCCAGCGCCAGAGCACCCCCCACGACGACGCGCGCGAACCGGGATGGATGCGTGGACACGTTCAGGAGGGCTTTCCCATAAGGAGGGGGTCGATCTTCTCGACCAGCTTGTCCCTGGGGACATACCCGAGCAGCTGATCCATGACCTTCCCCCCTTTGAAGAAGAGAACGGTCGGGACCGACATGATGCCGTACTTCACCGCGGTCGCCTGCGCCTTGTCGATGTCAAGGTGAGCCACTCTGAGACGGTCGGCGTATTCGGCTGCGATCGCCTCGACGATCGGCTGCAGACGCTTGCACGGCCCGCACCATTCCGCCGAGAAATCCAGCAGGACCGGAACAGGCGAGCGGAGCACCTGGCTCTCGAAATTGCCGTCGTCGACTTCGACCACGCCTTTCAAACCGTTGCTCCGCTGAAGACCACGAAATCCGGCCCTTTCAGGTTTAAAACGGGAGAACGGATTATACCATCGTTCACACCAGGCGAAAGGTCGTGCCGACGCTCCCGACCACGAGACCGCGATGATTGCGTATCTCGCCGACGAATCGCGAGCGCAAATCCGCCGCGTCCTCGCCCGACAGGACCTCGAGCTGCCGCAGCGCCTCCAGCGCCGCGCTGAACCGCGCCCTCTGCCCTTCGCCGTCGGAGATCTTGAGGGCCAGCCCGAAACCGACCCCGTCCTTCTGCCAGGCCAGCCCGTACATCCCCTCCGCCCCGATCTTGGCGAGGAGGCCGTGGCGGCCGGCCCGCATGAGCGCGGTGCAGAGGCGGTCGGTACCACCGATCATCTCCGGGTGACCGCGCATGGCCGCGACCGCCCGGCGCGCAGCCGGATCCGGGGCGTCCGCCGGGCCGGCCGCGGCCGCCAGGCGGGCGTACAGAAATGCCAGGCTCGAGAGCGGCATCGCAAACGTGGGGGCGGAGCAGCCGTCGATCGCCAGTCGCGTGGCCCCCGCCGGAAGACCCGCAAGCGCCTCGATGCGGGCGCGGATGCGCGCCTGTACCGGGTGCCCCGGGTCGAGGTACGTGTCCACCGGCGCCCCGAGGTGGACCGCCAGCGCCAGCATCCCGGCGTGTTTGCCCGAGCAGTTGTTGTGCAAGGCGGTCGGCTGCTCCCCGCGCTGCCGGAGCGCGTGGGCGGAGGGCCTGTGATAAGGCGCGTGGGCGCCGCACTGCAGCGCCTTCTCGTCGAGGCCGATGGTCTTCAGGATCGAACGGACGGCGCGCACATGGAACGGCTCGCCGCCGTGCGATCCGATCATGACGGCGATCTCTTCGTCGGCGAAGTGGAAGCGGTCGGCCGCCCCCGCGTCCAACAGCGGCAGGACCTGCGCCGGCTTGGCGGTGGAGCGCAGGACGACCGGTGTGGCGGGGTCGCCGGCGGCCGTCACGGCGCGGCCCCGGGCGTCGATCACCGCGATCGCCCCGAAGTGAAGGGACTCGACGCTGTCGCCGCGGCGCACCTCGACCAGCGGCACGTAGCCGGGGATCGGTGTCCTGTTCTCGCTCGACGCCGGCACTCGATCGACCTCCGAAGGGCCGTCATTGTACGGCGAAACGGACCGGGAGTCCCCGCCGCGCGGGTTGCTGCGCGCCGCGCGCGTGTATTACCATGCGCGGACCCTGCATGGCGCGGTACCACGGGTACCCAGCCCCCGACCCCGAGGAGCCCATTGAGCCAGAGGCCGTCGACGCAGCGCGGAAGAGCGCGGACCCTCCTGCCGCGCGAGCAGTGGCAACGCAACCAGCATGTCGCGGCCCTGTCCCGGCGGGCTGGCCGGGCCGACACGATGACCGCCCAGCCGGCCAGGGAGAGGCGGGCATGACCGCGCGGACCCGCCGGGGTGACATCGTCGTCACGCGACTGCCGAACGGCCTCACCGTCATTCTGCGCGAGATGCGGCAGGCTCCAGTGGTCTCGGTCTGGTGCTGGTATCGCGTCGGGTCGCGCGACGAGCGGCCGGGGATCACGGGCATCTCGCACTGGGTGGAGCATATGAATTTCAAGGGGACGCGCCGCATTCACAAGGAGGACGTGACCCGCCAGGTCGAGCTCGCCGGTGGCACCTGGAACGGCTACACCTGGCTCGACGTCACCGCCTACTTCGAGACCGTGCAGAGCGACGCCTTCGAAGAGATGCTGCGCCTCGAGGCTTCGCGCATGACGGAATGCCTCTACTCGCAGAACGAGGTCGAGCACGAGCGGACCGTGGTGATCTCCGAACTTCAGGGGGGCGAGAACGACCCGCGCTCCTACCTCGAGAAGGAGGTGACCGGAACGGCGCTCCAGGCCCACCCTTATCGCTGGCCCACGATTGGCTACCTCTCCGATTTGCGGGCGATCACCCGCGACGATCTGTACGGGCACTATCGCCGCTACTACGTCCCCAACAACGGCATCCTGGTCGCGACCGGCGATTTCGAGACAGCCGCGGCGCTTCGCCTCGTCCGGCGCCACTTCGGAGGGATCCGACGCGGCGAGGACCCTCCTCCGGTGCGGACGATCGAGCCGCCGCAGTCCGGCGAGAGGCGTCTGACGATCAGGCGGCCCTCCGGCGCCGTCTACCTGGAATTCGCCTTTCACGCGCCCGCGGCGTCCGAGCAGGAGTTTGCGGTGTTCCTTGTCGCCGACGGGATTCTCGCCGGGGGGCCGACGGTCAACCTCTGGTCGGGCCAGGACGGACGCGGGCCGAGCAAGACGTCCCGCCTGTATCGATCCCTGATCGAAGGCGACCTCGCCAGCCAGGTCTCGACGCTTCTCGTACCGACCCGTCATCCTTATCTTTATCGCGTCGGTGTCACGGTCAACGAGGGAGTCGATCCGGGCCGCATCGAGGAGACGCTGACAGCCGAGATCGGACGGCTGGCACAGGGCGACATCGAAGAGCGCGATCTGACGCGCGCCAAGAATCAGTTCCTGGCGCGCCACGCTCTCGAGTCCGAGAGCACCACGGACGCCGCCCACCAGCTCGGCTTCTTCGAGACCGTGGCCGTTCACCGGCTGTTCCTCGACCTGCCGCGCCGCGTCCGCGCCGTCACGGCCGGCGAGGTTGCGACACTTGCCCGCGCGCGACTCGACGGCGACCGCCGGACCGTGGGCGTCCTCTTCCCCTCGGGCCCGCAGCCGGCGCCGGCGGCCCCGGGCGGGCACGGCGTCTCCCGCCCGTGAGCGCGGTGCCTTGGATCCGTCTCGACAACGGCCTGGAGGTGATTGCCCGGCCGAACGGCGCGGCCCGATCGATTGCGGTCCAATTGGTCCTCGAAGCGGGCGCGGCGTTCGATCCGGCGGAAAAGGAGGGGACGGCGGCGCTGGTCGCGAGCCTCCTGGACCGCGGCGCGGGCTCCCTGTCGGCCGCGGCCATCGCCGGCTTTTTCGACGACCTGGGCGTCGCCTACGCGGCGGAGGCCCACCGAGACACCCTCGACATCAGGCTGCGGCTCCTGTCAGATCACCTGCCCGGCGTCCTCGAGCGCCTGCGTCTGATCGTGGCGGAGCCGACATTTCCCGGCACCGAGGTCGGCCGCCAGAAGGGCCAGCTCCTCACCACCATTGCCGAGCGGGATCAGGACACGGCGGCGGTCTCCGAGATGGGGCTTCAGGAGGCATTGTTTCCTCCCGGACACCCGTACCGCCATCCGCGTCTGGGGACGCGCGACAGCGTATCGCGCATCGAGCGCGCGGACCTGGTGGCCTTCCACCGACACCGCTTCCGATCGTCCGGGGCGATCGTGTCGATGGCGGGCGATTTCGACCCGGCGCGCGCCCTGGCCCTCGCCGCGAGCATCCTGGGAACGTGGAACGGAGGCGCGGACGGACCGGCGCGGGGAGCACGCGGGACGGCCGGGACGGCGCCAGGCCCCGCGGCCCGTGCCTCGATCCCCGATCCGCCGGCGCCTGATCGGACCATCGTCGTGGTCAAGCCGATCGACGGTAAGACGCAGGCCGACATCGCCCTGGGGTTCCGGGGACCCCGGCGTCTGTCGCCCGATCTGCCGGCGTCGCTCGTTCTCAACAGCATCCTGGGTGAGTTCAGTCTGGGCGGACGTCTCGGGAAGGTGATCCGGGAGCGCGCCGGATTGGCCTACTACGTTTACTCGCGTTTCAGCGCCGGGCTGGGTCCCGGACCGTTCGTGGCGCGCGCCGGTGTCGCCCCCGACCGCGTGCGCCGGGCGCTCGACCTGATGCGCAGGACGATCGAGCAGATCGTCCGCCGCGGGGTCACGCCCGGCGAGCTGCGCGATTCGAAGCAGGCCCTCGCGGCCTCCGTTCCGCGGAGCATGGAAACTAACCCCGAAGCTGCGGCGATCCTCGCCGACGCGGAGTTCTATGGTCTCGGGATCGATTATCCCTGGAGGCTGGCGGAGATGATCCGGGCGGTCACTCGGAGAGACGTGGAGGAGGCCGCGCGGAAATACCTGACGCCCCGGAGCTGTGTCCTGGTCGTGGCCGGCCCCGAGTTGGAAAAGGAGACCCTGGCATGATCCGGCTTCGTCTCAGTCTCCTCGTTCTCACCGTCGCCGTCCTGTACACCGCTCCAGTGTTCACCGCGGCGCGCGCCGCGTCGGCTCCCGCGGCCGCCGCTCCACAGGCCGGCCCACCCGCAGGTGCCGTCGAGGCCTACGACGTCATCGTGCGCGGCGGCCTTATCGTGGATGGAGCCGGCAATGCGTGGTTCGCCTCTGACCTCGCGATCCGGGGCGACCGGATCGCCGCCATCGGGAACCTGAAGGACGCGATGGCCCGCCGGACCATCGACGCGCGCGGCCTCGTGGTGGCCCCGGGGTTCATCGACATGCTCGGTCAGTCCGAGCTCACCGTGCTCGTCGATCCGCGGGTGCCGAGCAAGATCACGCAGGGGATCACCACCGAGCTGACCGGCGAGGGGGGATCGGTCGCCCCTCAGACCTCCTTCACGATCGAGGACCTGCTGCCGAGCCTCGCCGAGTACAGGATCGCCGTCGACTGGCGGGACTTCGACGGCTATTTCCGGAAGCTCAAGGGGAAGGGTTCGGCGATCAACTTCGCCCACCTCGTCGGGGCGACGCAGGTGCGCCAGGCGGTCCTGAAGAGCGACAACCGGCTGCCCGACGCCTCGGAGCTGGAGGCGATGAAGCGACACGTGGCACGGGCCATGGAGGCCGGGGCCTTCGGGGTCTCCTCGTCTCTGATCTATCCGCCGGCAAGCTTCTCGGACACGCACGAGCTGGTCGAGCTGGCGAAGGTCGCGTCGGCGTACGGCGGCATCTACGCCTCGCACATCCGCAACGAGGCGGACGACATCATCCCGGCCCTGAAAGAGGCCGAGTCGATTGGCGAGCAGGCGAAGCTGCCCGTCGAGATCTGGCATCTGAAGTGCGCCGGCCGGAAGAACTGGGGCCGCATGAAGGAGGTCGTGGCGGAGATCGAGTCGGCGCGCGCGCGCGGCATCGACGTCACGGCCGACATCTATCCCTACCCGGCCTCTTCCACCGGGCTCGCAGCGAGCCTGCCGCCGACCGCGTCGGAAGGGGGGGTCGCCAGGCTCGTGGCGCGGCTCAGGGATCCTGCCGAGCGCGATCGCATCCGCAAGGAAGTCGAAAACCCCTCGGGCGGATGGGAGAGTCTGTTCCATAACGTCGGCGGGCCCGAGGGCGTCCTCGTCGTGGGGGTGCGGACGCAGGCGAACAAGCAGTACCAGGGAAAGAGACTGTCGGAGATCGCACGCTTGCGGGGCAAGGACCCGATCGACGTCATGTTCGATCTTCTCGTCGAGGAGAACGGCTCCGTGGATTGCGTCTATTTCGCCATGTCTGAGGACGACGTCCGCACGGCGATGACGGCGCCGTGGGTGGCATTCAACTGCGACAACCCGGGCGTGTCCCCCGAGGGGGTCCTGGGGGCGAGCAACTGCCACCCGCGCGCCTACGGCACGTTCCCCCGCATTCTGGGACGCTACGTCCGCGACGAGAAGGTCCTGCGTCTCGAGGACGCGGTACGCAAGATGACCTCCCTCCCGGCCCAGAAGCTCGGACTCAGGGACCGCGGCCTGCTGCGCCCGGGAATGTACGCCGACATCACGATCTTCGACCCGGAGAAGGTCGTCGATCGCGCCACCTTCGACGCCCCGCATCAGTTCTCGGAGGGAATCGTCCAGGTCTTCGTGAACGGTGTGCCCGTCGTCGAGCGGGGGAAAATCACCGGACGCCTGCCGGGCCGCATCCTGCGCGGCCCCGGGTACCACCGGCCGCGCTGACTCGGACCGCCGAAACGCGCCGGCGCCGGGGCGGCGGGCCGCGAGCGACTTGGAACACGCGGGGCCTTTCTCAGTTCCACCGGATGAGCCCCAGGTCGCGCAGGCGATCGAGGAGCCTCCGCCCGTGCGCCTCCCAGGTATGTCGCTCCAGGACCCGGCGTCGAGCCGAGGCGCCCAGCCGGGCGCTGAGATCCCGGTCGTCGACCAGCCGGAGGATCGCCGCCGCCAGCGCGGTTTCGTCGGCTGGCGGGACCAGGAGCGCCGTCCGCTCGTGTTCCAGGACCTCGCCGATCTGTTCCAGCCGGCTCGCCACGATGCCCCGCCCCGTCGCCATGTACTCGAAGAGCTTGGTGGGGGAACCGAAGAAGCGGCTGCCATCCGAGTTCGGGACGTGCGGGGACACCAGGACGTCCATGGCCGCGAGATGCACGGGACCCTCCTCCTGGGGGACGAGACCGGTGAACACTGCCGCCTCGCGCCTCGAGGCCCCCGCCAGGATCGCCTCGGCTTCCGGCCGCTCCACCCCGTCACCCACGAACAGGAAGCGGACGTTCGGGCGCTCGCCGGCGACCCGGAGTGCGGCACGGGCCAGGACCTTCGCCCCGTGCCATCTTCCGAAGGTGCCGATGAACCCGATCACCGTTCGCCCATCCAGACCCAGCCGGCGGCGCACCGGCCCGATTGGCAGGTCGGGCCGGTAACGCTCGGGGTCGACCGCGTTCTCGAGGACCAGGATCCGATCCCGCTCGACGCCGCGCCCCAGGAGGTACTCCTCGAGCGGCGCCGACACGACGACGATCAGGTCCGCGTGCTTCAGGTGGGCCTTCTCCAGGCCGGCGAAGATCGTGCGGAAGCGGAACGGCCGGCCCCAGTGGTCCTCGATCCAGACCTCCGATCCGTTGAACTCCAGGACCAGCGGCGCGCGCGTTTCCCTGGACAGGACGATCCCGGCGTGGTTGAAGGCATCGAAGCGCTGGTAGAGGAGATCCGCCGGCCGCCGCGCGAGGACGATCCGCGCCTGGCGCTCGAACCGGAAGGAGTACGCCAGTCCCTGCGTCTCGCGATTGAAGTTGCAGAGGCGGCCCGGGGGCGCAAGATCGACCGAGTGGCGTCGTGGGTCGAAGAGCCGGAGCCGATCGCTGCTGATGAACCCCACGTCCGCGCCGGCGGCCTGCAACCCCGCCACGACCCCGGCCGTATGCGCCACCGAGCCACCGGCGGCGATCCCGGCCCCGAGGTCGGACCTGAGATAGATGATCCGCTTCCCCGACGCGGACCGGGGTGCGCGCCGGGGCGCCCCGAGAAGCCACCTCACGCGCGCCGTCGTCCGCGCCAGGGCCAGCCCGGCCAGGAGGACCCCCGCTCCCCAGGCCGGCAGATCCCTGGCGACGAACCGCGACGCTGACAGGATCAACCTACGACCGGAGAGATCGAGGAGGTAGCGGCGTGGCGCGGTCGGCATCGCCCCGAGCGCCTCCAGCTTCCAGAGGCTCTCGTGCATGTCGAGATCGTCGACCAGCATCACCAGCTCATCGACCCGGAGGGATCGCAGCCGCGACACCAGACGCAGGGGCGCGAGGTGGCGCACCTCCTCGCGACGGATCAGACGGAGCGACCGCCCCGGGAGGATCCTCGGCAAGGCCCGCTCGGCCTCCGCGGGATCCCGCACGAGCAGGAGGACGGCCGCGCGAGGCTCGGGCAAGCTCACTTGGTTCCCTCGATCACCACATACCAGCCCCAGCGGCGCGCCAGGGCGGGGAGAATCGAGGCCGGCAGCCATTTCAGGAAGAAGACGTCCTGGCGGTTCAGGTGGACGACGCGCGCCCGGACCTCCCGGAAGCCGCGACAGAGATCGCGGCACTCGGCCACGGAGAAGACCTTCGTGAGCGGGTTGGTCTCGCCGTCGGTCATCCGCGTCAGGTGATCGCGCAGGCGGAAGTCCAGGATGCGGACGCTGCGCCCGCGCAACTTCGCCGCGACCCGGTAGAGAATTTCCCGCGCCGCGAACAGGCCGCAGATCTGGAAGCGGTAGTGGAGGGAGTTCCGGTGATAGAGCAGGATGGTCGTCGTCCCGCCCGGCTTCAGGACGCGATGGATCTCCCTGATCGACCTCGCCGTGTCGGGCGTGTGATGCAGCACGCCGTTGGAGTAGACGAAATCGAAGCTCCTGTCGCGGAACGGCAGGTTCTCCGCATCGCCCAGGTAGAACCCCCCCGTCTCACCGAAGAGCGCGAAGCGGCGGAGCGCCAGGTCGAGGTGCCGCTTCGTGAGATCGAGGCCGGCGACCCGCGCTCCTCCTCGAGCGAACTCGAGCAGGTCCGTCCCCATCCCGCAGCCGACCTCGAGCATCCGATCGCCCCGGTGCCTTTCGAATCCCGCCACGTCGCGCATCCACGGGCCGTAATCGACGAAGCGGAAGCGGGCGTGCTCCTCGAACCACTCCCTGGTGAACTCCCGGTGCTTCGGATCGAATCCCGCGGTGCGCGTCCCGATCGGGCTGTCCGACCAGTGCGCGGCCGTGCGCCGCTTGATGTCGCGATCGTGCGAACCGGTGTCGCCCGGAGTTCCGCCGACCCTTCGTGATGCCTCCGCGGCACCTCCCCCCCAGATGCGCATCCCGAAAATCCCGTGAAGCTCCTCGGGCGCGAGAACCAGGCTGTCCCACAGGCGCACTCCGCCTCCCCGAAGGAAGGCGCCAAGGCTCAGGAGAAGCATCATCGAGTAGGCGACGCTGCTGGTGACGGCCGCTCCCACGATGCCGAAGCGGGGGACGACAAAGGCGTTGAGCGACAGGTTGAGCACGGCGCCCACGAGCGGCGCCGTGATCGTCACGAGGGGCATCCCCTGTCCTCCGAAGTGCTGCATCAGGATGCTGTTCATCCCGAGAGCCCAGATCCCCGGAAGAAGCCAGCGGGTCGCCGGAATCGCCTCGCGGAATCCGGGCCCGTAGAGCAGGGAGATCACCGGCCCCGCCAGGAACCAGGCAGTGGCGCACAGCACGGTCATGACGAGGGCGGCGTGGCGGGTGACGCGCGCCGTGACCGCCGATTGGTTGCGCGGCGCCTCCGAGGCGATCCGAGGGAGCAGGATCAATCCGATGGTCGCGGGGATGAGCAGAAGGTTGTCGGCGACCTGGGCCGCGATCGAGTAGACGCCGGCCGCGGCGGTCCCGAGAAAATAGTTCACGAGCAGCATGTCGGAGCGGATCACCAGGTACGCCAGAAGGCATGACATGTAGGACTTCAGGCCAAACGGGATCATGCGCGCGAACAGGGCCCGATCGAAAGAGAACCGGAAGGGGACCCGGCGCCGGCAGTACAGGACCGCGGCGAGGGCCGAAATGACGGCGAAGGAGGAGAAGAGGACAACCGTCCCCTCCGGGCCGCCGTCGAAGACGACCAGATAGACCACGAGCGCCGCGAAGGTGAGGACCTTCCCCGCCGCCTCGAAGGCATTGAAGGCCTTCACCTCGTGCATTCCGAGGAGGGCGTTCTGCAGGAAGAGATTCAAGAAATGGAACGGCAGCGTCGCCGCCGCCACGACCACAAGAACGAGGGGAACGCCGGCGAACCAGCGCGGCTCGGCCAGGAAGGTGGCGATCGCCGCGATCCCCGCGCCCGTGCCGAGCGCCAGGCTCAGGACCGAGGCGTTCCCGAGGACTCCGCGGGCGAGTCGAGGATCCTGCGCCACGAAATAGGCGTTCCCGCTGTGCAGGCCGAGGCTCCCGAACTGCAGGGCGAGACCGGTCACGACCGAGACGATCGCCAGGATCCCCCGGCCCTCGGGCCCGAGCCAGCGCGCGGTGACGATGCTTCCCACGAGCCCGAGAAGAATCGTCAGTCCCCGGGTCAGGAGCGTCAGCGCGACTCGGTCGAAAAAACGCATGCCGATTCCCAGGCCGCCCGTTCAGTCATCCAGATGTCGTGCCGGCGGCTCATGTTGCCAAGACGGGCGGCCTACCGCTTGAAGGTTCAGGAGCTGCTCTTGCACGGGCAGGGTGTGGTTGGCCAAACAGATCCCTCGAGTCGTCCGTCGTGGGCCGCCGTGAATTATAGGTCAGGAAAAAACAGGACGCAGGTCGGACGGGCCCTGCGGGCCCGAGCTCAGAATGACGAATTCGTAACGGCGGGCGGCGACAGGAAGGCTTCACCGCCCTTCATGACGAACCGGACCCTGCGCAGGGCGGAGATGTCCTGGACGGGGTTTCCTTCCACGGCGATGAGGTCGGCCATCTTGCCGGGCTCGACGGCGCCGATCCGGTCCTGCCAGCCGAGGAGCTCCGCGTCGACCAGGGTCGCCGCCTGGATCGCCTTGAGGGGCGGCAGGCCATAGTCCACCATCAGCTCGAGCTCCCTCGCGGCGTTTTCGGGAGGGAAGTCGCCGGCGTCGCTCCCCGAGGCAATCTTCAGCTTCATCCTGAGAGCCCGCTGGAACGCGTCGCGGTGGGCGTCGACGACTTTCTTCCAGGCGGGGGTCGGCGTCGCGTCGTAGGAGGTGCGGTAGGCGGTCAGAGTCGGGCAGTAGTACACACCCTTGTCGAGCATCATCTTGAAGGTCGTCTCGTCCAGGAACAGGCCATGCTCCACGGAGCGGACGCCGGCCCTGATCGCCGCACGCGCCGCGTCGTTGCCGTAACAGTGCGCCGCCGCCGGGCGGTGCCGGCGCGCCGCCTCGTCCACCAGTGCGTCCATCTCCTCCTGGGTCATGGTGACGCGCAGGTCGAGAATTTCCCCGGTCGGGAGGAATGTGCGATAGTCGCCGTAGAACTTGATCCAGTCGGCGCCGTTCTCGATCTGCTCGCGCACGGCCTTGCGGATCTCCCACGGTCCGTCGGCGATTTGCACGCCTTTCGGCACCGCCACTTCGTGCGCGTACCCCAGAAGGGCGTAATTCCCCGTCGTCGAGATCGCCCGCGTCGCCACCTGCATCCGCGGGCCTGCCACCAGACCGTCGGCGATGGCGTCGCGCAGGTCCGCGTCTCCGAACATCGCCCCCTCCGTCTCCAGGTCGCGGATTGTCGTGAATCCGGCCACAAGCAGCGCGCGCGCCTGGGCCGCCGCCTGCAGAGTCCTGCGAGGCAGCGACTGCTTCAAGAGCTGCACGTCGTAGTCGCCCGGCTGCAGAAAGGTGTGCGTGTGGGCATCGACGAGGCCCGGCAGGACCGTGAAGGCCGACAGATCGATGAGCGACACCCCCTCCGGAAGTTTTGCGCCACGCTCGAGGACCTCCTCGATGCGATCGCCGCGCACCACGACGATCGCCCCTTCCCGCAGGGTCCCCGTGCGCACGTCGAGCAGGCGGCCGCAGCGCAGGGCGGAGACTCTCGGCGGGGCTTCCTGCTTTTTGGCGGGTGGAGCCTCGGCGAGGAGTGTCGGCGTCACGCCGGCGATGGCGACCGAACAGAGGAGTGCTTTCCTCAGGACGCCGCGGGACGACCTGCGGCGACGGGCCGGGCCCGATTCAGGCGTTCCGGCGCTGTGTGGCGTAGAAGGCATAGAACGAGAGCCCGAGTAGGATCAGGATCGGCACGATCAGACTGTAGGGGTGGGGCGCGGCCCACCACACGACCCCGGCCATCACGACGGCGCCGGGCGTCACCGCATTGAGATGGGCGGGCAGCTGCACCACGCGGTCGGCCATCCGGCTGTGGCGGGAGCCATACAACGCGTAGATCGTCAGGCCGATCGCGAGCCACCCCGCAAACCGCCACCAGGTAAGCGCCGGCAGTCCGGCCATCAGCCAGACGCACGAGCCGATGCCGGCCAGGGCGAACTCCGTCTTCACGATCTCGGGGACTCTACGCCGCTTGAGCCAGGCATAGATACCGATGATCGAAAATAGCACTCCCGCCGCCGACAGGAGCAGGACCACCGTGTGCTCGAAGCGCTTTCCCCAATCCTCGTGCAGGATCTCGCGCGGCAGGTACCACAGGATCACCAGCCAGATCGGCAGGAGCGGGATCCAGGGAGTCTTGAAGGGGCGGGGGCGGTGCGGATCCCTGTGCCGCAGGATCATCACCCCCATGCAGACCAGCACGAAGGCGAACAGAGTGCCGATGTTCGTCAGCTCCACGATCTTGTCGAGGGGCGAGAACAGGGCGAAGAAGGCGACGAAGACGCCGGTCCAGATGGTGGTGACGTGCGGCGTCCGGTACTGCGGGTGGACGGCGGCGAAGATTTTCGGCAAGAGGCCGTCCCGCGACATGGAGAAGAAGATGCGCGGTTGCCCGAGCTGGAAGACCAGGAGAACCGCGGTGAACGCTACGACCGCGCCGAACGACACGATACCGGCCGCCCGATCGAGATGGATGAACGCCAGTGCCTTCGGCAGCGGATCGGCGACGCCCAGCTCGGTCCAGGGCATGATGCCGATCAGCACGGCCGCGACCGCGACATAGATCACCGTGCAGATGAGCAGCGATCCGATGATTCCGATCGGGATGTCGCGCTTCGGATTGCGGGTCTCCTCCGCGGCCGTGGACACCGCGTCGAAGCCGATGTACGAGAAGAAAATCAGCGCCGCACCCGCCTGCACCCCACTCCGATGACGAGTACCCAGGTCACCAGCGCGACGATGGCCACGGCCGCGAGGTTCATGACGATGGGAAAGCCCAACAGGTGAGGCGCGGAGTCGATGACCCCGGGGGTCCGGGTGGCCGTCTCGTAGTCCATGGTGAGCCAGCCCGGCAGGCGAAGGCCGAAAGCGTGCTCGAGCACGTCGTTGAAGTGCGCCGCCCAGGAGATGGCGACGGCGATATTGCCGACGGCGTACTCGATGATCAGGTCCCAGCCGATGATCCAGGCCACCATCTCGCCGAGCGTCGCGTAGGCGTAGGTGTACGCGCTGCCGGAGATCGGGATCATCGCCGCGAACTCCGCGTAGCAGAGGGCCGAGAAGATGCAGGCCACGGCCGTCAAGGCGAACGACAGGATGATCGCGGGCCCGGCCCCGGGCCGGTCGGCGTTGCCGGCGGTCGCCGTGCCGATCGCGGCGAAAATCCCGGTGCCGATGATGGCGCCGATGCCGAGCATCGTCAGGTCGAACGATGTGAGGGTGCGCTTCAGGGTGTGCTCGACGACCGTCTCGGATTCGCGCGTGATCCGATCGACGCTCTTCGTCCGGAACAGGGCACGAAGCTTCATTCCCGGCGCGCTCCGCGTGTGTGTTGTGCCTGGAACCCGGAAGCCGCCGCACTATACGCAAGGGCCCTCGAGGGTGTCAACCACACTCCTGATACAATGTTGGTCGCCTGCCGCAGTCAGGACCCGGAGGTGAATCCGCAAGGCATGAGTCGGATCGACAGGAGGCTCCGATGGCGTCATTCACGCTGACGGTCAACGGCAAGCAAGTCACCGCGGAGGCAGACCCGGCCACACCGATTCTCTGGTTTCTCCGTGACACCCTCGGGCTCACCGGAACGAAGTTCGGGTGCGGCGCCTCGCTCTGCGGCGCCTGCACCATTCACCTGGATGGCCAGGCGATCCGTTCCTGCGTGACGCCGATTTCCGAGGCCGCCGGGAAGACCATCACCACGATCGAGGGGTTGTCCGCGGACCGCGGCCACCCGCTGCAGAAGGCTTGGATCGCCGAGGACGTGCCCCAGTGCGGCTACTGCCAGTCGGGGATGATCATGACCGCCGCTGCGCTCATCGCCGTGAAGCCGAAGCCCACGGACGACGACATCGACGCGGCATTGGGCGGACACATCTGCCGCTGCGGCACCTACCAGCGCATTCGCCGGGCGGTGCGCCGCGCCGCGACGGGTGGCCCCCGATGAGCCCGGTGACGAGCGTCAGTCGCCGCGAGTTCCTCAGGATCGTCCCGGCCGCCGGTGCCGGACTGGTCCTGGGTGTCCGGTTATCGGCCGCCATGAATGCGACCGGGCCGCGGGGGCGCCCGAGCGCGCTCTTCGCCCCCAACGCGTTTCTCCAGGTCGACGCCAGGGGTGACGTGACGATCTGGGCGAGCAAATCGGAGATGGGACAGGGAGTCCGCACCTCGCTGCCGATGATCGTCGCCGAGGAGCTGGACGCCGACTGGTCGCGTGTGCGCGTCGAGCAGGCCTGGGCCGACCCGAGGTTCGGCGACCTGGACACCGGCGGAAGCTCGAGCGTGCGCACCAGGTACGAGCCGATGCGCAGGGCCGGAGCGGCGGCGCGCGCCATGCTCGTGACGGCCGCGGCGCAGACCTGGGGTGCCGACCGCTCGGCCTGCCGGACGGAGAGGGGCGCCGTCGTTCACGCACCAACCGGCCGGCGCATCCGCTATGGCGATCTGGTCGAGAAGGCCGCCGCTCTTCCGGTGCCGCAGGACGCGCCGCTCAAGGACCCGAAGTCCTTCCGCATCGTCGGCAAGAGCCTGCCCCGCACCGACACGCCTTCGAAAGTCGACGGCAGCGCCGTCTACGGCATCGACGTGAAGGTGCCCGGGATGCTGTACGCCGCCGTCGCGCGCTCTCCCGTCTTCGGCGGCAAGGCAAAGCCCTTCGATGCCAACAGCGCCAAGACCTCGCCCGGCGTCCGTGCCGTCGTGCCCATCTCGACCGGCGTGGCCGTGGTGGCCGACTCGACCTGGAACGCGCTCAAGGGCCGCGACGCGCTTCGCGTCGACTGGGATGAAGGGGACGGCGCCGCCGAGAGCAGCGAGACCCTCCGGGCGCAGTTCGAAACGCTGTCGCAGCAGCCCGGCAAGATCGTGCGCGACGACGGAGACGCCGCGGCGGCGCTCGAGAAGGCGGCGAAACGACTCGAGGCGGTCTACGAGCTTCCCTTCCAGGCGCACGCCACGATGGAGCCGCAGAACGCGACGGCATCCTGGCAGAAGGACCGCTGCGAGGTCTGGGCGCCGGTGCAGACGCCGAGCTGGGCGCTGGCGGACATCGCCCGCGCCGCCGGCCTTCCCCCGGGCGCCGTCCGGCTCAACATCACGCTCCTCGGTGGCGGCTTCGGACGGCGCATCAATCCCGATTACGCCGTCGAGGCGGTCGAGATCTCGAAGGCGGTCACCGCACCGGTGAAAACAGTGTGGTCCCGCGCCGACGACCTGCAGCACGACTTCTACCGGCCCGCCTCGTTTCACCGGATCAAGGGAGGCCTCGACGTGAAGGGCCGCATCGCCTCCTGGCATCACCGGCTCGTGTCGACGTCGATCAAGGCCTACCACGAGCCCACCGCCTCCGACCCCGAGGAGGATGAGATTGGCGGCGCCAGGGACCTGCCGTACGCCGTTCCGAACGTGCACGTGGAGTATGCCGCCGCGAGGTCGATCGTGCCTCGCGGCTGGTGGCGATCCGTCGAAAGCTCCTTCAACGCCTTCGTCGTGGAGAGCTTCCTCGACGAGCTGGCCGCGGCCGCTCACAGGGACCCCCTGGCGTTGCGCAAGGAGCTCCTGTCCGGCGGACGCACGATCGCCTACCCCGGCCAGACTTTCGTGCAGGACACCACCCGACTGAAGGCGGTCGTGGACCTGGCGGCCACACGAGCCGGCTGGGGAAAGCCTCTGGCGAAGGGACGGGCGCGAGGCATCGCCGCGCACTTCTCGTACCGGACCTACTGCGCCCAGGTCGCCGAGGTCTCGATCGGCAAAGACGGCGCCCTGCGTGTGCATCGCGTTGTCTGCGCCGTGGACTGCGGGCGCGCCATCCATCCCGGAATCATCGCGGCGCAGATGGAAGGCGGAATCGTATTCGGGCTGAGCGCCGCGCTGAAATCAGGAATCACCATCGAAAAGGGCCGCGTCAAACAGGCCAACTTCGACGAGTACGAGGTGCTGCGCATCGACGAGATGCCCGAGGTCGAGGTGCACATCGTTCCCAGCGATCAACCGCCGACGGGCGTGGGCGAGCCAGGCGTCCCGGTCATCGCCCCCGCCGTGTGCAACGCGATCTTCGCCGCCACCGGCAAGCGCGTCCGGCGCCTGCCCGTTCGAGTCGAGGACCTCGTCGCGACTTCCTGAATCACCGCGCGCCCAGCTACCCCTGGTTCGAGGCGCCTGCCCTGCGCAAGCCTCCCCTCGCCTCGCCACGCGCCGCCCACCGCGCAAAACGCGCGCGGCGGGGCCACGGCGCGCGGTCTCGGACGGCCCTGCGGGCGCAGGGCGCGGCGCCTCGTTTCCGAGCCATCTCCCACGTTCCCGTCGGCCCAAGGGTCGCTCTTGCCCATCCCGCGCTTTGGGCGTCCCGCGTCGACGCACGGCACGGCGCCGCGACTCGAGAACGCCCGAGGTGAAAGGCGGACTGCAGCGCGGCGCGCCGATTTCGAGCCGCGCCATGAGCGCGAGATGGCCGGCCGAGAGACCTCACGAGCGAGCATGAGGCGCGATGCGCTGCGATCCGCCTCGCGGACGGAAGCGAGTCGGTGTCGCGAGTTCTTGACACGTCTCGAACGGGGCGGCTAGCATGGCCGCTCACGTCCGCGCGGGGGAAAACGGATGGCCGCGATCTCGGCGCGTCTCAGGGATCTGCTGGGGCGCGGTCGCCGCGTCGCGGCGTTGACCGGGGCCGGCATCTCGGCCGAGTCGGGGGTCCCGACCTTCCGCAGCCCGGGCGGTTTCTGGGACAACGAGTCGCTCCTTGACCTCGCGACCCCGCAGGGGTTCGCCCGCGACCCGCGGCGGGTCTGGGCCTGGTACGATGCGCGTCGGCGGCAGGTCAGCGGATGCGCGCCGAACGCGGGGCATCTCGCCCTGGCAAGCTTCGGGCGGAACCATCCCGATTTCCGGCTAATCACGCAGAACGTCGACGGGCTCCACGCCGCGGCCGGAAGTGCCGGGGTCATCCTTCTCCACGGCGACCTGTTCCGGGTGCGCTGCACCGAGGAAGGCACGTCCCGGGAGGACCGGCGTGTGCCGCTGCCCGAGATCCCGCCGCGCTGCGCCTGTGGAGCGCTCCTGCGCCCGGACGTCGTGTGGTTCGGCGAGGTCCTTCCCGAAGGGGCGATGCAGGAGGCGACCGGGGCCGCCCGCCGCTCGAAAGTTTTCCTCTCCATCGGGACCTCGGCGCTGGTGTATCCTGCCGCGGCCCTTCCGGAGCTGGCCAAGCGGCACGGCGCGTACCTGGTCGAGATCAACGTCGAAGAGACGCCGCTGTCGCCCCTGGCCGACGAACTGATCTTGGGGCCGGCGGCAGGCGTGCTGCCGGATCTTCTCGGGACCTGACGATGCGCGGACTGTACCTCGACTGCTTCTCCGGCATCAGCGGCGACATGCTCCTCGGGGCCCTCGTGGACCTGGGGGTCGAGCCGGCCCATTTGCGCTCGCAGCTCAAGAAGCTGCGTGTGTCCGGGTACACCCTGTCCGCCGCGCGGGTCAACCGCTCCGGGCTGGCCGGGACCAAGGTCGACGTCGCGCTCACCGCGGCGCGCCAGCCCGAGCGCCGCCTGAAAGACATCGCCCGCATCGTCCAGGCGAGCCGCCTGTCGTCCGAAGTGCGCCGACGCGCCATGAGCGCCTTCGAAACCCTCGTCGAGGCCGAGGCGCGCGTGCACCGCGTCTCCAGGGACAAGGTCCACCTGCACGAGGTCGGCGCCGTCGATGCCATCGTCGACATCGTCGGAGCGATGATCGGGCTGGAGCGACTCGGCTGGCCGCGCGTCGTCTGCTCGCCTCTTCACGTCGGGCGCGGCATGGTGACGATGGAGCACGGGACGTTTCCGGTCCCCGGACCGGCCACGGCGGAGATCCTGAAGGGGAAGCCGTGTTACGCCACGCACGTCGAGGGGGAGCTGGTCACCCCGACCGGCGCCGCCCTGGCGGCGACCCTCGCCGCCGATTTCGGTCCCCTTCCGCCGATGCGCGTGCGCGCCATCGGCTACGGCGCCGGGACGAAGCAGTTCGACAGCCACCCGAACCTGTTGCGCGTCCTCCACGGCGACCTGCTGGACGAGGCGGTGCTTCGGGAGACGGTGCTGGTGCTCGAGACGACCATCGACGACATGAACCCGCAGCTCTACGGACACCTCATGGATCGCCTGTTCGCCGCGGGTGCTTTGGAGGTGTTCTATACGCCGATCCAGATGAAGAAGAGCCGCCCCGGCACCATGGTGACCGTCATCTGTCCCGAGCCCAAGCTGGAGGACGTCAGCTCGGTGATCTTCCGGGAAACCACCACCATCGGCTTCCGCTACCAGCCGATGGGGCGGATCGAGCTGGCGCGACGCATCGAGACGACGCGGACGCCGTACGGACCAATCCGGATGAAGGTCTCCGTTTACAATGGCGAGGTGGTGCAGGCCACGCCGGAGTACGAGGACTGCCGCAGGGTGGCCCTCAAAACCGGAGTGCCTCTCAAGGAAGTCCAGCGGCTGGCCGTGCAGGCGTACGCGCCGCCGCGGGGCGGACCCGAGGCGCTCGCGTCCTGGGCGCAGGCGCCGGTTTTGCCCGGACGGACAAGGGGAGGCGCGCGCCGCCGCGGGGCGCGCCGCTCCAGGCGGACGAAAGGACGGGCGAGAGGCCGATGATCTACGACAAGGTCAAGACGGCCCGCATGCTGCGGGTCGTTCTGGACGTCACGGAAGGGGCGCTGGACATCGCCACCCGGCCCGGCGGCGAGGCCGGTCTGCGAATCCCGGCCATGGACGCCGAGAAACTCATGCGCGCGCTCGCCGCCAAGGGGGATGCCGACGGCATGTACCACGAGTATGTGCGTCTGCTGCTACAGACGGGATCGACGCTCGGCGCGGCTCTGGAGCGCCACCATCACAAGAGCTTCGAGTCCGAGTTCTATCGACTGTTCAAAGTCTATTTGGAGGCTGACGAGCGCTCCTAGACCGGGGACGTCATGGCCCGCAAGTTCTACCTGACCACGCCGATCTATTACGTCAACGATGTTCCGCACATCGGCCACGCCTACACAACCGTCCTGGCCGACGTGATCGCGCGCTTTCATCGGATGCTCGGCAAGGACGTCTTTCTCCTGACCGGCACCGACGAGCATGGACAGTCCGTCGAGCGCGCCGCACAGGCGAAGGGACTGAAGCCGATGGAGCTCGCCAATCAGGTGGTCGAGCGCTTTCGCGGGCTTTGGAGGACGCTCGGGATCAGCCACAACGATTTCATCCGAACAACGGAAGAGCGCCATCGCCGCGGGGTCGAGAGGCTGTATCAGAAGATCCTGGCGAAGGGTGACATCTACAAAGATGCTTACAAAGGCTGGTACTGCACCTCCTGCGAGTCCTTCTACCCCGAAAACCAGATCGTCGATGGTCGCTGCCCGGATCAGGGGCACAAGGTGGACTGGACCGAGGAGGAGTCGTACTTCTTCCGTCTCTCGAAATACCAGGAACCGCTCCTCAAACACTTCGCCGATCATCGCGAGTTCGTCTTCCCGGAGTCGCGCCGCAACGAGGTCGTGTCGTTCGTCCAGTCGGGGCTGAAGGACCTGTCGATCAGCCGCAGCAGCTTAACCTGGGGCATTCCCCTTCCCGGCGATCCGAAGCACGTCTTCTACGTCTGGTTCGACGCGCTCAGCAACTACATTACCGCTCTCGGGTACGGCTCCGACCGCAAGAACTACGCGCGCTACTGGCCGGCCGACATGCATCTGGTGGGCAAGGACATCATCCGCTTCCACGCCGTCTATTGGCCGGCCTTCCTGCTGTCCGCGGACGAGCCGCTGCCGCGACGCGTCGTCGCGCACGGCTGGTGGCTGCGGGATGCTCTCAAGATCTCGAAGTCCCGCGGAGGCACGGTCGATCCGGTCCCCCTCATCGAGGCGTTCGGCGTCGATCCGGTGCGCTACTTTCTGTTGCGCGAGATGGTGTTCGGGCAGGACGCGAACTACTCCGACGAGGCGTTCATCGATCGGGTCAACACCGACCTGGCCAACGACCTGGGGAACCTGACCAGCCGCGCGCTCAAGATGATCGAGGACTACTGCGGTGGCAAGGTGCCGAAGACCGATCCGCGCTTCCGGGGAGACGAACCGCTGAAGAAAGCGGCGCAGGACGCCGTGGCAGGCTTCGTGAAGGACTTCGAGGAGCTCGACTTCAGCTCTGGCCTGGCGCGCGTCTGGGGGTTCGTCGGGCTCCTCAACCGCTTCATCGTGCAGAACGAGCCGTGGAAGCTGGCGCAGGACCCCGGGCGTCGCTGGGCGCTCGGTTCGGTGCTCTACACGGTCGCCGAGGGACTGCGCATCGTCGCCGTCCTCGTCGCCCCGGTGATGCCGCAGTCCGCGTCCGGTCTGTGGAAACGCCTCGGCCTCAGCGGCGACGTCACGACCGCCAGCCTCGCGCACATCCACTGGGGCGAGCTGAAGCCGGGGCGGCCCATTGCCCGCGGTGAGTCGCTCTTCCCCCGCATTGACAAGGCCGAGTACCTCAAGGACGCCAGGGCCGGAAAAGAGGCGCGCACGGACGCAGCCGAGGCCACGACCGGTGCTCCCGCCCCCGGGCCGGATGCACCCCCGGCTCCCGAGGCGGCGGCTCCGGTCGGCGCGGCGGGCACCGCCGAGATCGCCATCGACGAGTTCGGGCGCGTCGATCTCAGGACCGCAAGGATCGTCGCCGCCGAGCGCGTCCAGGGCGCCGACAAGCTGCTCAAGCTCACGGTGGACATCGGCACCGGCACGCGCACCATCGTCGCCGGTATCGCCGCACGCTATGCCCCCGAGTCGCTGGTCGGCAAGACGATCGTCGTCGTCGCCAACCTCAGGCCGGCGAAGCTTCGCGGCGTGGTGTCCCAGGGAATGCTCCTCGCCGCCTCGGACGCTTCCGGCCAGCCCTACATCCTGACGACCGAAGAGCCCGTGCCTCCCGGATGGAAGGTGAAGTAGCCCGGGTGTTCAGCGACAGCCACGCGCACCTGACCCTGGAACACTTCGACCCCGATCGGGACGAGGTCATCGCGCGCGCCCGGCAGGCCGGCATCGTCCGGCTGGTCACGGTCGCATCGTTCATCGGCGACGCCGAGGCCTGCGCCGCGCTGGCCGCCCGCCACGACTTCATCCATTTCACCGCGGGGGTGCACCCGCACGAGGCGAAGAGCTTCACGCCGGAGGTCGCCCAGGGGATCAGGCGCGCGGCGGCGCTGCCCCGAGCGGTGGCCATCGGCGAGATCGGGCTCGACTACCACTACGACTTCTCGCCGCGCGACGCGCAGCGGCAGGTCTTCCGCGACCAGATCGGCCTGGCACGCTCCCTGACACTGCCCATCGTCGTCCACACGCGTGAGGCCTGGGACGACACTCTTCTCATTCTGGGCGAAGAGCGGGCGCGGGAGATAGGCGGCGTGTTTCACTGCTTTTCCGGCGGAAAGGAGGAGGCGCGGCGCTGCCTCGACCTCGGCTTCTACCTGTCGTTCGCCGGGCCGGTCACGTTCAAGAACTCCTCCGGCGTGGCCGAGGCCGCCGCCTTCGCGCCGCTCGACCGCATCCTGTGCGAGACCGACTCGCCCTACCTCACGCCGCACCCGTTCCGCGGCAAGCGCAACGAGCCGGCGCGCGTCGTCCTCGTGGCGGCGAAGGTCGCGGATTTGAAGCGGTTGACGCCGGAGGCGGTCGGCGAAGCGACGACGCGCAACCTGGAAACCATCTTCCGCCTGGCGTGATTGACCGCCCGCGGCTCCCGGGCATACGATGCCGTCATGGACACCGAGGATGGATGCCCCACCTGCGGCGAGCCGGTCGCGGCCGGTGCGACGCCCTGCCCCTCGTGCGGCAGCCCTCTCGCCGGAGCGCGTCCCGCGGCCGTCGAGGCGACGCGGGAGGAGGCCCTCCTCGCCCTCCGTCTTCTGGAGAGCGCCGGAATGCACCCGATCCTCGCCTACCTCGACGACAGCGGCGTCCCGCACGCGATCGTTCCGGATGAGCCGTTCACCGGCGGCGCGGGTCTTCTGCTTCCGGTGACGACCGTGTTCGCCGTCTACGTGCCGGAGCCCGAAGCCGACGAGGCGAAGCAGATCCTCGATGACGCCCGCACATCGCTGCCCGAGGCGGACGCCTAGGAATCCGCGCGGCTGAGGACGACCGCCGCGCAGGATCCGCCGGTCCCGAGGGCGTCGATCAGGACCGAACGCACGGGACCGCGGCGGGCCTCTCCGAGGACGAGGTTGAGATCGAGGTCCGGGTCGGGATCGAGGAGACCGGCCACGGGCGGGACGAAGCCGTCGCGGATGGATCCCGCCGCCACTGGGACAGCGCCAGGCCAATCGCGTCGGCCATGGCCCCGGGCTCCGCGGGCCAGCCGTGCGCCGGACCCGGGGCGTGCGTCATGGCCTCGCCCGCCACCTCGGCCCACGCCGGGGCACCGCGGCGGGCCGCCCCTTCGAGCGACTCGACGACCACGAAGTACGCCCCCTCGCCCGGAACGAACCCACGGCGGCCCCTGCCAAAGGGGCCGGGAAAGGCGGCGGGATCCCCCCGGTGCGTCAGGCGCAGCCGTGCCCAGGCCCGGTCGTACTCCCCGACCCATTCGTCGGCGCCGCCGGCCAGAGCGACGTCACAGACGCCGGCGCGCACCAGACCGGCGGCGGTCGCGATCGCCGCCAGTCCGGACGCCTCCATCTCGCTGATCGTCAGGTTCGGGCCGCGCAGACCGAGAAGGATCGAGCACTGGCTCGCGGGCGAGTTCGGCACGGTGAAAGGAAAGAGCATCGGCGAGGCGCCCTCGGGCCCTTCCGCGAACGTCGTGGCAAGGAAGGCGCGCAGCGTCTCCACCCCTGATGACATCGTGCCGAAAACGAGCGCGGGCGCCGCCTGATCCCTCGCCACAGGGACTCCGGCCGGGGCGCGGAGCCGGGCGTCCTCGAGCGCCTCGCGCGCGGCGGCCACGGCCATGCGGGAGCAGCGATCCAGCCGACGCCAGACATTGGCGCGGATAGGACCCGCGTCCACGCCGTCGCGCAGACGCGCGGCGCACCCCCGCCCGGATCGTTCGATCGCCGTCCGGCCGGTCGCGACCGCCTCGACCAGGGCCCCGACCCCGGCGCCGAAGGGACCGACGGCGCCGCCACCCGTGATCACCACGCGTAAGGTCATGCGCTCCCGTCCCCGTCGACGAGCCTTTCGATCAGGGCGGCGATCTGCGACTCGAGACGATCGCGCACCTGCCGGAAGGCCTGGCGCACAGTCTGGGGATCGCCGTCGACGAAGCTCGGATCGGGCGTCGACCAGTGCTCGTGGCGGGCCTTGATGAGCGGAACAGGACATTCGCGCACCGCCGAGTCGCACAGGGTGACCACCCTGTCGAACCGGGCCGGAACTTCGTCGAGCCCTTTCGAGTAGTGGCCGCTGATGTCGATGCCGCGCTCCTTCATGACCGCGACGGCATGACGCATCACCATCCCGGCCGGAAACGTTCCGGCGCTGTGGGCCTCGATCCGCCCCTTGCCGAGATGGTTGGCGAGACCCTCCGCCATCTGGCTGCGCGCCGCGTTGCCGGTGCACACGAAGAGGAGGCGGAGCGGCTCCGCCCGACGCGCCTTGTTCCTGCCGGGCTTCACTTTCATGCCTGGTGAGCTTTCAGGATGAGCGTGCCGTTGTTCCCTCCGAACGCCGTCGAATTCGACAGGACGACGCGCAACCTCGCCTCCCGGGCGCGACCGCGGACATGGTCGAGGTCGCAGTCCGGACCGGGCTCATCGAGCCCGGTCGTCGGGGGGATCAGCCCGTGGACGAGGGACATCAAGGACGCGAACGCCTCGATGGCCCCGGCGGCGCCGAGGCAGTGGCCGACGGCCCCTTTGATCGACACGATCGGGACACGGTCCGCGCGCGCGCCGAACAACCCCTTGAGGGACCGCGTCTCGGCGGCGTCGTTCTGCTCGGTGCCGGTGCCGTGCGCGTTGACGTGATCGACGTCGTCCGCGGACATCCCCGCGGCCGCGAGCGCGGCCCGCATCGATCGTTGCAGGCCTCTTCCTTCCGGATCGGGCGCGGTCAGGTGGTAGGCGTCGGAGGACATTCCGTAGGCGGCGACCTCCCCGTAGATGCGGGCGCCGCGCGCCCGGGCCGCCTCGACCGGCTCGAGCACGAGGAAGGCCGCGCATTCCCCCAGGGACATCCCGCGGCGTCTGCGATCGAACGGGCGGCACGGATCGGGGTCGACCAGCCGCAGCGAGTTGAAGCCCGCGAAGGTCGTGCGCGATAGCGTCTCGACGCCGCCCGCCAGCACCACCTCCTGGGCGCCACCGGCCACCAGGGACGCGCCCATCCCGATGGCGATCGTCGATGACGAGCAGGCGTTCATGATCGTCTGCACCCGGCCGCCGAGGCCGAAGCGCTGTGCGATCAGGTCGGCCGTCGTCCCCATGAAGAAACCCCGGGCCGAGGACGGTTTCGGGGCGCGGCCCGATAGGACCGCTCCGAGATACGCCTCCGCCTGCAGGAGTCCGCCCCCGCCGCCGCCGAGGATCAGCCCGGCGCGGCTCGCCTCGAAGCGCGACGGGTCGAGGCCGGCGTCGGCGAACGCCTGCCCGGCGGCATGGAGCCCGAGCCGGTCGCCGCGTGACAGGCGCGCCTGCTCCGCCCCGGTGAGTCCCCGGTCCCATTCGGTGGAGGTGATCTGCGCGGCGGTATGGGTGCGGTCTTTCGAGGCGTCGAACAGCGTCAGCGGCCCGATCCCGCTGCGTCCAGCGACGAGCCCCTCCCAGGTCGCGGCCGCGGTGGCGCCCAGGGCGGAGATGACCCCGGCCCCGGTAACGGCGACCAGCCTCACGGCGTTTCCTCCAGGGCGATCGTGAATTCTCCCTCCGCCACGACGGCCTGGCCGGGGGCCGACTCGGCAACCTCGGCGATGCTGCGAACCCGGATCATGCCGCCGAAGCGTCCGATCACCGAGGAGGTGATCAGGAGGCGATCGCCCGGCCGCACCGGCCGGAGGAGGCGCGCTCCGTCGATGCCGACGATCATCCCCGCGGGGCGCAGCGGCCGATCGGATGCGCGCGGGCGGTCCAGATCCTGAAGTCCCGCGAGAGGCACCGCGGCCTGGGCCAGGGCCTCGAGAAGAAGAGAAAAGGGAGTGCGCCCCGCGGACGCTCCCCAATCGTCACGCACCACCTCGTCGCCGCTCGCCGCCTTGATCGTGGTGCAGCGCTCGCGCTCGAGCTCCAGGATGACGTCGATCATTCGGAACGGATGGGAGTGGGGAGGGAAGGTGGCATCGCTCACGTGCGGCTCTCCCGCATGGGGAGACGCGAGTTTAGACGACGCCCCGCATCATTGCAACCGGCGGGCCTCTCTGGTATAAGAGCGGCCTTGCCATGTCCGGCAACAGCCACGGGCTCCACGGAGAATTGAAGCGCTTCATCGTGCGCCGCCTGCGCCTGGAGCAGGTCGATCCCGACAGCATCCAGGACGACGCGCCGCTCGTGGGAGGCGGTCTCGATCTCGATTCGATCGACCTTCTCGAGCTCGTGGTCGGGCTGGAGAAGGAGTACGGTCTCAAGATCGCGGACGTGGCCGAGGGCCGGCGCATCCTCACCTCACTCAAGAGCCTCGTCGATTTCGTCGCCGGGAAGCGTGGCGCGGCCTGACCCGTCGGGCAAGAACGGGGCCGCGCCGCTTTTGGTGGCGGTGATCCCGGCGCTCGACGCCGGGGCGACGGTCGGGGCCGTCGTCGCGGGGGCGCTCCGTCATGTCCCCCGGGTCATCGTCGTCGACGACGGCTCGACCGACGACACGGCGGCGCGCGCGCGCCAGGCGGGCGCCGAGGTCATCCGCCATTCCATCAATCGCGGCAAGGGGGCGGCGCTCGCCACCGCCTTCGAGGCGCTGCTCTCGGAGACGCGCGCCGCCGCTCCGGAACGCGAGGGCGCCTTCGCCCCGCCGGGCGGCCTCGAGGCCGTCATCACCCTGGACGCCGACGGCCAGCACGATCCGGAGGACATCCCGGCCTTCGCGGATCTGTACGGAAGAGAGCGCCCTGCCCTGATCGTCGGCTCGCGCAACCGCGACTTCGCGCGCATGTGGGGCCCGCGCCGCGCCATGAACCGCTTTTCCTCGGCCTCCCTGCGTGTCTTCACCGGGGTCGATCTGCCCGATTCCCAGAGCGGCTTCCGGCTCTACGACGCGGTCTTCCTCGCGAGGCTGCGTCTCGAGGGGCGGCGCTACGAGGCCGAGATGGAGGCGCTCATGCGGGCAGCGGAGTGGCGCCTGCCGATTGCCTCGGTGCCGATAAGGCTCCTGGTCGTCGATGGCCGGGCGACGAGTCACTACAGGCCGCTGCGCGACACGTTCCGCATCGTCGGCACCGTCCTGCGCCAATGGCTGAGGCGCCGCGGCGCACCACCCGCGCGCGGCCGGACGTGAGGACACGACCTCCGATGCCTGCCCGCGGCGGCCGCCGCAAGATCCTGCTGATTTCCTCCTCGCACCGCCGGCCGGACGGGTCCGTCGCGCGCGTCGGGCGGTACTGGACCTCCGGACTGACCCTCGTCCATCTCGAGGCCCTCACACCGCCCGACTTCACCTGCGAGCTGGTGGACGACTTCATGGACGAGCCGCCCCTCGACACCGACGCCGACCTTGTCGGCATCACGGCGATGGGGCTGCAGATCGGCCGCGCTTACAGGCTCGCGGACGCCTACCGATCGCGCGGTCTGCCGGTGGTGATGGGAGGGGAGTGGGTGTCCTTGAACCCGGAACAGGCTCTGGAGCACTGCGACGCCATCGTCAAGGGCGAGGCCGAGTATGCCTGGCCGGAGCTTCTGGCCGATGTCCAGCGCGGAGGCTTCCGGAAACGCGTGTACCAGGGGGAGAAGCTGCACGACCTCCGCGGGCTGCCGGTGGTCGACCTCGATCATCTGCCGCTCTGGCGACCCGAGCTGATGCGCGAGAGGGTGTACCGCGAGTATTACTTCCAGTTCCCGCTGTACGTGACGCGCGGCTGCCCTTTCCGTTGCGATTACTGCTGCATCACGCAATTCCACGACGGGACGTACCGCAAACGCCCGATCGCCGAGGTGTTGCGCGACCTCGAGGCCATCCGCGCCAAGGGATCACGCAACGTCCTGTTCATGGACGACAATCCGGTGGCGGATCGGCGCTACGCCAAGGAGCTGTTCCGCTCCATGATCCCGAAGTCGATGCGCTGGTGCAGCCAGTGCACCATCCAGATCGCCGAGGACGAAGAGCTCCTCGACCTGGCCGCCAAGAGCGGCTGCTTTCTTCTCTCGATCGGCTTCGAGACGATCAAGCAGTCGAACCTCGATGGCATCAACAAGCCCTGGGCCCAGGCGCGGGAGTACGCCCGCCTCATCCGCCTGCTGCGCCGGCGCGGCATCCAGGTCGTGGCCCTGATCATGATCGGCCTCGACGACGACCATCCGGCGGACTTCGATCGCACCCTCGAGTTCCTGATCCGCCAGAAGGTGCCGCTGGCGAAGTTCCACCTTCCGATCCCGTACCCCGGGACGCCGTTTTACGACCGCATGGAGAAGGAAGGACGGATCTTGACGCGGGACTGGGACCGCTACCACTACGGCAGCGCGGTCATCCGGCCGAAACGCATGACGCCGGAAATGGCCGAGCAGAAGTTCTGGGCCACCTACCGCGACTTCTTCAGCATGCGCTCCATCCTGCGCCGCTTCTTCCCGCCCTCCCCGCGCAACCTCAAGATCCAGATGCACTACCTGACGGCGAACCTGATCTTCCGGAAGATGCAGCAGGCCGGGAAGCACCCGTACCTGTACTAGGAGAGTGCCGCCGCCCCGGAACCGGCGCCGGCCGACAGTCCGGGCTTACTGGACGATGCGAAGGGCGTCGAGGTTGAAGTACTCCTGCTCGGCGTGCAGGCGCAGGACGTGCCGGCCCGTCGCGAGACTCACGCCTCCGACCCCCATCCACTGAAAGGTCCGCCAGCTCCCCGTATTGGGGACCATCACCGGCCCCGTCACGTCCACGCCGTCGATCTCCATGTGCCAGCGGCTTCTCTCGAACTCGCTGCTCGTCAGAGCCTCGAGCCGGTAGGTGCCGGCCTGCGAGACGACAGTCCGGGCTTACTGGACGATGCGAAGGGCGTCGAGGTTGAAGTACTCCTGCTCGGCGTGCAGGCGCAGGACGTGCCGGCCCGTCGCGAGACTCACGCCTCCGACCCCCATCCACTGGAAGCTCCGCCAGCTCCCCGTGTTGGGGACGGTCACGGGGCCCGTCACGTCCACGCCGTCGATCTCCATGTGCCAGCGGCTTCCCTCGAACTCGCTGCTCGCCAGAGCCTCGAGCCGGTAAGTACTGGTCTGCGAGACGCTGATTGTGTACTCGAGCCACTCCCCCGTCTCGAAATTGTTGACCACGTGACCACCGGGGTACGGGGCGATGATGTCCACGTCTTCATCGGGGCGGTAGAGGCTCCCCGCGTTCCCGGGGACATTGTCGTGGTAGGCCACGCCCTCGCCGCCGCGATCGAAGTCCTCCGCCTGGATGAGCCCCGGTACCGCGAACGGCTGACCGAGGTAGGGCTGCTGAGTGGAGGTCACGACCAGCGTGACCGGCACCCGGAGGTTGCGCAGGCGCGCGCTGTTGGTTCTGATGACCAGCTCGCTCGCGTAGGTGCCCGGCGCGAGGCCGGCGGCGTCGGCGGTCACCTCGATCGACTGCGTTGCGGCCGGGGCTAGTGTGCCGGAGGCGACGCTCTCGGACAGCCAGGGCACGTTTGTGGAGCTCGGGAGGCCGCTGGCGAGGAGGGAGACCCGGGGATTGGTGTGGCTGTGGCCTATCCATAGATTGCCGGCTTCGTCCGTCTCCAGACCGTAGACGCAGCAGCCGGAGCCGGGGGTCGTCAGCGTCTCTTCCAGGGCGCAGGTTTCGGGATCGAGAGCGTTGATGGTGGAGGCTACGGTCGTTCCCCAGACCGTGCCAAAGGCCGGGTTCCAGCCCAGCCCGGGGAATTCGAGATTCGGAGTGACGCACTGCCCGATCACCGCGCCGGGCGCGGCGTGGCTGAAGCCGGCGACGTGGTACAGGATCTGCTCGATGGGGCTGTCGACGTAGAAGCTGTCGTCGTCCGGGCGGTAGGCCAGACCCTTCTGCCATGAGCGCGCCCACGGGAAGCTCCCGGTGATCGAACCCGTCAGGCTGCCGCTGGCGGGATCCCAGCAATAGATGCCGTAGATGCCGTCGGTGGTCCCGTTGACCTGGCACATCCAGCCGCGCCCCGCGTCGTAGGCCATGTCACCGGGCCACGCGCCCCCGAAGTTGGCGGGCCAGGAGGCGCCGGTCGGCGCGCCATCGACGGTGAATTCGGTGTTTCGGTTCCCGGTGATGTCAGCCAGCCAGACGTCGCCGTCGTACCCCACGCCGTTGGGCCACACCGTGGGCGTCCAGGTCTTGAGAATGGTCCCGGGGGTCTGCTGCGACGTGCCGATCTCGCTCATCATCCAGGCCAAATCCAGCCCGCCGCCGTTGCGCAGCGCCAGCGTCCCGGTCCGCCGATCGCCCCGGGGCACCACGAAATCGAGGGCGGTCGGGTTGTCCTCGGCGAGGGGCGTCTCGAGCGCGAAGTCCTGTGTGTAGGTGCGGTCCTCGACGAGGCTGACAACCGTCGATCGGCTGCCGTATCTCGCCTTGCTGACCTCGACGGTGTACTCGCCGCGCGGCAACTGCGTGAAGTAGACCCCGTTGGTGTCGGTCGTCAGCGTGACCACGGGGGTGCCGGCCTTCATTGCACGCACCGTCGCTCCCGCGATCGGCGCGCCGTCGTTGGCATCGGTGATCGTGCCTTCCACGGCGGGTGAGGGCGGCGGGCGGTAGACGACGGCGTGCTGCGGCATCGCGATCGACGGCTGGTGGAACGAGTACATCAGCGCGGTGGTTCCAGACGGGTCCTCGATGCCGATCGTGGCGCAGCTGCCCTTCTCCTGCGGGTCGTCCCCTACGTTGCGGTACTGCGTTTCGATCGTGCCGTTCTCGTGGAGGATGACCTCGAAGTCGATGGCGACGCTGATGCCGCGCACGCCGACGTTGCGCCACTCGACCACGAAACGGCGGTCGGGCGCCGAGCCAAGGACCTCGCTGCGGACGCTGTCCTTGGGAACGGTCAAGTATTCCCAGAACGGGAAGATGGTGCCGTCGGGCGATTCCACGCTGGGGAGCGGGACCGGATATTCGCACAGCTGCAGGTCGCAGCCGCCCACGAAGCTCAGCGAGCCATAAGCGCAGACCGCCGCCGACTGGTAGGTGTGGCCATAGTAGGTGAACGCAAACGGCAGGTTCACCACCTTCCGGGTGGTGTCGAAGTCCACACCGAGGGGGGTGCCGGCCTCGATGTAAGCAGGCGCCTCGTGCCGGCAGGTGTAGCCGAAGGCGTCCGATCGGTCCGGCAGGCTGATGTCGAACCCGGTCGCGTCGCCGTTCAGGATCAGCTGCCTTGTCCCGGCAGCCAGGCACCCGCCGCCCGGACGCGCCCGCACGTCGTAGGTGCCCGGGGGCACGCCGGCGAAGCCGTAATAGCCGAGGGCATCGGTGGTGGCGGACGGAATCGGCGTGCCCACGATGGTCACGGCGGCGCCGGCGACCGGCGTGCCCGTGCCGTCGCGCACGTGGCCGTCCAGACCGTACCGCGGCGTCGACGCAAGCCGAAAGTCCCGAACGGCGGTCCCGCCATCGGCCACGAAGACGGAGGCCGTCTGGCTCGAATAGCCAAACGCTCTCGCGGTGATGTTGTAGGAGCCGGCGGACAGCACGGGGAAGCGGTAGGCGCCGGTGTCATCCGTCCTCGTGGTTCGTGTGATCGGGCCGGCGGCCTCTACGACGGTGCCCGACACGGACAGGCCGGAAGCGGCGTCGGTCGACGTGCCCTGGAGCGCGCCGGCCGGCTCTCTTGGCGACCGCTGGACCGCGGCCAAGGCATCCAGCGCCCCCTCGCCCCAGACGTTGTTACTGGCCGCGACGCCGCCGCATTGGAGGTCGGACGTATCGCTGGCCGACTGATCCAGAAGTGCCCGGGTCTCGGCGATCTGACCGAGCAGGGCGGGGCTGGCCGACCACATCAGGGCCACCGTGGCCGCGGTGTGGGGGGAGGCCATCGAGGTGCCGCTCTTGGAGGCGTACGAGTCGGTCGGCGTGCTGCTGCGGACGCTCACGCCCGGCGCGGCGATGTTCGGTTTCACGACTCCCTCGAAGCGGGAGGGACCGCGGCCCGAGAACCTCGCGATGACGTTGTTGGCGTCGAAGGCGCCGGACGAGTAGCTCTCCGGGTAGTCACCGGGGGATCCCGTGGTGCCGCAGTCCGGGCCGGCGTTGCCGTTCGAAAAAGCCGGGAAGATTCCCGCCGCCACCCAGGCGCGCACGAACTCCTGATAGAACATGTTACCGCCCTGACCTCCCCAGGAGCTGTTCACGACATGGGGTCGCAGATCCGGGCGGGGGTTTCCTCCGTTCAAGTCGGTGGGGGCGAGGATCCACTGGGCGGAGGCGGTCAGGGCCGCCGCCGAGCAATCGTTGGTTTCGCAGCCCTTGGCGGCAATCCATTGGGCACGGGGGGCGACGCCGATCTGGTTGGCTCCACCGTCGTCGCCGATCATGGTGCCCATGGTGTGCGTGCCGTGCCCGTTGTTGTCGCACGGCGCCTCGGCCGGGTTGGCGCACGCACTCGAGGGATCGAACCAGTTATAACTGTGGTCGAAACGCCCCGCGCCGCGATTACCTCGATACTGCGCCACGAGCGCCGGATGGTCGAACTGCACGCCAGTGTCGATGTTCGCGACGACGATTCCTTCGCCGCGGACGCCGAAGCTCGACCAGACCTGGGGGGCGTTGATGCGGTCGATGTTCCACTCCACCCCCTGGATCGGCGTGACCTCCGCCGCAGGCTCGGGATCCGGGATGGTGAAGACCGTGTCGGCCTGGATCTCCCTCACCTCCTTCCGCCTGCGGATCTGGTCGAGGACGTCGGGTCCGCTGGTCACCTGGATGGCGTTGACAATCCAGAACGACTTGTGGGGGAGGGCCCGAGTCTTGAGGTGGGAGGCAACCCCGACCTGGCTGCGGGCCGCTACGGATGTGAGCGCGTCGTAGACGTATTGGCCGCGCGCCGCCCAGTCCGCGATCCGGAACGCGCCGCTCAGGTCGGCCTGCTCCTTCAGGACCACCCAGTAGGTGGCCCGCCCTTCTCGATTGATCTTTTCCAACACCGCCGCGCCGGCGGGCGCGAGGGACTTCCGCACCGGCGCCGGAAGGGCGATCAGCACGGAAATCGGCAGAATCAACTGAACGACCCATATCCCGACCCGCGCGCCCGCCGATCGTCGCCGCATTGCGTCCTCCGTGTCCTTGCAGGGACGCCGAGGGTGTCCCCGCGGCCGCTCGTCCGCTCAATTCACGCAATATCACGGGGAGAGGGCGCCGAGACAATCAGAGATTCCCTGAAACAAACCTCGGGCGTGTCCTTGAGAGATGGAGGGATTCCCTGGAACAAGCCTCGGGGGTTTTCTTGAGGGATGGTGGGCACTCGGCGAGCGAGAAATCAGTCCAACGCCTCGAGGGGAGCCTGCGCCCCGGCGCCGATGAGACGCTCCAGACTGCGGCGCGTCACGGCGAGGACCGAGCGCTGCTTGATCTCGTTGAGGCAGGCGAGGACGGCGGGAACGCCGAGAACGGTCGCGGCGGGCAGGAGGACGGCGGCGGCGAGGTAATTCACGGCATCCATCCCGGCCCGGCCCTCGGGTGTCGCCATGCCGGCGTAGTAGCGGCCGACGGCGCGGTAGACGTGCGACAGGAGGCGCGGGAAGCCGATGACGCTTCCGACCGGACGGCAGTCGCCACGCGCCACGCTCGCGAGCCATTCGGAGGCGGTGTCGCCCGGCGCGCACGTGTAGGACGAGCCGACGTGGTCCAGAACGTGCGCGTCGCTGCCGCCGACGGCCGTCTTGCGCAGGCCGAGGGCCAGGGCATAGCGCAACATCGCCTCGGCCGCCTCGCCGTGGCCGGACGGCATCGTGCTGTTGGCCACCTCGATGTGGTCGAACAGCTCCAGGATCTCCTCGACGTAGGCGCGCGGGCGCTTCTGGAATCGGTAGGACCAGAACGGATGATTAAGGACGAACAGGAGACCGCGCCGGCGCAGATAAGAAACGAGCTCGCGGACGTTTCCGCGCAGGATCTGCACCTCGCGGTGCGCTGACTCATCGAGACCATAGACATTGACGTGCAGCGGCTGCCCGGTGTCGGGGAAGCGCGTCTCCACCTCCTCGCCCACGATGATCTCGGACGCCCGATCCGGCCGGGCCTCGAGGAGGCCCAGGGCCCCCTCGATGGAGTCGTGGTCGGTGATCGCCACGTAGTCCATCCCGGCGGCCTTCGCCCGGTCGAACACATCGACCGGCTCGGAGTACGAATCGCGCGCTCGCAGGACGCGCGCGTGGCGCCAGGACGAGTAGCGGGTATGGAGGTGGAGGTCGCAACGCCTGGGCGCGGAGGGAGCAGGCGGACCGGAGGTGGCGTCGCTCACGGCTGGATGATACCCCCGGCCTTGACGACACCGCAACATCAAGCGCCGGAAAGTGCGGCACTGCCGCTATAATGCGCCGCATGCCCGGGCCGCCGACGAGGGCGCTCCACGACAGACTCCTGGCCAGCCTCGCCGCCTCCCCCAAGAGAGACGTGGCCGGTTGCCTTCCGCCCGGATGCAGTCTCGACGTCGATTCTTTCGAAAGGCGGATCCTCGGGGCCGAGCGACGCCTCGTGCGTGTCGGCACCGTGACGGGGCGCCCGACGGCGGTCCCCGATTCCGGCCAGCTGGTCCTTTTGTCCTGCCGCAACCTCGACACCTACCTGGTGGCGATCACAACCCTCTGGAAGCGTGGCTTCGTTCCGCTCCTGGCCGATGCCGACTTGTCGCGTGCCGAGATCGCGGATCTGGTCCGGACGCTGCGGCCCGCCTTCTGCCTGCTGGATCGGCGGGCCGATCCCGACGCAGGCGATGTCGAGGACCTGGGCGATTCGCTTTCGGGTCTGCACGCCTGGATTCCGGGACGGCGTATCGCGTCGAAGACCGGGACCGGCGGCCCCATGGTCGCCGGGTGCGAGGCGCACCGGGAGGCGGCGGTCGTGCGACTGACGTCCGGGAGCACAGGCCGGCCGCGCGGCGTCGTGGTGACGGCCGACCAGCTCCTCGCCGACGCGCGTCAGATCACGGGCACACTGGGTGTCCGCCCGGGCGACACGCTGGTCACCGCCATCCCGCTCGGGCACGCTTACGGCTTCGGGCACGTTCTGATGTCGCTCGTCTTGCAGGGAACGCGTCCGCTCCTCCTTGAGCAGCCCCTGCCGGCTCTCCTGGTGGAGGCGCTCTCGCGCCCGGGCCCTCTGGTTCTGCCCGGCACGCCGTACCTCTTCAGTCTTCTGCTGCAGACAGCGGGGAGGAAGCGCTTCAAGGGACTGCGTCTGTGCCTGTCGGCCGGCGCGCCGCTCCCGGCCGGCGTGTCGCGCGCCTTCAAGGAGCGCTTCGGACTGCCCGTGAGGACCTTTTACGGAGCCAGTGAGTGCGGCGGGATCTCCTATGACCGGTCGCGCGACGGGGTAGTCCCCGACGGCTGCGTCGGGACGCCGCTCGAGGGAGTTCGGGTGGACCTGCGCACCGGGCGCGGCGGCGAGGACGGGGTCGGCCGCCTGTGCGTGGAGAGCGAGGCGGTGGCTGTCGGCTACGTCCCCGAGAGCGGGTCCGACCTGGGCGGCGGGCGCTTCGTCACGGGGGACCTCGGGCGCATCGACGCCGATGGGCGGCTCTGCCTGCTCGGCCGCGTCGACCGGATGATCAACGTGGGCGGCCGGAAGGTGAACCCGGCCGAGGTCGAGGCGGTTCTGCGCGACGTGCCCGGCGTCCGGCAGGTGGTCGTCTTCGGAGCGCCGGACCGCCACCGCGGACAGGCGGTGTGCGCCTGCGTGGTGGTGGCGCGCGGCGTGACCCGCGAGACTCTCCTTTCGGTCTGCGGTGGGCGGCTCGCCTCCTTCAAGGTGCCGCGACGCATCGAGTTGGTAGATCGAATCCCCGTGAGCGCCCGCGGCAAGACCGAGCGGAAAACACTCCTCAGCCTGGTGGCGCGCCCACCCCTTCGAACCTCTCCCACACTTCATAGAAGTTGAACCACTGGGTCGGGTAGGCGGAGACGAACCTCTCGAGGATCCGGGCGAACGCCTCGACCGCCGCCCGCACGTCCGTAACACCGGGCCCGACGCGGAGCGGGCCGTCCACGACGATCCGGTACCGGAAGTGGCCGCGAATCGGCACGCAGACGGCGAGGATCGGCGCGCCGCTCGCCTGCGCCAGAAAAAAGGGGCCCGCCGGGAGATCGACGGGTGCGCCGAAGAGCCGCACGCGCTCGCGCAGCGGCCCGAACGGGCGGTCCCCCTGGATCGCCACGATCTCCCCGCGGCGGAGCGCCAGCAAAAGATCGAGACCGTTCCAGGCCGACTCCCCTGCAGGGACGATGCGCACCCCGGCCCGGCGGCGCGCCTCACTTTCGTAGGGAGCCGCTTCCGAGCCCTCGGGCCGCAGCACGACGCTCACCGGCCGCCCCATGCAGGCCAGGTGCGCCAGACCCATCTCCCAGTTCCCCAGGTGCATCGTCAGGACGATCAACCCCTTCCCATCGGCCAGAAGCGTATCGACGAGCCGCCGCGCGTCGTCACCCCCCTCGACGAAACGCCGCATCGCCTCCGGCCGCATCCGCACGAGGTCGGTGTACCCGACCATGAATTTGCTGAAGTTGTAGAACAGGCGGAACGCCAGGAGGCGCGCCGGGAGACCGGGTCGCCGGGTGACCCGCTCGAGGTTGAGGCGGGCGGCGTGCCTCTCCCGCGGCATCGCCAGGTAGCAGACGGCCGTGGTGGCGACGTGGATCGGCGGCCGCAGGAGGCGCGGTACTCTGGGGATGATGGCGTGGATCAGTCGCCAGGAGAGATCGCGGTTCCAGCCGTGCGTGTACCAGCGCGAGGGTGTGGCGCGTCCCTCCTGCGCGGCGCTTCGCAGGTCCGGGCTCCTCATGAACGGCTCAGACGGGCGACAGGGTGATGTCGATGTGGAGCGACTCTTCGATCGTCTGGAGCGTCCTGCGCAGCCCGTCCGGATCGACCGAGCGCGGCAAATCGAAGCGTATTTCCATCTCGTAGAGCGGGGTGCCGGTGGAGGCGGCCGTTTTCAAATGGGACGTCAGCTCCAGGATGTTGCCGCCGGCGTCGGCGATCGCCCGGGCCGTTCTGGCCACGATCCCGGCCTTGTCCTCGCCCATCGTCCGCACGCGGAACGGCCGGCCGCCCGGCGGGGATGCAGGACCTGCGCCCTCCTCGATCGGCTTGATGAAGATCGTCATCCCCTTCTCGTACTCCAGGTGCTTGCAGGTCATGTGCAGGCGCTGGTGCAGGTCGTCGCCGCGGCCGGAGAGCAGGAGCATGGTGGCGAACTCGCTTCCCAGGTTGATCATGCTGCTGGTCTCGAGGTTGCAGCCGAGATCGAACACCATCTCCGCCAGGTCCGCGACGATCCCGGGGCGATCCTTTCCGATGGCAGTCAGTATGAAATGGCGTCTCACGGTGCCACGATTGTAGATCAAGACAGGACGAAGTCCCCGGCGCATTTTGAGGTCCCGCCTCTTCCCCGCCAGCACTGTCTTTGAGATACAGTCTCGCCGGCGCCGATACGATATCCGCTGTCCCTGCCCCGGCCCGGAGAAACGGCCTTGGATTCCAGAATGGAGCGCCTTCTCGATGAAGGGAGCGTCCTGTTCAACCGCGCGCAATTCTTCGAGGCCCACGAGGTCTGGGAGGACGCCTGGCGCCGGGCGCTGGGAGCGGACGAAATTCTCCTGCATGGCCTGATCCAGGTGGCGGCCGGATTCCACAAGCTGCAGTGCGGCCAGCCTTCCGGAGCGGCGTCGCTTTTGGCCAAGGGAGACGCGAAACTCGCGGCGATCCCCGGGGGCGCCCCTGTTCCGGCGCTGCCGGCGTTCCGCGCTTCGGTCGAGATCTGGACCCGAACGGCCGCGCGCATGGCGGAGCGGGCGACCGTTGAGTACGACGCCTCTTCGATCCCGCTTCTGCCGGAACCGCGCCGCGGGCTGGTCGAACGGCGGCTCCTCTCGCACGTGACGATCGAAGCGTCCGCCCGGCGCGTCTGGGACGTCCTTGCGGATTTCCAGTCGTACGCGCGCTGGAACCCGTTCATCGTGAGAATCGAAGGCGCCGTCCGCAGGGACGAGCGCCTCACCGTCGAGATCCGCCTGCCGGGACGGCGCGGCATGACCTTTCGACCCACTGTTCTCATCGCCGACCCGGACCGCGAGCTGCGCTGGCTGGGCCGCGTGCTCCTCCCTGGCGTCTTTGACGGGGAACACGTCTTCACGATCGCGCCATTTTCAGCCGGCAGGGTGCGCTTCTCTCAGCGCGAGACCTTCCGCGGTCTGCTCATTCCGTTCATGCCGCGCTCCATGTGGAACGCGACGCAGCAGGGCTTCGAGGCGATGAACCGGGCCCTGAAGGAGCGCGCGGAGCGAAACGCGCATTGACATCGATTCCCGGGCGGCGTATATAAGGGCCGCTTCGGTTCCTTGACATTTCGCATCGTGGGCGATCGCTCCGCCGTCGCGGCGGAGCGGTTGAAAAGGGAAGGGGGTGAGAAACCCCCGCTGCCCCGCAACTGTGAGCGGTACCGAAAGCCGGAGAATCCCACTGGGAGCCTGAGGTTCCTGGGAAGGGCCGGCGAGTAGACAGCCGCGAGCCAGGAAACCTGCCCGCGATGATGTCGTGACGGACCTCTCGCGGGAGAGGGATCTCGGCGCAACTCACCGATGACGCCCCGGCCCGGAAGAGGCCGGGGTTTTCTGTGTTTCCCCCCGGCGATCCGTCGCGAGGACGCTCTGCCTCGAGGGGGGTCGCCATGGATCGCTTCGCTCCCGCCGTCACCTGGCGTCGCGTCGGGCGGTCATTCGCCGCCATTCTGGTCTGTCTGTTCATCGCCCTGCGCGGGTCGCCCGCGCGCGCCCAGACGACGAGCGACTGCTTCCCCGACCGGATCGTCTCGTTCGTCCCGGGATCGGTCAGCTCGCCGCCGGCGTTCAACACCTGGCAGCCGGGGATCGTCCTGGGACCTCCCGGCAGCGCCACGCCGACGACCGGCTCCCTGGCCGTCATGTCCGTGGGCCATGGCGGGACGATCACACTGGAGTTCACCGACAACGAGATCGTCGACGGGCCGGGTCCGGACCTGATCGTCTTCGAGAACCCGTTCTTCTGTACCAGCGTGCCCGCGAGCGACGCCGACCCGTACTCGGTGTTCGCCGAGCCGGGAATCGTCGAGGTCAGCGAGGACGGCGTGACCTTCATGAGGTTCCCGTTCGACGCCTCCGCCCTGGCGCAGGTGACGTCGCTGTGCACCGACAAGGCGCTGTTGGGGCGTCTCATCGGGCTGTTCGGGATCACGCCCAATTTCACCGGCAACTGGACGGTGCCGGACGACCCGCTGGTCTTCGACCCGGCGGCACCCGGGGGCGTGTCCGGGCACGGCGGCGACGCCTTCGACCTGGCCACCGTCGGGCTGACCCGGGCGCGCTACGTGCGCCTGATCGATCCGAACCTGCCGATCGGCATTCCGGGGTCGTCGGAGGGGTTCGACCTCGACGCGGTCGTGGCGATCCATTCGCGGCCGCTCCTCGGTCCCGCCGAGATCGACAGTGACGGCGACGGATTGTCGGACGACGCCGAGCGTTTCTTCTATCTCACCAATCCCGCCGACCCTGACAGCGACGGCGACGGCGTGCCCGATGGCATCGAGGCCGCGTCCTGCCGCGATCCCGCCAGGGCGTCCGCCGCTCCGTTCTTCGTCCCGGTCCTGGATCTCGAGGTCGCCGAGGCGTCGCCGACCGTGGTGCGCTGGAATTTCCTCGGCTCGGGGATCACCTACGACGTCATCCGTGGCGGCGTCTCGGCGCTCCATGCCATGGGCGGGCTCGTCGATCTCGGAGTCGTCACCTGCATCGAGAACGACTCGACCGACCTGACCACGCGCGGTCTGGCCGACGCATCCCTCCCTTCGGCGGGGCAGGCGTTCTTCTACCTGGTGCGCCAGAACCCGCCCGGGAGCGGCCTGGGGTACGGTTTCTCCACGGCACACGATATCCGCCACCCCGCGACGGGCGACTGCCTGTGAGCCGATGGTCGCAGCGGGCGGCCCTGCTTCTCGCGGGCCAGGTGCTGGTCGTGGCGGCCGCGGCCCGCGCCGAGGACGCCGCTCCCCCCGCGTCCACTCCCGCACCCGCTCCGTCCCCGGTCGCGGCGCAGGGTCCGATCGAGACGATCGAGGTCCGCGGCAGCTCCGACGAAGCGGCGGGGCTGGACACCACCGCCTTCGCGACCGTGATCCGCGCCGAAGACTTCGCCGACAAGGTGACGTCGGTCCCCGAGCTCCTGCGTGACATGGTCGGGGTCCAGGTGCGGGGGCTGGGAGGGGAGTACGCCACCGTCTCGATCCGCGGCTCGAGCGCCGAGCAGGTCGTCGTCTATCTCGACGGCGTGCCGCTCAATCGCGCTCTGGGCGGGGCGGTGAACCTGGCCGACCTGCCGCTTGCACAGGTCGAGTCGATCGAGGTGTACCGCGGCTTCACGCCGGCCGGGCTGCCGGCCGCCTCGATCGGAGGGGCGGTCCTGATCCACACCCGCCGGGCGTCCCGATCCCCGGTGGCGACCGGCTCGGCCTCGGCCGGGTCGTACGGATCGACGGAGGCGATCGCGTCGATCGCCGGCCGGCGAGATCGCGGCGACTACCGGGTCGGGTTCGACGGCGCCCGCGGCGACGGCGCCTACCTTCACTTCGACAATAACGGCACACCTCACGATCCGAGGGACGACGCCACGTTGCGCCGGGAGAACAACGATTTTCGCCGCGGGCACCTGTCGGGGCAGGCGACGCTCAAGAGCGGTCGTCGCGGCCGCTTCGCGCTCGCCGCCGATCTGCTCGCGAGCGACCGGGGCGTTCCGGGCCTCGACTGCTGCAAGTCTCCCGACGCGCGGTTTGCGACGACCCGCTGGCTGCTGCGACCCGAATTCGAGATGCCGGGGATTCTCGGCGGGCGGCTCCTGGCGCGCGTAGCCGCCGACTACACGCGGTACCGCGAGGAGTTCGACGACCCGACAGGGCCGACCAGCGTCACCGGCCGCCTGGTCGACACCGTCAATCTGATCGACACGCTGGGAGCCGAGTTCGGCCTCGTCGTCGCCGCCCCGGGCCGCCAGGCGATCTCGTTTCTGCTGGCACGGCGCCGCGAGACCGCCGATCTCGAGGATCGCGCCATCCGCGGGCCCGCGGACATCGGCCGGGCCATGCGCCACGGCACGGTCGTGACGCTCGAGGATCAGATCTCCTTCGCCTCTGACCGGCTCGTCATCAACCCCTCGCTGCGGCACGAGGCCTACGCCAGCACCTTCCGTCCGGGCTCGGCGGGAGGCGTCGTGTTGCCGGACGAAGAAGACAGCTATCTCACCGGCAAGATCGGCTTTCGACTCAAGGCGTCCGAGGCGCTCACCGTCAAGGGGAACTTCGGCCGCTTCGCTCGCCTGCCGGACTTCGTCGAGCTGTTCGGGAACCAGGGGTCTGTGCAGGGAAACCCCGCGCTCATGCCGGAGCGAGGGCGGAGCCTCGATCTGGGCCTCGCCGCCTCCCTCCCCCGGCCCGCGGGCGCCCTGCGCTCGGCGCGCGTTGAATTCACCCTGTTCGAGACCCTGGCGGAGGACCTCATCCAGTTCATCCCGAATTCGCAGAGCACCGTCCTGGCGCAAAATTTCGACAGGGCGCGCATCCGCGGCGCCGAGCTGACGCTTGCCCTCGGGATCGGAAAGCGCTTCAACGGCAGCCTGAACGTCACCCACCAGGCGCCGCGCGACGTCAGCGGCCGGCCCACGGACGGGCGTCTTCTGCCGGGACGACCGCAAAACGAGATGACCGCTTCCGCGACACTTGCGGCCGGCCCTGGCCGACTGTTCTACGACTTCACCTACGTCGGGCGCAATTTCATCGACCCTTCGAATACCCCGAGCGAGGCGCTCCCCGCCCGCTACCTGCACGATGCCGGCTACCGCCTGCGTCTGCGCAAGGGCCTCGATGCGACCTTCGAGGTCAATGTCGGTGACCTACCCGGACACCGAGATCGTCGTCTCCGGACTCACCTATCGCGGCATCGATCTCGACCTCGAGATGATCTTCGACGAGGCATCGCTCGACGACGGCGACCCGGCGTTCGAGGCGCGGGCGCACGTCCTCTCGGTCAGCGCCGGCGGCGTCCCGCAGGCGTTCGAGGCGCCGCCGGAGATCGCAGTGCGCGGCTCGTACGGCAGCGGCGCTCTGGCGACCGGATTCTTCGGACCGATCCGCGTCGGAAACGCCGGCCTCCTGCTCGATCTCGAAGGGACGGCTCTGGATGGCGCCCGGCGGGTGGCCGGGCCCGCGGCGCTCTTCGGATTCCCTGGACACGGCTCGTTCGTGGCGGTGAAACGGCGACGGTATCTCGTCGCGGGCTCCGACCTGCAGGGGTCGATCGGCAAGGTCTCCGTCATCACGGTGCGCTACGACACGCGGATCAGCGTGGAGGACGACGTCGAGATCATCAGCAGCGACGCGATCGCGCGGGTCGAGGACGGAAGGCCGTTCATTGTGAACCGATTCACGTTCGACAACGTGCAGGGGCTCAATCCGGAAGGTCCGTTCGAGACGCTCTTCGAGTACTCGACCGGCAACCTGTCGAACCCTCTCGATCTCGTTGTCCCGCCGCCCGGGGCCGCCGGCGACGCGGGCACCGCATTCATCACGCGCTACGGCGCCGGGTTCAGCGACGTCGCGGTCATGGACCTCGCGACGGGCGACATCGTGGATCGCATCGACCTCACGCCGTACGCCCGCAACCGCGACCGTTATCCCCGGCCCGATCAGGCGCTTCTGCACGACGGCCTGATCTACGTCACGCTGCAGGACGCGGACGCCTCCTTCAGCGAATTAATGAACGGACGGGTCGTGGTCATCGATCCGGTGCTCCGGCAGGTGATCCAGGTCATCGACCTCTCCGGCCAGAATCCCTTCGAGTCGCTGTCTTACGCGCCCGCGACCGGTCTCATCTACGTCGGGCTGGCCGGCCTCTTCCCCGGCTTCAACCGGCCGGCGCCGGTCCTGAGCGGCGGCATCGAAACGATCGACCCGGTCACCCGCGCCGCCCGCGGGCTCCTGGTGGACGATGACGTCCTCGGAGGAAACGTCAGCGGTGTCGTGATCCACTCGGCGACGCGCGGCTACTGTCTCGTCTCCGACGCCTCGTTCCACAACTTCGTCAAGTCGTTCGACCCTACGACCGGCGAGGTGCGGGACACGATCTTCGACAGCGCCGGTCTGGTCTCGTCCATCGAGCTCGACGGCGACGGGTATCTCCTGGTCGCGGACAGCAATTTCTTCGAGCCCCGCGTCCTGATTTTCAACGCGGAGAACGGCGCACCGGTCGCCGCCCTGCCGGCGCCTTCTTCGGCGAAGGAGACGTCGCCGCCCGCTTCACGTTTGTGCCCGAGGAGCCGTCCCACTTCCCCGCCGATCGCGAAGGGACGCTACGGGTCGTGTACGACACCACCCTCCCGACTGCGCGGCTCTCGACCCCCATCGGACAGTCTTTCTCCACCGACGCCGACTTCGACTTCGGCGCCATCCTGACCATCCGCTCCGAGGGCTTCTTCGCGGACCCGAACGGCTTCTCGCAGATCGCCTTCGGCCTGTGGAACCGCGCCACCACCGGGCTCAACCGCACTTCGTTCCCGTCCGACAGCTTCGACCTGGTCGAGTTCGATTACTTCCCGAATGTCACCGTCTTCGGCGGCCCGTTCGTGACCCCCTCCGTGTTCGGCGGCAACGTGGCCGGCAACGCCTTCTTCAATTTCGCCTTCGCATCGGCCGCCACCGCCCTGCCGCTCGACATGCCGCTCCTGGTGCAGGTCCACCACGACTCCGCGGCGCGCCGACTGAACGTCCGTGTGAGCCACCACCTGCAGGCGCTCAGGTTCGAGCGTATCGTCGACGCGACCGTGAACGTCGACCTGTCGCGGATCCATCCGACCTTCCTGCTCGACGCCGCCGGGATCGCGGGCTATTTCGAAGGCTTCCCCTCGATCCACGCCGTCGTGGACTACGACCTCCTGTACGTCGGCCCCCTCCCGTCGCCCTGGAGCGTCGTTCGCCGCCCGAATTCCAGTTCTTCGCGCTGACAAATCTAGGCGTCTTCATGGCGGGGGCGCGGAGACGAGGTAGACTCCGGACGTGTCCAGGGAAGCCACGCGCGTCGTGTCGCTCATCGCCAGCAGCACCGAGATAGTCTGCGCCCTCGGCTGCGAGGATCGCCTCGTGGGCCGCTCGCACGAGTGCGATGTCCCCGAATCGGTGCGCGATCTTCCCGCCTGCTCCGAGCCGCGCCTTGACGCCGGGCGGCCGAGTCGCGACATCGACGTCTCGGTCCGGGCGATCCTCGAGCAGGCTCTTTCGGTCTACCGCGTCGACGCCGCGCGGCTGCGGCAGCTCCGGCCCGACCTGGTGATCACCCAGACGCTGTGCGACGTGTGCGCCGTGAGCCTGCGCGACGTCGAGACGGCGCTCGGGGAGTGGATCGGCTCGCGCCCGGCGCTTTTGGCCCTTCAGCCGGCGCATCTTCTGGACGTATGGAAGGACATCGAGCGGGTCTCGGAGGCGCTGGGGGTCGCGGAACGCGGCCGGGCGTTGAGACGGGACCTGGAAGGGCGGGTCGAGGCGATCGCGGCCCGCGCGGCCCGGATCGACAGCCGCCCCATGGTCGCCTGCGTCGAGTGGATCGATCCTCTGATGGCGGCGGGCAACTGGATGCCCGAGCTCGTAGCGCTGGCCGGGGGCCGCAACCTGTTCGGCGAGGCAGGACGGCATTCACCCGGGATGACGTGGGACAGCCTCGCGGCCGCCGATCCGGACACGATCGTCGTCCTGCCCTGCGGCTTCGACCTGGAACGCACCGCCCGGGAAGCGGAGGCTCTCCGGAAGCTGCCGGGCTGGGGGCGTCTCCGGGCGGTGCGCGGCGGGCGGGTCTTCCTCGCCGACGGGCACCTGTTCTTCAACCGCCCCGGACCGCGCCTGGTCGAGTCGCTCGAGATCCTTGCGGAGATCCTCCATCCCGGCATCTTCCACTACGACCACGAGGGAAGCGGCTGGAGGCGGCTCGCTCCCGCCATCGACCGCTGAGCGGGGTTGCGGCGTGCGGGACCGGAGAACGCTGCTTCCGGCGTGCCCGGAGTCGTCACGTCGGGCGCGGTGGTCCCGTACGATTCAGGTGCGGGCGGGGCGAGCCGGCCCCTCAGTTGCCCTTCTTGGGGGCCGGGCTGGCGGCCGGCTTCGGCTGCTCCTTCGCCGCCTCGACGTTGATGTTGATCTCCACTTCATCGCCCAGGACGGCGCCACCGCCCTCGATCACGTCGTTCCAGGCGACGCCGAAGTCCTGCCGGTTGATCTTCGCGTGCGCCTCGAATCCGGCGCGGACGACGCCGCCGTAGCCCGGCCCGAAGCCCAGGACATCGACGTCGAGCGCCACCGGCTTGGTGGTGCCGCGGATCGTCAAGCTTCCCGTGACCTGAAGCTTGTTCGGTGCGACCTGCTTCACGGCCGTCGACTGGAACGTGATCTTCGGGAACTTGGCGACGTCGAAGAACGCGTCGCTGCGCAGGTGCTGGTCGCGCTTCGGCTCATTGGTGTCGACGCTCCCGGCGTCGATGCTCACCTGGACCGAGCTCTTCGACCAGTCCTCTCTGTCCAGGGCGATCTTCCCCTCGAACCTGGTGAACCGCCCCGGCACCTTGCTGAACAGGTGCCGGATGGAGAACCCCACGGCGCTGTGGGCGGGGTCGATCTGGTAATTCTCGATCGCGGCGACGGCCGGCGACACGGCGAGCGCCAGGCCCACCGCGAAGAGCAGGGCAAGCGCCCATGGACGGACGGCGTCGATCCTGAGCGAGGAGGTGCGTGGCTGGTTCATTGTCCGTAATCCTCCATGATGGGACGCGAATACTACAACAGCCTCTTCCAATCGGGCCGGGCCATGGCCCGGACTAGTGCAGGTGACGCCCGCCGTCGACCCGGATGCACTCTCCGGTGACGAACTCGGTTTCGACCAGGAAGAGAAGGGCGCGCGCGATTTCTTCGGGGCCGCCCCAGCGCCCGAGCGGCGTCACCCGGCGCACGGCCCGATCGGCCCTGGCGCTCATGCCGGGCGGCTTGAGGATCGGACCGGGAGCGATGGCGTTCACCAGGATCTCGGGCGCCAGCTCCAGCGCCAGGCTCTCGGTCAGGCCGACGACGGCGGCCTTGGCGATGTAGTACGGCAGGAAGCCGCGGTAGCGCGGCCGGCCGCTTCTCGGCAGCCAGTCGGCGAACAGGACGATGCGCCCGGCGCCGCCTTTCTTCAATTGCGGGGCCGCCTCGCGGGCGAGGTAAAAGGCGCTCGCCAGGTCGACGTCCAGGTTCATCCGGAATGACCGCTCGTCCAGCTTTTCGAACGGCACCCGCTCGTACACCGACGCCATGCAGACGACGATATCCGGGCCGCCGAGCCTCCCGTGGACGGCGTGCACCGCCGCGGCCGCCCCCGCCGCCCGCGACAGGTCGGCCTTCACCACCATGGAGCGCGCCCCGAACGAGCGCACGCGGTCCGCCGTCTCCTCGGCGCTCTTGCGGGACCTGTTGTAGGTGAGTGCTATGTGACAGCCGCGCCGCGCCAGGGCGGCGGCCACTTCCTGCCCGATTCGTGCGCCGCCGCTGATGAGCGCCACTCGGCCCTTGGGATCCATCCACCCGCCTCAGGGCACTGATGCCCGCGGGGACACGTCCCACCCTGTCGCTCCGGCGAGGGGCGTCACGCCCACGGGCAGAAGGGGCGGCCGCTTGAGGTGCCAGGACGTGATGCCCTGGAAGAAGCGTGCCAGGGAGATTCCCTTGTTTTCCTCGAAGGCGGAAGTCATCGCCGTCAGGCTGACCGGCAGCTCGTCGGCGCCGAAGCCGCACGGCACGGCGAACGCCGGAAGGCCGCACAGATTGCCGGCGGCGCCCACCGGGTCGGACCAGGCGATGTCGTTGAAGTCCTTGTCGATCGGGAAGGCGGTGTACCCCTCGCCCGGGTAGAGGAGGACGTCGTGCCGCGCGAACAAGTCGGCCATCGCCTTCTGGCAGACCGTGCGCACGCGCTGCGCCTTGACGAAGTCGGGTCCGGTCACCGCTCGTGCCACCACGAACGACAGGGGCGCGTCGGGGCTGACCAGATCGCGGGCGCCCCCCGATCTCTGAAGATCCTCGAAGGCCGTGGCCACCTCGGCGGTCAGGACGACGGAGGCGGCCGCCTCGAAGGGGAGGTCCGGCAACTTCGCCTCCTCCAGGTGAACGCCGGCCCGACGAAGGTCTTCGAGGGCCAAAAGGAACGCCTTTTCCACCGACTTGTCGCCCTGCTTGTCGAAATCGAGCTTGAGGTACGCGACCTTCAGCGTCTTGACGGAACCGGGGTCGGAGGCCGGCGCCGGCTTCTCGTCGGAGGAATACGGGTCGTCCGGATCGTGGCCCTGAATGTGATCGAAGACGATCTCGCAGTCGCGCGCCGAGCGCGCCATCGGGCCGAGCTTGTCGAGCGTCCATGACAGGGCCATCGCTCCCTGCCGCGACACGCGTCCGAATGTTGGGCGCAAACCCGACACGCCGCAGAACGACGACGGGCAGATGATCGATCCCCAGGTCTCCGATCCGATGGCGAACGGGACCAGAGCCGCGGCCACGGCCGCCCCCGACCCGGACGACGATCCGCAGGTCCAGCGGTCGAGGGCCCAGGGGTTGTGCGCGGCCCCGGTGAGCGAGGACTCACCCTTCGAGTACCCTAAGCCCCCGGCCAGCTCGATCATCGCCAGCTTGCCGAGCAGGACGGCGCCCGCCCCGCGAAGTTTCCGGATGATCGCCGCGTCGTCGTCGATCACCCGGTCGGCGAACGGCCTCGCCCCCCAGGTGGTCCTGATCCCTTTCGTCGCGACCAGATCCTTCGCCCCGTACGGGATGCCGTGCAGCGGCCCGCGGTTTCTTCCGGCGGCGATCTCGCGCTCCGCCTGTCTCGCCTGCTCCAGGGCGAGGTCCCCGGTGATCGTGGCGAAGGCCGACAGCACCGGGTTGAGCGCCTCGATGCGCGACAGGTACGCCCGCGTCAGCTCGACAGGCGAGACCTGCCGTGCGCGCACCATCTTCGAAAGCTCCGTGACCGGCTTGTAGAGGATGTCGTCAGCGATCATGGGGCCGCCTCGTCCTGAGTGCTTTGAACGTGCCGCTCGGCGGGACGTCGTTCGTGACCTTGAAGCCGCGGATCTCCTTGAGCGCCTGCTCCAGCTGCGCCACCTGCCGGCGGACCCTGCGACGCTCCTCGCCCGACAGCTCCTCCTCCTCGCGGGCCAGAAAGCGCCCGAGCGCCGAGTCGGCGGGCGCTTCCTCGGGCGCGGGTGAAGGCGCAGGCGCCTGCGCGGCGCGCGCCTCCTTCCATCCCAGGAGCGATTCCAGCCGGGCGACCGACGCGGCGAACAGCATGACGGGCGCGCCGATGACGGCCCGGGTCACGGCCCTGCGCGACAGCTTCATGCGTGCCCCCCCGCGAGTCCGTTCCCTCGCCTGTCTACTTGCCGGACACCCGCCTCACGAACTCGCCGGTCGTCGTGTCCACCATCACCGTCTCGCCCCCGTCGAGATAGACCGGGACGCGGATCTGCGTGCCGTTCTCGAGGGTCGCGGGCTTCGTGACCTTGCCGCTCGCCATGTCGGAGCGGCCGCCCGGACCGGTCTCGACCACCTTCAACTCCACGAACTGCGGCAGCTCGATGCCGACCACCGCCCCCTGGAAGACGACCGAGCGCAGGGTGATCCCTTCTCGCAGCCAGCGCGCCGCGTCTTGAAGCGTCTCGCGGTCGAGGTGGAACTGCTCGAAGGACTGCTCGTCCATGAAATGGAACTCGTCGCCGGCGGCGTACAGGAAGTTGATCTTGCGGCGTTCGAGGTCCGGCTCCTGGAACTTCTCGCCCGCCTTGAAGGTCATGTCCAGCACCTGCCCGGTGATGACGTTGCGCCCCTTGATCCTCACCAGCGTGGCGGACCCGCGCGCCGAGGGGGTCTGCACGCTGTAGTCCATGATGAGGTAGGGCTGCCCCTCCACCAGGATCGCCAGGCCCTTCCTGAAGTCGGCGGTGGTCAGCACTATTTCGTCCCCGGCTGGAAGAACAGAAAGTAGTGGTATGGCAGGAAGGTCTTCTCGTCCGCCAGACGGAAGCCCGCCTGCTTCATCTCGTCCACGACGAAATCACGCGCAAGCTTATGCTCCGGTGGCGGCCCCACCGGGAGCGGACGCTTGTGGAAGTCGATGATCACGACGCTCCCGCCGGGAGCCAGCGCGTCCGCCAGCCTGCGGACGTAGCGGATTCGATCGTCGATGTGGTGGAAGGTGTCGACGATCAGCACGCGGTCGGCGCGGCCCGGCGGCAGGAACGGCTCCTGCGGGAGCGCCAGGACCGGCACGACGTTGGCCGTCCCCTCTTTGAGGGCCCGTTGCCCGAGCTGCCGCACCATTTCCGGCTCGGTGTCGATCGCCAGGACGATGCCGCCCGGCGCCACCGCCTTCGAGAGATAACGCTCGAGATAGCCCGTGCCGGCGCCCAGGTCCGCCACGATGTTGCCGGGGCCGAGGCCGAGCGCCTCGACCACCTGTTGCGGCTTCTGCCATTCGTCACGCTTCGGGTCGTCCAAGATCCGTTTCCATCTCTCGACGTCCGTGAACGACTGGTGGGACGTGGCGTCGTGCGGGGCCTCCGGCGACTGGGCGGTGGCGCGGTCCCCCCGGGAAAGCGTCGCAACCGGTGCCAGAAGGATCGCCGCGACGATGGCCGCCCGCCCGATCGGGCGGCGGGTCGCCCTCATGCCTGTTGTTCGTTGGCGATCTCGAGCGCCAGGTTGGCGAGCCGGCCGGCGAACGTCACGAGCTGCTCCACCTCGATCTCTTCGTTCGGCTGGTGGTAAGTCGCCTCATCGCCGGGCGACCAGCCCACGGCGTCGACACCCATGAGCACCAGGTCCTTGGCAAACGTGCCGCCGCCGCTGCCGACGACCCGGGCGTCGGGAGCGTGCCTCCGGATACGCTTGACGATGGGCGCGTCCGGCGACACCTCGCATGGCTTGGCGTCCTGCATGATCTCCGCCGTGAATCCTGCCGCGGCCACCTCTCCCGGCCCCCAGATCGACTCGGAGGCGATCGTCTGGATCTCCTGGCGGATTCCGTCGGCGGTCTGTCCCGGCACGTAGCGGATGTCGAGCGTCGTTTCGCAGTCGGCCGGCACCGCGTTCGGCGCCACGCCGCCGCGCACCAGCCCGGCGTTGATCGTCGGCCCGCCCAGGATCGGATGGGCGCGGTAGCGCAGTCTCCCGTTCTGCAGGGCGACCAGGAAGCGCGCCATGGCGTTGATGGCGTTCACGCCCTTCGCCGGCTCCATGGCGTGCGCCTGCCGGCCGTGCGCCTTCACTTTCAGGAGCACCCGTCCCTTCTCCGCGACATTGATCTCCTTCATGTTTCCGGCGATGTCGGGAATGACGGCATCGGTGCAGTGGATGAGCCCGCGCTCGATCAGGTACGGGAGACCCACGCCGATGCCGACCTCCTCGTCTCCGACCGCCCCGAAGGTGAAGGCGCCGGGGATCAGGTCCTCGTGCGCGCTGAGGATCCGGAGCGCCGCGAACGCCGAGACCAGCGGTCCCTTGTCGTCCAGCACCCCGCGGCCGAAGAGCTTCCCGTCCTTCTCGAACGGCTCGAACGGCGGAAACTTCCAGTCGGAGGGCGCCCCGCTCGGCACCGTGTCGGTGTGCAACAGCACCAGCATGTGCCGGTACCCCGGCAACCGCCGGCCGACCGTCGCCAGAAGGCAATCCCGGCCCGGCACCTTGGCGTGTGTCGTGAACTGCACCCCCACCTTCTTGAGCTCTTCCGCCAGGACGGCGACCACCTTCCCTTCCTGCCCCGGCGACGTCATGCCGTCGGGCCCCCCTCCCGGAAAGTCCTCCGCGAAGTAGTTCACCGTCCGCTCCCGGCAGACGCGCACGGTGAGGTCGACGATGAAGGGGCGCAGAGCCCGCGCCTCCTCGAGAAGGACCCGGGGATCGGGAAGGGTCGTCCCGCCTGTCATGATGGCGGAGAGACTACATGAGGTAGGAGCCCGGATCAAGAAGCCGGGGGTGCCGGGGATTCCCCGGAGACCCCTCCGCTTTCACGGGACCGGCGCGTGCATCATGCTGGCGTGTCCGTACTGTTGGAAGGCGGCTTCGTCGCCCCGCGACCGAGGAAAGTGCTCGGAGGGCCGATTGAACGCCTGGAGCAGGGTGCGATAGACTGGGGACCACCAGCCGGCAGCTCCACGATTGGGTCGCTACATGGCCGAGCCGTTCCGCACGCACCTTCTTTCCATCGCGCGACAACGCTGCCCCAGATGCCACCAGGGGCGCGCGTTCCGCTCGCTGCTCGTCATGCACGATGCCTGTCCTATGTGCGGCCACATTTTCGAGCGCGAGCCGGGCTATTTCGTCGGCGCGATGTACGTCAGCTACGCCCTGGCGATCCCGGTCTATCTGGCCCTGGCGGGTGTCCTGAGACTCCTGTTGCGGGAGTGGTCCGATCTGGCCATCCTTACTCTGGCGCTGCCCCTGTTTGTCCCCTTCGCCCCGCTGCTGTTCCGGTACTCGCGTGTGATCTGGATGCACCTCGATCTGGCCGTCGACCGGACCGATTAGCCCCCGCCCCCGCCCGGCGGACCCTCAGATCGTCCGGTAGACCACCTCGAGACGGTTGCCGCTGGGGTCCTCGAAGAAGACCGCGAAGTACGTGCCCCTGTACTCCGGGTAGACCTTCGGCCCGCTCGTGATGCGCCCGCCGGCGCTTCGGACGACGGCCGCCAGGAGCTCCACCTCTTCCCGGCTCGTCACCCGGATGTCAACGTGCCCGAAGGGGTTCACAGGTGCGCTCACGACGCGCGCCCGGCCTCACTCGTACCAAATTTCAATCTCATAGCCATCTGGATCGTGGACATACGCGTACGGGAGGCCGGGGGCGAACTCGCCGCGGCGGAGGAGCCTGCCGCCGGCGCGCTCGACCTCCTTCACGGCGGTGTCGATGTCCTCGGGGCGGACGAGGCGGAACCCGAAGTGCTCGATGCCGCCGGGGACGCCGGCGGCCCCGGCCTTGCGCTCGAAGGCAAGGACGTCGTGGCTGCCCGGCCCCTGGACCTGGATGCTGTCCTCGTCGCGGTAGTACTCCTTGACGCCGAAGACTTCCCGGTAGAAGCGCAACGAGCGTTCGGGGTCGCGGACGGCGAGACTGATGTGCGTCAGTCCATGCGTTTTGATCATCCATCGTCCCGTGCGTGAAGGTGGCCGCTGTCCTGACTATAGCGCACGTCTCCGCCGGCCAGCAAGCAGACGCGCCGCGCGGCGAGCGCGGACATCCCCTTCGTCGCCGCCTCCGCGGCGAGGGATAGGCCGGTGGCCACAGTCATGACCCCGCGCCGAGTGACCCGGTCCGCTCCGTGGTGGTATTCTCACGCGCCAGGAGGGCCCCCGTGCAGGCACCTCTGGATCCGGAGACCGCCCCGCGACCTAAAATCAAAGACCTCGAGGTGATGGTTGGGGAGGTCGTGCGCGAGACCCCGGAAGCGGCGACCCTCGTGCTGTTCACCGGCAACGATCGTCTCGAATACCGTCCGGGCCACTTCCTGACTCTTGAGCCGCAGCAGTTCCGCGCCCTCGAGCGGTTTATCGCGTACTTCGAGGACTGCAAGGGGACAAAGGAGCAGGCGCGGGCCTACTCTTTAAGCTCCGCGCCGCACGAGCGATCCCTTGCCATCACGATCAAGGAAGAACGGTACGTCCCGGGTATCACCCGCTACCCGCCGCTGCTGTCGCCTCTTCTCGTCTGGGACACGCTACCCGGGACGCGGCTGGTCGTCACCGGGTTCAGCGGGCCCTACGTTCTGCCTCATGACATCGAGTCCCGCACGGACCACCTGGTCCACATGTGCGCCGGGTCGGGCATCGTACCGAACATGAGCATTCTCAAGCACGCCCTGCACCAGCACCTGAAGGTGCGGCACACCCTGATCTACGCCAACAGGGTCTGGGAGGACGTCATCTTCAGGCAGCAGCTCGACGAGCTGGCCGCCGCACATCCCAAAAGGCTGAGGATCGTCCACGCCCTCAGCCGGGAGAAGAAACGGCTGCGGTCATCCTCGGATGTCCGCCGCGGCCGGGTGACCGAAGAGATCATCCGCGAGTTCGTCCCCGATCCCTCCTCGGTCGAAGTTTTCGTCTGCGGACCGGGCGTGACGAAGTTTGATCGGCTGGCCGCAAAGGAAAAGGGGGGCGAGCCGCAGCGGAGGTTTCTGGAGGCGGTCATGACGCACCTCGCCTCGATCGGCGTCCCGCGTGGGCGGATTCACCGGGAAAGCTACGGCTGAGAGGAAACGGCCGTCGACGGGCGCGGTGCTCCGGTTTACGCCGCCGACTCGATGGCGAGGGACAGGGCGGACGCCAGATCAGAGGCGGCCTGGAAGCGCTTCTCGCGGTCGGGCGCAAGCGCCCGCATGATGGCATCGGAGAGCGGACGCGGCAGCGAGGTGTCGATCTGATGAGGTGGCTTCGGCCGGGTCCCGAGGTGCTTCATCAGAATTTCCTGAATGTCCTTGCCCGCAAAAGGCTCCAGGCCCGTGAAGAGGTAATAGAGGACGGCCCCGAGCGAATAGATGTCCGTCCGGCGGTCGACACCCATCGCCTGAATCTGTTCGGGCGACATGTACATGGGCGATCCGACGACGGCACCGGTCGCGGTCAGGGTGTGGCCCGGGTTCTCGGGCCGGGCGATGCCGAAGTCGAGGATCTTCGCGTCGCCGCCGGCGCTCACAAGGATGTTCTCCGGCTTGATGTCGCGGTGCACGATGCCGTTCTTGTGCGCCGCATCGAGGGCCGTGGTGAGCTGCAGCGCCAGGCGCACGCGATCGGAGCGCCCGGGCGGCGGGGTGCGCGTCATCCAGCGCGGCAGGGCGACGCCGTCGATGTACTCCATGACGATGAAGCGGTGCTCCTGCCATTTCTCCAGCGTGAAGACGCGCACGACGTTCGGGTGGTTGACCTTGCGAGCGGTCTTGATCTCCTGCACGAAGCGGGCGGCGAGGTCGGCGCCGATCTCGCCCGCGAGAAACTTGAGGGCGACCACTTCGTCCAGCTCGGTGTCGCGCGCCCGGAAAATGGTCCCCATGCCGCCGCGGCCGATCTCCGCCAGCACCTCGTAGCGCCCGGCCACGGTGATGCCGGGCACGACCACCTTGAGCTGCAAGTCGCGCAGCACGGCGGCGGCGTCCGGGTAGCGCCTGTTCTTGTCCTTCTCCAGGAGTCGCAGGATCACGGACCTCAGAAAATCGGGCAGGGGCCTCTCGCCGGGGCCGGGAAGCGGCACCGCCGCGTGCGCCTGCTGATGGCCGACATCGCTTCCCTCGAACGGCGGGTGCCCGACGGCCAGTTCATAAAGAATGATGCCCAACGAGTAGAGGTCGGAGCGACCGTCGACCCTGTCCTTCAACAGCATCTCGGGGGGCGTGTACTGAATCAGGCGGCCGGTCGAGAGCTCCTGCGTGGACAGGTCGGTCAGGCGCACGCCGAGACCGAAGTCGGCGACGTTCACCTTGTCGTCCTCGGTCACGAAGATGTTCTCGGGTCGCAGGTTGCGGTGCAGGACGCCGCGACCGTGGGCGTGCTCCAGGGCCTGCAGGATCTGCCGGCCAAGCTCGACGACGCGATTCACCTCGAAGCGCACCTTCTCGCTCAAAAGAGCCCGCAGCGTCTTCCCCTCGGCCAGCGCCGAGACGATGAAGCGGCCGTTCTCGTCCGCGCCGGTGTCGTAGATCGACACGATGCTCGGGTGGCTGAGCTGCGCGGCCTGCGCCGCCTCCTTCAGGAAGCGGTCCGCCTTCCCCGCCTCGTTCGGGCCCTCGTGGACGCGGCGGATCGCGACCTTGCGCCCGAGCGCCATGTCCACTCCGCGGAAGACCTCGCCCAGCTTGCCGGCGCCGAGCGACTGCTCGACGCGGTAGCGGTTCGGCTCGGCCCAGCCGCTCTCGGTGGCCTCCTTGCGGGGCGTTCCGCGCGTGCTGAGGCGCACCAATGGCTCTTCCTCCAGGGCCTTCATCCTCTTGAGCGCGTCTTTATAGGAGTAGTCGTAGGACAGGACCTTCTGGTATACGCTCAGCGCCTCGCGCGGCCGCAGGTTCGCCTCGTGCGCCAGCGCCAGCGAGTAATAGATGACGACGGTCTCGTCGTTGACGTCCTCACCTTCGATGGCGGCCGCGAACTTGTCGGCGGCGAGGGTGTGCAGCCCCTGCTCGGCGAAGATCCGGCCGAGCAGGAACGACGCCTTGCGGAAGCCGGGGTCGTCGGGCGAAACCTTCTGCAGCGCCTTGATGCAGGCGTCGTAGTTCTTCTTCTCGTAGTACAGACGGGCGGCCGCGATCGGGTCGTCGGCCTTCATGTAGACGCGCGCCGCCTCTTCGATCCGGCCCGCCTTGCGGTACAGGTCGGCGGCGTTCTTGAAATCACGCGCCGACTCGAAGAGACGAGCAGCGTCTTCGTGCTTGCCGGCTTGCACATACAGATTGGCGGCCTGGTCGGTCTCTCCTTCCTTCTCGAACAGGACCGCGGCGCGCAGCGGCTCTCCCGCCTCCTTCCACATCTCGGCCGCCTTGAAGAAACTGCCGGCCCGTTCCAGGATGTCGGCCGCCTCGCTTTGCTTTCCCTGGCGCGCCAGGATCTCCGCCTGCACCACCGGCCCCAGCGTCGAGATGTCCCGGCCCGCCTCCTGCAGGATGCGGAAGGCGTCCTCCGGCCGCTGCAGGCGCAGCAGGATGTCGGCCGCCTTCTCGGTGTGCCCGGCCCGATGCCAGGCCTCGGCCCCCTGGTCGTACATGAGGGCCAGCTCGAAGTGCGGCGCGGCTTGATCCGGACGGTCCAGCTTCATGTGCAGCTCGCCGCAATAGCGGTGATACTTCAAGAGCAATGCGCGCTCCGCCTCGGAGCGGAACCCGCCCGGCTCCTGCCGGCTCAGCTCCTCGATCAACTCCTCGAAGATCGAGGCGGCCAGCGCCTCCTTGCCCGCCTTGACGTAGAGAATGGCCGCCTTGTCGCGGAAGCCGCCCTTGCGGTAGTTGTCGGCGGCGGCGGCGAACTGGTCCAGGGCCTCGAGCAGTTCGGCGGCGCGCGCGTACTGGCCGGCCTTGTTGAACATCCAGGCCGCCTTCTCGCGATTGTCCTGCTTGAGCTCGACCTCGCCGGCGGCCGCCAGGTCACCGGTCTTTAGGTAGTAGAGAGCGGCGTTGGGGAGGTCGCCCATCTCCTCCGCGAGCCGGGCGGCCAGGTCGTAGTGCCCTCCCTTAAGGTACATGTCGTTGGCGTGTTTCCAGTCCCCGGCCAGGCGGTAGAAGTCTCCCGCCTGGGAGTAGTTCCCGGCCCGCGCCGACTGCTTTGCCCTCTTGGAGTACTCCGCGGGTGTCGAAATCGGCGACTCCCTCGCTCCCGGGCCCCCTGGCCCGGAGACGGCACACTTTCTCCGGCGGCAGACTGCTTCGACGGGTGAATCTAGGGCCGGGAGGGGCGGAGTGCCACCCCGTTGGGTGCCCACACGCACCCTGCGGACGAGCCATCGCGCCGGATGACCGGGGTGGTCGGGGAGGAGCGGTCGCCTAGCGCGCCGGCACCGCCTGCTTCGCTTTGAAGGCCTGCTCGACCAGAGGCTTGAGCTCGCCCTTCTGGTGCATCTCGACGACGATGTCGCTGCCGCCGATGAACTTGCCGCCGACGAACACCTGCGGGACGGTCGGCCAGTGGCTGACGGTGGACAGGATCTGCCGGATGCGGGGGTCAGGCAGGATGTCGACCGTCTTGAAGGGCTTGCCCAGCTCCTTGAAGACGGCGATGGCGCGCGCCGAGAAGCCGCACATGGGCATGTCGGCCGTGCCCTTGGTGAACAGGCAGATGGTGTTGGACTCGATTTCCTTGTTGATCATTTCGAGGATGTCCTGAGACATTGCG